>NZ_JBHLTC010000018.1:0-901584 GCF_042434725.1 Kribbella deserti | reverse complement strand
CACACCCAAAACGCAACAGGCTCTGCAACCGGGTAGCGGTCAAACAACTCGGCAGCGGGCCCACCACAAACCGCTAGCCGTGCGAAAACCCGGTACCGGGCCCACCACAAACCGCGAGCCGTGCGAAAACCCCGGCACGGGCCATGTGAAGCCGCCGAGTTGTCGGGTTGAGCGGTGGCTGGTCCCTCGAATGGCGGCCTCAGCGACACCTGTGCTGGTTGGCCTCCGGATGGCGGGTTGGAGCGGCCCTCTGGGAGTGGCTGGCCCTTCGGATGGTGGGTTACCACCTCGGAATCCCAGGTGGTAACCCACCGTCCGAGTGGCCAGCCACTCTCCCGCGCGGTCTTCGGGGGCCGTTGGCCAGGACCATGTCCGCTCGGGCCCGTTGGCCGCTCCCTGTTCGGCGTCGGTCGTGGGCGGCGCGGGGGTCGCCAGTCGGGCCCTCTCGGGGGTTTGGGCGGGGGTGGTGGGCGCGGCGTTGTTGCGGTGTGTGAAGGGGGTGCGACGCTGTGTGGAGGGGTTGATGGAGAAGCGATACCAGGAAGATTTCCCGCGTATCACGATCGGGCAACGCACTCTTCCGGCGTTTGACGCGGGCATCGTCGGGGCGGCAGGTTAAGGCGGCAGCAATCGGCGAGGTTCGATGACGAACAGGCAGGGGTGTCCATCGCGTGACCACACCACTCGAGGTCGAACCCGGGGCGGCAGCGGCAGATCCCGAAGCCGTCCTGAAGGGCGTCGGCAAGATCGAGGGCCGCTCACTCGGGCAGATCGCCTGGATCAGGCTGAAGCGGGACAAGATCGCGATCGCTGGAGCGGTCGTGGTGGTGCTGCTGATCCTGATGGCCGTGTTCGCGCCGTGGATCGTGAAGCTGCTGGGTTCGCCGCCGAACGAGTTCCACCAGGACTTGATCGACACCAAGGGTGGCACGCTCGCTCCGCTGGGCAAGTTCGGCGGCATGAGCAGCGAGCACCTGATGGGCATCGAGCCGCTGAACGGCCGTGACATCTTCAGCCGGGTGGTTTACGGCTCGCGGATCTCGCTGCTGATCGCGTTCTTCGCGACCCTGCTGTCGGTCGTGATCGGTACGACGATGGGCATCATCGCCGGGTTCTTCGGCGGCTGGGTGGACGCTTTCATCAGCCGCTTGATGGACGTCTTCCTTGCCTTCCCGCTGCTGGTCTTCGCGATCGCGCTGGCCGGCGTGGTTCCGGACGACGCCTTCGGGCTGGGCGGTGACACGCTGCGCATCTCCGTGCTGGTGTTCGTGATCGGGTTCTTCAACTGGCCGTATATCGGCCGGATCATTCGCGGTCAGACGCTGTCCCTGCGCGAACGCGAGTTCGTGGACGCGTCCCGCAGCCTCGGCGCGCGCAAGCCGTACATCCTGATCACCGAACTGCTGCCGAACCTGATGGGTCCGATCCTCGTCTACGCGACGCTGCTGATCCCGACCAACATCTTGTTCGAGGCGGCGCTGTCCTTCCTCGGTGTCGGCGTCCGGCCGCCGACCGCGACCTGGGGCGGCATGCTGTCCGACGCGGTGGCGTACTACACGATGCCGCACTTCATGTTCTGGCCCGGCATGGCGATTTTCATCACCGTGCTGGCGTTCAATCTGTTCGGCGACGGGCTGCGTGATGCGCTCGATCCCCGAGCTCGGTAGCTCGCACGCACTGCTGCTGTTGTAGCTCGTTACTAGAAGGGGTGTACCCGCACAATGACGAAGAAGCGATTGAGACTCGCGGTGGCTGCCAGCGCAGCTCTCGCGCTGGTCCTTTCGGCCTGTGGTGGCGGAACGGACACGAACAACAACGGAAGCGGTGGTGCGACCGAGGAGTTCAACGCGGCGCTCACCAAGGTGTTCAACCCTTCTGACAAGAAGGGGGGCATCATGAAGTTCGCCCACTCCGACCAGCTCGACACGGTCGACCCGGGTGAGACGTACTACGGCGTCTCGTGGAACTTCCTGCGCACCTACGGCCGCGCCCTGCTCATGTACAAGCCCGTACCGGGTGCCGAGGGCAACGAACTGACCGGTGACCTCGCCGAGGGCCTGGGCGTTCCGTCCGACGGTGGTAAGACCTGGACCTACAAGCTGCGCGCGGGCGTGAAGTTCGAGGACGGCACTCCGGTGACCTCCAAGGACGTCAAGTACGCCGTACTGCGGTCCACCGACAAGGAGACCTTCCCGAACGGTCCGGCGTACTTCGAGCAGTTCCTGAACCTGCCGGCCGGCTACAAGGGTGTCTACAAGTCCAAGGGCGTCAACACCGACTCGGCGATCAGCACGCCGGACGACCAGACCATCGTCTTCCACCTGAAGCAGGCCTTCGGTGGATTCGACTACATGGCCGCGCTGCCGCAGACCGTTCCGGTCCCGGCGGCCAAGGACACGGGCGCGAAGTACAAGGAGCACGTGGTCAGCTCCGGCCCGTACATGTTCGACAAGGTCGAAGAGGGCAAGGGCTACACGCTCAAGCGGAACCCGAACTGGGACCCGGCGACCGACCCGAACCGCAAGGCGCTGCCGGACGGTTACGACGTTCGCCTCAAGGTCGAGGGCAATGACCTCGACAACCGGCTGATCTCGGGCGACCTGCACATCGACCTGACCGGTACCGGCGTTCAGTCGGCCGCGCAGGGCAAGGTGCTGAGCGACCCGGAGCTGAAGAAGCGTTCGGACAACCCGACCGTCGCGCGGCTTTGGTACACCTCGATCAACCCGCAGGTGAAGCCGTTCGACAACATCGACTGCCGTAAGGCCGTCATGTACGCGATCGATCAGACCGGTTACCAGACCGCTTACGGCGGCGAGTTCGCCGGTGGCGAGATGGCCACCACGATCATGCCGCCGATGATCGCCGGCTACCAGAAGTTCGACCTGTACCCGAACGGCGACGACAGCAAGGGTGACACCGCCAAGGCCAAGGAGCACCTGGCCGCGTGCGGTCAGCCGAACGGCTTCACCGCGAACATGGTCTACCGTTCGGACCGGGTCAAGGAGAAGGCGGCCGCCGAGTCGATCCAGCAGTCGCTGCTGCGTGTCGGTATCAAGCTGACCCTGAAGGGTTACCCGTCGGGTGACTACTTCTCGCAGTACGCCGGCAACCCGCCGTTCATGCGCAAGAACAACATCGGCCTGGCCACCAACGGCTGGGGCGCGGACTGGAACTCCGGTTTCGGTTACCTGTCGCAGATCGTTGACAGCCGCGTGATCCGCGAGACCGGTGGATCCTCCAACATCAGCGTGCGGATCCCTGAGGTCGACAAGATGCTGGATGAGGCCGTCGCGGAGACCGACAAGGCCAAGGCCGAGGCGGCCTGGGGCGCGATCGACAAGCGCGTGATGGAAGAGGCCGTGATCTACCCGGGCGTTTACGCCAAGAGCCTGGTGCTGCGCGGTAAGGGCGTTACGAACGTCTTCTACAACGAGGCGTTCGGCCAGTACGACTTCATGGCCATGGGCCTGCAGTAGTTCGCAAACCCTTCCACCGCATCGATCCGTTAGGCAGGTGAAGGTGCACGGCGCCCGGTCCGGGATGATCCCCGGGCCGGGCGCCGACGCCAGCCATTGTGGTCACTTACATCTTGCGACGGTTGCTGGCCGCTGTCGGTCTGCTCTTCGTCATCAGCGTCATTACGTTCTCGATCTTCTACCTGGTGCCGCGTATCGCGGGGTCGACCCCCGAGACGATGGCGACCCGGTACGTCGGTCGTGCCGCCACTGAGGAGACCGTCAAGCTCACCGCGGAGAAGCTCGGCTTCTACGATCCGATCGCGGTCCAGTACTGGAACTGGGCGCAGGGCATCGTGGTGGGTAAGGACTACGACTACGGCGCCGGCATCGAGCGCTGCCCGGCGCCCTGTGTCGGGTACTCCTTCATCACCAAGCAGGCGGTCTGGCCCGAGTTGCTGGATCGAATACCGGTGACCTTGTCGCTGGCCGTCGGCGCCGCCGTGATCTGGGTCGTGTTCGGCGTCGCGATCGGGGTGCTGTCCGCGCTGAGACGCGGCAGCCTGTGGGACCGCGCGGCGATGACTGTGGCGCTGGCCGGCGTGTCTTTGCCGATCTTCTTCACCGGACTGATCTCGCTGGCCTTCTTCAGCTATCAGCTGGGCTGGACCAAACCCGGCGGCAGTTTCACGCCGTTCACCGAGAATCCGGTCATCTGGGCGCAATCGCTGACCCTGCCGTGGATCACGCTGGCCTTCCTGTTCTCCGCGCAGTACGCCCGGATGACGCGGGCCGGCATGCTCGAAACGATGAACGAGGACTACATCCGGACCGCGCGTGCCAAGGGTCTGCCCGAACGCACGGTGGTGGTGAGCCATGGACTGCGAGCCGCGCTCACGCCGATTTTGACCATCTTCGGTCTGGACGTCGGTCTGCTGCTCGGTGGTGCCGTGCTGACCGAGAAGACCTTCTCGCTGAACGGTCTGGGCAAGTACGCCGTGGACGCCATCATCGCCAACGACCTGCCGAAGATCCTGGGTGTCACCTTGGTGGCCGCCTGCTTCGTCGTCATCGCCAACCTGATCGTCGACCTGCTGTACGCCGTGGTCGACCCGAGAGTGCGGGCCTCATGAGCGAATCCTCAGCCTTTCTCGATGTTCGCGACCTGAAGGTCCACTTCAAGACCGACGACGGCATCGTCAAGTCGGTCGACGGGCTGTCGTTCCAGCTCGAGCGCGGCAAGACCCTCGGCATCGTGGGGGAGTCCGGCTCCGGCAAGAGTGTCACCAGCCTGTCGATCATGGGCCTGCACAAGGCCGGTTCCGCCCAGATCACCGGTGAAGTGCTGCTCGACGGCATGGATCTGATCAGCGCCAGCCCGGAAGAGGTCCGCCTGCTGCGCGGTAAGCGAATGGCGATGATCTTCCAGGACCCGCTGTCGGCGATGCACCCGTACTACACGGTCGGCCACCAGATCATCGAGGCCTACCGGGTGCACAACAAGGTGACCAAGCAGGTCGCCCGCAAGCACGCGATCGAGATGCTCGACCGGGTCGGTATCCCGCAGCCCGACAAGCGCGTGGACGCGTACCCGCACCAGTTCTCTGGTGGTATGCGGCAGCGCGCGATGATCGCGATGGCGCTGTCGTGTGACCCGGAGCTGCTGATCGCGGACGAGCCGACCACGGCGCTCGACGTCACCGTACAGGCGCAGATTCTGGACCTGATCCGGGACCTGCAGCAGGAGTTCAACTCGGCCGTCATCATCATCACCCACGACCTGGGCGTGGTGGCGGAGCTGGCCGACGACATCCAGGTGATGTACGCCGGCCGCGCGATCGAGTACGGCACGGCCGA
The DNA here is from genome assembly GCF_042434725.1 of Kribbella deserti. Taxonomy (NCBI): domain Bacteria; kingdom Bacillati; phylum Actinomycetota; class Actinomycetes; order Propionibacteriales; family Kribbellaceae; genus Kribbella; species Kribbella deserti. The sequence continues at coordinate 896,269 of NZ_JBHLTC010000018.1, read as the reverse complement.
GGACATCTTCGACCGGCCGCAGCATCCCTACACCTGGGGTCTGCTCGGTTCGATGCCGCGGATCGACCGGGAGCGGACCGAGCGGCTGATTCCGATCAAGGGCACGCCGCCGAGCCTGATCAACGTGCCGTCGGGTTGCGCGTTCAACCCGCGCTGCAACTATTCCGAGCTGAATGGCGGCGCGAGCGAGACGGACCGACCCGAACTGCTGGACATCGGCGCCGGGCACAAGGTGGCGTGCCACCTGAGCTCCGAGCAACGCCAGCAGATCTGGGAAACCGACATCCTGCCGAAGTTGTGAGCGACGGAGCCACTGTGACGACTGCCAACACCGAACCGGCCCCGGCGCCCACGCAGGATCGCGAAGACCTGCTGACGGTCAGCGGACTGGTCAAGCACTTCCCGATCCGCAAGGGCCTGCTGCAGCGCCAGACCGGCGCCGTCCAGGCCGTTGACGGACTCGACTTCAGCGTGGCCAAGGGCGAGACGCTGTCACTGGTGGGAGAGTCCGGCTGCGGTAAGACGACCACCGGCAGGTTGCTCACCCGCCTGCTGGAGCCGACGGCCGGCAAGATCGTGTTCGACGGCCGGGACATCTCGCACCTGTCCGACGGCAAGATGCGCCCGCTGCGCCGCGACATCCAGATGATCTTCCAGGACCCGTACGGTTCGCTGAATCCGCGGCACACCGTCGGCAAGATCGTCGGCGCACCGTACCGGCTGCAGAACGTGAAGACCGAGGGCGGTACGAAGAAGGCCGTCCAGGAACTGCTCGAGCTGGTCGGTCTGAGTCCGGAACACTACAACCGCTATCCGCATGAGTTCTCGGGTGGTCAGCGGCAGCGCATCGGTATCGCCCGCACGTTGGCGCTCCGGCCGAAGCTGATCGTGGCCGACGAGCCGGTATCGGCGCTGGACGTGTCGATCCAGGCGCAGGTGGTGAACCTGCTGGAGGACCTGCAGAACGAGTTCGATCTGACCTACGTGATGATCGCGCACGACCTGTCGGTGGTCCGGCACGTGTCGGACCGGGTGGCGGTGATGTACCTGGGCAAGATCGTGGAGATCGCCGACCGGGTCTCGCTGTACGAGAAGCCCATGCATCCGTACACCCTGGCGCTGCTGTCCGCCGTACCGATCCCGGACACCAAGCGCAAGGCCAAGCGGGAGCGCATCCGCCTCACCGGCGACGTGCCGAGCCCGATCAACCCGCCGCCCGCGTGCCGGTTCCACACCCGCTGCTGGAAGGCGCAGGACATCTGCAAAACGGTCGAGCCGCCGCTGCTGCAGCTTGCCCCGGGCCATCAGGCCGCGTGTCACTTCCCCGAGAACCAGCCCGGCGAAAAGCCCGTCGACGTAACCTGACAACGACAACGACAACGACAACGGCCCGCGGACAATCGTCCGCGGGCCGTCGTCGTCGGCGGGTTGTCAGCTCATCCGCTTGCCGGTGGGGAGCCGGAAACCGGTCTCGGCATCGGTTTTCGGGTAGGGCTGGACCTTCGGCAGGGTGACCTCGCATTTGAGGGTTGAGATCGAGCAGATCACCAGGTCGATCGGCTGCATGACGGGCTTGAGTTCGCTGTCACGAATGCCCACCGCGACGAACCGGTCGTTGTCGAGCCACTGGCTGATCACGATCAGCGGGTGATCGGCGTGCGCCAGCGGCAGCGGCGTGGTGGAGCCGGCCGCGTAGACCCGCGGGATATCGCCGCTCTCGGTGTACAGATGGCGGCCGTCCGGTGAGAGATCGGTGTGCCAGCCGTCGAACCGAGGCTTGTCGCTGCCGAAGTCAGGGCTGACGACGAGATGACCGCTCGGATTGTGTCGGGTGGTGGCGAAGACACCCGCGGCGACGTCCTGGAAGTTGTTGCCCAGCTGGATGTCGCGGTCACCGTAATGGATGACGTTCTCTTCGGCCGAGATGACCGTGCGGGTCACGAAGGGCGCGCCGGCGACCGGTGCCTCGTCGTTCGGCAGTGCGGTGAGAGCACCGGCGATCAGACCCGCCGCGAGCACCGCCACGCCGAGTCCACCGGCGGTACGGCGGCCGGCCGGATATGGCGTCACCCGCACAACGGGGCGGGTGCCGGCTGGGGTGGTCGGCCGGGGGAGTTCGACAATGTCGAACGGGGTGGATTGTGGGGGTGGCGGGGGCGGCTTAGGTTTTGCGCAGCCGTGGTCTCACGGCCCTCAGGACGTGACTGTGCAGAGGTGAGCACGTGGAAGGGAGACCAGTTCATGGCAACGACCGAAGCGGTCAAGGCGAAGACACTGCTGGGGGAGTGTTCCGCTGAGTTCGCGGGAACTTTCATCCTGATTCTGTTCGGCTGTGGTGTGGTGGCGCAGGTCGCCGCCGCGGGGATCGGGGATCACGACTCGATCGCGTGGGCGTGGGGTCTGGGCGTCACGCTCGGCATCTACACCGCCGGGCGGATGACCGGCGCACACCTGAACCCGGCGGTGACGATCGCCTTGGCGGCGTTCCGCGGGTTCTCCTGGAAGAAGGTGCTGCCGTACTCGGCGGCCCAGCTGCTCGGCGCGTTCATGGCGGCGCTCGTGGTTCGCTGGAACTACACCGAGGCGCTGCACAAGGCCGACCCGGGCCTGACCATCAAGACCCAGGGCGTGTTCTCCACCCTGCCCGGTAACGGCAGCATGGATCTCGGTGTCGACATGTGGGGCGGCTTCCGGGACCAGATCATCGGTACGGCGATCCTGATGTTCGTCATCTTGGCGATCACGGATCTGCGCAACACCTCGCCGGCGGCCAACCTGGCGCCGTTCCTCGTCGGCCTGCTGGTCGTCGCGATCGGCATGGCCTGGGGTACGAACGCCGGCTACGCGATCAACCCGGCGCGTGACTTCGGGCCGCGGCTCGCGTCGTTCTTCACGGGGTACGAAGGGGCCTTCAAGGATCAGTTCGGTGACCTGTATTTCTGGGTACCGATCGTGGCCCCGATCCTCGGCGCGCTTGTCGGTGCCTTCCTGTACGACTTGCTGGTCGGGCGGAACCTGCCGATCGCGGACGACGCGGAAGAGCCCGGCCGGATTCCCGAGGACAGCGCGGTATGACCACCGGTACTTCAGAAAGGACCAGCACACATGGCTGACTTCGTCGGCGCCGTCGACCAGGGCACCACCAGCACCCGGTTCATGATCTTCGACCACTCCGGTAACGAGGTGGGCAAGCACCAGCTCGAGCACCAGCAGATCCTGCCGCAGGCGGGCTGGGTCGAGCACAACCCGGTGGAGATCTGGGAGCGCACCAGCTCGGTCATCCGGACCGCGCTGAACAAGAACGGCCTGCACGCGAGCGACCTGGCGGCGCTCGGTATCACCAACCAGCGCGAGACGGCCGTGGTCTGGAACCGTAAGACCGGCCGGCCGTACTACAACGCGATCGTGTGGCAGGACACCCGTACGGACCGGATCGCCTCAGCGCTGGAGCGCGAGGGCAAGGGCGACATCATCCGGCAGAAGGCGGGCCTGCCGCCGGCGACGTACTTCTCGGCCGGCAAAGTGCAGTGGATCCTGGAAAACGTCGACGGGGTGCGGGAGGCCGCCGAGGCCGGTGACGCCATCTTCGGCAACACCGACACCTGGCTGCTGTGGAACCTCACCGGTGGTACGGACGGCGGCTCGCATGTCACCGACGTGACCAATGCCAGCCGGACCATGCTGATGAACCTGGAAACGCTGGACTGGGACGACGAGCTGATCTCGTTCTTCAACATCCCGCGCCAGATGCTGCCGGAGATCCGCCCGTCGTCGGACCCCAACACCTACGGCGAGACGCTGACCACCGGCCCGCTCGGTGGGCAGGTGCCGCTGACCGGTGACCTCGGCGACCAGCAGGCCGCCACGGTGGGACAGGTCTGCTTCAATCCCGGCGAGGCCAAGAACACCTACGGCACGGGCAACTTCATGCTGCTCAACACCGGTACCGAGCTGGTTCGCTCGAAGGCCGGTCTGCTCACCACGATGGCCTACAAGTTCGGCGATGACGCGCCGGTCTACGCGCTGGAGGGCTCGATCGCCGTCACCGGCTCGGCCGTGCAGTGGCTGCGCGACCAGCTCGGCATCATCTCGGGCGCGAGCGAGACCGAGACCCTGGCCCGCCAGGTCGCGGACAACGGCGGCGTGTACTTCGTACCGGCGTTCTCGGGTCTGTTCGCGCCGTACTGGCGGTCCGACGCCCGCGGCGCGATCGTCGGCTTGTCGCGCTTCAACACCAATGCCCACCTGGCGCGTGCGACCCTGGAAGCGATCTGTTACCAGAGCAAGGACGTGGCCGACGCGATGGAGAAGGACTCCGGCGTGAAGCTGGACGTGCTCAAGGTCGACGGTGGCGTGACGGCGAACGAGCTGTGCATGCAGATGCAGGCCGACATTCTCGGCGTACCGGTCAGCAAGCCGGTCGTCGCGGAGACCACGGCGCTCGGCGCGGCGTATGCGGCCGGTCTGGGCGTCGGTTTCTGGAACAGTACGGATGAGCTGCGGCAGAACTGGAACGAGGACAAGCGCTGGGAGCCGCAGTGGAACGATGAGCAGCGTGAGAAGGGGTATGCGGGTTGGCAGAAGGCCGTCCAGCGCACCCTCGATTGGGTAGACGTCGAGTAACCGCCCTCACCCGACGATCAGACGAGTAGCGAGTTCGGAAAGGAACATCACAGTGGGCGCAGTGGCTCTGTCACCACAAGCACGTGCGGAGGCCATCGACGCGATGGCCGATGGCCGCGAGTTGGACGTTCTGGTGATCGGCGGGGGAGTGGTCGGCACGGGCTCGGCCCTCGACGCCGCGACCCGGGGTCTGACCACCGGTCTGCTGGAGGCCCGCGATTTTGCCAGCGGTACCTCCAGCCGGTCCAGCAAGCTGGTGCACGGCGGGCTGCGTTACCTGGAGATGCTCGACTTCCGGCTGGTGCACGAGGCGTTGCAGGAGCGCGGTCTGCTGCTGCAACGCCTCGCACCCCATCTGGTCAAGCCGGTGCCGTTCCTCTACCCGCTGCAGCACCGCTGGTGGGAGCGCTTCTACGCCGGCGCCGGTGTCGCGCTGTACGACGCGATGGCGGTCAGCTCCGGCCTCGGCGCGGGCCTGCCGCTGCACAAGCACCTCACCCGGCGCGGCGCGATGCGGCTGGTGCCGAGCCTGAAGAAGTCGGCCCTGGTCGGCGCCTTGCAGTACTACGACGCCCAGGTCGACGACGCCCGCCACACGATGGAACTGGCCCGCACGGCCGCGTCGTACGGCGCGCACGTGGCGAACCGGGTGAAGGTGACCGGGTTCCTGCGCCAGGGCGAGCGGGTCACCGGGGTCCAGGCCAAGGACCTGGAGACCGGCCGCGAGTTCGAGGTGCGCGCGAAGCAGATCGTGAACGCGACCGGCGTGTGGACCGACGACACCCAGGCGATGGTCGGCGAGCGCGGCCAGTACCACGTGCGCGCCAGCAAGGGCATTCACCTGGTCGTGCCGAAGGACCGGATCCAGTCCACCAGCGGCATGATCCTGCGCACCGAGAAGTCCGTGCTGTTCGTGATTCCGTGGGGCCGGCACTGGCTGATCGGTACCACCGACACCGACTGGAACCTGGACAAGGCCCACCCGGCCGCGACCAGCAAGGACATCGACTACCTGCTGGACCACGTCAACGCCGTACTGAACACGCCGCTGACCCGCGAGGACGTCGAGGGGGTGTACGCCGGACTGCGGCCGCTGCTGGCGGGCGAGTCGGAGAGTACGTCGAAGTTGTCCCGCGAGCACGTTGTCGCCCACGCCGCGCCGGGTCTGGTGGTTGTTGCCGGCGGCAAGTACACGACGTACCGGGTGATGGCCAAGGACGCGATCGACGCGGTCGCGAACGCGCTCGACGGCCGGGTGCCGAAGTGCACCACCAAGAACATTCCGCTGGTCGGCGCCGACGGTTACCACGCCAAGTGGAACCAGCGGAAGCTGATTGCGGAGCAGTCCGGCCTGCACGTGGCCCGGATCGAGCACCTGCTCAACCGGTACGGCGCCCTGATCGACGAGGTGCTCGCACTGGTCATGGAGGACCCGTCGCTGGGCGAGCAACTGCCCGGTACGCAGGACTACCTCAAGGCCGAGGTGGTGTACGGCGCGACCCACGAGGGCGCGCGGCACCTGGACGACGTACTGGCCCGGCGGACCCGGATCTCGATCGAGGCCTGGGACCGTGGCGTCGAGGCAGCGGAAGCCGCGGCGCGGTTGATGGCGCCCGTGCTCGGCTGGTCCGACGACGAGATCAACCGGGAGATCAGCTTCTACCTGCGCCGGGTCGAGTCCGAGCGAGCCTCGCAGGATCAGCCCGACGACGAGTCCGCCGACAAGGTGCGCCTCGAGGCCCCGGACATCGTCTCCCCGGCCTGAGCCGTTTCCACGTCCGGAGAATCCTGTGCCCAGGGGTTCTCCGGACGCGGCGCTTCCGGCCGCAGTCGGTGTTGCCGTTGGCAACCAACGGGCCGTCCGGGGTTGCGGTTCCGTTGCGGCGGGCGCCGTTGTGAAACGTATTGGGTCTGGATTGCGATAGACCGGGTGTGAGGGGGTGGGCATGACGGCGGATATCGCGCGGCGGCTGGTCGTGCTGCTGCGCCTGCTCGAACGACCCAGCGGCGGCGTGGCCGAGGACGACGAGCTGCTGGACGCCTGGTTCGGCGCCGCCAGCGCCTTCTCCCAAGACGGCTAGTTGCGGATCCAGCCGAAGGTGCGTTGGACCGCGGCCTGCCAGTTCGCGTACTCGCTGGCTCGCCGTTCCGGGTCCATGTGCGGGATCCACTGGCCGGCGCGGTGCCAGTTGCTGCGCAGGCCTTCGAGGTCCGGCCAGTACCCGACGGCCAGACCCGCGGCGTAGGCACCACCCAGCGAAACGGTCTCGGACACCATCGGGCGGACCACCGGCACGTCGAGCAGATCCGCCAGGAACTGCATCAGCAGGTTGTTCGCGGTCATACCGCCGTCGACCTTGAGCGAGGTGAGGGCGATGCCCGAGTCCGCGTTCATCGCCTCGACCACCTCCAACGTCTGAAAGCCGGTCGCCTCCAGAACAGCCCGGGCCAGGTGCCCCTTGGTGATGTACGACGTCAGCCCGGCGATCACTCCGCGCGCCTCGCTTCGCCAGTGCGGCGCGAACAACCCGGAGAAGGCCGGCACGATGTAGGCGCCGCCGTTGTCCTGGACGGTCCGGGCCAGGGTCTCGATCTCGGCGGCGGTGTGGATCAGCCCGAGGCCGTCGCGAAACCACTGCACGAGTGATCCGGTGACGGCCATCGAGCCTTCCAGCGCGTACGCCGCGGGCTCGGTGCCGATCTGGTAGGCGACGGTGGTGAGCATGCCGTGGGTGGACCGGACGATCTCCTTGCCGGTGTGCAACAGCAGGAACGACCCGGTGCCATAGGTGCACTTGGCCTCACCCGGACTGAAACAGGTCTGCCCGAACAGCGCGGCCTGCTGGTCCCCGAGCGCGGCGCCGATCCGTACGCCGGGCAGCACCTCGGTCGCCGTACCGAAGACGCCGGACGACGGGCGGATCTCCGGCAGCACCTCGCGCGGTACGCCGAACGCGTCGAGCAGTACGTCGTCCCACTCGAGGGTCTCGATGTTCATCAGCATCGTCCGGCTGGCGTTGGTCACGTCGGTGGCGTGCAGGCCTCCCGCTGGGCCGCCAGTGAGGTTCCAGATCAGCCAGCTCTCCATCGTGCCGAAGAGCACCTCGCCACGTTCGGCCCGGGCCCGAAGCCCCGGCGTGTGGTCGAGCATCCACCGCAGGCGAGGTGCCGAGAAGTACGTCGTGAGCGGCAGGCCACATCGATCGACGAACCGGTCCGCGCCGCCGTCTTCCGCCAGCGAGGCGACCAGCCGATCGGTTCGGGTGTCCTGCCAGACGACGGCATGGCCGATCGGCTGGCCGGTCCGGCGATCCCACAACAGGCTGGTCTCGCGCTGGTTGGTGATACCGATCGCGACGATCTGCTCCGCGGTCGCGCCGATCTGCCGGATGGCGGCCGGTACCACCCGGGTGACGTTGCGCCAGATCTCGGCAGCGTCGTGTTCGACCCAGCCGGGCTTGGGGAAGTACTGCCGGTGTTCGCGCTGCGCCACCGACACGAGCCGCCCGCGCCGGTCGAACAGGATGCACCGGGTCGAGGTCGTGCCCTGGTCGATGGCGACAACGTACTGCTCGGCCATCAGGGCACCGCCTGTACGTCGCGGCCGATGGCCTCCGCGGTGGATCGCACCATCGTGACCAGGTCCGGGCGGAACCGGCCCCGGCTGTCGCAGATCCGCTCGATCCGGCCGGTCAGGCCTACCGATCCGACCACCAGTCCACCCAGACCACGGATCGGCGCAGCGATTCCGGCGAGCTCGATCGTGTGTTCCTCGAACTCCCCGGCCCAACCGGACGACCGGACGGCCGCGAGCGCTTCCGCCAGCTTGGCCGGATCCACGATGGTGCGGGTGGTGAAGGCTTCCAGCTTGCGGGGACGAGCCGCGCCGGTGGTGTCGTAGGCCAGCACAGCCTTGCCGAGAGCGCAGGCGTGCGCTGGCAGCGTCGTACCGACGTCGAGGTCCTGGTCGCTGTCGTCGGGGCGGAAGACGTGGTGCACGACGGTCACCTTGCCGGAGATGAGCCGGCCGACCCGGACCACCTCGCCGCTACGGGACGCCAGCGAGTCGGCCCAGTTGATCGCGCGGCCGCGCAACTCGTTCACGTCGAGATAGCTGTCGCCGAGGCGGGCCAGCGCGGTGCTCAGGTGATAGCGGCCGCCGGCGTGGTCCTGGGTGACGAAGCCGACCTGTTCGAGGGTGCGGACGATGCCGTGCACGGTCGCCTTCGCCAGGCCCAGAGCGTTGCCAAGATCGACCACGCCCAGTCCGTCCGGCGCGACCGCCAGTAGCCGCAGCACAGCCGCGGCCCGCTCGATCGACTGCACGCTGCCCGGCACACCGGCAGGCTACCCGCGCACGGTCCCAAAAAGGGCGCTATTCGGTGCCGATCGCCCGCAGGACGTCGAGCCGGGCCGCGCGCCGGGCCGGCCAGGCCGCCGCGAGCACACCAACAACCGCCGCGATCAGCACCGACGCGAGGATCTGCAACTCGGGAATGTCCCGGACCGCCATCCCGTCTTCGGACATCACCGTCTGGATCGCCGAGCCGAACAACACACCGAGACCCGCACCGAGCAACGCGCCCAGCAGCGCGATCGTCACCGACTCGATCTGCACCATCCGGCGAAGCTGGCCGCGTTCCATGCCGACCGCCCGCAGCAGGCCGATCTCGCGGGTGCGCTCGACCACGCTGAGGGCCAGCGTGTTCACGATGCCGAGCACCGCGATCAGAATGGCCAGCGCGAGCAGCATCAGTACCACGTTGCGCATCAGGTCGATCGGCCCGCGCTCGGCCTCGGCGTACGCGACCTGATCCCGGACCTGCACGCTCGGATAATCCGCGAGTGCCTGGAGCAACGGCTGCTGGACCTGTTCCATCGTCACGCCTTCGTCCAGGTCGACGTACAGCACCGAGTCGGTGCCGGCGCCGCCGATCCGGCCGAAGGTGTCGAGCGAAACGACCACGCCATTGAGCTGGCGGTTGGCCGCGATGACGGTGGCCACTTTGAGATTGTGGCGGCCGCTCTCGGTCACCACGGTGATCGTCTTGCCCGGAGTGAGGCTGAACTGGCGCGCCAGCGGGCGGGTCACCACGACCGACCCGCCGGCCAACCCATCGAGCGAGCCCTGCTCCACCTTGGTGACGATCGGTCCGTTGAGTACAGCCGGATCGACGCCGGTGACCCGTATCTGCTGTCCGTCCACCTGACCGGTCATGGCGCGGGCCCGGCCGACGCCGGCAACACCGTCGACGGCCGCGACGATGCCGGCCACCTTGCCGCTCATCGGCGCGCCCTCATCGCCGGAGACCAGCACATCCGAGGTCCCGATCGCTTCCCGCACCCCTTGGTCGACGGATGCCTCCGCCGACGCCGCGAGTACGCCGAGGCCACTGACCAGGGCCAGCGAGATCATCAGCGCCGAGGCGGTCGCCGCGGTCCGGCGCGGGTTGCGCTGCGCGTTGCGGGCGCCGAGCAGCGCCGGGGTGCTGCGCCCGAACGGCAACGTCAGCAGCTGGACGGCGTACCGGCCGATCAGCGGTCCGGCCAGTACGACGCCGGTCAGGCCCATCGCGCCGCCGAGGCCGATCAGAACCGCGGCGGGCAGTCCGCGTGCGGCGATGGTCGACGTGTACGACACCGCGGCCATGCCGATCAGCAGCAGGCCGAACACCACGCGGGTGCGGGCCGCCTTGGGCGGCAGGGCGATCTCCTGGCGCATCGCGGCGACCGGGGACATCCGGCCGGCCCGGCGCGCAGCGGGCCATGCGGCGGCACAGGTGACGCCGATACCGACGACGTAGCTGGTGATGATCGTGCCCGGGCCGATCTGCAGGCTGCCGGTCGGTACGTCGAGGTCCAGTTCGGCGAAGGTGGCCTGCAGGACTCCGGCCACGCCCGCACCGAACAGCAGGCCAAGCGTCGAGCCGATCAGCCCGATCACGATCGCTTCGGCCAGCACCGTACGGGTCACTTGGCGCCGCGAGGCACCGATCGCGCGAAGCAGCGCCAGCTCGCGCGAGCGCTGAGCGACCAGCATCGAGAACGTGTTGACGATCAGGAAGCTGCTGACGAACAAGGCGATCGCGGCGAACAGCAGCAGGACGGCGCTCATGCCGCCGAACGCCTGATCGAGGGCGGTCTCGCTGTCCTCGGTGACCTGGGCGCCGGTCCGGACGTGTACGCCGGGACCGCCCAGCTCGCGGATCCGCTGGATCACGGCATCCCGGTCCTGGTCCGGTTTCAGCGCGACGCCGATCGAGGTCCAGCCCTGTTCACCGAGCAGCAGCAATTGCGCAGAGGCGCCGTCGAACGCGATCAGCGGCGCCCCGGCCGCCAGCCCGGACGTGCCGGGGGTGATCGTGCCGCTGATCCGGGCGGTGATCGTGCCGGTCGGCGTGACCACCCGGACCTGGTCACCGACCTCGTAGCCGGTTCGTTTCGCCGTTCGGCTGTCCAGTGCGATCTGCTGGTTGCCCCACGGCGGAGCTCCGCTCACCAGCTGAAAGGTCGCGGTCTCGGCGTAGCGGGGCCAGCTCGCGCCAAACGTCGGTACGCCGTACGTGTCGATCGGCTTGCCGGCCTTGTCCAGCAGCTGGAGGCCACCGAGCAGCAGGCTCGGGTCCGTCGCGGCGACACCGGGCAGATTCTGGATCTGCGTCGCCAGGTCGGCGGTCAGCGTGGGCGGTTTGGCGTTGTTGTCGCCGAGGTTCGCCGCGCTGCCGCCCAGCCCGGAGACCGGCGTCACGACGACATCGGCGGTGGTCGCGGCGAAGTTGCGCCGGATCGCGGTGGAAAAGGTGTCGGCGAAGATCAGCGAACCGGCCACGAACGCGACGCCGAGCACCACCGCGGTCAGGCTCAGAGCGAATCGCAGCCGGTGGCTGAGCACCGTGCGCAGTCCCAGCTTGAACATCAGTCGAGCTGCTTCATCTGGTCGAGGACGGCGTCGGCCGTGGGGTCGAGCAGTTCCGCGCGCAGCCGTCCGTCGGCCAGGAACAGCACCCGGTCGGCGTACGCCGCGGCGGTCGGGTCATGCGTCACCATCACGACGGTCTGGCCGAACTCACGCACCGACTGGTGCAGGAAGCCGAGGATGTCGGCCGACGAGCGGGAGTCGAGGTTGCCGGTCGGCTCGTCCGCGAACACCACCTCCGGCCGGGAGACCAGCGCCCGCGCGCAGGCCACCCGTTGCTGCTGACCGCCGGACAACTCCGACGGGCGATGGGTGAGCCGGTCGCCGAGCGCCAAGGTGCTCACGACGGTGTCGAGCCAGGCCTGGTCGGGTTTCCGGCCGGCCAGATCGAGTGGCAGGGTGATGTTCTCCAGCGCGGTCAGCGTCGGAACCAGGTTGAACGCCTGGAAGACGAAACCGACTTTGTCCCGGCGCAACCGCGTCAAGGTGGTGTCGTCGAGGGCGGTGACATCAACGTCCCCGAGCAGCACCCGACCCGTCGACGGTCGATCGAGGCCTGCCAGGCAGTGCAGCAGCGTCGACTTACCCGAGCCGGACGGCCCCATGATCGCGGTGAACCGGCCACGGCCGAACTCCACCGTCAGCTCGGCCAGCGCGTCGATGCGGGTGGCCTCAGTGCCATAACTCTTGCCGACGGACTCGGTACGTACCGCGGCCCCGACCAGATCAACCGTGCCAGTCATGAGCCGAACGCTATCCGGCCGCCGGTCCGTACCCACCCAGCCGGGTACCGTGCGGGCGTGCGCATTCTCGTCGCCGGTGGCACCGGCTTCCTCGGCAACCAGCTCGTCACCACCGCCACCGCACAGGGGCATGACGTCAGCGGCACGTACTTCAGCGGCGCCGGACGCGACGGCTGGCACCAGCTGGACCTGTGCGACCGGCAGGCCGTCGACGAGGTGGTCGCCTCCGTACGGCCCGACGTGATCATCAATACGGCCTTCCGTCAAAGCGACTGGCGGACCACGGCCGATGGCGCGGCCCATGTCGCGCTTGCCGCAGCCCGGTACGGCGCACGCCTTGTGCAGGTGTCGAGTGATGCGCTGTTCTCCGGGCAGGACGTGCACTACGACGAGACAGCCGTGCCGGATCCGATCAGCCCGTACGGCGCGGCGAAGGCGGCGGCCGAGACCGCCGTACGCGCCATCGATCCAAGCGCTGTCATCGCGCGGACGTCGTTGATCATCGGGCCGGGTTCGACCACGGACGAGCTGGTCCGGCACCTGGCCACGGGTGGGGACGGCGTGCTCTTCGCGGACGACATCCGCTGCGCGGTTGCGGTCGACGACCTCGCGGCAGCCTTGCTCGAACTGGCCGAGTCGGATCGCTCGGGTATTCACCACGTTGGTGGGGCCGAGGCGATCGACCGGTACAGCCTGGGCCGGCTGATCGCTCAGCGGCTGGGGCTGGATCCGGCGAAGCTACGGTCTGGGACTCGCGCTGGTTCCGGTATCCGCGGGCCGCTCGACGTACGGCTCGACAGCACCGCTACGCAAGCGGTTCTGAAGACCAGGCTGCGCGGCGCTTCGGAGTTCCTCAGCCCGGCACGTTGATCCCGCGGTTCGGCTTATCCGTCGACGCCGACGAGGTCGACGCCCGCGGACTGCTCGACCACCTCCGCGACGGAGCGGTTCGGCAATGGCGGGGGAGTACCACCCCAGGCCGGGCACAGCGCCTTGTGATCGCACCACTCGCACAGCGGGCCTTTGTTCGGCCGCCAGTCGCCTGATTCCAGCGCGCGCGTGATGGCCTCCCACAACGCCGAGACCTTGCGTTCGCAGGCGAGCAGGTCCGCCTCGTCGGGCACGTAGCGCACGATCTCGCCGTTGCCGAGATAGACCAGCTGCAGCATCGCCGGAACCACGCCGCGCAGTCGCCAGAGCACGAGCGCGTAGAACTTCATCTGGAACAAGGCCTTGGCCTCGAAGAACTCCGAGGGGGAGCGGCCCGTCTTGTAGTCGACCACCCGGATCTCACCGGTCGGCGCGACGTCCAGACGGTCGACGTACCCCCTGAGGGTGAGGCCGGAGGCCAGCTCCGCCTCGACGTACAGCTCGCGCTCGGCGGGCTCGAGCAGGTTCGGATCCTCGAGGGTGAAGTACTTGCCGAGGAGCTGGTGGGCGCCGGTGAGCCAGCCGGCCAACTGCTCGCCGTCGGTGTCCTCGGCGAACAGCTCGGCGACCTCCGGCTCGGCCGCGAGCAGCTCTTTCCATTGCGGTTCGACCATCTCGATCGCGTGCTCCAGCGTGCGCTCACCGCGGGGCAGGTCGTACAGCCGCTCGAGCACGGAATGCACGACCGTGCCCCGGACGGCCGCGGAAGACGGCTTCTCCGGCAGGCGGTCGACCACCCGGAAGCGGTATTTGAGCGGGCAGCTCATGAAATCCGCCGCACGCGAAGGCGACAACGCCCCGCGCGGGTGGCCGTGCTCGTCGACAGCTGCTGTCACGCTCATGCCGCAAGGCTAGGGGAGCCCACCGACACATTCTGAATCCGGCACGGCCAGGCGCTGCCAGACAACTCCCAGGAAGCTGCCAGCCCGGTCACCGTCCGCTTTCGGCGAACCATCGGGGCGGCGTTCAAGGATGGGGTGAAGCAATCCTAAGGAGCCGAGCGAATGACCCACGAACACGACCGCGGCCTGGTCTACGACCTCGGCACGTTGATGCGGCGCCGCAACGCGCTGCGCCTCTTTGCCGGCGCTGGCCTGGCTGCCCTCGTCGGCTGTTCAGCGGACGAGAACCCCGCTACGTCCACAGCTGACAGCCCGATCGATCCCACGGTGCCGGCGAGCTGCGAGGAGATCCCGCAGGAGACGGTCGGCCCTTATCCGGGCGACGGCTCGAACGGGCCGAACGTGCTGACCGAGTCGGGCATCGTCCGCAGTGACCTCACCAAGAGTTTCGGCAGCGCGTCCGGAGCGGCCACTGGAGTTCCCCTAAAGGTCGAGTTGACCCTCAGGGATGCCAGAGGCTCATGTGGACCTTTAGCCGGCGCGGCGGTCTACCTGTGGCACTGCGACGCCGAAGGCCGGTACTCCCTCTACTCCAACGACATCCAGAACGAGAACTACCTGCGCGGCGTACAAGCCAGTGATGCCGACGGCAGGGTCACCTTCACCACGGTGTTCCCCGGCGCCTACTCCGGAAGATGGCCGCACATCCACTTCGAGATCTACGCGAGCCTCAACGAAGCCACGGCCGCCGGGAGGATCCGCTCGACCTCCCAGCTGGCTCTCCCGGAAGAGCCGTGCCTGGCGGTTTACGCCACCGATGGGTACGACGGGAGCTCCCGAAACATGGAGCGGACCGGCCTTGCCGACGACAATGTGTTCGGCGAGGACGACGGCGTACGGCAGCTCGCGACCGTTACCGGAAGCGTGCAGCAGGGATACGTCGCACATTTGCAGGTGCCGGTGTAGGAGTCCGTCACCATCGGCGACCACCGGCACAGTAGGTTTGCCCCGATGTCCAGCTCGCGTGAACCCTCGCCGCCCAGTCAGCCGACCGCCACCCCGCCGGGTACCTGGGTGCTGGGCCGTGTGCGCGGCATCCGCCTGACGATGCGGGTGACCTGGCTGCCGATCGCGTTCCTGCTCGCTTTCGGATTCTCCGGCATCATCGGCCGTCAGTTCCCGTACCTGGGCTCCGGGGCGCGTTATGTCGCTGCCTTCGCGTTCGTGGTCGCGTTCACGCTGTCGATCCTGCTGCACGAACTGGCGCACGCCCTGGTCGCGTTGCGCTTCAAGATCCCGGTGACCGAGATCAACCTCGGCTTCTTCGCCGCGGGCACGCATATCGAGGGTGAGCGTAAGTCGCCGTTCGAGGAGTTCGCGATCTCGGTGGTCGGCCCGGTCGCGTCGCTGCTGGTCGGCGGGCTGTCCCTGCTCGGGGCGCGATCGATGGAGCAGGGCGTCGCGGAGGTCGCGCTGTACGAGCTGGCCGTCGCGAACCTCATCGTCGGCGTCACCAACCTGCTGCCGGGCCTTCCGCTCGACGGCGGCTGGGTGCTGCGCGCGATCGTGTGGAAGGCCACCGGCAACATGCACACCGGCACGGTCGTCGCGGCCTGGTGTGGCCGGGTGCTCGCCCTCACCGTGATCGCGCTGCCCGTGCTCGCCGAGGTGGTGTTCGACCGGACGCCCGGCATCTTCGACTTCGTCATCGCCGGCGCCGTCGGGTTCTTCCTGTGGATGGGCTCGACCCAGTCGTTGCTGCAGGCCCGCGTACGGCGCAAGTTGCCCACGCTCCAGGTCCGTACGCTCGCCCGCCGCGCGATCGCCGTACACGCCGGTACGCCGATCTCGGAGGCCATCCGGCTCGCGGGCGTGGCCCAGGCCGGCGCGGTGGTGGTGCTGGACGGCGCGGGCAAACCGCATGCCCTGGTCAACGAACAGGCCGTCGCGTCGATCGCGCCGAACCAGTTGCCCTGGACGACGGTCAGCGAGGTGTCGACCCGGATCGGCGCCGGCCACATCCTCGGCGTGAACGACACCGGCGAGGAGATCCTCGGTTCGCTGCGCTCGAATCCCGCCTCGGAGTACCTGGTCCTGGACGCGCACGGCGACGTGTACGGCGTCCTGGCGACCTCCGATGTCGAACGGGCCTTCCGCAACCAATAAGCTTCGCCATCTATGTCCGAATCACAGACACATCCCTTTCCCGACGCTGCCTACTCCGGCGTGCACCAGGGGCCGTTGCAGCCGGGTGAGTGGATCACGCTTTCCGATACCAAGGGCCGGCGGCACTCGGTCAAGCTCGAGCGCGGCAAGATCTTCCACACCACCAAGGGCGGGATCAGCCACGACGAGCTGATCGACGGCCCGGACGCGGTCGTGGTGCGCTCGGTCGGCGGCGTGGAGTACCTCGCGCTGCGGCCGCTGATGGCCGACTACTCGGTGTCGATGCCGCGCGGTGCGGCCGTCATCTACCCCAAGGACACGGCCCAGATCGTCACCATGGCCGACATCTACCCAGGCGCGAAGGTGGTCGAGGCCGGCGCCGGGTCGGGCGCGCTCACCTGCGCGTTGCTGCGCGCCGTCGGCACCACCGGCTCAGTTACGTCGTTCGAGCGGCGCGAGGATTTCGCCGCTGTCGCGCGCAAGAACGTGACCGACTTCTTCGGCGGTGACCACCCGGCCTGGACCCTGCGCAACGAGGACCTGCTGGACGGTACGGATCTGGCCGACGTGGACCGCATCGTGCTGGACATGCTCGCGCCGTGGGAGTGCGTCGACCTGGTCGCCGACTCGCTGGTGCCGGGTGGCGTGATCTGCGCATATGTCGCCACCACCACTCAGTTGAGCCGCACGGTCGAGACGCTGCGGGCGCACGGCGGCTTCACCGAACCGCGCGCCTGGGAGTCTCTGGTACGCGACTGGCACGTCGAGGGACTGGCCGTTCGCCCGGGCCACCGGATGCAGGGTCACACCGCCTTCCTGGTCACCGCACGCCGGATGGCACCTGGTTTCGTAGCGCCGCGGAAGAAGTCCCGGCCGGCACCCGGGGCGTACGGCGAGGACTATTCGGGGCCCCGCCGGTCCGATACCCCTTCGGTTGTTGTCGAAGCAACGGAATCATCCGCAACCGACACGTGATGGGATTCGCCTTGCCCAGCCGTGTTTTCTGGGTAAGGTCCTATAGGTCGAGCCCCACATGGTGAGGTGATGATCGTGGCTGGAGACGAGAGCCCTACTGCGGCAGAGCTGCGCAATCAGGTGCGCTACCTGGAGGCGGAGGTCGCAGCGTTGCGACGCCGTCTGCTGGAGCACCCGGCGGAGAGCCGGTCACTTGAGAGCAGGCTGGCCGAAACCCAAGCGTCCTATGCGAGCGTGACCGCCCAGAACGAGCGGTTGGCGGAAACGCTGCGCGAGGCCCGAGAGAAGATCATCGCCCTCAAGGAAGAGGTCGACCGGCTGGCGCAACCGCCCTCCGGTTTCGGCACCTTCCTGGGTCGCAATGACGACGACACCTTGGACGTGTTCACCGGAGGACGCAAACTCCGGGTCGCGGCCAGCCCGTCGATCGACCTGGACACGTTGAAACTCGGTCAGGAACTGATGCTGAACGAGGCCCTCAACGTGGTGCAGGTGTGCGACTTCGAGGTCGTCGGTGAAGTGGTGATGTTGAAGGAGCTGCTCGCCGACGGCGAGCGTGCTCTCGTGATCGCCCAGGCGGACGAGGAACGGGTGGTGCGGCTGGCCGCGCCATTGCTGGACCAGGCGATCCGCGCGGGTGACTCGCTGCTGCTGGAGCCACGCTCCGGCTACGTCTACGAGAAGATCCCGAAATCCGAGGTCGAGGAGCTGATCCTCGAAGAGGTCCCGGACATCGACTACACGCAGATCGGTGGCCTCTTCGGTCAGATCGAGCAGATCCGCGACGCCGTGGAGATGCCGTATCTGCACAAGGAGCTGTTCCTCGAGCACGAGCTCAAGCCGCCGAAGGGCGTCCTGCTGTACGGTCCGCCGGGCTGTGGCAAGACGCTGATCGCGAAGGCGGTGGCGAACTCACTTGCCAAGAAGGTGGCCGAGAAGACCGGTGTCGAGGGCAGATCGTTCTTCCTCAACATCAAGGGTCCCGAGCTGCTGAACAAGTACGTCGGCGAGACCGAGCGGCACATCCGGCTGGTGTTCCAGCGCGCCCGCGAGAAGGCGTCCGAGGGCATGCCGGTGATCGTGTTCTTCGACGAGATGGACTCGCTGTTCCGCACCCGTGGTTCCGGGGTGTCCTCCGATGTGGAGAACACCATCGTGCCGCAGTTGCTGAGCGAGATCGACGGCGTTGAAGGCCTGGAGAACGTCATCGTGATCGGCGCCTCGAACCGCGAGGACATGATCGACCCGGCGATCCTGCGCCCGGGCCGGCTGGACGTGAAGATCAAGATCGAGCGTCCGGACGCCGAGTCCGCGCGCGACATCTTCTCCAAGTACCTGACGCCAACGCTGCCGCTGCACGCCGAGGACCTCAGCGAGTTCGGCGGCGACCGGACCTCGTGCGTGAACGGCATGATCCAGCGCACGGTCGAGCGGATGTACACCGAAACCGACGAGAACCGCTTCCTGGAGGTCACCTACGCCAACGGTGACAAGGAGGTCCTGTACTTCAAGGACTTCAACTCCGGCGCGATGATCCAGAACATCGTCGACCGCGCGAAGAAGATGGCGATCAAGGCCTTCCTGACCGACAACCAGAAGGGCCTGCGGGTGCAGCACCTGCTGCAGGCGTGTGTCGACGAGTTCAAGGAGAACGAGGACCTGCCGAACACGACCAACCCGGACGACTGGGCCCGGATCTCCGGCAAGAAGGGCGAGCGGATCGTCTTCATCCGTACGCTCATCTCCGGCAAGCAGGGCACCGAACCCGGCCGGTCGATCGACACCGCGACCAACACCGGTCAGTACCTGTAGTCCCCGTCATACCGGCGATCGCCGGACAGTACGCCGTGCAGGGGCGCACTGTCCGGCGGTTCGCTTTTCCGCTCAGGGTCATCCTTGATTTGCCCCCGGGCCGGCCGTGCGAGCCTCGACGGCGCAGGTGCAGGTGCGTGACGATCGAACCATGAGACCGCTGCTCTACGAGTTCACGGCGACGGTGTTCTCCTTCGGGCGCCGCAAGGCCGCCTACGACCGTCTGGCGGAGTTGTGCGAAGCCGAAACGGGGGAGAAGGTCCTTGATGTCGGTTGTGGCACCGGCTACCTCACCCGGCGCCTGAAGGCCGCGGTGGGGCCTGGCGGCGCGGTGACGGGGGTCGATCCGTCCCGGCCGATGCTTGAGTACGCCGTCCGGCATGTGCCGACGTGCTACTTCCAGGAGGCTTCGGCACAGGCCCTGCCGTTCGCGGAGGGTTCGTTCGACTTGGTGGCGTCGAGTCTGGCGATTCACCACGTGCCACCGGGCCAACAGCCCGAGGCTTTCCGCGAGCTGCGCCGGGTGCTGCGGCCTGGTGGGCGCGTGGTGATCATGGAACTGCACGGCTCGTCCCACGGGCACGCCGTTGACGATCTGCCGGGGCAGCTCGAGGCGGCCGGTTTCACGGTCACCGACGACGCCCCGATCCAGCGGCGCCTGCGGTGCGTACGAGCCCAGGCGGTCTGAGCCACCTGAGCGAGCTGACGGGTCTGGGCTCGTATCGGCCTGGCCGGGTGATGGGCGCGGGGTGGGCCGGGGTTTTCCCTGATGCCTGCGGTGGCGTTGACGGCGTACCTTCCTCGCATGGCGACGGATGAGGCGCGGAAGGATCTGCGGGCCGCGATGGCCGCACGGCAGGAGCTCGGGCCGGACTATGAGCCCGAGATCATCGACGCCTTCCTGGAACGGGTCGATGCCCGGATCGCCGAACGCGTCGCCGCCGTACCAGCCCAGCGCGAGCCGCTGCCGCCACCGAAGGACGACCCGGGTGGTCTCGCCCTCGCCATCGTCTCGGTGGTGGCCGGCATCCCGATCACCGCGATCGCCGCAGCGCAGGAGGGCGTGATCGCCATCATCATCTGCTGGGGCGGCATCGTCGGCGTCAACCTGGCGCGCTCCATCAGCCGCTTCATGGGCCGCTAACCCGGCTCCGCTCGACGCAGGCCTCCACCTGACGCGGGCCGCTACCCGAGTTTGATCGGCCGGCCGTTGGCGAGCGCCCGCCGGACCTCGGACATCCGGCGTTCGTCATCACGCTGGGTCAGCCGCTGCCACGTACTGACGAAGGTGGTCTGTACGACGTCCTCGGCGATGCTCCACGACGCCGTACGCCGAAACGCGAACGCGTGCACCTCGTCGGCGTACCGATCGAACAACTCACCAAGCGCCTGCTCATCACCGTCCCGAACCCGGTTCCATAACGCGTCGTCGGACACCGGCGGATCACCCGAACCACCAGGCTGGCCGAAATCTGTCATCAAGGTCCTCACACCAAGAAGTGTCCGAACCCCCACCCCAAGGTTGCACACCATAAGTCCGCCACCCACCGTGGTTTCGGTGGTGGGTTATAGGCGGGCGGTGACGCTGGCCAGAGGCTCGGCGGTGGGGTGGTTGTGGTCTAGGGCGTGGAGGACGGCGTACCAAGGGCCTAGGCGGTGCCAGGCCCGGGCTCGGTCGCGGAGGTACGGCGTGGGGGAGTAGGTCCGCGCGACTCCCTCGGCGATTACGCGGGGAGCGCCGTGGAGGAGCCAGGCGAGGTCGAGGGCGGGGTCGCCGATGTGGGCGTCGGTCCAGTCGATGACGCCCGTTACCTGGGTGTCCGTGACCAGGATGTGTTCGGGCCCGAGGTCCGCATGGATCAACCGGCCGTCGGACGGGACCTCAGCCACCTCGGCCAGCAGGTCCTCCCCACGCGCCCTATACGCCGCTGGGAGCCGCGGTAGTACCTCAGCCGCCATCCGAGCCTGCACGGCGCGCCTGTCCGCCTGAGCCGTCTCGTAGTCCTCAGCAGAGTGCTTCACCGCCTCAACCGGATCCACCCCATGCAACGCACAGAGGAACCTCCCGAGCGCTTCCCCCACGGGAGCGTCCTCAAGCGGTTGCCCCAACAGGAGCCGGTGCCGAACTCCCGAAGCGGTCAACTCCGGCACAGGGACTGGTAGCGGCAGGTGCGGCGCAAGCCAGGGGAGCAGGACCGCCTCGGCTTGAAGTCGCGGAGTCACCTCCGGCCGTCGTGGCTCCCGGTAGAGCCAATGCCCGTCGGTCCAGGCCCTGCTGTCCCAGCCGTTGTCGTCGATCGTCACCCGTCAGAGCATCGCCCGGACGTAGCCGGACAACAACGCATTTGTGTCGGGCATGAACTGCCACTCAGGGTCGTCCAGACGCGCGACGAGCTCGTCCGGGGACATCCATGTACCCCACTCGACTTCCTCCGGCTGGTGGCGCACAGGGCCGTCCCAGACGCAGGTGTAGAGGTAAGCCCAGTACGACGTGCAGTCGTCGGCATAGCCGTCCTCGGGCAGCTTCACCAGGTCCACCCCGGTGATGCCGAGCTCCTCGTCCAACTCGCGCACCACGGCGTCGTAAGGGTCCTCGCCGGCGGCAACGACTCCGCCCGCGGCGAAGTCGTAGTAGTGCGGGTAGAGGTCCTTGGTGGGGGTCCGCCGGTGCACGTAGATCTGGCCCGCGCTGTTGCTGACCAGCACGGCCGTCGCGCTGTGGCGCAGGTTCTCCCGGCGCATGACCGAGCGTGGCGCCGAACCGACAACTGTCCCGTTCTCGTCCACCAGGGCGACCAGTTCATCCATGCCGGCAGTGTTTCACCTGCCTGGTGGGCCGAATCACCAGCATGTGTCGGTCGTACCGCGTAGGCTCAATCGTATGAGTGTTCGGCGGATCATGGGGACCGAGACCGAGTTCGGCATCTCCGTTCCGGGGCAGCCCGGGGCCAACCCGATGCTGACCTCGAGCCAGGTGGTGAACGGCTATGCGCAGACGCAGCCTTTGGCGCGTAAAACGCGGTGGGACTTCGACGAGGAGCACCCACTGCGAGACGCGCGCGGCTTCGACCTGAGCCGGGAGGTGGCCGACTCCAGCCAGCTCACCGACGAGGAGACCGGCCTGGCCAACGTCATCCTCACCAACGGCGCCCGGTTGTACGTCGACCATGCTCACCCGGAGTACTCGGCCCCAGAGTGCACCAATCCGCGCGACGTGGTGGTGTGGGACAAGGCGGGTGAGCTCGTGATCATGGAGGGCGCGCGCCAGGCCCACCAGTTGCCCGGCTCCCCGCAGATCAACCTGTACAAGAACAACACCGATAACAAAGGCGCGTCGTACGGCGCCCATGAGAACTACCTGATGCGCCGGTCGACGCCGTTCGCGTCGATCGTGCGGCACCTGACGCCGTTTTTTGTCAGCCGCCAGGTGGTCACCGGCGCCGGCCGGGTCGGTATCGGCCAGGATGGCGCCACCCACGGCTTCCAGATCAGCCAGCGCGCGGACTACTTCGAGGTCGAGGTCGGCCTGGAGACCACGCTGAAGCGGCCGATCATCAACACCCGTGATGAGCCGCATGCCAATCCCGACCGGTATCGCCGGCTGCACGTGATCATCGGCGACGCGAACCTGTCCGAGATCTCGACCTATCTCAAGGTCGGCACCACCGCGCTGGTGCTGTCGATGATCGAGGACGGCTGGCTGACCGACGACCTGTCCGTCGACCGGCCGGTCACCGCGTTGCACGAGATCAGCCACGACCCGACCTGCACGCATCTGCTCACGCTGAAGGACGGCCGCAAACTCACCGCCGTCCAGCTCCAGATGGAGTACTACGAGCAGGCCCGCAAATACGTCGAGGACAAGTACGGCGACGACGCGGACCGCCAGACCCGGGACGTGCTGCAGCGCTGGGAGCAGGTGCTGGACCAGCTGGCGATCGACCCGATGAAGCTGTCGGACCAGCTCGACTGGGTGGCCAAGCTCAAACTTCTGCAGTCCTACCGGGACCGCGACGACCTCAACTGGGACGACTCCAAGCTGCACCTGGTCGACCTGCAGTATGCCGATCTCCGCCCGGACAAGGGCCTGTACTACCGCCTGGTCAAGGCCGGACGAATGCAGCGGCTGGTGTCCGACGAGGAGATCCGGATGGCCGTCACGCATCCGCCGACCGACACGCGCGCCTACTTCCGTGGCCGCTGCATGCAGAAGTACGCCGGCCAGGTCGCGGCCGCCTCGTGGGACTCGGTGATCTTCGATCTGCCCGGTCGCGAGTCGCTCCAGCGCATCCCGACGCTCGACCCGCTGCGCGGTACGAAGGCACATGTCGGCGCCTTGCTGGACCAGTGCGACACCGCGAGTGACCTGGTTCGCACCATTACTGGGGGTGCCGCCGGGTAGGGTCCTGTTAGGAGGCCATTTGAGGGGCCTCCAGGTGTGGGCCTAGGAGGTTGGCATGGCTAAAGACGGCGGTCAGCAGCACAAGCAGACCAAGCGATCGGGCACCGAGGAAGAGGTCGCCGAGGTCACCGCGTCGGAGGAGGTCGCTGAGCGCAAGGAGCGACTCGACGACGACGTGGATTCGATCCTCGACGAGATCGACGAGGTGCTGGAGGAGAACGCGGAGGAGTTCGTTCGCGGATTCGTCCAAAAGGGCGGGGAGTGAAGCACTAGATGACAACCGATGCCTTCGGCCGACTGCCGGAAGCCTTTCTGACCCCGGGCAACTCGTCGTTCGCGGATTTCCTGGCGGGGCATGCCCCCGACTTGTTGCCCGGGCGACGAAGTTTGCCCGCGGGCGATCTGTCCCAGCAGGTGCCACACGGCACCACGATCGTCGCCGCCACCTTCGAGGGTGGCGTGGTGATGGCGGGCGACCGTCGCGCCACCATGGGCAACATCATCGCCCAGCGCGATATCGAGAAGGTGTTCCCCGCCGATGAGTACTCGGCCGTGGGCATCGCCGGCTCGGCCGGTCTCGCGGTGGAGATGGTGCGGCTGTTCCAGGTCGAACTGGAGCACTACGAGAAGCTCGAGGGTGCCACCCTCAGCATCGACGGTAAGGCGAACCGGCTCAGCGCGCTGATCCGTGCCAACCTGCCGATGGCGATGCAGGGCCTGACCGTGGTGCCGCTGTTCGCGGGGTATGACCACGACCTCAAGGGCGGCCGGATCTTCTCCTACGACCCGACCGGCGGGCGGTATGAGGAGCAGTCGTTCTACAGCGTCGGCTCGGGCTCGCTGTTCGCCCGCGGCTCGCTGAAGAAGCTGTACCGCGAGGGCCTGTCGGCGAGCGACTGCGTGACGGCGACCATTCAGGCGCTGTACGACGCGGCCGACGACGACTCCGCGACCGGCGGTCCCGACCTGGCCCGGCGGATCTTCCCGGTGGTCGCCGTGGTCACCGCGGACGGTTTCCGGCGGATGCCCGACGAGGAGGTCGGCGGCATCGTCGACACCATCGTCAGCGCCCGCCTGCAACGTCCCGACGGCCCGGCCGCAGCCCTGACCTGATCCGTTCGTGGACTCGATCCCACCGGGCCGAGCCCACCGGCCGAGCCCGAATCACCGACAGAGGACCTGAATGAGCGTTCCGTTCTACGTCTCGCCCGAACAGCTGATGCGGGACCGGGCCGACTTCGCCCGGAAAGGCATCGCCAAGGGGCGCAGCGCGATCGCCCTGCAATATGCCGACGGCATCCTGTTCGTCGCGGAGAACCGTTCTCCCGCGCTGCACAAGGTCGCCGAGATCTACGACCGGATGGCCTTCGCGGCCGTCGGGCGGTACAACGAGTTCGAGAATCTGCGCATCGCCGGCGTGCGCCTGGCCGACATGCGCGGGTATTCGTACGACCGTCGCGACGTGACCGGCCGCGCCCTCGCTAACGCGTATGCCCAGACCCTCGGGGCGATCTTCTCCTCAGGTGGGGAGAAGCCGCTGGAGGTCGAGATCCTGGTGGCCGAGGTCGGTGACACCTCGGCGGGTGACCAGATCTACCGGCTGACCTATGACGGCTCGATCGCGGATGTGCGCGGTTACGCCGTCATGGGCGGTCCGGCCGAGCAGGTCGCGGAGTATGTCGGCGAGCACTACAGCGAGGGCATCTCGCTGGCCGGGGCGCTCCGGCTCGCGGTGGACGCTCTGGGCCACGACGGCACCGAGACCCGGCAGCTCACGCCGGACCAGATCGAGGTCGCCGTACTCGACCGGACCAGGACCCAGCAGCGCAAGTTCAAGCGCATCTCCGACGAGACGCTGGCCAGGATCCTGGCGGAGTCGACGCCCGATACCAGCGCGGCCACCGAGAGCAGCGAGCCGCACAAGCCCGAGGGCTACGAGAGCTCGCGAGGCGATGCCGACGCGCCGGTGGCGCCCCCGGTCGAGGACGACGACGCGCCGGTCGCACCGCCGGAGGACCCGGAACGACCAGCGTGAGCAACGATCCGATCGCCTGGGACCTCGTGGGCGAGCGGCTGGCGTACGACGGATTTCTGTCCGTCAAGGTGCGCCGGTACCGCTTGCCCGACGGTCGTGAGTGCGACTGGGACGTGTTCGGCCCGAAGGCCGGCGTCGGTACCGGGGTTTCGGTACTGCCGCTGACGCCGGACGGCCGGATCGTCACGGTCCGGATGTTCCGCGCCGGCCCGGATCAGGTGGTGACCAACCTGCCGGGCGGTCTCATCGATCTCGGTGAGGAACCGGCCGCCGCGGCTGTTCGTGAGCTCGAGGAAGAGACCGGCTACACCAGCGAGTCGATCGAGGTGGTCGGCTGGTGCCACGCCGCCGCGTCCTCAACCTTTCGCAAGTACGTCGCGATCGCCCGCGGCTGCCGACCCGACGGCAAGCAGTCGCTGGACGAGTTCGAGGACTGTGTCCCGGTGGAGCTGACCGTGGGCCAGTTCCGCGCCGAGCTGCGCACCCCTGGCGCCATGACCGGCACCGACGCCGCGTACCTGGCCCTCGATCACGCCGGCCTGCTCTGAGCGATCCGGTAGGTTCGACCCTGGACCGCGACTGGCGTTGAGGTGGAGCACCACCGGGGAGCGGCCCGGACCGAACCGGCGATTGGCCGGCGGTGCCAAGAGCCGCGCGCCTGGGCGAACGACTGTTGTCGACCAGCCCGGAGGCTCGCGTATGAACCAGACCACCGCCAAGCTGATGGACGGGACCGCCGTCGCGGCCCGGCTCTACGAGCAGACCGCCATCCGCGCGGCCGAACTTCGCGAGACCACCGGAGTCGAGGCCTGCCTGGCCACCGTCCTGGTCGGGGATGACCCGTCCTCGGCGACGTACGTCCGGATGAAGCAGAACCGCTGCCGCAAGGCCGGAATCGCCTCGCGCAGCATCGTTCTGCCCGCGAGTACGACGACCGCCGAGCTGGTTCAGGCGATCCGCGAGCTGTCCGATGACCCGGCGGTGCACGGCATCCTCGTGCAGCACCCGGTACCGGCGCACATCGACGAGCGGGCCGCGTTCGAGGCGATCGACCCGGCGAAGGACGTCGACGGCGTGACGATGCACTCGTTCGCCGCGATGGCCTTCGGCCTGCCGGGCTTCCAGTCCTGTACGCCGGGCGGCATCATCCGCCTGCTCGACGAGTACGACGTGAACCTGGCCGGACAGCACGCGGTCGTACTCGGGCGCAGTCCCATCCTCGGTAAGCCCGTCGGCATGCTCCTGCTCGAGCGCAACGCCACTGTCACCTACTGCCACTCACGCACCAAAGGCCTGCCCGAACTGGTGGCCCAGGCCGACGTGCTCGTGGCCGCAGTCGGCAAGCCCGACTTCGTGCAGGGGGAGTGGCTCAAACCGGGCGCGGTGGTCGTGGACGCCGGGTATCACGAGGGTGGCCGCGGCGACGTCGACCAGGAGGCCGCTGCGCGGGTGGCGAGCCTGCTCACGCCGGTGCCGGGTGGTGTCGGGCCGATGACGATCGCGCTGCTGCTGGCTCAGACCGTCGACGCGGCCGTTGCGTTATCTGGACCTGGTGTCCGGCATGCGGCGGAGGACACTAGGGTTCAGTAGGCGGGAAAGTAGCCAGACGAACCAGCGCATGGAGGCAGGCACAGTGGCGGTACGGGCGATCCGGGGCGCGACCCAACTCGACGTGGACGAGCGCGAGCACCTGCTCGAGCGGTCCGCCGAGCTGATCACCGCCGTACTGGAGGCCAACCAGCTGGCGTCGGATGATCTGATCAGCGTGCTGTTCACGGTCACGCCGGATC
Source organism: Kribbella deserti (assembly GCF_042434725.1). NCBI lineage: Bacteria > Bacillati > Actinomycetota > Actinomycetes > Propionibacteriales > Kribbellaceae > Kribbella > Kribbella deserti. Next base: position 869,035 of record NZ_JBHLTC010000018.1, on the reverse strand, counting down.
TGCACGCGGAGTTCCCGGCGGTGGCGGGCCGGCAGGTCGGCCTGGTCGACGTACCGCTGATCTGCGCGCAGGAGATCGCCGTACCGCACGCGCTGCCGCGGGTGGTCCGGATGATGGTGCACGCCGAAACGGCGACGGCGCGGGAGAAGATCCAGCACGTCTACCTGCACGGCGCGGTGAGCCTGCGTCCGGATCTGACCGGCGCCCAGTGATCGCCGTGAGTCCGGTGAGCCCAGTGAGCAGGGTATGAACAACCTCAAGGGACCGGTCCGGGTCGTCGGTACCGGCCTGATCGGCGCGTCGATCGGCCTGGCGCTCGGCCGGCTCGGCGTGACCGTGCACCTGGTGGATGCCGACGCCGAGTCCGCGTTGATGGCCGAGCGGATCGGCGCCGGCAGTCGCGACGTCGCGGGCGAGCCGCAGGTGGTGGTGGTCGCCGTACCGCCGGATCACGTCGGTGCGGTGATCGCGGCGCAGCTGGCCGCGACCACCTCGGCGATCGTTACCGACACCGGCAGCGTGAAGTCGAAACCCCTGGTGGACGCGGGCGCGCTGACCGATGACCTCAGCCGGTACGTCGGCAGCCACCCGATGGCCGGTTCGGAGCGCTCGGGCCCGTTGGCCGGCCGGGCGGACCTCTTCGACGGCGCAACCTGGGCGATTACCCCGCACGAGGGCAATCGGCCTGAAGCCGTTGAGCTGATCCGGGAACTCGCCGAGACCTGTGGCGCTCGTACGGTCGAGTTGTCGGTGCAAGACCATGACCTCGCGGTCGCCCGGGTCTCGCACTTGCCGCACCTGATGTCGGCCCTCGCCGCGGGCACGCTCGTGGACGCACCGGCTTCGCACCTGGAGTTGTCCGGCCAGGGCGTTCGCGACGTCACCCGGATCGCCGGGGGAGACCCGCGGCTGTGGACGCAGATCGTCGCGGCGAACGCGCCCGCGCTGACCACCCTGCTGGAGCGGATCCGAGGTGACCTCGACCGGATGCTGATCGCCCTTGGCAAGGACGACGGCTCCGGCGACATCACCAACCTGCTGATGAACGGCGTGACCGGCGCGGTCCGGGTCCCGGGCAAACATGGCGCGCCGCATACGGACGACGCGACCGTGCTGGTCAACATTCCCGACCGGCCGGGTCAGCTGGCCAAGTTGTTCGCGGACGCGGCCGCTTCCGGCGCGAACGTCGAGGACCTGCGCATCGATCACAGCCCGGGTCTGGCCATCGGTCAGGTCGAACTGGCGGTCAAACCGGCCTCGGTGGATCAGCTGGTGAAGGTACTGACCGAACGCGGCTGGGTCGTGCACCGTTGACAACCGGTAACCTCTGCGCATGATCATCGCGGTTGACGGCCCCAGCGGTTCCGGAAAGTCCAGCACGGCACGAGGTGTCGCGACCCGCCTGGGTCTGCGCTATCTAGACACCGGCGCGATGTACCGGGCGGTGACCTGGGCGGTGCTCGACTCCGGTATCGATCTCGGCGACGCCACGGCCGTCGCCGAGATCGCCCGCAACCTCGATCTGACGATCGCGACGGACCCGTCCGCGCCGACGTTCGCCGCGAACGGCACCGATGTCACCCTGCTGATCCGCGAACCCCGCATCAGCGAGAACGTCAGCAAGATCGCCACCAACCTCGACGTCCGGGCCGATCTGGTTCGGCGCCAGCAGGACCTCATCGCCGCGGCCCAGCCCGGCGGCGGCATTGTGGTCGAGGGCCGCGACATCGCGACGGTGGTGGCCCCCGAGGCCGAGCTGAAGGTGCTGCTGACGGCCGACCCCGAGGCCCGGATGGCCCGGCGTCAGGCCGAGCTGGCCGAGGGCGCGGTCACGGCCGCCGAGTTGCGCGACCAGATCGTGCGCCGCGACGCCGACGACTCGACCGTGGCCCAGTTCCAGGTCGCGTCCGACGGCGCGGTGGAAATCGATTCGACCTTTATGACGTTGGAGCAGGTTGTCGAAGCGATTTGTCAGCTGGCCAAGGAGGCGGCTGATGCCGTTCCTCAGGATCAGGAGTCATGACCAGCGGCGATCAACACCTGCAGCCACCCCGTACCGATGACCTCCCGCCGCTGCCGCACCGGCTGCACCTGGTGATGCGGCGAGGTGTCCGGGCCTATCTGAACCACAAGTACGACGTCGTCAGCCACGACACGCACCACGTTCCGCGCACCGGCGGCGTGATCCTCGCGCCGAACCACCTCGGCATTCTCGACGGGCCGCTGCTGGGCGCCTACTCGCCGCGAATGATCCACGCGGTCAGCAAGATCGAGGCCTTCACCGGGTTCCAGGGCTGGCTGCTGACCCGGGTCGGGCAGATCCCGATCGACCGGTTCAGCGTGGACACCCGCGCGGTGCGGCAGGCGATTCACACGCTGCGTGACGGGCGGGTGCTGAGCGTGTACCCCGAGGGCATTCGTGGTGCCGGCGACTTCCGCCGGGTCCGGACCGGCGTCGCCTACCTGGCCATGGTCACCGGCGTGCCGATCGTGCCCGTCGCGCTGCTCGGTACCCGCGCACCTGGCCAGGATGTCGACTCCAAACCGCCCAAGGGCACCCGCATCGACGTGGTATATGGCGAGCCGATTCACATCGAGCCCGTATCCTTTCCCCGGAGGCAGTTCGACGTACGCGCGGTTGCCGACGAGATCGGCGCCGTCCTGAGGACACATGTCCAGAAGGCCGTCGTTGCCACCGGCAACCCGCTCCCGGGTCTGCCAGGACACAAAGGAACGTGATGACTGACCTGCCCACCGGGTACGACGAGGCCTCCTTCGAAGCCGAAGACACCGGCCCGCTGCCCGTGCTGGCGATCGTCGGCCGGCCCAATGTCGGCAAGTCGACGCTGGTGAACCGCATCATCGGCCGCCGCGAGGCGGTCGTCGAGGACACCCCGGGTGTCACCCGTGACCGGGTGTCGTACGACGCCAACTGGGGTGGCCGCCAGTTCACGGTGGTGGACACCGGCGGCTGGGACCCCGACGCCGTCGGTATGGCCGCAAAGGTGGCCGCCCAGGCCGAGGTGGCGATCATGGCCGCGGACGCGGTGCTGTTCGTGGTGGACGCCACCGTGGGCATCACCGACGCCGACGAGGCCGTTGTCCGGGTGCTGCGCAAGTCCGGTAAGCCGGTCGTGCTCGCCGCGAACAAGGTGGACGACCAGCGCACCGAGGCCGAGGCGATGAATCTGTGGAGCCTCGGTATCGGCGAGCCGTATCCCGTCTCCGCGATGCACGGCCGCGGTTCGGGCGACCTGCTGGACGCCGTACTCGCGGCGCTGCCCGAGGCCCCGGCCGAGACCGACCCGCAGACCGGTGGACCGCGCCGCGTCGCGATCGTCGGCAAGCCGAACGTCGGCAAGTCCTCGCTGCTGAACAAGGTCGCCAAGGAGGACCGGGTCGTCGTGCACGACATGGCCGGTACCACCGTCGACCCGGTCGACGAGTTGATCAACCTCGGTGGCCAGGTCTGGCGATTCATCGACACCGCCGGTATCCGCCGCCGCGTCCGGACGGCGTCCGGCCACGAGTACTACGCCAGCCTCCGTACCCACGGCGCGATCGAGCGCGCCGAGGTTGTGGTCGTGGTGGTGGACGCGTCCGAGCCGATGACCGAGCAGGATCTGCGCATCATGACCGCGGTCGAGGAGGCCGGTAAGGCCCTCGTCATCGCGTTCAACAAGTGGGACCTGGTCGACGAGGACCGGCGCTACTACCTGGAGCGCGAGATCGACCGCGACCTGATCCAGTTCCGCTGGGCGCCGCGCGTCAACATCAGCGCGTTCACCGGCCGGCACATGGAAAAGCTCGTACCGGCCATCGAGGCCGCGCTGGAAGGCTGGCAGACCCGGATCCCGACCGGACAGCTGAACGCGTTCCTCGGCCGTCTTGTCGCCGCCCACCCGCACCCGGTGCGCAGCGGCAAGCAGCCGAAACTGCTGTTCGGTACGCAGGCTTCGACCATGCCGCCGACCTTCGTCATCTTCACCTCGGGCGCGATCGAACCGTCGTACCAGCGGTTCATCGAGCGCCGGCTGCGCGAGGACTTCGGCTTTGTCGGAAGTCCCGTGCATGTCGCGGTGCGCCCCCGTAAAAAGAAGCCCCGTTGATGAGGTATGGTTTACCCGCTCGCTCCTCGGAGTGAGTGCTCGGGCTGTGGCCTAGTTTGGTAGGGCGCTTCGCTGGGGGTGAAGAGATCGCAGGTTCAAATCCTGTCAGCCCGACAGAGTGACGAGAGGCACCGGTTAACTCCGGTGCCTCTCGTTTTTTGTTGCCCACAACGTCTTTCAGCGGAAGTCGTCTTTGTGGTCCCGCGCCCACTCGGCGAACGTGCGCCCCGGTTTGCCAGTGGCCTCGCGCAGACAGCACCACGATCCGCCGTACGCCTGCCGCCTTGGCAAGCGCTACAACCTCCTCGGCCGTCTCCGGTACCGGGAAGAGGTAGAGGCGGTCCACGCCCGCCAGGGCCGGCTCAACGCTCGCAGGGTCCGTCAGATCGCCCTGAACGACCTCAACCTCTTCGGGGAGGTCTGCCTTCGCTGGATCGCGGGTGAGCGCCCGGATGGCGACGCCTGCCTCGATCAGCCGCGCCACCACCTCGCGGCCGACCAGGCCGGTCGCGTCCGTCACCAAGACCTTCGTCGGTGGTCACCCGTCCCCCTGATAGGCGGCCGGGCGAGGTATGGTCGTTCGCCTAAGTGGTCCCGCACGGGTTAGGCGGCAAGGCAAATTCTTGCCCACGCTCGGACGCAAAATGCGGTGCCGTGACAGCCGGTACCGACTTTTCGTAGGACTACCTGGCTGCAACCGCGTAGCGGCCCACGAACCCGGCAGCGGCCGCGCAAAAAGCCGGCATCCGCGCAACAACCCGGCACCCCCGGACGACAAACCGGCATTCAGCCCAGCACTCAAGGGCATTTTCACTTCACCGCGCGCTCAACCCCGCCACCTTGTCGGTGGATCCGGATCAGAGGTCGTCGGTGGCCCAGGTGTCGCAGGTGGTCATGTCGCCGGTCTCCATGCCGGTGCGGAACCACTTCATGCGCTGCTCGGACGATCCGTGGCTGAAGTTCTCCGGGTCGACGCGGCCCTGTGTCTTCTGCTGGATCCGGTCGTCGCCCACCGTCGCGGCGGCGTCGAGGCTACGGGCGATGTCGTCGTCGGTGAGCTCGGTGATCAAGGCCTTACCGCTCTTGCCCGTGACCGTCTTGGCGTGGTTGGTCCAGACGCCCGCGAGGCAGTCCGCCTGCAGCTCCGAGCGGACCGAGTCGGACTTGGGGCCGGTCCGGGTCTTGATCTTGCCGAGGATGCCGTACAGGTTCTGGACGTGGTGCCCGTACTCGTGAGCGACCACGTAGGCCTCGGCGAAGTCACCGCCCTGCGCGCCGAGTTGCTTCTGCAGTACCTGGAAGAACGAGATGTCCAGGTAGACCTTCATGTCCGACGGGCAGTAGAACGGCCCGACGTCGCTGGAGGCGGCACCGCAGCCGGTGCTCACGCCGCCGTCGAAGATCTCCATCCGGGCGCGGGTGTACTTCTTGCCACGCCGAGGCAGCTCGCCGGCCCAGAAACCCTCGATAGAGTTCTGGTATATGACGAACCGGCAGTCGCGATTCTGCTGCAGATCGGCACCGCGCTTACACGCGCCGAGATTGCCCGCGGCGGTGTTCGGTGCGGACGGCTCCCCGCCGTCGCCGCCCGGCAAGCCGCCGTTCAGCAGCAAAATGATGACCAGCACGATGATGCCGCCGATGCCGCCACCCATCGGCAAGGCGACCCGGCCACCCGGGAAACCGCCTCCGCCACCGCTGCCACGGACGTCGGAGACGCCACTGGTGTCCAAGTCGGCGTCAGGATTGAATTTCACAGTACGTACACTAGTGCGGGCCCATGATCACTGTTACCAATCTTGAGGTCCGTGTCGGGGCCAGACAGCTGCTTGCACCCGCGTCTTTTCGTGTCGGACCGGGTGACAAGGTCGGTCTGGTCGGCCGTAACGGAGCAGGCAAGACAACTCTGACCAAAATCCTCGCCGGCGAAGCACTGCCGGCCTCCGGATCCGTTTCGTCGTCCGGTTCGATCGGGTACCTGCCTCAGGACCCGCGCACCGGCGACCTCGATATGCTCGCGCGGGACCGGATCCTGTCCGCCCGCGGCCTGGACGACGTCGTACGGCGGCTGAGGTCGGCCGAGAAGTCCATGGCCAGCGGGGACGACCGTACCCGCGACAAGGCCATGCGCCGGTACGAACGTGCCGAGGCCGATCTGCACGCCGCCGGGGGATACGCGGCCGAGTCCGAGGCGGCCCGCATCTCGGCCAACCTCGGTCTGCCGGACCGGGTTCTCGGCCAGCCACTGGGCACGTTGTCCGGTGGTCAGCGAAGGCGTGTCGAGCTGGCCCGGATCCTGTTCGCCCAGGCGGAGACGCTGCTGCTGGACGAGCCGACGAACCACCTGGACGCCGACTCGATCGTGTGGCTGCGGGACTTCCTCAAGCAGTATCCCGGTGGCGTCATCATGATCAGCCACGACGTGAACCTGCTCGAGGAGACCGTCAACCGGGTCTTCCACCTGGACGCCAACCGGGCCGAGATCGACGTGTACAACGTCGGCTGGAAGGTCTATCTGACGCAGCGCGAGACCGACGAGCGGCGCCGTAAGCGCGAGCGTGGCAACGCCGAGAAGAAGGCCAGCCAGCTGATCGACCAGGCCAACAAGATGCGCGCGAAGGCGAGCAAGGCCACGGCCGCCCAGCAGATGCTGAAGCGGGCCGAGAAGCTGATGTCCGAACTCGAGGACGAGCGCGCTTCCGATCGCGTCGCGAAGATCTCGTTCCCGACCCCGGCTCCGTGTGGCAAGACGCCGCTGATGGCCAAGGAGCTCTCGAAGTCCTACGGGTCGCTGGAGATCTTCACCGACGTCGATCTGGCCATCGACCGCGGCAGCCGTGTCGTGGTGCTGGGGCTCAACGGCGCCGGTAAGACCACCCTGCTGCGGGTGCTGTCCGGCATCGAGAAGTCCGACACCGGTGAGGTGATCGACGGTCACGGTCTCAAGCTCGGGTACTACGCCCAGGAGCACGAGACCCTGGACGTCAACCGGACCGTGCTGGAGAACATGAAGTCGGCGGCGCCCGATCTGAACGAGACCCAGGCGCGGAGTGTGCTCGGCTCGTTCCTGTTCAGCGGTGACGACGCGGACAAACCGGCCAAGGTGCTCTCGGGTGGCGAGAAGACCCGGCTGGCGCTGGCCACCCTGGTCGTCTCGGCGGCAAACGTGCTGCTGCTCGACGAGCCGACCAACAACCTGGACCCGGCGTCCCGTACCGAGGTGCTGAACGCGATCCGCTCGTACACAGGCGCGATCGTGCTGGTGACCCACGACGAGGGCGCGGTCGAGGCCCTCGAACCGGAGCGTGTGCTGCTGCTTCCCGACGGTGTCGAGGACCTCTGGTCGCCCGACTACGCCGACCTGGTCTCGCTGGCCTGAGCCCGGCCGAACGGCCCTCCTTTCGATGTGGTTCGAAAGGGGGGCCGTTCGCTTTTGCAGCACGGTGGAAACCGTTGCCCGGACTTGCCGCTCCCGGTGTGCTTGGTGGGCCGTTCTCCAGTTCGAGCATGAAGGGCCCGCCCATGCCTGTGATCCGGCCGAGAAAGTCCCGAGCGTCCCGACAACGTCTAGTGGCCGGTGTTGTCGGCCTCGCCTTGATCAGTACCTGCTGGGGTACGGCGGCCAGGGCCACGCCCGTTCGCGCCGCCGACGACGAACCATGGCAGCCACGCAAGGAACGTTCCGTTCCCGGCACGGTGGCCAAGGTCAAGCCGCGCGGAGTGGACCCCACCGGCGCGGCGGCGGTCACGAAGGTCCCGTCGGTCACCTGGCCTGGAACCGTCTCCGGTACGGCGACGATGCCCGCGCCGGACTGGAGCCTCACGCCCGAGTCGGGCCGGCCACGCGTCGTGGGCGCGGACAGCACGGATCGCGGCCGGGCCGGCACGCTGCCGGTCTGGATCGATCGGCCGGCCCGAAGCGTGAAGGCGGCGGAGCTACCGGCCAAGGTGTCGATCGATTCGCTCGGCCGGGTCGGCGACGCGCTGTGGTTGCGTGCCCGCCGGGCCGACGGCGTACAGAAGAGCGGCACGGTCAAGCTGCGGGTGGGATACGAGCAGTTCCGGCACGCCTTCGGTGGTGACTGGGCGCTGCGGCTACGGCTGGTCGCCATGCCTGAGTGCGCGCTCAACGCCGCGCGGAGCGGTAAGTCGGCGGGCGCTGATTGCGTAGGCCGGCCGGTTCCGACGGCGAACGACGGCTCGGGCTCGCTCACCGCCGAGGTACCGGTCACCGGGTCCGCGCCGACCCTGTTCGCCGTCGAGGCCGCGGCGGCCAGCCCGGCTGGTGACTTCAAGGCCTCGGCCTTGGCGCCGTCGGCGACGTGGCAGGTGGGTGGCGCCTCGGGTGACTTCACGTGGCGCTACCCGATGAACGTGCCGCCCAGTCTTGGCACCGGGCCGAAGGCGCAAATGTCGCTGGAGTATTCCTCTGGCGGTGTTGACGGCCGGACCACCGCGACCAACAACCAGCCGTCCTGGGTGGGTGAGGGGTTCGAGTTCGCGCCGGGTGGTGCGATCGAGCGCAAGTACGCCGCCTGCGGGTCCAAGCCGGAGCAGACCGGCAACAACGGAACCAAGCTCACGGGTGATCTGTGCTTCGCGACCGACAACGCGACGTTCACGCTCAACGGCAAGGGCGGCGAACTGGTCCGCGACGACGCCACGGGCGCGTGGCGGCCGCGTACCGACGACGGCTCGAAGGTCGAGCGGCTGCACGGCGCGGCCAACGGTGACGAGGGCCGTACGCCGGAAACGACCGGCGAGTACTGGCGGCTGACCACCAAGGACGGCACGCAGTACTACTTCGGCCTGAACAAGCTGCCGGGATTCGTCGAAGGCAGCAGCGAGACCACCAAGTCGAGCTGGACCGTGCCGGTGTTCGGCAACCACGCGAACGAGCAGTGCAACGCCGCCACCTTCGCGGCCTCGTGGTGCCAGCAGGCCTACCGCTGGAACCTGGACTACGTCGTGGACCGGCACGGCAACACGATGAGCTTCTTCTACGACACCGAGACCAACAACTACGCCCGCAACGGCACCGCGACCACGGTCAGTTCGTACGTCCGGGCCGGTAACCTCAAGCGGATCGAGTACGGCCAGCGCGCTGGTGCCGTGTTCAGCTCGCCCGCGGTCGCTCGCGTCCTCTTCAGCACGGCTGAGCGCTGCATTCCGGGCAGCGCGTGCACGACGAGCCAGCCGGCCACGTATCCCGACACGCCGCTCGACCAGGCGTGCAACAGCACCACCGACTGCGGCAACAAGTTCAACCCGACCTTCTGGACCGCCAAGCGGCTCGCGAAGGTGACCACCCAGGTCTGGCGCGGCAGCGCGTTCGGCGATGTGAGCAGCTGGACGCTGCGGCACACCTTCCCCGACCCCGGCGACGGCACTCGCCCCGGCCTGTGGCTGGAGGCCGTGACGAACGCGGGCCACGTCCAGGGCGCTGTCGCGACCCCCGAGGTCAACTTCGACGGTGTGCAGCGGGCGAACCGGGTGGACGGCATCGCCGGTATCCCGGCCATGAACTGGTGGCGGATCTCGGCCGTGCACTACGGCACCGGCGGTGAACTCGCCGTCGTCTACTCGGACAAGGAATGCGCCTCGCCGGGCAACCTGCCGGCCGCGGCGGACACGAATACCAAGCGGTGCCATCCGGTGAAGTGGACGCCGGAGGGCCAGGCCGAGCGCCAGGACTGGTTCCACAAGTACGTCGTCACGCAGGTCACCGAGTCCGACCGGGTGAGTGCCACCGAGCCGGTGGTGACCTCGATCGAGTATCCGGGACCGCCGGCCTGGCGCCAGGACGAGGAGGACGGCCTGGTCGAGATCGGCCGCAAGACCTGGTCCAACTGGCGCGGCTACCAGCTGATCGTGACCCGGAAGGGCGCCTCGACCGGGCCGCAAACGGTCACCGAGCATCGCTACTACACCGGGATGGACGGCGACAAGCTGGCCAACGGCGGCACCAAGACGGTGAAGCTGACCGACTCGACCGGCGCCGAGGTGGTGGACGCGAACGCGCTGTCGGGCCAGCTTCGCGAGCAGCGCACCCTGAACGGCGCCACCGTGATCAACCGGACGATCACCGATCACCGGCTGTTCGGCCCGACTGCGACCCGGGTGCGCAGCTGGGCGACCACGAAGTCGTACCAGGTCGAGGAGGCCGGGAACCAGCAGAGCGAGTCGCTGGAAGGCGGCGCGCTGCGCAGCACCGCGGCGCGGCACACCTACTCCGACACCGGGGTGCTGCTGACCGCGAGCAACCTCAACGACGTCGCGAAGACCGACGACGACACCTGCACGCGGTACGAGTACGCGAGCAATCCCAGCGCGGGCATCGCCGAGCTGCCGGCCCGCAAGCAGACCGTGGCCAAGGCGTGCGACCAGGCGTGGACCAACACCGACGTGATCGCGGACACGCGCACCTACTACGACGGCTCGACCGTGCCCGGCGGCACGCCGACCCGCGGTGACGTGACCAAGACCGAGCGGCTGTCGGGCTTCACGGCCACCGGTCAGCCGACCTACCAGACGGTGGCGACCGCCGAGTACGACGCGATCGGGCGGGCGACGTCGATCACCGACGCCAAGAACGGAACGACGCAGGTCGACTTCGTGCCGGCGTCGGGCGGACCGCTGACGAAGACCGAGGTGACCAAGCCGAACGGTCACACCACCAGTACGGTGCTCGAGCCGGCGTGGGGCGAGGCCAAGTCGGTCGTCGACCCGGCCGGCCGGGAGACGACTGCCGAGTACGACGCCCTCGGCCGCACCACCAAGGTGTGGCTGCCGGGCCGGGCAGGGGCCGCCGTTCCCGACATCGAGTACACCTACACCGTCAATGCCGACAGCCCCAGCGTCACCACGACCAGGCGGCTGCAGACCGACGGCAGCATCCAGACCAGCTACGAGATCGCGGACGGTCTGCTCCGGCCCCGGCAGCTCCAGCAGCCCGCGGCCGGGGGCGGCCGGGTTGTCACCGACCGGATCTACGACTCGCGTGGTCTGGAGGTGAAGAACAACCAGCCGTACTACAACGACGCACCGCCCGGTGCGGAGGTGCTGTTGCCGGACGAGGCGGCTTTGCCGGGACAGACGCTCACCACGTTCGACGCCGGCGAACGCCCGGCGATGGAGATCTTCAAGTCCGACGGCGCTGAGAAGTGGCGCACGGTGCACACCAACTACGCCGACCGCCAGACGGTGGACCCGCCCAAGGGTGAGCAGGCCGTCACGAAGGTTCGCGACACCCAGGGCCGGCTGATCGAGAACAGGCAGTACCTCGGCACGTCGCCGACCGGCGCCTACGACAAGACGGCCTACGCCTACAACGAGGCCGGACAGCTGACCTCGGTCGTCGATCCCGCGGGCAACAGCTGGTCCTTCGAGTACGACATCCGCGGCCGCAAGATCAAGGACGTCGATCCGGACAAGGGCATCACGACCTACACCTACGACGACCTCGACCAGCTGACCAGCAGTACCGACGCCCGCGGTACGAAGCTGTTCTTCTTCTACGACAACATCGGGCGCAAGACCGCGGTCCGGGAGGGCTCGCCGACCGGCACGCTGCGCTCGGAGTGGACCTACGACACCTTGGCGAAGGGTTCGCCGTCGACGGCCACCCGGTGGATCGACGGCAAGGCCTACGTCACTCGCGTGACCGGGTACGACGCCGGCGGCCGCACGCTCGGCTCCGAGGTGACCGTCCCGGCGAGCGAAAACCAGCTGGCGGGCACCTACGCCATCGCGAACACCTATCGCGCTGACGGCCAGCTGGACACCACCACGCTGCCGGAAGTCGGTGGCCTACCGGCGGAGACGCTGAAGTACGGGTACAACGAGCAGAACCTGCCGACGACGTTGACCGGTGCCTCGACGTACGTGACCGCGACCGGGTACACCCCGTTCGGCGAGCGGGAGAGCGTCACGCTGCAACAGGCCGGCGGGAAGTGGGTCAAGCAGAGCTACGAGTACCAGGCGGGCAGTCGGCGGCTATCCCGGGTGGTGACCGACCGGGAGCTCTCGCCCCGGCGGGTCTCCAGCGTCGACTACGAGTACGACCACGGCGGCAACGTCACCAAGATCACCGACACTCCGTCATCGGTCAGCGGCGAGCCGATCGACACCCAGTGCTTCGGCTATGACGAACTGAAGCGGATGACCTCCGCCTGGACACCGGGCAACGGCGACTGCACGGCCGCACCCACCGCCGGAGGCCTTGGCGGGCCGGCGCCGTACTGGCAGCAGTGGACGTTCGACAAGACCGGTAACCGCAAGACCGAGACGCAGAAGTCCGCGACCGGCACGGTCACGAGTACGTACGAATATGCCGCGGCTGGTGCAGCCAAGCCGCACGCGCTGCAGAAGGTCACCACGACCGGCACGGGTGTTCCTGGTGGCACGAAGGTCGACACCTTCGGCTACGACGAGTCCGGCAACCAGACGGCGCGCACGCTCGCCGGTACCGGTGAGACGCTCAAGTGGGACGCCGAGGGCAAACTCGAGTCGGTCACGAAGGGCACTCAGCAGACCTCATTCGTGTACGACGCGGACGGCAACCGGCTGCTGCGTAAGGACACCTCGGGCACGACGCTGTTCCTCGGCGACACCGAGCTGCTGCTGAAGCCGTCCGGCCAGTTGGATGGCACTCGCTACTACCGTCACGGCAACCAGACGGTGGCCGTCCGGCACGGCGGTGACGTGGTCTGGATCGGTACGGACCACCAGGGCACGCCAACGCTCGGGATCAACGCCGCCAGCCAGCAGGTGACCCGCCAGCGCACCACGCCGTACGGCCTGACGCGGGGCGCCGGGGGACCGGTCGCCGGCAGTCGGGGGTTCGTGGGTGGCACCGCGGACGCGAGCACGGGCCTGGTCCATCTGGGGGCCCGGGAGTACGACCCGGCCACCGGGCGGTTCATCTCGGTCGACCCGATCGCCGACTACTCCGATCCGCAGCAGATCAACGGCTACGCGTACGCGAACAACAGCCCGGTGACCGGCAGCGACCCGGACGGCAAGTGGGCCATCTTCCGCAGCGTGGTCAAGGTGGTGTCCTACGTCGTCACCTCCAAGCCGGTGGTGAACGTGGTCCGCTGGACGGTCAAAACGGTGACCCCGGTGGTGGACTGGGTGAAGAGCAAACTGGGCGCGATTCTGCAGGCGATCCAGAACTTCATCGTGCAGATCCGTGAATTCGTCAAGAAGGTGATCACCTGGGTGAAACAGGTGATCAAGAAGATCAGCACGTTCATTCGCACCGTGATTACCAAGGTCCACGACCTGGTGAAGAAAGTCGGCGACGCGGTCAAGAAACTGGCCGACAAGATCAAGAACGCGATCAAGAAGGCGGAGCCGCCACAACATACGCCGACGGACCTGCATTCCTTCGGCAATACCACCCACCCCGGCAAGGTGCGGGTGCCGGCGGACATCGAAGTGGACAAGGACGGCAACGTCCATCCATCCAGCCCGCCGAAGGGAAAGTCGACCTACAGTGATCCATTCCATCCGGACGTGAAATTGACCGGCCATTACTGGCGATTGCCGGCCGGTACGCAATTGCCCGACGGCCTGCGGGTCATCGCCGATGGCACGGACGTCGGTGGCGATCAGCCGCACGGTCACCACACCCTCTATCCCACCCGCTCGATGAAGTACGATGAATTCGTCAGCCTGTACGTGTCGCTGCCGTGGGAATACGTCGGAAAGAAGAAGTGAATCGGTGAGTATTGATCGGGCGGCCCGCAAGACGTGGGAATCCTTGCGGGCCGCGGAGCTGGAACTCGCGGACCGGCGGCGGGACTTCCTGGCCCTGCCCGTCGAAACCCGGCACGAGCTGCTCGCGGCGGGGCTGGAAAGCCCCGCCCAGCGCGGGACGGCGCTGCGGATGATCGAGTTCCTGGAGATCGTGCACCGGCTGGAGTATTTCCCCCAGCTGGTCCGGCTGGCGTCCTCCGCGCACGCCGACACGATGCTGGTGCGGCAGGTCATCGCGGGCCTGCCGCGTCCGTGGGTGCACTCGTTCCTGAAAGACGAGATGTGGCCGATCCTGGCGCAGGGCGACGACGAGGAGTTCCGGCGGTTCGCGGAGCTGCTCACCGAGATCGGCCCGGAAGACCTGCTGCTGGACTTGGTCGACCTCGCCCGGGCCAGTTCCGACGCGGACATCCGTGAGGTCGCGGAGGACTTCGGCAAGAACTGACCCGGGCAGGTTGTTACTGGTTGGTATATCGTCGTCGCCATGACGGATGGCGGCGTGCGGTTCTCGGTGGACGGGCCTGTTGCCCGAGTGGTGCTGGACCGGCCGGAGGTGCGCAACGCGCAGACTCCGGCCACCTGGCGGGCGCTGGCCGAGTTCGGCGCGTCGCTGCCGGCCGAGGTGCGGGTGGTGGTCGTGTCGGGGGAGGGCCCGTCGTTCTCGGCGGGCCTCGACCGGCGGCTGATCATGGGCGAGCCGATCGACGGCGAACCGCCCCTGCTGTCGCTCGGTACGAAGGCGCAGGCGGAGATCCACCAGGAGATCGCCGGGTTTCAAGCGGGATTCTGCTGGCTGCGCGATCCGTCGTTCGTGAGCATTGCAGCCGTCCAGGGCCATGCGGTCGGCGCGGGCTTCCAGCTCGCTCTGGCCTGCGACCTGCGGGTGATCACCCCGGACGCCAAGTTCAGCATGCGCGAACCGGCCCTCGGGCTGGTGCCGGACCTGGGTGGTACGCATCCCCTGGTCGAGCTGATCGGTTTCTCCCGGGCGCTGGAGATCTGCGCGACCACCCGCTGGGTCGAGGCCGACGAAGCTCTGCGATGGGGTCTGGCCAACATCGTCGTACCGGCTGAGGAACTCGCGGGCACCGTCAGCGACCTCAGCGCCGCGCTGCTGGCACCGCTCGCGGGCGCCGTCCGCGAGACCAAGGCGCTGCTGATTCAGGCCCAGCGCCGGTCGTACGACGAGCAGCTCCAGGCCGAGCGCGAGGCGCAGGCCCGTCGCCTGGCCGAGCTGACGGGAAGTATCAGCTGAGTCTGGGTGTTGACTAGGGACATGTCATCACCGATGGGCATGGGCGGTAGCCCGATGAGCTGGCGACGGCAGGATTCGTCGGTCGTGAACCAGAAGCTCACTCCCGGCACGCTCAAGCGCATCCTGGCCTTCGCCAAGCCTTACACCGTCCAGATCACGGTCTTCCTGCTGCTGGTGGTCGTGTCGGCCGTGCTGGTGATCGCGTCGCCGCTGCTGTTCAAAAAGATCGTCGACGACGGCATCATCAAGGGCGACTCCGGCCTGGTCACGCTGCTCGCGCTGATCGTGGCTGTACTGGCCGTGGTCGAAGCCGGCCTCGGGCTGGTGCAGCGCTGGTACTCCGCCCGCATCGGCGAGGGCCTGATCTTCGATCTGCGTACCAAGGTCTTCGCGCACGTGCAGCGGATGCCGATCGCGTTCTTCACCCGGACCCAGACCGGCGCGCTGGTGTCTCGGCTCAACACCGACGTGATCGGCGCCCAGCAGGCGTTCACCTCGACGTTGTCCGGCGTGGTGTCGAACGTGATCAGCCTGGTGCTGGTCATCGGCGCCATGCTGGTGCTGTCGTGGCAGCTGACGCTGATCGCGATCCTGCTGCTGCCGGTCTTCCTGCTGCCCGCGCGCTATCTCGGCCGCCGGCTGGCCGCGATGACCCGCGAGCAGATGCAACTGAACGCGGACATGTCGACCGCGATGACCGAGCGGTTCAGCGTCGGCGGCGCGTTGCTGGTGAGCCTGTTCGGCCGCCCCGAGGCGGAGAACGCGCAGTTCGCCGAGCGGTCCGGCCGGGTGCGCGATCTCGGTATTCGCATCGCCATGCTCGGCCGGGTCTTCTTCACCGCGCTCACGCTGGTGGCCGCGCTCGCGACGGCCCTGGTGTACGGCGTAGGCGGCAACCTCGCCGTGCGGAACTCCCTCACCGTCGGGACCTTGCTCGCCCTGGTGGCCCTGCTCGGCCGGTTGTACGGCCCGCTGACCGCCTTGTCGAACGTCCGGGTCGATGTGATGACCGCGCTGGTCTCGTTCGAGCGGGTCTTCGAGGTACTCGACCTCAAGCCGATGATCGCCGACGCACCGGATGCCGTCGCCTTGCCCGACGAGGCGGTCACGGTCGAGTTCGAGCACGTCGAGTTCTCGTATCCGTCTGCCGACGAGGTCTCACTCGCATCACTGGAATCCGTTGCCGTGCTGGACAAACGCACCTCCGCGGACGTGCTTCGCGACGTCGGTTTCACCGTTGCCCCCGGCAACATGGTGGCCCTGGTCGGGCCGTCCGGCGCAGGCAAGACCACCATCACGAACCTGGTCGCCCGGCTGTACGACGTCACCGCCGGCGCGGTCCGGATCGGCGGTCACGACGTACGTGAGGTGACGCTGCGATCCCTGCACGACGCCATCGGTTACGTCACGCAGGACGCGCACATGTTCCACGACACCATCCGCGCCAACCTCGCCTACGCCCGGCCGGACGCCACCGACGCCGAGATGGCCGACGCGTTGCGGGCCGCCCAGGTGTGGGAGCTGGTGGAGGCGCTTCCGGACGGGCTCGACACCGTGGTGGGGGATCGCGGCCACCGGCTGTCGGGTGGCGAGCGCCAACGGCTCGCGATCGCCCGGCTGCTGCTGAAGGCCCCGCGCATCGTCGTACTGGACGAGGCGACCGCGCACCTCGACTCCGAGTCCGAGGCCGCGGTTCAGCGGGCGCTCGACACCGCCCTCGAAGGCCGGACCTCGCTCGTTATCGCGCACCGCCTCTCGACCGTGCGCAACGCCGACCAGATCCTCGTGGTCGACGGCGGCACCATCGTCGAACGCGGCACCCACGACGAACTCCTCGCCCGCGACGGCCTGTACGCCGACCTCTACCGCACCCAGTTCGCCCCGCAGCCCAACCCCGTCTGAGGCCCCTTGCGCGGGCTCACGTGCCACCGAAGATGAGCAATCTTTGGGCGGTGTTGACGAAGGGTGTGCGAGCCATTGCGTTGTGCGACGGGTTGTTCTAGCCTCCCCGTTCAGCGCGCTGAGTACTACCCGGTAACCGCGGCACCACCGCGGCGACCCGGGCTGTAAGTCCATGGGCAGATACCGCCAGATCCCCGTCGACTTGCGGCCGGCGTCACCTCGCCGGTCCGGAAAGTGTGGCACCAGATGAAGCGTTCCACCTTGCGTCTGAGCTTGCTGGCCGCCGCCAGCGCCCTCCTCGTCGCCACCCCGCTCACCAGCGTCGCCGGAACCGCGCCGGTCGCTGACAAACCGCAGCCGGTCAG
The DNA here is from genome assembly GCF_042434725.1 of Kribbella deserti. NCBI lineage: Bacteria > Bacillati > Actinomycetota > Actinomycetes > Propionibacteriales > Kribbellaceae > Kribbella > Kribbella deserti. The sequence continues at coordinate 851,642 of NZ_JBHLTC010000018.1, read as the reverse complement.
TGTGCCGGCCGCGATCACCTCCGCCCAGCAGGCCGGTGTAGCCGCCTTCTGGACGCCCGAGCGGATGCGCTCGGCTACTCCGATGGACCAGCTTGTACGACGTGCGAAGCTGCCCGAGTCGATCGACGTACCCCAAGGCGCGGCGACCTCCTTCGCGCCTACAGCCTTTCCCAACGGCGGTAGCGCCTGGACCGGCGGGGGAGCGATCGTGCGGACCGAGGGCCGGGTCTTCTTCACCTACGGCGGCCGAACCGCGTCGTGCAGTGGTACGGCTGTAACGAGTACGAACAAGAGCACGGTCGTCACGGCTGGGCACTGCGTCAAACTCGAAGGGGCCTTCCACACCAACTGGGCGTTCGTCCCGGCGTACAACAACGGCGCCACGCCCTACGGCACCTGGACCGCCCGCAAGTTGCTCGCCACGCCGCAGTGGGTCGCCAGCGAGGACATCAACTACGACATGGGCGCGGCGGTGGTGAATCCGCTGAACGGTGCGGCGCTCACGGACGTCGTCGGCGGCCAGGGCATCGCGTTCAACCAGCCGCGCGGCCAGCGCATGTACGCCTTCGGCTACCCGGCGGCAGCGCCGTACGACGGCTCGAAGCTGATCTACTGCAGTGGCACGGTCTTCAACGCCTTCATCAGCAACGGCCTCGGCATGACCTGCAACATGACCGGTGGTTCCAGCGGTGGCGGCTGGTTCCTCAACTTCAACGAGGCCACCGGGACCGGCACGGTGAACTCGGTCAACAGCTACAAGATCAACTTCTTCCCGAACTGGATGTTCGGGCCGTACTTCGGTACTGACGCCCAGAACGTCTACGACTCGGCCCAGGCCTCCTAGCCGAACAGCCGTTGGGCGGGCCCGGTCTCGGGGCCGGGCCCGCCCAACGGTCTACCGCCGCTTGGCCGGCCTCTCCTTGTCGTGTTCCAGCAGGTGCAGGACCGGTACGCCGAGATGGCGGCGGGCCTGCGCGGCCCAGTCCACGTGGAAGAACTCCGCCACCACGTGCGGCCGGGTGAGAATGATGACCTCGCGGCCGTCGACCTTGCGCACGGTCTCGGTCAGCGCGTCGATGGCACGCTCGTGACTGATACCACCCTCGGCCTGTTGCCCCAGGGCCTGGAGTCGTTCGACGCTTCGGCCGCTGCAGCCCTTCGCCTCGTCGTCGATGGCCCGCTGGGCGGCGGCGAGGTCGTTGCGCTGATCGGCGATGCCCGCGCCGTACAGATCGGCCGTGCCGAGGGCGGCCAGGGAGGCCTCCACCCCCGCCTCGGCGTTGTGGCAGGGAATGACCACGTGATACTTGACCGGGTCGGGCAGGTCCTCGTGCAGTGCGACAACCTGCTTGGCGTCTTCTTCCGTCAGCTCTTGCTCGACGAGTAGCACTACGTCGTACATCTGAGCCACCTCCGCTGATGCCGAATGGCGTTCTGCTGCCATCATGCCGCGATTCGGCCCAGTTGCGTCATACCTCCGCCTGACACGGTTTGTGCGGTAAGAAGGGACCATGCGACTTCCCGTGATGCCGCCGGTCGCGCCGATGCTGGCGAAGGCGGTCAAGCAGATCCCCGACGGTGAGCTGAGTTTCGAGCCGAAGTGGGACGGTTTCCGCTCGATCATCTTCCGCGACGGTGACGAGGTGGAGATCGGCAGCCGCAACGAGAAGCCGATGACGCGGTACTTCCCGGAGCTGGTCGAGGCCTTCCGGGCCGAACTGCCCGAACGCTGCGTGATCGACGGCGAGATCATCGTGGTCGGTGCCGACGGCAACAGACTCGACTTCGAGATGTTGCAGCAGCGGATCCACCCCGCCGCGAGCCGGGTGAAGATGCTGTCGGAGACGACGCCGGCGCGGTTCGTGGCGTTCGATCTGCTCGCGCTGGGTGATACCGATTACACCGAGCGGCCGTTCGCCGAGCGGCGCGCCGCCTTGGAGAAGGCGCTGGCCGACGTACAGGCGCCCGTGCACGTGACTCCGGCGACCGCGGACAAGGCCGTCGCGCAGAACTGGTTCGAGCAGTTCGAGGGCGCCGGGCTCGACGGCGTGATCGCGAAACCGCTCGACGGGCCGTATCTGCCGGACAAGCGGACCATGTTCAAGATCAAGCACGAGCGCACGGCGGACTGCGTGGTGGCGGGTTATCGCCTGCACAAGAGCGGGCCCGAGCGGATCGGCTCGTTGCTGCTCGGGCTGTACAACGCCGAGGGCGTGCTCGCCAGTGTCGGCGTGATCGGCGCGTTCCCGATGGCCCGGCGCGAGGAGCTGTTCACCGAGCTACAGCCCTGGGTGACAGATTTCGACAACCACCCGTGGGCCTGGGCCAAGCAGGAGGAGGGCAATCGCACTCCCCGCAACGCCGAAGGCAGTCGCTGGCAGGCCGGCAAGGACCTCAGCTTCATTCCGCTACGCCCCGAGCGCGTGGTCGAGGTTCGGTACGACCACATGGAGGGCGTGCGATTCCGGCACACGGCCCAGTTCGTGCGCTGGCGCGAGGACCGTACGCCGGAATCGTGCACCTACGAACAGCTCGAGGAGCCGGTGAACTTCAACCTCGAGGACGTGCTCACGCCGCGCTCGGACTGAAGCTGGTGACCAGGTCGGACCCGGCGAAAACGGCGATGCCTTTGAGGCCGTCGACCCGGATGTCCAATACGGCCAGGCCGAACGGCTCGCCGCGGTAGTACGACACCACCGCGGGTTGTCCGTTCGCCCGGGTCGGGACCATCCGCCAGTCGCCTGGTTGGCCGATGACGTTCGCCAGGTACGGCACGCAGGTCTTGCGGCCGTCGAACCAGGTCGTCGTACCGACCATTTCCAGGCTCGCGTCTTGGCGGAGGGCCTGTTCAAGTACGGCCAGGTCGGCGTTCTCGAAGCCGTAGATGTACTGCTCGAGCAGGCGCCTTTCGTCGAGATCGCCGGCCAGGTCAGTGGGCTGAGGGTCGCCGAGGTTGGCCCGGGCGCGTTGCAGGCTGCTCTTGACCGCCGTATGGGTGGTGCCGAGCATGACGGCCACCTCGTTCGCGCTGAAGGCGAGCACCTCGCGCAGGATCAGTACGGCCCGTTGCTTGGGTGGTAGCCGTTGCAGGCTCGCGACCAGGGCCAGCCGCAGGCCGTCGCGGGTGGCCGCCACCATCGCGGGATCCTGGTCGGCCGGAGTGACCAGGGCGTCCGGGATCGGCTGCAGCCATTCGATGTCGGGTCCGGCCGCGGCCGGCTCGCCGTACGGGTCGTTGCTGGGGGCACCGAGTCCGGAGGGCAACGGTCTGCGCTTGCGGTTGTCCAGCGCGGTGAGGCAGGCGTTGGTGGCGATCCGGTACAGCCAGACCCGGACCGACGAGCGGCCCTCGAACGTGCCGAACGAGCGCCAGGCCCGCAGGTACGTCTCCTGGACGAGGTCCTCGGCCTCGTCGTACGACGCGAGCATGCGGTAGCAGTGCGCCAGTAGTTCCTTGCGGAAGGGCTCGGTCAGCCGGGTGAAGTCGCTCTCGTCGCGCATCGGGTTCCTTTCGGTTCCAGGGTCATTGTCGGTGTAGACCCCGGCGCTACCCGAAAGGAATCGGTCTGCTTGACAGGCAACCAAACGGCTGCCTATTGTCAACGGGCAACCTAACAGTTGCCTATTGACGAGGTGATCCGTGGACGACGCGTTCAAAGCGCTGGCCGATCCGACCCGGCGCGCGCTGCTCGACAGCCTGAACGAGCGCAACGGGCAGACGCTGCGCGAGTTGTGCGCGTCCCTGGATCTGACTCGCCAGGCGGTGAGCAAGCACCTCGCGATCCTGGAGGCGGCCGGGCTCATCGCAACGGTTCGCCGCGGCCGGGAGAAGTTCCACCACCTGAACGCCGAGCCGATCAACGCCATCGCCGATCGCTGGATCAACCGCTACGACAAGCAGCGGGTTCAGGCGCTCGCAGACCTCAAGACCGCTTTGGAGCAACCGATGACCGCACCGGAATTCGTGTACGTCAGCTACATCCACACCACCGCCGACAAACTGTGGCAAGCCCTGACCGCGCCGGCCTTCACCGAGCAGTACTGGGGCGCCACGCTGGAGTCCGACTGGAAGCCTGGTTCCACCGTCACCTGGCACCAGTCGGGCATCGCGATCCAAGACCCCGAGCAGGTGGTTCTCGAAGCGGAGCCAGGCAAGCGCCTGTCGTACACCTGGCACACCTTCACGCCCGAGTTCGGCAAGACCTTCGAGCTGGGCGACGAGTGGATGGCGAAGGCCTCGGCCGAACCGCGCTCGAAGGTCACCTTCGACCTCGAAACCGTGGGCGACCTGGTCAAACTCACCGTCACCCACGACGGTTTCCCCGAAGGCAGCATCGTGCACGAGGCCGTCTCGGGCGGCTGGCCGCACATCCTCAGCTCCCTCAAGTCCCTGCTCGAAACCGGCCACCCCCTGCCCGAGCCCGCCTAGGGGATGAGGACGACCTTGCCGGTGGTTTCTCGGTTTTCGAGGGCCTGGTGGGCGTCGGCGGCCTTGGCCAGTGGGAAGCGGGTGGTGAGCGGCTTCCAGCGGCCTTCGATCGCCTCGGTGAGCGCGGCGGTTTCGAAGGCGCGGAGGCCGCCTGGGCGCTGGAACATCTTCGGCCCGATCGCCCAGGAGACGGTGAGGCCGCGGGCGATGATGTCGGAGGTGGTCACCGTGGGCGGTTCGCCATCGGACCAGCCGAACCACACGATGCGTCCGCCGACGCCGAGCAGGTCCAGGGCCGCTTTACCCGGCTCGCCACCGACCCCGTCGAGGATGACCGTCACGGACCGGCCGTCGAGTTCCGCCTTGACCTGCTCGGGCCAGTCCGGATCGCGGTAGTCGATCACGATCTGCGCGCCGAGCGAGCGAACCTGCTCGACCTTGGCCGGACCACCCGCGAGACCTACGACGGTGGCGCCGACATTGCGGGCGGTTTGCACCAGCAGGCTGCCGATACCGCCCGCGGCCGCGGTGATCAGGACGACGTCGTCGGGCCCGAGGTGCGCGTCGGCCAGCACCGCCATCGTCGTACGGCCCGTGCCGATGATCGCGACGGCCTCAGCGGCGTCGAGGTGCTCGGGGATCGGGTGGAGGGCCTCGGCCGCGGCGACCGCCAGTTCGGCGTACCCACCGGGGACCTGACCGAGGTGTACGACGACCCGGCGGCCGAGCCAGGACTCGTCGGTGCCGGGACCGAGGGCGTCCACCGTGCCGGCGACCTCCCGGCCCGGGATGGTCGGCAGGTCCGGTACGGCGATCGGTGCGCCACCAGCGTTTCCGGCGCGGAGGACCGTGTCGACCAGATGCACCCCCGCGGCCTCGACCTTGATCCGGACCTGGCCCGCCGCAGGCACCGGATCGGCCGCCTCCTCGTAGCGCAGATTGCCGGCCGGACCGAACTCGTGCAGGCGAATGGCGTGCATCGCGAAGCCTCCTGTTGTTGTGGTGTCGACCACGCTAGGAGTTCGAGTGGACTTGAGGTCAAGCCAACCTCGGTAGGCTGTGCGGCATGCCGATCCGCCTCATCGAACGCCGGCCTGACGTCAGCCCGGACCGGCTGTTGTCGGAGTGCGTGCCGCCTCCGCGGTTCGAGCCCGTGCGGTTCGGCACCTACCGCCCCGACCCGGCCGAGCCCAGCCAGGCAACGGCCCTCGCCGTACTACGCGAGCGCGGTACGACGCTCGCGAAGCCACGCCAGGAGCGGACCTGGTGGCGCCGGAAAGCGGCGGAACAACCTGGCAAGGCGGGCGTCTACCTCGACGGCGGATTCGGCGTGGGCAAAACGCATTTGCTCGCGTCGCTGTGGCACGAGGCCTCTGGCCCGAAGATGTACTGCACCTTCGTCGAGCTCACGAACCTGGTCGGCGCCCTCGGTATGCGCCGCGCGGTCGAGGCGCTCACGCCGTACCGGTTGATCTGCATCGACGAGTTCGAGCTGGACGACCCGGGCGACACCGTACTGATCTCGCGACTGCTCGGGCAGTTGGTCGAGGCCGGGGTTCAGTTGGCCGCCACTTCGAACACGCTGCCGGATCGGCTGGGGGAGGGCCGGTTCCAGGCGACGGATTTCCTCCGCGAGATCCAGGGTCTGGCCGCGCGATTCGACGTACTGCGGATCGATGGGCAGGACTACCGCCACCGGGGTCTGCCGAACGCGCCGACGCCGTTGACCGACGCCGAGGTGGAGCGACTGGCGGCCGGGCGGGATGGCGCGTCGTGCGACCACTTCGTTGATCTGCATCGGCATCTGGCGGAGTTGCACCCGAGCAAGTTCGGCGCGTTGCTCGACGGGGTCACGGCCGTTGGACTGCAGGACATCCGCGAGATCGACGACGAGAACGTCGCGCTTCGTCTGGTGGTGCTGGCCGACCGGATGTACGACCGGGACATTCCGCTGCTGGCCAGTGGGGTGCCGCTGGACCGGATGTTCGACGAACGCATGCTCAAGGGTGGTTACCGGAAGAAGTACCTGCGCGCGTTGTCGCGGTTGATCGCGTTGGCCCGGGCCGGGATGGGGCAGGATGGCCGGCATGGCGACGAAGAAGAGCGCGAATAGAACTGCACCCGGGTTGTCCAGCTCGCTGCGGGTCCCGCCGGGGCCGGTCGACCTGAGCTCGTACGACCCGCGGGCGACGACCGGTTTTGGCGGTACCAAGGAGCAAGGCCGGGAGGCGTTGGCCGCCCTGGCCCCCGAGGTGTCGGACTGGCAGGAACGGCTGTTCGCCGAAGGCCGCAAGGGCGGCTCGCGCAGCGTCTTGCTGGTGCTGCAGGGCATGGATACCTCGGGCAAGGGTGGCGTGATCCGGCACGGCGCCGGGCTGATGGACCCGCAGGGCTTGCGGATCACCTCGTTCAAGGCACCGACCGCGGCCGAGAAGCGGCGCGGGTTCCTGTGGCGGATCCGCCAGGCGTTGCCGGAACCCGGAAAGATCGGGATCTTCGACCGGTCGCACTACGAGGACGTGCTGATCGCCCGGGTCCGGAGCCTGGTGGCGCCGCCGGTGTGGAACCGCCGCTACGAGCAGATCAACGAGTTCGAAGAGGAACTGGCCGCCTCCGGGGTCACCGTGGTGAAGTGCTTCCTGCACATCTCACCTGAGATGCAGAAGGAACGCCTGCAGGCCCGTCTGGACGACCCGACCAAGCACTGGAAGTACAACCCGGGCGACGTGGACGAACGCCAGCAGTGGCCGGCGTACACCGAGGCGTACGAAGCGGCCTTGGAGAAGTGCAATCCGGACCACGCGCCTTGGCATGTGATTCCGAGCGACCGTAAGTGGTATCGCAACTGGGCCGTCACCACTCTGCTGCTGGAAACTCTCAAGGACCTCAATCCGGAGTGGCCCAAGGCCGACTTCGATGTCGTGGTCGAGAAGGCCCGCGTCGAGGCGAGCTGAGACAGGGCTTCACCTGGCGCGGTGCTCAGCTCATGGGCTTAGCCGGCGCGGAAGGTTTTGCGGTAGGCGAGCGGGGATACGCCGAGTTCGGTGCGTAGATGATGCCTCAGTGACCCCGCGGTTCCGAGGCCGGCCTCCTGCGCGACGCGGTCGACCGGCAGGTCGGTGGTCTCCAGCAGGTGGCACGCGTGCCGGACGCGCTGCTGCAATAGCCACGCGCCCGGGGACAGGCCGGTCTCGGCCTTGAATCGGCGGCTGAACGTCCGCACGCTCATGCGCGCGTGTCCGGCCAGCGTGGCCAGGTCGAGTTCCTCGCCGAGGTGTTCGTTCGCCCAGGCGCGCGTCGGCGCCGTACCGGCTGAGCCTTCGTCGGGCACGTTCCGGTCGATGAACTGCGACTGGCCGCCGTCCCGCCACGGCGGTACCACGCAGTGCCGGGCGGCGCGGTTGGCCACCTCGCTGCCGTAGTCGACGCGGGCCAGGTGCAGGCACAGGTCGACGCCAGCGGACAGCCCGGCCGAGGTGATGATGTCGCCGTCGTCGACGAACAGCAGGTTCTCGTTGAGTAGGACCTTGGGGTAGAGCGCGCGAAACTGGTCGGCGTACCGCCAGTGCGTGGTGACCGGCCGCCCGTCCAGCAGTCCGGCCGCGGCGAGTACGAAGGCCCCAGTGCAGATCGAGGCGATGCGCGCGCCGGGGCGGATCTTCGCCAGGGCGGCCCCGAGTTCGTCGGGCAGGGTGCCTTCGTGGCGCGGCTCGTGGATCCGCGTGCCCGGGATGATGACGGTGTCGGCCTCCGCGAGGATCTCGGCGCCAAAGTCCGGTACGACGGTGAAACCGGCGCTCGCCCGGATCGGGCTCTGATCGATCCCACAGACGCGTACGTCGTACAAGGCGGTGCCGTCGGCGCGGGTGGCGGCGCCGAGCACGGTCGGTGGAATCGTCATGTCGTAACCGACGACGGGCGGCAGTGCCAGCACGACCACTTGATGCGGTTTGGGCATGGCCACATCTTGACACATGTTGGCATTCTGGCCACTCGTGCGGGAATTCGCCAGGCTTCACACTCGCCTGGTGACCGAGATCCTGGAGCAGAAGAAGACGGCCGGGCTACATCGCGCCTGGATCGTCGCCGGTATCGCGTTCGTGACGCTGATCGGTGCGGCGGGCTTCCGCTCGGTGCCGAGTGTGCTGATGGATCCGCTGCACGAGGAGTTCGGCTGGTCGCACGCGACGATCGGTCTCGCGGTCTCGATCAACCTGATGCTGTTCGGCCTGATCTCGCCGTTCGCTGCCGCGCTCATGGACACTCTCGGCATCCGCAAGGTGGTCGGCGGCGCCTTGGTGCTCGTGGCCGCCGGTAGCGGGTTGACCGTCTTCATGACGTCCAGCTGGCAGCTTCTGCTGTGCTGGGGCCTGCTGGTGGGCTTGGGAACCGGCGCGATGTCGATGAGCTTCGTCGCGACTGTGACCGGCCGGTGGTTCGTGGCCCGCCGGGGACTGGTGACGGGAATCCTGACCGCTGGTGCAGCCACCGGGCAGCTGATCTTCCTTCCGCTGGTCGCAAAGCTCGCAGGCGACTACGGATGGCGCCTGCCGGCTCTGGTGGTTGCCGCCTGCGCGTTGGCCGTCGTACCGCTGGTGCTGATCTTCATGCGGGACTACCCGAGCGACGTGGGCTTGCGGGCGTACGGCGCTCCTGAGGGCAGTACGGTCGGCTTGCGGGTCACTGCGACCGGGAACAGCGCGATGCGGGCGCTGGCGTCTCTACGGACTGCGGCCCGCCAACCGACGTTCTGGCTTCTCGCGGGTGGGTTTGCCATCTGTGGCGCGTCTACGAACGGCCTGGTCGGTACGCACTTTGTGACGGCCGCACACGATCATGGGATGCCGTCCACGACTGCGGCGTCTCTGCTCGCGCTTGTCGGGATCTTCGACATCGCCGGGACTATCGCGTCCGGATGGCTTACAGACCGTTGGGACCCGCGGTACTTGTTGATCGGGTACTACTCGTTGCGAGGCGCTTCACTGCTCGTACTGCCGTCGCTGTTCTCCCCGCACGCGGAACCGAGCATGTGGGTGTTCATCATCTTCTACGGGCTCGACTGGGTCGCGACCGTTCCGCCGACTGTGGCGTTGTGCCGGCAGTGGTTCGGGATGGACGCGCCAATCGTGTTCGGCTGGGTTTTCGCGTCGCACCAGATCGGGGCGGCCGTGGCCGCCACTGGCGCCGGTGCGATCCGCGACGCCCTCGGCACGTATGACCTCGCGTGGTACCTAGCGGGTGGCTTGTGCATGGTCGCGGCGTTGATGTCGCAGCGGATCCGGCGGCTGCCGGTCGCGCTTTGAGCTGGCTGCGGGGGATGTGGCCTTCGGTCGGTAGCCTCGACGTTAGTTGAGGTCCGACCGGAGGGAATCAGATGGACCAGGGTGAGATGACTGTCGGCGAGGTCGCGGAGCGCAGCGGGGTAGCGGTTTCGGCCCTGCACTTCTACGAACGGCAGAACCTCATCATCAGCCGCCGTACGTCGGGCAACCAGCGCCGGTACAAGCGCGACACCCTGCGCCGGGTGGCGATGATCCGGATCGCGCAGCGCGTCGGTATCCCGCTGGCGAACGTCGCCGCGATCCTGGCGTTGCTACCCGACAACCGGACGCCGACGCGGCAGGACTGGGCCCGGATCTCGGAGTGCTGGCAGCAGGAGCTCGACGCCCGGATCGCCCATCTGCTGCAACTGCGCGACGACTTCAAGGAGTGCGTCGGCTGCGGTTGCCTCTCGCTCGACCGCTGCGCGCTGGCCAATCCGTACGACGCTTTGGCGGCGGGTGGCCCCGGACCTCAACGTCTGGTGGATGCCCAGGGCCTGCCGCGATCGCGCTGACCACCCTCAACCTCTACCTCAGCCTTCGGCGGTTATCCACAGGCGTCCGCGGAATGGGGGTGGCAACGTCTAGGGTTTCGGGCATGGCTGATTCGCAGACGTTGGCGCTGTCGGACACAAGGTCCGCCACCGCCGCACAGGTGATCCAGGCGATCGCGGGGGAGTCCGCGCGATTGCGGGCGGACCAGGAGACCGCTGTCGCCGCGCTGTGCGAGCCGAGAGCCCGGGTGCTTGTCGTGCAGGCCACCGGCTGGGGCAAGTCCGCGGTGTACTGGGCCGCGACCGCGATCCGCCGTTCGGAGGGCGCCGGACCGACCCTGGTGGTGTCCCCGTTGTTGTCGCTGATGCGGGACCAGGTGGGCGCGGCCGCCCGGGCCGGGTTGCGCGCGGCGACGCTCAACTCCTCGAACTTCGACGCCTGGGACGGTATCGAAGCCGACCTGCGATCAGGTGCGATCGACGTGCTGCTGGTATCACCCGAGCGGCTGGCCAATCCCGGCTTCGGCCGTCGAGTGCTCGATGGTCTCGCGGGCCAGATCGGCTTGCTGGTGATCGACGAGGCGCATGCGGTCTCGGACTGGGGTCACGACTTCCGGCCGGACTACCGCCGCGTGTCCGACGTGCTGCAAAAGCTCAACCCCGACACGCCCGTGCTGGCCACTACCGCGACGGCGAACGCCCGCGTCACCGAGGACGTCGCCCACCAACTCGGCGAATCCACCCTGGTCCTGCGTGGTCCGTTGGCTCGGTCGAGCCTTCAGCTTGCGGTGGTGAATGCCTTGTCCCCGCTGGACCGGTTCGCGTGGGTGGTGGACCACCTGCCGAAGCTGCCCGGCTCCGGCATCGTCTATACGCTCACCGTTTCCGACGCGCAGCGGTTGGCCGCCGCCGTGCAGGAGGTGCACGGGCCGTCCCTGCCCGTCGCCGCGTACACGGGCGGTCTTGAGGTCGCCGAGCGGGAGCAACTCGAGGACGCTCTGCGAGACAACCGGCTCAAGGCGCTGATCGCGACGTCCGCGCTGGGGATGGGCTACGACAAACCCGATCTCGGTTTTGTGGTGCATGTCGGTTCGCCGCCGTCACCGGTGTCGTACTACCAGCAGGTCGGTCGTGCGGGCCGCGGCATCGATCACGCGATCGTCGCGCTGCTGCCGTCCGACGCCGATGCCGGCGTGTGGGACTACTTCGCGACGGCGACGATTCCCGATCCGGACCAGGTCAGCCGGTTGCTGAGCGGGCTCGAGGCCTACACCGGTGATGAGCCGGCCACGGTTCCGGCGCTGGAGGCCGAAACCGGGCTGCGCCGCGGCCGGGTCGAGCTGATGCTGAAACAGCTCGCGGTCGACGGCGCGGTCGAGCGGGTCGACAAGGGCTGGGTCCGAACCAGTACGCCCTGGTCGTTCGACGCCGCGCACTACGACGGCATCATCTCGGTACGGCGCCGCGAGGCCGACATCATGCGCGCCTACACCCGCGGCGAAAGTTGCCTCATGCAACTGTTGCAGGAGTCGCTCGATGATCCCTCGGCGGTGCCGTGCGGGCGCTGCTCGGTCTGCCTCGGCTTGTTGCCCGATCCGTTGACGGCGGCGCCCGATCCCGAGACCGTCAAGGCGATCACGCGGTTGCTGCGCGGCGAGACGCATGTGCTGGAGCCCCGCAAGATGTGGCCGGGTGGCTCGTTCGGCGCCAAGGGCCGGATCCCACCGGCGCTGAGCGCGGAGCCGGGCCGTTCGATCGTGTTCGCCGACGCGCCGGAGTGGCGTGAGGTGATCCGTTCGGTGTTCGGCGACTCCGGCGGTGATCCGGCGCAGCTGGAGGCACTGAAGGCCGGTTGCGTCAGCGCGATGTCGAAATGGAAGAACGCGTGGTCGCGTCGGCCCGAGGTGGTCGTCGGGCTGCCGGCCGCGGGATACCGCCGGCTGGTGACCGAGGTGGCCGACTATCTGGCGGAGCTGGGCCGGATGGAGCGGGCGGACCTGACGGTTGATGGCGGTGCCTTCACCGATGGCATGTCGTCGGCGGAGGAGGCGAAGGTCTGGCGCGACGGCATCTCGATCGACGCCGAGACCGCGCAGGCGTTCGCGGGTCGCTCGGTGCTGCTGGTGGTCGACGCGTCGTCCTCGCAATGGCCGATCACCGTGGCGGCGGCCAAAGTCCGCGAGGCCGGGGCTGCCGCGGTGCTACCTCTGCTCATCCACCGTCGGCCCTGACTCGGCAATGGCCCGGCTCGGGGTCGAGTGGGCGATGTACGCGAGTCCGTCGAAGTCGTCGGCCAGCACGGTGGCAGTGAAGTAGAACGTTGAGCCCACGCGTGGCACCACCGCGCCATAGCTACGCATCCACTGGGACGCCTGCAGCCAGTCCCGTACCTCTGCGGGCAGCTTCGCCGCGCGGAGGTTGACGAGGTGGTCGTGGGGGTTGGCCTTCGCGAGGATGTGTTCGAGGTTCATGGTGGCCGGCGGTATCGACACGACCCCGAGATTGCGGCCGACGAACCAGCGGTGCGGCAGCGGCCAAGGCGCCGAACGCTTGGCGCGGAAGGTGCCTCCGCCGAAGACCAGGCCGAGTACGTAGTAGGCCTGGCCGAGGCGTTCGCGGAGGTGGCTGCCCATCGCGGGCATACCGTTGGCGTTGGGCGTGAGGTGGCCGTTGTGCGCCCACAGGACGACCTTCGCTGCAAGATCCGCGTCCAGTAGTTCGGTCACGGCGTCGGCCATATAGCGATCCCGCGCCGCGAACGCCGTACGCGTCGCGTCTTCGGCTTGCGGGGGACGGCTCGCGACATCGGCGTTCTCGCGCAGAATACGGACGTGCTTGTGCACCACCGTCAGATCCACCTGGTCGAGTGCCTGCGAAGACAAGAACCGAGTCAGTTCTTCCGTCACGGTGAACAGCTCGCGATCGGGCAGCGTGCCTGGTTGTACGTCGGCGAGCGGCGCGATCGCCGACGCGTAGCGCGCGGCCTCGCTGCGCTGAGCCTCATCGAGCCAACGTGCCGACAAGAGGAAGTCCGTCACGTACCGGACCGAAGGCGCGCATCGTTGCGGATCGATACCGGCGAACCGCAGCTTCTCGGCGTCCGGCCGATCCCTGTTGTAAGCGCGCATCCACTCGACCATGGCGACGATCTCCTCGGTGCGCCAGGTCCAAAAGCCGAGGCCGGACACCACCTCGGCGGCGGTGCCGACGCCGTCGCGGATATACGCGTCAACGGCCGGCGCCGCCGACGTACTGGCTTCCATCGCGAAAGTCGTAAAGCCTTCGCGGACCAGCATCGCGAGCAGGTGGTGCTTGAGCTGGAAGAACTCGCGCGTCCCGTGCGTGGCCTCGCCGAGGCCGACCACCCGTACGCCGTTCAGGGCCGGTAGCCAGCGCACAACCTCTCCGGGCCATGCGCCGGCACCGTCCAGCGGTGGCAGCGGGATCGCCTCGGACTTGAGCCACTCCTGGACGGCTGCTGGAGTCTTCATAGCTGGCCCCGGAGGCGAGAGCGGACCAGGACGGCGTGGATCCGGTCGGGCAGGCCGAGCTTGGCCAGCACGTTGGAGACGTGGACCTTGACGGTGTAGCGGCTGATGACCAGGCGTTCGGCGATCTCCTGGTTCGAGAGACCTTCGGCGACCAGGTCGAACACCTCGCGTTCGCGTTCGGTCAAGTGGTCGAGCGCGCGCAGCAGTACCTGGTCGGTCTCGTCGGGCAGTTCGGGCCGCAGCGCCTCGATCATCCGGCTGGTGGCCTCGGGCGCGAGTACGGAGTTGCCGCTGGCAACGATCCGGATCCCGTCGCGAAGGCGTTCACTCGGCGCGTCCTTGAGCAGGAAACCACTCGCGCCCGCCTGGAGCGCGGCGTACACGTAGCTGTCCAGGTCGTACGTCGTCAGGATCAGCACGCGGGTTACCGGGGTGGCCCGGACGATCTGCCGGGTGGCCTCGATGCCGTCGAGCCGGGGCATTCGGATGTCCATCAAGACAACGTCGGGTTTGTGCAGCGCGACCGCCTCCACCGCTTGGCGTCCGTCGGCGGCGGCGGCGACAACTTCTAGGTCGGGTGCGACGTCCACGAGTCGGCTGAGGGCCTCGCGCAACAGTTCCTCGTCGTCGCAGACCACTACCCGGATGAGGTCCGTCATGCCGGTTCTCCTGATCGAACGGGTTGCCGCAGTGGCAACGTCGCGTAGACGGCAAAGCCGCCGTCGTGGGTTCCGGCGTGCACGGTGCCGCCGAGGAGTTCTACCCGCTCACGCATACCAACGAGCCCAGTGCCGCGTACGGCGTCGGTGGGTGCGGGAGGGTCGGGAAGTTGGTTGCTGACCTCGATCTCCAGACTGCCCGGCAGGTACGTCAGGCGCACGATGGTCGGTACGCCGCCCGCGTGCTTCGCGACGTTCGTCAGTGACTCCTGCACCACGCGATACGCCGCCAGCTCGATACTGGTGTCGGCCGTCCGGACCGGTCCATGCCGTTCGATCGTCACCTGCGGGCCCCCCGCCGGTATGCGGGCCACCAACTCGTCCAGCTCGGCAAGCGTCGGCGGCGGCCGTAGCTCGTCGGGCCCGTCAGTGCGCAGTACGCCGAGCAGACGGCGCAACTCCGCAAGCGAATCCCGGCCGGTGTCGGCCACCCGCCGCAGCGTTTGCCGGGCGGCGGCCTCGTCACCGGTCTCGGCTCCTGCCTCGGCGTCGAGCACCATCCGGGTGACGGAGTGGTTGAGGATGTCGTGCAGTTCGCGAGCCAGCAGAGCCCGTTCGCGATCGGCCGCCCGCTGCTCGGCGACGGCCCGTTCCTCGACGAGCCGGGTCGAGGTCTCGCGTAGTTCGGTGATGCGCTGCCGTTGTGACGCCTCGAACCGTCCGCTGAAGGTGAAGCCGGCCAGGCCGATCACGGTCAGCGCGATCAACGGCAACCCGCCCTGCTCGTCGATCGCCAGCACCGTGAGCACCGTCAGGTACGTGGCGGCGGCCGCCAGCGCCATCCGAAGCCCGCGCCGGTCGGCCCAGCACGCCGCGTAGTACACGCCGATCACCACGCCGAACGCGAGCACGTAACCACCGAGGGCGGTCAGCACGAGATCGACGAGCCCGACCACGATGACAACGGCCAGTGGATAGCGCCGGCCGAACATCAACGCGGTGCTCTGCAGCAGTCCGGACACCAGCACGAGCCAGCCGTGAGGGCTGTCGTGCCGGAACGACGTCCACGCGATCGCCACCGGGAAGCACGCCGTGACCAGGTGATTCGCCCGTTGCGCCGCGTCCGGCCCCATCCACCACCCGCGAGTGGTCGCGTATGTACGCGTCCACTCGCGGCAGGTAGCCGCAGCCCGCGCGGCCTTTGGGCTCAGCGCCACGTCCAGGCCTCGCGCCGACGGCCGGTTCTGGTCCTCAGCCACAGCAAGCTCCCCAGCGGTATGACGGCCGCCAGTGGCAGCAGGCCGAGCGACCAGGCTAGTGCGGCGGGCGGTCCAGGACGGTTGCCGACGGGGATCTCCAAGACGCCGGTGCCGCGTCCCTTCGGCCCATCGATCTCGTACTCGAACCGCCAGGTTCCTGGGCTGGTCAGCGCGACGATGTCGAAGCCCCACTTGTCCAGTGCCCGGGGATGGCGGGCCAGTTTGGTGCCGTCGGGAGTGGATTGGGCCTGCGCGAGCAGCACGCTGCCCTTGGGGGAGATCGGCCGGACCTCGGCCTTGAGCCCCTGGATTCCGCCTTCGGGTTCGAAGAGGAAGTCCAGCGACTTCTCCGCCCGCAACGGCCACTGGCTGAACGACGTCTTCAGCTTGTACGGACCCACTTGGGTGATCTCGGTGTGAACCACGTCGACCGGTTCGGTGGCGGCGTACGCGGTCGGGGTGGTGAGCATGCCGAGCGCCGCGACCGCTGCTGCCAACTTGATCAACCTCCGCATGTCAGACCTCCACCAGGGTTTTGCGCGCGGGCGTCGATACCGGCGCGCTCGCGAGCCGGCCGGCCGTACCGAGGTGCCAGCCGAACCAGCCGGACAGCACTCCCACCGGGACAGCGGCGACGATCGTCAAGGCCGGTGGAGTGAAGACGGGTACATAGCCCAGGGCAACGATCAGCCCGGTCAGCCCACCGAGAACCAGCACGACCGGGCGTAGTGCCCAGTTCCGGCGGCGGCCCAGTGCGAGTCCACCCGCGAGGACCAGCACCGCGATCGGCAGGGCGAACGGGAACGTCACCGGCATCGCCGGAACTCCGCTCGCGTAATCGCGCATCCCGAGGCCGAGCGAGTCGGCGTACACCTTGGTGGCGGGAATCGGTACGACCCAGAACAGCGCGTGCATCGCGGCGTAGGCGGCGGCGATGACCACGATCGACCGGGTCTCGCGCAGAGCGGCGGCGGCCGCGGTGACGACGAGCACGCTGATCGCGCAGATGGCCAGGAGGATCGAGTCCACTCCGGGCAGCCGAGGCGTGGAGTAGCAGAGGAAGACCAGGCCTGGGATTCCGGCGACGGCCGCCACGGCCAGGCCGACGCGTCCCGTCGAGGTGGATCGCAGCATGATGAACGCGAAGATCAGCCCGGCGGTATCGAACAACGTCATCAGCGACATCGCCACGTGAGGTGGCGAGGTCGGCGTGACGTCGAACCCGTAGACCGTGTGCCACCACAGATCGGTCAGGCCGTAGAGCAGGCCGGCCGCGGCCGCCGTACCGCAGATCAGGAACGGCAGCGGTGTGCGGAACACCCGCATTACGGTGACCGCGGGCATGGCCGCGGTGTCACGCGCGGCCCGGGTGGTGAGCAGGACGACGATCAGTGAGGTGAGGCCGGTGATGGCCGAACCGAGGTACATCACCAGGTGTGGCGCGGTGAAGAACGTGTCGGGCCCGACGTCGGCATGCCACTGCACGTCCCACGTCAGGCCGATGCCTGCCGTGAGCGTGCCGAGTAGCAACAGCCAGGCGCCGGCTCGCTCCCGCAGGGGGAGTTGGCTGGTCATAGTGGTCCTTTCAGTTCTGGACGGAGACGGTGACAGTGGCGGCGTCCGGGCCGTCCGCAGTGTCGAGCCGGACGGTGACCTCCCAGACGCCGCTCATCGGAAACAGCTCGCCGCGCGCCCCGAAAGCCCCCGTGTTCTCGCCTTCGGGAAGCGCCTGCACCACCGCGGTGGCATGGCCCATGCTCGGCATCGCCGACTCCAGCGAGACGGCACGTACGGCGGCCGGTCCGCCGTTGAGGTCTTTGACCACGACCCGGCTGTCGATCTCCCCGACGCGGTGATCGGGTAGCCAAAGCTGGACCGCGTACCGGCTGGACTTCGCTTCGGCGGCCGCGCCCAGGGCAGTCTCGGCGGAACCGAGCTGGCGGACCACCACATAACCGGCCACGGCGAGGATCACCGCCGCGCAGATCAAGACGAGCGTGCTACGGCGGGTGGTCGCGCTCATGGTCGTTCTCCCTTCGCGACGGTGATGACAAACGGCACGGTGTGGATCCGGTAGTTCCGGGCGTATTGCAGCCACGCGAGATACCGACCGGGTCTGGGGAAGGTGTAGGTGAAGCGCAATGCCGGTCCGAGCGTCGCGACGGTCTCGTCAGGCGCAGCCGCCCGGACCGTCTTTGCCTGCGCAGCCATCGAGGTCAGTTCGTGCGCGTGACCGAAGAACGTGCCGGACTGGTCGCGCAGGACGAGATGGCCGGCCATACCCAGCCACGGCTGCAGGTCGTTCGCGCCGGTCACCTCCGCCTCGACCGTGACGGGCCGCCCCGCTATCGCCGCACCAACGTCGATGCGGACGTTCCCGGCCTGCCGCTCGACGGGACGGGCTACGGGTGAGCCGCCGACCTCGAAGTCGGCGCTGACGAGTTGGGCGCCGCTGTCGGTCCGTTCGAACTCGGCGTGCAGGTAGTACCTGCCAGGCTCGTAGGCCGCCATGCGCAGCGTGTAGACGCCCGGACTGGTCCGTACGGGGTGGGCGTGGCGGAAGTCGTTGCCGGTCTGACTCGTCACCACGGCATGCAGAAGTGCCGCATGATGCGCGACAACGTCGTCGACGGCACGACCGGTGTTGCCGTCGTACAGCCGGAGTTGCAGGTCGAACGGCTTGCCAGCGCTCGGACGGGCTGGAACGGTCGCGAGGCCGAGGTTCACGTATGGCCGGCCGTTCGGGGCTGAGCCGTCCGCAGGGTCCGTACCACTTGTCGCGGTTGGAGGCGCTCCGTCCGGGATGGCCGGCGGCAGGTCCTTGGAGAGCACGGCCGTCGTACTGGCGACGACTAGAACCACGACCACACCAACGGCCTGCGGAACGGCAAGAACCCGAACCAGCGGACGTCGTACGCCCAGGACGGCTGTGCCGAGACTGCCGAGGATCAACAAGCCCGCCAGCGTGAAGCCGCCGTACGTGACCACCTCCCAGCTCGCGAGGTTGTCGACCAGTACGCGAAAGGGCAGAACGGCTTGCTCGTCTCCAGCGGTCAGAACCAGTTCATACTGCCCTGGCGACTCCACCCGCAATGTGGCTCGATGAGGTCCTGCGGCAACGAGATCCAACCTCACCGGGCTAGAGCCACCTGCGACGGCTAGGCCGAGCTGTAGCGGGTTGACCGGGTCGTGGGCGATCACCTCGACGTGAAGCGGCCCGGGTACTTCGGGCGTTCTACGCAGGATGACGGTGAGTTCGTTGCCTGCGAAGGTCTGGGCGATCTGCAGGTCTGCCGTCGGGCTCACGCCGTGCGCCTGGGCCGATCCGGCTGGCAGCCAAACGAGGGCCAGGACGGCGGCTAGGAGTAGCAGAGATCGCTTCACCCTTCGAACCTAGGGAGAACGACCTGCGTCTACTTAAGGCAAGCGGACTGACTTGTCTAATACCGAAGAACTACACGGTGAACCTCGGGCAGCACGCTGAGCAGCCGGTCGCTGAAATCACCGCGGACCTGGTACGCCGCGCTGGCACCGGAGAAGTTCGATAAGGCGGTCTAGCCGACAGGCCGCGCTCTAGCGGGACTGACGGCCGCGGCAGGTGGAGACTGCCGGTATGAGTAGCGAACCGCTTGTCCTGGTCACGGGGGTTACCGGCTACATAGGAGGCCGCCTCGTCCCCGAGCTGCTGGAACGCGGTTATCGCGTCCGGGCCATGGCCAGGAACCCCAGGCGGCTGCGGGACCGGCCGTGGTTCGACCAGATCGAAGTGGTTGAGGCCGACGCCTCGGACCGCCAGCAGGTAGACCAGGCCCTAGAGGGCGTGGATGTCGCGTACTACCTCATCCACGCCCTAGGAACTGGTCGCCGCTTCGAGTCGCGCGACCGGCAGACCGCGCTGACGTTCGGTACGTCGGCCCGCGAACACGGTGTCGGCCGGGTGATCTACCTCGGCGGGCTTTACCCCGAGGGCGAGGAACTGTCGCCACACCTGGACTCGCGCCGGGAGGTGGGGGAGATCCTGCTGGCCTCCGGCGTACCGACGACGGTGTTGCGGGCGGCGGTCATTCTCGGTTCGGGCTCGGCGTCGTTCGAGATGCTGCGCTATCTGACCGACCGCCTGCCCGTGATGCTCACCCCGCGCTGGCTGGACACCCGGATCCAGCCGATCGCCGTCCGGGACGTACTGCACTACCTGATCGGATCGGCGACGATGCCCGACGAGGTCAACCGCGGTTTCGACATCGGCGGACCCGACGTCCTCACCTATCGGGAGATGATGCAGCGGTACGCCGCCGTGGCCGGCCTCGTGCCCCGGCGGATCGTGACCCTGCCGCTGCTGACCCCGTCGCTGTCGAGCCACTGGGTCGGTCTGGTCACGCCCGTGCCCAGCAGTATCGCGCGGCCGCTGGTGGACAGCCTGGTACACGAGGTGATCTGCAAGGAACACGACATCGAGCACCACGTGCCCGACCCCGAGCCCGGTCTCACCGGCTTCGACCGGGCCGTCGAACTGGCCTTGACCAAGGTACGCAACCTCGACGTCACCACCAGCTGGGCCTCCGCCAGTACGCCCGGCGCCCCGACAACGCCGTTGCCGAGCGATCCGTTGCCGGGCGATCCCCAATGGGCCGGCGGTTCGCTGTACGTCGACGAGCGGCAAAGCGTGGTCGAGGCCTCGCCCGAGCGGCTGTGGTCGGTGGTCGAAGGCATCGGCGGCGGCAACGGCTGGTACTCCTGGCGCCTGGGCTGGTGGGCCCGCGGCGTACTGGATCGGCTCTTCGGCGGCCCAGGGCTGCGCCGCGGCCGGCGAAATCCGCACGACCTGTCGGTCGGTGATCCGCTCGACTGGTGGCGAGTCGAAGAGATCGAGGAGCCCAACCTGCTCCGCCTGCGCGCCGAGATGCGCCTGCCCGGCATGGCCTGGCTCGAGCTGATCGTCGACACCGACGAGCAGGGCCGGACCGTCTTCCGCCAGCGCGCCCTCTTTCATCCGGTAGGCCTGCCCGGCCACCTGTACTGGTGGGCCATCAAACCGTTCCACGGCATCGTCTTCGGCGGCATGCAGAAGAACATCGCAAAAACCGCCGCACCCAAGCCTTAACGTATGGGGCAGGCCTGCTACGGCCTTTACCGGCCACGCCGCACAGGTGCACCCGTGGGATGCGACTGTGGTGCACTTCATGGACCAGGGACTGAGGAGGACAGCATGAGCGTTACGCCGCAGGCGGCTGGCACCGATACCGGACGGCCGGAGCTGAAACGGGTAATGGGCCCCGGCCTGTTGCTGTTGTTCGTTGTCGGGGACATTCTCGGCACCGGCGTCTACGCGCTGACCGGTAAGGTCGCGGGCCAGGTCGGCGGTGCCGTGTGGCTGCCCTTCCTGTGCGCGTTCATCGTCGCGCTGCTGACGGCGACCAGCTATCTGGAACTGGTCACGAAGTACCCGAAGGCCGGTGGTGCGGCGGTTTACACGCATCGGGCGTTCGGTGTGCACTTCCTGACGTTCCTGCTCACCTTCGCGGTGATGTCGTCGGGTCTGACCTCGGCGTCCAGCGCCTCCAAGGCGTTCGCGTCGAACTTCTTCGCGGCCGTCGATATCGACCCCGACCGCGGCTCGGTACTGATGATCACCTCGCTGGCGTTCATGGCGTTGATTGCCATCGTCAACCTTCGTGGTGTCGGCGAGAGCGTCAAGGCCAACGTGGTGCTGACCGTCATCGAGCTGTCCGGTCTGCTGATCGTGATCGCGATCGGCGTGTGGGCGATCGCGGGCGGCGACGGCGACACCTCCCGGCTGAACGACTTCCACGTGCCCGAGGGCAAGACGGCGTTCGGCTCGGTCACCGCCGCGACGGCGCTGGCGTTCTTCGCAATGGTCGGCTTCGAGGACTCGGTCAACATGGCCGAGGAGACCAAGGACCCGGTCCGGATCTTTCCCAAGATGATGCTGATCGGATTGGTCGTCACCGGCGCCATCTACGTCATGGTCGCGATCTCGGCCGTCACGCTGGTCTCGCCGGAGAAGCTGAACGAGGGCAATACCCCGCTGCTGCAGGTGGTCACCGCCGGCGCGCCCGGGTTCCCGATCGAGATCTTCGCCTGGATCACGATGTTCGCGGTGGCGAACTCGGCCCTGATCAACATGCTGATGGCCAGCCGCCTGCTGTACGGCATGTCGCACGAGAAGGTGCTGCCGGGCCCGCTCGGCCGGGTCCTGCACAAGCGGCGCACGCCGTGGGTGGCGATCATCTTCACGACCCTGCTGGCCTTCGCGCTGATCGGCTTCGCCGACCTCACCGCCCTGGGCGGTACGACGGCGTTCCTGCTGCTGTGCGTGTTCGCGGTCGTCAACGTCGCGGTGCTGGTGCTGCGTAAGGACAAGGTCGAGCACAAGCACTTCCACGCGCCGACCTTGCTGCCGATCCTCGGTGGCATCCTGTGCGTCTACCTGGCCAGCCCGCTGTCCGGCCGGGCGACCAAGGACTACGAGATCGCCGGCTGGCTGCTGCTGGTCGGAGTCGGCCTGTGGGCGCTGACCTGGGTCCTGAACAAGTACGTGTTCCACCGCACCGCGGACTTCGACCCGAGCAAGATCGACCCGAGTGGGCCGGTCAACTGAGGCATTTGTCCCGGTAAGGCATCTTGGTTCCATGAGTTCGACGTCGCCCGCCCCGATCCGCCGCCCGCGCACCCCTGGGTCCCGGATCGGCGGCGGGCTGCGGTTTCTCGCGCTGCTGATCGGCCTGATGTGGCTCAGCGAGGCGATCGACACCGCGCTGAACAACTCCCTCGATCAGTACGGCATCATCGCCCGCACGGCCGATGGCCTGGCCGGCATCCTGACCGCGCCGTTCCTGCATCTCGGGTTCGGCCACCTGATCTCGAACACCCTGCCGCTGGTCACCCTCGGCGCGCTGATCGCGGTCGGCGGCGCGCTGCGGCTGTTCTCGGTGACGGCGATCGTCGCCGTGCTCGGCGGGTTCGGGACCTGGCTGATCTCGCCGCCGAACACCATCACCATCGGTGCCAGCGGCCTGGTCTTCGGCTATGCCGCGTATCTGGTCGCCCGTGGCCTGTTCAACCGGCGAATCGGCCAGGTGCTGATCGGCGTTCTTGTCATCGTCGTCTGGGGCGGCGCGCTGCTCGGTGGGCTACTCCCGCAGGACGGCATCTCCTGGCAGGGGCACTTGTTCGGCGCGATCGCCGGTGTGCTGGCCGCCTGGTTCCTCGCCGAGGAGCGCACTAGGAACTAGGCGACGGTGGTCGCGTCGGTGTTGGCGCCGCAGCTGATCAGTACGACGCGCTCGCCGTCGGCCGGCCGGTATACCCCGGTGGTCAGCGCGGCGTACGCAACGGCCGTACCGTGTTCGACCACCAGGCGGAACTCCTGCCACAGCTCGTTGCGCGCCGCCACGATCGCGTCCTCGCTCACCAGCAACGACCCCACGTCGTACGTCGTCGCGGCCTCGAACGCCAACGCCCCGAGCCGCCGCGCGCCCAGCGAATCGGCCGCGTAACCACCCACCTGTACGTCGACCGGTTCGCCCGCGTCGAGCGCCCGGTTCAGCGTCGGGCACAGCTCGGGCTCCACCCCGATCACGCGAGCGCTGTCGCCCAGCGCGACGGCGATACCCGCCATCAGACCGCCGCCGCCAACCGAGACCAGCACGGTGTCGAAGGCGCCGATCTGTTCGAGCAGCTCCAGGCCGATCGTGCCCTGGCCCGCGACGATCTCGGGCTGATCGAAGGCGTGCACGAACAACGCCCCGGTCTGCTCCCCGTCGACCTCGGCCGCGGCGAAGGCCTCGGCGTACTCACGCCCGACCTGTACGACGTCGGCGCTGAGCCCACGCAACTTCGCCAGCTTCGGCGCGGGAGCGGTCTGCGGTACGAACACCCGGGCCGGGACACCCAGTTCGCGAGCGGCGTACGCGATCGCCATGCCGGCATTACCGCCGGAGGCCGTGACCACGCCTTGTCCGGTGAGCTCGCCAAGTTCCTTCGCCGCGAGCATCCGGTTGAACGCGCCCCGGGGTTTGAACGACCCGGCGTGCTGGTGGTGTTCCAGTTTGATGCTGAGGTTCGCGCTGACCGGCAACACCGGGGTACGTCGTACCCGTCCTGCGATTCGTTCGGCCGCCAGTTCCACATCCGTGCGAGTGACACCCATACCTTCAACCCTAGTACTCGTGCCACCGGCCGATCTGGGGAAGACTGCGATCCGGGACGAGCGAGGAGGCTGGTTGTGGCCGGTTACGACGAGACCTACCGCCGGAGCCTGGCGGATCCGGGGGGCTTCTGGCTGAACGCGGCCCGGGCGATCGACTGGGTGCGCGAGCCGATGCGGGCGCTGGACGACTCGCGGGCGCCGTTGTATCGGTGGTTCGCGGATGGCGAGCTGAACACGGCGTACAACGCGCTGGACCGTCATGTTGCCGCGGGCAACGGGGACCGGCCGGCGCTGATCCATGACTCACCTGTCACCGGGACCCAGCAGACCCTGACGTATCAGGAATTGCGTGACCAGGTGGCAACGTTCGCCGGCGCGCTGCGGAATCTCGGTGTGGGCAAGGGCGATCGGGTGATCGTGTACATGCCGATGATCCCGGCCGCGGTCGTGGCGATGCTGGCCTGCGCGCGGCTCGGGGCGGTGCATTCGGTGGTGTTCGGCGGGTTCGCGCCCAAGGAACTGGCCGCCCGGATCGACGACGCCACGCCGACCGTGATCGTGGCCGCCTCGTGCGGAATCGAGCCAAGCCGCACGATCGAGTACAAACCGATCATCGACGCCGCCCTCGAAACCGCCCGGCATCAACCGGATCACGTGGTCGTCTTCCAGCGGGAGATCGCCCCGGCCGCGCTGGGACCAGGCGAGCATGACTGGACGGACCTGATGGCCAGGGCGCGACCGGCCGAGCCCGTCCCCGTGCAGGCGACCGACCCGCTCTACATCCTCTACACCTCAGGCACGACCGGAAAACCCAAGGGCGTCGTGCGGGACAACGGCGGCCACGCGGTGGCCCTCGCCTGGTCGATGGGCGCGATCTACGGCATCGGCGCGGGCGATGTCTGGTGGACCGCCTCCGACGTCGGCTGGGTGGTCGGCCACTCGTACATCGTTTATGGGCCACTTCTTGTTGGTGCGACCACGATCCTCTACGAGGGCAAACCGGTCGGTACGCCGGATGCGGGCGCGTTCTGGCGGGTGATCGCCGAGCACGGCGCGAAGGCCCTTTTCACCGCGCCGACGGCGTTGCGCGCGATCAAGAAGGTCGACCCGCAGGCGGCGCTGGCGACGTACGACCGGTCTTCGTTCGAGACGCTGTACCTGGCGGGGGAGCGGCTGGACCCGGAGACGTACTCCTGGGCGAGCGGCCATCTCGGCGTACCGGTGATCGACCACTGGTGGCAGACCGAAACCGGCTGGCCGATCGCGGCGAACCCGCGCGGGCTGGAGCTGTTGCCGGCCAAACCTGGATCGGCGACCGTACCGATGCCCGGGTGGGACGTGCGGATCCTCGACCAATCCGGTGCGCGGATGCCTCCCGGCAAGGAAGGCGCGATCGCGATCAAACTGCCGCTGCCGCCCGGGGCGTTGCCTACGCTGTGGGGTGACGACGAGCGATACGTCGAGTCGTACCTGAGCCGGTACGAGGGCTACTACCTCACGGGCGACTCCGGGTATTTCGATGCCGACGGCTACTTGTTCGTGATGGGCCGCACCGACGACGTGATCAACGTGGCGGGTCATCGGTTGTCCACCGGCAGCATGGAGGCGGTGCTGGCCGCGCACCCCGCCGTGGCCGAGTGTGCCGTGATCGGGGTGTACGACGCGCTCAAGGGCCAACTCCCACGCGGGCTCGTCGTACTGAAGGCCGGCGCGGAGATCGACCCCGACGTACTGGCGGATGAGCTGATCGAGGCGGTACGGCGCGATATCGGCCCGGTGGCGGCGTTTCGCCAGGTGTCGGTGGTGAACGCGTTGCCGAAGACGCGATCGGGCAAGATCCTGCGCAGAACCATGCGCGGTATCGCCGACGGCCGCGACGAGCCGGTGCCGTCGACCATTGAGGACCCGGCGGTCCTGGAGGCGCTGCGGCCGATCCTGCGGCAGTAGTTGAGGCCGCCGGGGCCTGTCGGAGCGCGGGGTAGGCTCGCTTTCATGCGAGTCGTCATTGCGGGTGGACATGGTCAGATCGCGCTGCGCCTCACGAAGGTGCTGGCCGACCAGGGTGACGAGGTGATCGGCCTCGTGCGCAATCCGGACCACGTCGCCGATATCGCCGCCGCCGGTGGCACGGGTGTGGTGATCGACCTTGAGCAGGCCGACGAACAAGCCGTGGTCGACGTCCTCGCGGGTGCCGACGCGGCGGTTTTCGCGGCGGGCGCAGGACCGGGCAGCGGGAACGCGCGCAAGGACACGGTCGACCGGGGCGCGGCCGCGCTGTTCGCCTCGGCCGCGGAACGTTCACGCGTACGACGGCATGTGCAGGTTGGTTCGATGGGCGCGGACAAGGCCGACGAACCGGGCCTCGACGAGACGTTCGCGATCTACCTGCGGGCCAAGAAGGCGGCTGAGGACGATCTGCGCAGCCGTGATCTGGACTGGACGATCCTGCGTCCGGGCGCTCTGGTCAACACGCCGGGTACGGGCATGATCCAGCTGGCCGACAAGACCCCGCGCGGCGAGATCAGCCGAGACGACGTCGCCCTCGTACTGGCCGCGCTGATCCCGGCGAAGACCTCTATCGGCCGCACGCTCGAACTCATCTCCGGCGAGACTCCGCTGGTTGCCGCCGTTGCCGCTCTCTGATCTAGTTTGAGCTTCCGACTTCTGAATGGATTGGTGATACATGGCTGACACCGAGCGCTCGGTCAGCATCCAGCGAACCGAGAACAGCCGCTACGAGGCAACCAACGTTCGCGGCGGCAAACTCTCGATCGGCAGCGGCAAGGACGACGACTTCACCCCGGTCGAACTTCTGCTCGCCGCGATCGGGGCTTGTTCGGCGATCGACGTGGACGTGGTGACCAGCCGCCGCGCCGAACCGGACGAGTTCACGGTGACGGTTCGCGGCGACAAGATCCGCGACGAGGCCGGTAACCGGATGGAGAATCTCGCCGTGGCGTACACGGTTCGCTTCCCCGAAGGGCCGGAAGGTGACGAGGCCCGCGAAGCACTGCCGCGCGCCGCGAAGATGTCGCACGAGCGTCTTTGCACGGTCAGCCGGACCGTCGAGGTCGGCACGCCGGTCACGATCACCGTCAACCCTTGAGCCTTCCGTTGGTGGTCGAGGCGGACGGTCTGATGCTGCGCCCGTGGCGGCCGGACGATGTGCCGGTGATGGTGTCGCTGTTCAACACCGAGGAGATCGACCGGTGGACGCCGTTGGCGCATCCGTTCGACCAGGCGGCGGCTGAGGCATATCTGGAGCGCGCGCTGGACGGTGTTGCCTCAGGCACCTACCAGCTGGCGATCACTGAGGCTGGCGTCGAGCCGGTGGGTGAGGTGCTGCTCTTTCCGCGCGGGGTCAAGGTTCAGCTCACCGTGAGATAGGCGAGCTGAACCTCAGGTTGACGGTCAGGCGCTAACCCGCGCGGCGGCGACGTACGTTTCGCGGGTGAGGAACGCGAGCTGGGCGCGTTTGTCCGGCAGCTCGATCTCCGGTCCCAGAACGAATCCGGTGCGTTCCAGCCGCGCGACCACCTTCGCATTGCGCGCGTCCGGCTCGGCCACGATCCGCTGGTTGGCCGGATCGCAGAACAGAAACGCCAGGAACACCTTCATCAGTGCGCCGGTG
The DNA here is from genome assembly GCF_042434725.1 of Kribbella deserti. Taxonomy (NCBI): domain Bacteria; kingdom Bacillati; phylum Actinomycetota; class Actinomycetes; order Propionibacteriales; family Kribbellaceae; genus Kribbella; species Kribbella deserti. The sequence goes on along the minus strand of NZ_JBHLTC010000018.1, from coordinate 824,188 downwards.
AACCCGGGCTCGTAGGCCTCGGCGGGCCCGAGCAGCAGGTGGGCGCCGATATCGCCCGGCTGCACGTCGTAGCACTCGCCGACCGGATCGGCCTCCGGCTGGTACGTCTGGAGCAACGCGACCGGCACGCCGTCGCGGCGGACGAGGTAAGTGTGGTGCGTCGCAAGCGAGTCCAGGTGCTGGTAGATCTCCAGCACGAACTCGCGGCTGTGCTCGGTCATGCCCCAAAAGCGCGCCCGTTCGGCCGTCACCCAGCTGTAGATCAGGTCGAGGTCGCGCTCGGGATCGACCGGCACGATCGACACCTCGCCGAAGCCGTCAACCACCTGGGTAAACGCGGCCGGTGCGAAGCTGGCGTACATCGAATCCTCCTCTGTCAGCAAAGACCAGTCGGTCACGACCGGTACCAGCTCGCCGCGCTGCCACAGCGCCAACTGGTCCTGGGAATGGGGATGGCCCGGGATGCCGGACGCCCCGAGCGGCACGATCCACCGGCTCGCCGAGCGATCGGCCAGATCCCACACGTACCGGGCGACCGAACCGCGCACGCAGATGTCGCTCACGCCCGGCACACTCGTCGTCGACCAGACGCAATCGTTGTCCCCGGCAAGCACCACCGCCGGCGCCTGGTAGTCCGCGCCCTCGCTCGTCCCCGCAAACGCGTGCAACGCGAACAACCGATGCGTCGCCCCCCACGGCTCGGCCGCCACCTTCGTCTCCGCGAGCGCGGCCCTAACGACGGCCCCCAGATCGATGCCCGGTACGCCGCGAACGAGAATGTTCTCCAGGGCGTACGCGATCCGCGTACCGAGACCGGTCCACAGATCGAAGATCTGCGGGTACGCCGCGGGGTCATCGAGGCGAGCCATCACCGGATGTGCCGCGAGGTGCCGCGCGACGGCCGACCGGAGGTTCGCGAAGGTGGCGGCCTCGATGCTGTCGGCGTCCATCCGCCGGTCCCACGCCAGCAGCAGATCGCGTACGCCGTTCGCGTCCGGTTTCAGCCGGGCCAGGTGGTCCAGCAGCACCCGGGCGGCGCCGTTGAACGTGTCGGTGTGTATCGCTGCCATCTCCGAGGGGCTCCAGCGGTCCCGTTCGGCCAGCAGCGCGGTGATGCGGTCGGCCCGATGCGGGGGAGCGAAGTCGTATCCGAGCGGTCCGGCCAGACCACGCTCGTTCGCCATCACCGCGACACCCTCGACTGTTGCCCGAGGCATCGGCTTCCAGCCTTGCCACTCAAACCGGGCATCGGTCGCGGGTACGGTCTGCTCGCTGTTGCGCTCGGGCCGCTCGGGTACGCGGCCGGCGGCCCGGTGCAGGGTGCCGCCCGCGGTGTCGGCGGCGAGTACGACGTTCACCGGCTCGACCCATTGCTCGAAGGCGGCGTCGACGTCGTGGACCGTCTTGGCCCGGAGCAGCGCCGGCAACGCGTCGAATCCGATCGATTCGAGAACCCGGGGCGGTAGCCGCAGGCTCAGGCCTTCGCCTTCGTCGGCGCCACCCGCGACGATCGGGCCGCGCTGGGTTTCGATGACCTCGAACTCGACCGGATCACCTCCGGCCACTTCGATGAACTCGGCGTGCGCCGGTACGACGTACCAGCCGTCCGGGCCTTCCGCCTCGATCTGGCCGTTCCGGCGGCGAAGGCGTTCGCGGTAGAGGTCCTGGCTGTCCGCGACGGCGTTGGTGATCGCCCATGCCACGTGACCGGTGTGCCCGAAGTGCGCGATGCCCGGTACGCCTGGAATGGCCAGGCCCACCACGTCGTAGTCCGGGCAGACCAGGTGGATCTGCTGGTAGACGCCCGGGCTTTCGATCAGTCGGTGCGGGTCGCCCGCGACGATGGGCTTGCCCGTGGTGGAGCGGTTGCTGTCGACGAGCCAGCCGTTGCTGCCGGCGGTGCCCGGGCCTTCGATCGCGAAGAGGTCGGCGGCTTCGGGTCCCAGCTGGCGGCTGACCTGTTCGCGCCACAGCTTGGTCGGGTAGCCAGCGAACAACACGTGGGTGGTGAGCCAGATCGCGATCGGCGACCACGGCTGCCACCGGCCAGGAATCAGCCCGGTCGCCGCGAACTCGGGGGCGTCTGCCGACGGCAGGGCGGCGTTCACCCCGTCGACATACGCCGTGAGCCAGGACTTCGTCTCGTCCTGGAGGCTCGCGAAACAGCGTTGCGCGGTGTCGTCGATGCGGACTTGGCGCGCGAACCGGTCCCACGCGATCGCGGCCGGGCCGAGCACGGCGGCGCTGCTACCGAGGCTGCGCCGGCGCTCCAGCTCGATCTGCCAGGCACGATCTCGCGCCGCGTTGACGCCCTGGAGGTGGGCAAGCTCCCGCGCACCGGTATCGCTGCGCAGGTGCGGGATCCCCCAGGCGTCCCGTGAGACCTTGACGGCCACAGACGTCCTCGATTCATTAGGTTAGGCTTCGCTAACTTACAAGTCAGAAACCGCTCCGGCAATCGGATCGGCAAACGATCGCCGCGCGTGGCCGGACGGCAACAGGAGGTAGTCGTGGGGCATGGTTGGGAAGGAGTCGTCCTCAAGCTTTTCCGGGGCAAGGACTTCGTGTTCACGGTCACCGGCGCCGAGCAAGTGGTGACGGACCGGTACCGGCGGATCGACTTCACCGACGGCGGCATGCTGGCCCAGACGGGTGCGCATCCGACCATGTGGGTGCGGCTGTGGTTCACGAACGCGGGCAAACCGCATCAGCGCGCGTACACGCTGGTCGACCCGGATCTTGAGGCCGGCACCTTCAGCATCGAGTTCGCGCTGCACGAGGGGCTCGCCAGCGACTGGGCCCGCCAGGTCCAGCCGGGCGAATCGATCGACGCCACGCTGCAGGGCACCGGCTTCGCGGTCCCCGAACCGTTGCCGTCGCGTCTGCTCGTCGTGGGCGACGCGGCCTCGTTGCCGGCGATCAATTCTCTGCTCGACTCGATGCCCGGCGTGCCCACCACGATCTGGTTCGAGACCGCGCACGACGACGACCAGCAGTTGCCGATGCGGCGCGACCCGGCGCTGCACGATGTTCGATACGTCGAGCGCCGCGGCGACGCCCTGGAGCAGCAAATCCGCAAGGGACTGCCCGAATACGTCACCGACCCGGGGGCGTTCGTATGGATCGCTTGCGACACGGTGACCACCCGGACCCTCACGACGTATGTCGGCAAGGAACTCGGCGTACCGAAGCAACGCGTGAAATCCCTCGGCTACTGGCGCGAGTCCTGACTTAGAGCCGGGAGGCGCGGGCGTGTAGGTAGCGCTGCTGCGGGAGGCTGGTCGTACGGTCGGCCGCCTCCCGGTACGCGGCGCGCGCAGCCTCGGGATCGCCCGCCATCTCCAGGAGATGGGCACGTACGGCGTACCAGCGGTGGTCCGTTGGATCAGTCATGACGGGTTAGAGCGCCATATCGTCCTGGGACTCGGCAATCGGTCGTACGTCGACGTAGTAGCTGTCGACGGCTCCAGCCGGCCCGGGGCAGTCGTTGAGCCGGGAGGCGATCTCGGTGGCTCGGTCGAAGCTGTCGCACTCAAGGATCCAGTAGCCGGCCAGGACCTCCTGGGTCTCGGCATACGGCCCGTCCGTGACCACGGGAACGCCGTCGCGTTGCCGAATCCGCCGGCTGTGCACGGGTGCCACGAGTCCGCGGGTCTCCACCAGTTCCCCGGACGCGGCCAGTTCCTCGTTGAACTTCGTCATGTATTCGCCGAGCGCCTGCATGTCCTCCGGCGTCCAGGTCGACGACTTGCCCGGCTTACCGGCCATACCGTCGTAGTCCTGCTGCGAGGCGAAGGTCAGGATCATGTACTTCACGATTGCTCCTCTCGGTCGGCGCCGGTTTGGCGCCTTACACCGGAGACGTCGAGGCCAGCGGATCCAGACCGGACATCCACGTCCAGACTAATTTCCCGCAGTCGGTGGCTTTCCCTCGGCTTGACGTGCGGACGGCCCGTAGGCGGCGACGAGTTCCGCGCCCAGCCGGGCCAGCTCCGCCTGGACCGACGGCGGCCCGAGCACCTCGATGATCGAACCCCAGCCGGCGAGCTGCTGCGCGATCATGAGCGGCGTCGGCGCGGCGACCCGCACCCGCGACCGGCCATCCTCGAACGTCTCCTCAACTTCGCAATGGCGCCCGTAGTGCGTGTACAACACCCGCACGAACCGATCCGGGATCAGGACCCAGGCCGACAACAACGACCTGTTCTTCTCCATCTCGGTGACAACTTGATCCCAGGCTTCGGACAGCTCGAAGTCGTCGGGACGCTCGGCCCGTTCGCCGGTGACCTCGGCGTCGACGATGCGATCCACCCGGAACGTGCGTTGACCCTTGTTGGTCCCGGCGATGAGGTACCAGATGTCGTCCTTGTCGACGAGCCCCCACGGATCTACCAGCCGTTCGGACTGCTCCCGGTTGCGGCCGCCGTACACGAGCCGCACCTTCTTACGACGTACGACGGCGGTCTGCAGGCGGTCCACCATCGTTGGACGCTCCTTGAGCCGATCACCCCAGCGAGTCGGGTCAATCACCACAGCCTCCGCAGCGGCCTCCGCGTCCTCCCGGAACGTCCCGGGCAGTGCACGGACCAGCTTGCGCAGCGCCGACTTGGCTTCGCCGGAGACGCCTGCGGCCGGCCCAACCAGCAGGAAGAGCGCCTGCGCCTCGTTGGCGGTCAAACCGGTCAGATCGGTACGAGCGCCGCCCACGAGCGACCAGCCGCCACCACGACCCGGTTGCGGATACACCGGGATACCCGCGGCCGAGAGTGCCTCCAGGTCGCGGCGGGCCGTGGCCACCGATACCTCGAGCTCCTCGGCGACGTCGGCCGCCGTGACCCGTCCCTTGGACTGCATTAGCAGCAGGGTGGCCACCAACCGATCAGCTCGCATGCCCATCAGTCTGCCAGGCAAAGTGCTCAGAAAGCTGACCACTTTGCCGGTCGGCATGAGCCGCATCCAAGGCAAGGTATCGGCATGACCGACGACGCCCGCCGCCAGCGCGAAGCCGACCTGATCACCTACTACGACAACGAGACCACCGACCGGGTAGACCGCGAACTCCCCGAATGGCGGGTGGCCAAACGAGACGACTTCCTCGAACTACTCCGCCGCGAACAACGTAAGGCCGTGCTGGAGGTCGGCACCGGCCCCGGCCGCGACGCGCAGGCCTTTGTTGATGCCGGCCTCGACTTCCGCGGCGTCGACCTGGCTCCGGGCAGTGTCGAGATCTGCCGCGAGCTTGGTCTCGACGTACAGGTCGGATCGGTGCTGGACCTGCCGTTCGAGACCGAGGCCTTCGACGCCGGGTGGACGATGAGCACGCTGCTGCACGTTAGCGACGCCGATCTGCCGAACGCGCTCGCGGAGCTCGCTCGCGTGCTCAAGCCGGGCGCGCCACTAGCGCTCGGCCTGTGGGGACACCCGGACTGGACCGAAGGCCCGAGCGGCGATTCCGACTACGGCCCACCGCGCTTCTTCAGCTTCCGCAGCGACGAAACCCTCCACCACCAGCTGTCGACGATCGGCCAGGTGGAACAAACCGACCGCCGCGAAATCGAAGGCCCGTTCCACTACCAATGGGCAGTCGTCCGCGTCGGCAAATAACCGGCGTCAGATACCCCCGGCCAGCGCGGTACGGAGGTGGGTAACGGTGGTGGCGGGAGAGTCGTTGGCGTCGATGACGGTGCAGGTGGGCCGGAGGATGACGAGGTTATTAATGGCGGTGACCAGGTTAAGGGCGTCGTCGGGGCCGACCAAGGTCGAGTTGATGACGTGCTCGGAGCGTTCTGGGTGGAGGGCCCGATGTGCGAGGCGTGTGCGCAGGATGGGTTCGTCCACGCGCAGGACCAGTTCCACGAAGTCGGCGCCGAGTGACTTGGCCAGCGCCTCCAGCTCTTCGATGAACTCCGTCCGCGCCAGGAACTGACCCACGATGACGTCGTAACCGTTGCCGAGGTGGTCGGTGATCATCGCCACCGCGAGGCGCCGCGCGACCAGACCCGACGCTGGCAGGGCGGTTTCCCATTGGCCGAGTGAGTGCTTGATGACGTCGATGTCGAGCGCGAGCGTCAGTGGTTCGTCCTGCGCCAGCAACTGCGCGAGCGTCGACTTGCCCGAGCCGGGAGCGCCGTTGATCAGTACGAGCTTGGCCACGCAGCGACCCTACCCACGCCCGCGGCCACCGACCTGTCGAGCAACCGATCGTTGCCCGGGCGGAGACCCTGGACTACGGTGATGTGCAACCGGACGTTGCAGGAAGGGCTGGTCATGGAATACGGCAGCATCGAGCGCGAGATCCACGTCGAGGCGGCGCCCGAGATCGTCTACGAGGTCATCAGCAGTCCCGCGCACATGCGCGAGTGGTGGCCGGACGAGGCGCACTTCGAGCCGGTTCCGGGCGGTACGGGCGATATCACCTTCATCGACAAGGCCGGCGCCGGCCGGACCACCGTGCCGTTCACGGTCGTGGCGACCGAGCCGCCGCGGTTCTTCTCGTTCCGCTGGACACATCCGGCCGACGAGTCGGCCAACCAGGGCAACTCGCTGCTGGTGACGTTCGAGCTCACCCCGGTAGGGGAGGGCACCCGAGTCCGGTTCACCGAGACGGGTTTCCGCGAGCGGGGCTGGGAGATCGCGGCTCTCGAGGAGCAGTACAACGAACACGTCAAGGGCTGGGATTACTTCATTCCCCGTCTCAACGAGTACGTCGAGCGGTTGGTCTCGTCCCGATGAGCACGGTCATCGACGACGACCTGTGGTCGGCGATTGGCGATCCGACCCGGCGGCGCATGCTCGATCTGCTGCTGAGCGCAGGCGACGGTACGGCGACCACCCTGAGCGAGCAACTACCCGTCACCCGCCAGGCCGTCGCCAAGCACCTCGGCGTGCTGGACCGGGTCGGCCTGGTCCGCGGGGCGCCCGCCGGCCGGGAGGTCCGCTACCGGGTGGACGACGAACAACTCGCCCGCGCGGTCGCGCAACTCTCCTCGGTCGGGGCCACCTGGGACGCCCGGCTGCGCCGCATCAAGCGCATCTCGGAGGCGATTCAGCGCCGGCAATCGGCTAAGTGAGGTGGCGCGCGATGGCGCGAGCGCAGTCGATCGACTCGGTGTCGGTGGTGTCCACCTCGACGTCGTACTTCACGCCTTCGTGAACGATCCCGGCCTGCGACGCGGCCATCCCGCCGACCCGGTCACCGCGGGCGATCTCGCGCCCCGCGGCCACCTCCGGCGCACAGCGCACGCCCACCCACAACACCTCCAGGTCACCGATGGCGTCCTGCCAGCGACGTTGCGAGGCCGCGCCGCCCAGGAAGACGTCGTCGATGATGACGTTGGCCCCGGCCCGGCACGTCGCCAGAATCCCGCTCATCCAGGCCGCCTCCAGCTGCCGGAACACTGGACCGACGACGACCTCGCCGTCCGGGCCGAACTCGATCCCGGCGTCTGAGGCCTGCAACGCCGCGGGGAGCGCATCCACGAACCCGTCGACGCCGAACGCGAGCCACGGCTCCGGCAGCACCGCCTGCAAGCACCGCACGATTCCCGACTTGCCCGAACTGGAGCCGCCGTTGAGAACGATCAATCGCGTAGTCACGGCCCTACGGTATTACCGGCTGACCGAAGTCTCCTCATGCACGTGCGACAGCTTGTGGGGATTGCGCACGGTGTAGATGCCGCTGACCAGCCCGTTGTCGATACGCACCGCCAGCACGCTGTCGAGCTCCCCGTGGAGACGCAGGAACAGCGAGGGCGATCCGTTGACCTCGGCCGGCTCAATCGTCAGCTCCGGTCCGAACCTGCTCATGCCGCCAAGCAACAGCCGAGCGACCTTGTCGGCTCCAACGACCGGACGCGGCATCGCCTGCTTGATCCCGCCACCATCGCCTAGAGCAACTACATCCGGGGCAAGGATGTCGAGCAGCCCTTGCAGGTCCCCGGTCTGTACTGCGCGCTGGAACGCCTCAAGGGCCGCCCGCGTCTCCGCAGGCGACGCGACCTCCCGCGGCCGCCGTGCCGCGACATGTTGCCTGGCCCGGTGGGCGATCTGCCGTACGGCGGCCGGGGTCTTGTCGACGGCCTCCGCGATCTCGTCGTACTCCAGGTCGAACACCTCGCGCAGCACGAACACCGCCCGCTCAGTTGGACCGAGCGTTTCCAGCACCAGCAGCACCGCCATCGAAAGACTGTCAGCGAGTACGACGTCCTCAGCCACATCCGGCGCCGTCAGGAGCGGTTCGGGCAACCACGGGCCGACGTACGACTCCTTGCGCCGTCCAAGCGTTCGCAAGCGGGTGAGCGCCTGACGGGTGGTAATCCGGACAAGGTACGCACGGTGGTCCCGGACGGTCTCAAGGTCTACCGCCGCCCACTTGAGCCACGTCTCCTGCAGAACGTCCTCAGCGTCGGCAGCCGAGCCGAGCATCTCGTAGGCGACGGTGAAGAGCAGGTTGCGGTGGGCTACGAAAACCTCGGTAGCGGGTCCCGGCCGGCCGTCCTCGCTCATACGTGACTCCTGTTCCTTCGGAAATCTGTACCGCCCACAAGACGCCGACCGACCTCAACCTGTGACACCCACCAACCATGACGACCGTCACACTGCCGCGGCTGTCACAGATCCGCACCGACCGGCGTCTTTTGTTCGCTACGCCCGCTGCAAGGCCTTAGCCCCTCCCAGGAGAAGTTGATGAACACAACCCTATGGATAGTCGCCGGAGTACTCGCCACCGTGTACGTGCTCAGTGGCAGCCTCAAGATCATCTTGCCGAAGGAGAAGATAGCCAAGACGTCTGAGACAGCAGCTGCCTGGACGGAGGACTTCAGCCCCGGCAGCATCAAGGCGATCGGCGTCTTCGAACTACTAGGCGGCTTAGGACTCATCCTCCCGGCCGTCTTCGACATCGCGCCGGTCCTGATACCGCTGGCCGCAGTGGGCCTCGCACTCATCATGGTCGGCGCGGCGCTCACTAGATTCCGACGCCACGAGTACAAGCTCATGGCGCTGGACCTCATCTACTTCGCCCTGATCTGTTTCGTCGCCTGGGGCCGCTTCGGCCCTGAATCTTTCACCGCCTGACCTTGTCTGAGCGATCGAGCCGATAGCTCGCCGGCGCCGAAGACGAGCGCGGACGTCAAGACGATCACGACGAGCAGCCCACCTACGGCTATTGCCGGGACGGCGCGATCCCCGTTGCTCAGTGCGTAGACCAGCCCGGAGGCGCCGGGGAAGGCTGCCGCGACACCAACGACACACGCCGTCGCCGCGATGAACGCCGCCTCCCACCGGCCGACCCGCTGCCGCTGCCCGGGCGTGGCTCCGACCGCGTGCAGCAGGGCGAGTTCCGCCCGGCGCGCGAGGTTGCCCACCACGAGTGAACTCACCAGCGCGATCGCGATGTACCCCCACAAGATCACCAGCAGAACCACCTGGAACGACGCCGGATCACCAACGGTTGCCTCGGCGTCGGAGACGACTGGAGACCGTACGACCTCCACGCCCGGCTGATCCTGAAGGCGCTCGGCGATACGGTTTGCGCCCTGCTCGGTCGTCGTACCCGGTGACAAGGTGACGACCAAGGCGTTCACCCGTCCGGACGGCGTAGCGCCTCGGACATCCTCGAGCGGGAGCACGACCTCACCGAAGCCCAATCCGCGCCGGTAAATGGCCGCTACCCGGCGTTGGATCGTACGGCCGTTCGCCAGTACTACGGTGACCTGATCGCCGACCCTGGCGTAGATCGTGTCGGCGCCTTGAACGCCCAGGGCGACCTCATCAGCGCCTAGGTCGATCTGGCCGCTGTCGCGCGCGTCTAGATCGGCATAGCGCGCAAGGCCATCACGGTCTGCTCCGAGAACCTGCAGCGGCTGCCACGAGCTGTCGGCGGATGGGCCTCGTACGACAACAGTGCCGGCCGCAACGTGGTCAACCGAGCCAACCCCGGGAGTCCCTGCGACCTTCTCCACGGTCGTCTTGTCGATCCCGCTGGGGCCGGCTGTCACAACTAGATCGGCGCGCTGGCCAGCCTCAACCTGGTCACTCGCAACGGCGCCCATCGATGCCCCGGCGAAGAGTTGGGTGCAGCTGAGGGTGACGCCAAGAACCGCCGGAGCTAGTACACCGCCCACCCGCGCCGCTCGCAGCCGTACGTTGCTCAGCGCCAGGTACCGCGTCACATCCCGCATCGCCGATCCCTGCACGATCCGAGCGGCCAAACGCACGATCCAGGGACTGAGCGGTCCGATCGACAGTGCGATCACCAGGCTCGACAGGCCACTCAACCCGGTAGCCCCGTCACCCGAGAACATCCAGGGCGCGGCCGCCATAGCCAGGCCGAGAGCCAGGACCGCCAAACCGATGGTCAACCGAGTCGGACTGGTCGACGGAGCCGAGGCCTCGTCACCACCCCGCAGACCCGATAGCGGGCTGCCGCGTCCGACGACCCTACGGGCGGCCATTCGTACTGACACCTCGGCGGCCAGCACAGCCACTACAACCGGGATAACGAGCGGAAAGAAGCCCAGAACCGGATCGAGCCCCTCAGGCAAGGTTCCGCTCCAGCGACCGAGGGCGACCATCGCAGCGCCCAGAAGCGGTCCACCGACACTGCCGATGATCCCGGCGATGATGGCGGTACGGCGTACCTCACCGAGTAGTAGTTGCCGGACCTGCTTAGAGGTTGCTCCGACCACGCGAAGCATCGCAAGCTCCCGAGCCCGTTCGCGTACCTGCAGGGACGTCAACGCCATCACGGTGAAGAGCGTGACGATGACCGTTAGCCCGCCGAACGCGCCACCCGCCGAGGTAAGCGTCGCCTTGGCCTGCCCTTGGCGCACGACCTCCAGCTCGCCCCGGTTCTCCTTGTCCCAAACCAGGGCCCCACGACTCACCGCCAGGTCCCGAAGGCCGCGATCGCCCGAACTGCCGGGCCACACCCCGATCGCCGCCACCTGGTCGTCGCGGGCGCTACCGCGCCTGACGTCCGCATCGGTGAAGTAGATGTCGGGGACGTCGACGCCGCTGTCGTCCGCCGAGGTCAACCCCACGACCTTGAACTGACGGGCCGCACCTCCGAACGCGATGTCGACCGTGCTGCCCAGGTCCGCCAAACCGTGGGGGAGTGCGACCTCACCGGGCGATCGTGGTGCCGCGCCGGTGACGATCCGGCGGTCACCAAGAGCCAACGCCTCGATCGGATGAGCCGTGACTGGCTCCTGCAGCATGGCCGGCACGACCTCGTCGACGACAACTCGCGCGTCCGGCGCCGTACGGACGATCTCATCGGCCAGTGACCGGGGGAGCAACGCACGCCCTGGTACGGCGAGGTCGACGTCGTCGTCCACGGGAACCGACTGGGAGGCCCCGAGCAGGATCGGCGCCGCGGCGTACTCACCCGTACTGACCTGGCCACGCGCGCCAGTTTCGAAAAGCAGCCCGAGAGCACCCAGCAAAGTCGCCGAGAACAAGATGGTCGTGAACACGGCGGCGATCTGCCCACGCCGCCCTCGCCGCGTGAGCCGTGCAAGGTCTTTCACGCCCGCTGCCCCAGCCGTGCCAGCCGCGCCGCGATGTCACTCGCGGACCCGCCGGACACCTCGTCCTGCCAACGACCGTCCGCCAGGAAGATGACTCGATCGGCCACCGCGGCAGCCTTTGGATCATGGGTCACCAGCAATACCTGCTGACCGCGTTCGTCCACGATCGAGCGCAACAACGCCAGCACCGCCTCGGCCGACGCGCTGTCGAGCGAACCCGTCGGCTCGTCGGCGACCACCAGCTCAGGACGCGTGATGAGCGCCCGCGCGATCGCGACGCGCTGTTGCTGACCGCCCGAAAGTTCTGCCGGACGACGCGCGAGAGTTTCGCGAACGCCGACCGCCATCGCGAGCTCCTCGACAAGCTGGTGGTCGATCGAATCTCCGGCTAGCCGCAGCGGCAACGAGATGTTGTCGGCCGCGGACAACGCCGGCATCAGGTTGAAGGCCTGGAACACGACGCCGATCCGCGAACGACGCAACACCGCCAGCTCGGTCTCACCGAGGCCGCTGATCTCCTGGCCACCGAGGTGAATCGTGCCGGCGTCGGGCCGTTCGAGTCCGAGCAGGCAGTTCAGCAGCGTCGACTTGCCCGAACCGGACGGACCCATGATCGCCGTGAACGTTCCCGGTTCCACCGTCAGGTCGATCCCGCTCAGCGCTTTTACGCTCGCTGCGCCACGGCCGTACGTCTTGCTCAAACCGCGAACGACAACGGGGCGAGGGGGCACGCCCGCGAGCGCCGTGGCCTGTTGCCTTGCACGTTTCATGACAACAACTCTCGACCGGCGCCGCGGCCCACACCATCCCGCGACCACTCCGTCGGAAGGTAGCGCTGCCACTACCTTCGGAGGCAGCGCACGTCCACGGCGGACGGTCCGCGAGACCGTACGATGGCGGCGTGAGCACGGGCGATAGCAGCCGCGGCAAGGGGATACGCCGCCAGACCCGCGCAATCCGGTACTTGGCCGCGGACGCCCTGAGCAGTCTCACCGCCCTTGTCACGCTAGTGATCGTCGTAGCAACCGCCCTGCTCTCGATCGTCGGAATCGGCCTAGTCCTCGCCGGACCAGCTTTGTCGGCCGTACGACGCTGGGCTGACCACGAACGCTCCCGCGCCGGCAAGCTCCTCGGACGGCCGGTGGCGTCGCCGTACCCTCCGGCCGGTTCTACGGGACGATCCGCCGTACGGGCTCATGCGGACGGGGGAGTGCTGGTGCGCGATCTACTCGCGCTGGCGCTTCGGGCGATCTCAGGGCTTCCACTTGCCGTATTCGCGGTGATCCTGCCTCTAGTCGCCTTGAACTCGGCACTGCTCGCGTTCTTCTGGTGGGCGTTCCCGGCGGACCAGCCCGCGGAGTCGTTCTTCGTCGTCACGTCCTGGTGGAGTGCTCTGGCCTCGCTCGCCATCGCCTTGTTCGGCCTACGGATCTGGCTGCTGGCGCCCTTCCTGGCACACGCCGACGCCGCCACAACGGCCCACCTCCTAGCCCCGAACCGCCAACAGGAACTGGCACTACGCGCACAACTGGAGCAGGTACGCCGCCGCTCGGCCGTCTCGGCCCACACCGCGGAACTGCGCCGGATCGAGCGCGACCTGCACGACGCCGCCCAGAACCGCCTCGTCGCCGTCACGATGTACGTCGGCATGGCGCAGCGCCAGGTGGAAACCGGCCGCGGTGATCCCGCCCCAGCCTTGGCGAAGGCCCAATCCGCCGCGTCGGACGCCCTCAACGAGATGCGCCGGGTGATCCGCGGCATCTATCCGCCGGTGCTTGCCGAGGAAGGACTCGTCCCGGCCATCGGTGCACTCGCGGACCTCTCGTCGGTTCCAACCCGCCTGCACGTGGATCGCCCTGCGCCGACGGCTGCCGCGGTTGACGCCGCGCTGTACTTCTCGATCGCTGAGGCCCTGACGAACGTCGCGAAACACAGCGGCGCGACGCAGGCCGACGTACGACTCAGCTGGCAAGACGGCGAGCGCGGCCCCGAAGTGCTCGCCGTGGTGACCGACGACGGCCGGGGCGGCGCCGAACCATCCAGCGGAAGCGGCCTGTCCGGGATGGCCGCCCGGCTCGAAGCACTAGGTGGTTGGCTGGACCTGTCGAGCCCGTCGGGTGGCCCGACGACGATACGGATGGGATTGCCATGCGAGCCGTGATCGCCGAGGACGACACGCTATTGCGCGAGGGCCTGGTCGCTCTGCTCAGCGCCGAGGGGATCGACGTCGTCGCGACGAGCGGTGACACCGAGGGTTTCGCCGCGACGGTGCTCGAACACCGGGCGGAGGTGGCGATCGTGGACGTACGGATGCCACCGTCCTGGACCAACGAAGGCATCCAGGCCGCGATCGACCTTCGCCGGCATCGGCCGGGATTCCCGGTCGTCGTACTCTCCGCGCACGTGGAGACCCGGTTCGTCGGTGATCTGCTCGCGGACGACGCCGGCGGTATCGGCTATCTGCTGAAGGAACGAGTCGGCGCGGTGGCGGATTTCGTCGAGAGCCTGCGACGGGTTGCCGCAGGCGGGACCGTGCTCGACCCGGACGTGGTGACGGCGCTGCTTCGCCGACGGAAAAGCCCGCTGGAGGCGTTGACGGAACGCGAGCGGGAGGTGCTCGAGCTGATCGCGCGTGGCGACGGGAACCGCGAGATCGCTACGGCGTTGCGGGTGAGCGAGGCCGCGGTGCACAAGCACGTACGGAACATCTTCCAGAAGCTCGGTCTGCTCGCGGACGACACCCGTCATCGCCGGGTTGTTGCGGCGCTCACCTATCTCAATCAGCAGTAGGCCCTAGATCGCGGCGGCCCAGCCGGCGGGGTCGTCGCCGGGTGGGATGGCGCCGATGCCGTACCAGAGCACGACGGCCTGGAGCCATTTGTGCTCGAGCTGCGTGAGTGGTCGCACCGACTGATAGCCGTCAAGCAGGGCTTCGCGGACGTACGCCGGGGTGGGCGCCCAGCTCCTGAAGCGCGTTCCGATGTACACGAAGGCGAACGCGAGGTCGTTGATGCAGTAACCGGTCACGACGCCGTCGAAGTCGATGATCGCGAGGACCTCTGAACCGGCCGTGAGGATGTTGGACGACCGGTAGTCGCGGTGGATGAACTGCGTCTCGCGGTCGATCGGTGGTAGCGACGCGATCTGGTCTCGCAGTCGGGCTGAGGCGTCCGGGGCTCTGCCCGCATCCTCTCGTTCCAGCCAGGTCTGGATCTGCTGACCGAGGTCGTCTGTGGGCTTCGGGTCGGCCAGCCGCGGGTCCGCATGGTCGGCCAGGGCGTTGTGCAAGGTGGCCAGGCAGGCGCCGGCTTGGCGAACCACCGCCTCATCAGTGATGTCCAGCAACTCGCCGTCGATCTGGGGCTGGACCGTCATGGACAAAGGCGTTTGGCCGGAATGGAGGATCAACCGGTGGCGGCCGTCGAGCCGTTTGTCCTCGAGCTGATTGGCGCTGAGTGAAGCCAGGGGAGGGGCGACCGGCATGCCCTGGTCGTGCAGGGCCTTGAGCAGATCCGCGATGGCTTCGAGTCGTTCGAACTGGTCCTGGGCGCGAGACCACTTCGCGATCAGTGCGCCCCGGTCCGTACCCACCCACGCGATGGCGTTGGTGTCGCTGATGATGATCCGGTCGCAGGTCTCGACGTTGATACCCCAGGCCTCGGCGAGTCCCTTGCTCATCCAGGCGACCGCGTCGTCGAAGTCGTCGAGACTGAACCGCTCCCGCAACGCCTCCCGCGGATCGGCCGATTCCCAGAGCATCGAGAGTCCCGTTGGAAACATCCCGCGGAGTTTACGTCACACGTCTGAACGACCTCGGCCTGTTAAATGGTCCAGGCGGGCGCACAGGTCACCGCCTTCGACTCGAGCCGTTGCAAGCGATGACAGACGCGTTCGCCAAGGCGGGCTTCGCGATCTCGGTCATCAGCGAAATTCCTCTGCTTCCTCTTCTTCAGCCTCACCGACGTCCGGGTTGTCCTTGCGAAAATCATTGGTGCCCGGCTCGCTCCGCTGATGGACTGACGTCCCACGGTGAGTCTGCCGCGTGACGGAGGTGCTGGTTGTGACGGAGTATGACGTGCTCGCCGAGGTGTACGAATGGCTCATCTCAGATGCGAAGTTGCCTCCAGCCGAGTTCGCTGCGTCGTTCGATGACGTCCTCGGTCTCCTGCCTTCGAACGCTCACGTCCTCGACTGTTCGTGCGGAACCGGACAATTGGCGGTTGGCCTCGCCGGCCGTGGCATGCAGGTTGTCGCAACTGACGCCAGCGAAGCGATGGTTCGTCGAACTGCAGAGTTGTCCGAGGAGTTCGGGGCAGCCGTCCGGGCCGTGCGGGCGAACTGGGAAGAGTTGCCCGACCATTTCGAGGACGACACGTTCGACATGGTGTTCTGCGTCGGCAACTCGCTTCACCATGCCGCGGGCGCGGCAGGCAGGGGAGCTGCTCTGGAGTCGATGTCACGCCTTCTGCGCCCTGGCGGGCGCCTGGTACTCACATCCCGCACTTGGGAACTCGTGAGGTCCAGAGGTTCCCGGCTCGACATCAGAGACCGACTCGTCCGCCGGAACGGTCGCGATGCCGTCGTGATCTACCGCTGGGAGATTGCGCCGCATTGGGAGGACGAGCACCACATCGAGATTGCGATCGCGCAAGTTGATGCGACTGGTTCGGTTCTTGTCCGCTCGGAACTGCTGTCCTGCTGGCCTTACCGGTACGAGGAACTCAAAGGCGAGCTGCACCGGGTCGGGCTCCGGACAGAAGTGAGCACGTTCGATCTAGAGGCCGAGAACTACATGGTGGTCGCGAGCAAGGTATAGCCGCCGGACTCACAGCCCTGGCCGGACCTCGCGCCATTTCAGCGGCGGGGTAGTGGGTCAGCCGCAGCCGCCGTGATTCATCTGATGCAGTACGCAGGAGCTAGTTGACATAATGTCGCTTATCGGACATCCAGCTAGAGCCTGGATCAACCCTGGGAAGGGGTGATTTAAGCGTGAACAGCCTGCTGAACAAGGCCAATCGTCCTGACGGCCTGACACGTCGGCGTTTAGGCCGGCCCGTCGGTACTGGTCGGCTCGATCTGCTGTCGTTCCAGGTCGGTAGCCTGCGGTCCGCCTTCGCCGAGAGCTCTGCCAGATGCAAAACACCGTCCGTGACGAATGTTGCGCTTCGTGGTTGCGTGAGCGGCTTTGTGCTGGCTCCCCGACCTGACGAGTTGAACGCGGGCGGCTTAGGATCGCGCTGAGAGAATCCGGCCGCTCGGAATCCTCCAGCAACTCGCCAGCCCAACCATCTGCGAATCAGTGTGGCCACACGGCTAAGCGGTTCAATACGGCGGGCATTTGACTGGCCACACCCACCTCACGTGCATTGTCGAAGACAGTTCAGAGTTCCGTACTCGCAGGCCCGAATTCCCAGTCCCCTAAGACGTATCGCACCCCACCCGGACACTTTCTATCATGCATAATCACTATTATGCAGCAAACATGATGGGATTCGGGGGAGTCACATGCAATGACATGAAATGGCACCCGGGGATGGTCTCCAGCGCTGGCCGATTGTGGACGCTCCGGCGCCGGACAACCAGGCTCCCCCGGCCCGACCGGACTCCCTTCGCCGGCGATGGAGCGATCGGTAAAAATGTCGGTGGCGTCGGATAGAACTCCCCCATGAAGGTTCTCGCAGCACAATCGGCCTTCTTCGCCGCCCGTCGGCCGAGGAAGGACTCTCCTCATACCACCGACGCGTACCGTCGCGACCTCGCTGGGATCACCATCCTGCTCAGCGATTCACCTGAAGAGCTTGAGGTTGAAGACCTCACGGCTCAAGTTCTCCGGTCGGCCTTCGGTGCGTTCGCGGACAACCACGCCAAGAGTTCGGTGCTTCGCGCTTGGTCGACGTGGAACCAGTTCCTCACGTTCTGCGTGTCCGAAGGGCTGCTGGCCGGCAATCCGATGGGCGCGGTCGCCAGACCGAAGGCCCCTCCCCTGTCCCCCAAGCCTCTGCGCGGTGAAGATACGCCGGAGAAGCTGCTCACGGCCGCCGCCGAAGGTGCGCGCCAAGCGAGAGACCCCTGGCCTGAGCGCGACGTACTCGTTATCGCCCTCGGGTTGGTGGCCGGCCTCCGCTCCGCGGAAATGCGGAACCTCACCGCACAATCACTCGCCGGGCGTCCCGGAGAAATGCGGCTCCACGTTCGCGGGAAAGGCAGTCGCGATAGATCAATTCCGGTCCAGCCAGTGATGGAAAGAATCATCGACGCCTACGTCGAATCGTGCCGTCGGCGCTTTCCGAACAAACGTCTAGGTCGGTCCGCGCCACTTTTGCTGAACCGCGCGGGTGAGCCGATAGGCCGAGGCGGTCTGGAATACCTGGTGAAATCCTGTTACCGATGGGCTGGGTTGCACGATCGCGTCCCGGTGGGCGCCAACCTCCACGCCTTGCGGCACACATTCGCGACGAGATTGGCAGAAGACGGCGCGACGGCGTCCGAGATCATGAACCTGCTCGGTCACGCCAGCCTCGCCACCAGCCAGAACTACATCGAGGCCACCGGTCGCGAACAACGCGCCGCCGCGGCCAGCAACCGCACCTACCGCTCACTCGACAAGGTCCTCGACCCCCCCGAGCTCCCCTGAGCCCACGAACGAGAACGCCGCCGCGCCACAGCAGATCGACTCGCCGCCCTGACCATGCATCCGCCGCCACGACGAGGCGGCTAGGATGAGGCGGCCTGCCGGAGCGCCTGACGCTGTCGCCCGTGATCAGCTCTGCGTCTCCTCGCGGCGTCCAATAGCGGCCGCATTGGGTTTGACGAGCAGCTTGCCGGTGGTACGTCGAGCCTCCAGATCGCTGTGGGCCTGGGCTGCCTCGGACAACGCGTAGCGGCCCGTTACGGTGACCTCAAGCGCCTTGGAGCGCACCCACTCGAACACATCGGTGGCCCGTCGGAGCAGTTCGGACCGATCGGCGATGAAGTGCCCGAGGCTTGGCCGGATCAGGGTCAGCGAACCGCCGTGGGCGAGCCGAATCGGATCAAACGGCGGCACGGCACCACTTGCCGCGCCGAAGAGTACAAGATGGCCGCGGGTTCGCAGGCTGGCGAGGCTCGCATCGAAGGTGTGCGCGCCGACGCCGTCGAAGACAACCGGCAGTCCCTGACCGCCGTTGAGCCGCCTCACCTCGGCTGCGAGATCGTCGACTGCGGAGGAAAGGATCACCTCAGCGGCCCCGGCACGCAACGCCTGCTCGGCCTTCGCCGTGGTCGACGTCGTGCCGATCACCCTGCCACCGAGATGCGTGATGAGCTGGGTCAAAAGCAGCCCCACGCCACCAGCAGCCGCATGCACGAGCACCGTGTCGCCGGCCTGAACCGGGTAGGCGTCCTTGACGAGATAGTGGGCGGTCATGCCTTGGAGGAGTACGGCGGCGGCTGTCTCGAAGCCGATATCGTCGGGCAGCGGCACCAGCCGGGCGGAGTCCACGACGGCCCGCTCGGCATACGAGCCGGGTATCTCCACCCAACCGACCCGGTCCCCGACTGCGACGTCCGCGACGCCGGGTCCAACTTCGACGACCGTGCCGGCGCCCTCAGAGCCCGGGGTGAAGGGCAGCGGGAGGCTGTACCGGCCTTCGCGGTGGTAGACGTCGAGGAAGTTGACCCCGGATGCGGCGACCTCCACGATCGCCTCGCCCGGACCCGGCCGCGGCTGGTCCACCTCGGCCTCCTGCAGCACCTCGGGACCGCCCACTTCGTACACCTGAATCGCTCGCATAGCCCCACCAACCCCGTTGATGGCGAACCTATTCCCGGGATCACCCACAAACGAACCTGGCCCACGCAGCCGCCGCCACGACGAGGCGGCTAGTGTCCTGAGTCGGGACACTAGGGCGAGGTGGTTAGAGCGGCTTCTTGATGTGGTTGCAATAACCATGCGTCAACCCGGGTCTGGCGCGTCGCGTCGAGTGGGTGGGGAAACAACGATTCCCGCCCGAATTCGATTGCCCTCGGCAACTAAGCGAATGGTGACCAGATGATGATCCCGAACCAGTACGGTGCCTCCCGCCATACCCGCGCGATGATCGCGATAGCCCTGGCCGTCACGGTCGCGAGCGGTTCCACCACTGCCGCGTCGGCACCACCCGGGCCGCCCGGTGTACAGCTGAAAGCGGACTCGACGACGTTCCTTGCGAATATTGACGATGACGCGGGTGTCTGTAAGTCGCGGGCAGTTGAGATTCTCAAGGCGGCTAAGCCTCGTGAGGAAGCCAGCGAAAAGGCGTTCGACAAGCGCGGCCAGGAGATCCTCGACGGGCCCGGAACGAACGAGGAGCGCCAGCAGAAGTACTTCGAGCTCCAGCGGGACCACCGCCGCGACCAGTACCAGACCGAGCGCGAACTGGCTGCCTGCAACGACGCCGCCGATACCGTCGTGAATGGCGCTCGCGATGAGGCCGATCTGACTCGCTTGCGTACGACGCCATGGCCGAACGTCCCCGCGGGTGTCACCGGCACGATCACGGCCAACACCACCAAGGTGCGCCTGTTCGTGAAGCGCAACGGCTGGGAGCTCGTCAGCCCAGCGACGCGCTTGACCGCCGCAGAGCTACGCAAAGGAGTCGAGTTCGGCCTCGAAGGTCTAGACGTGGTTCGCGATCGGGCGGTCTGGGACGGGCGAGCGACCATCACTCTCGCCGCCGGAGGGCAGACCTCCAGTGTCGAGTTGAAGGTCGCGCCGGTGCTGACGCAGGACAACACCCAGCCGGTGCAGGACGTGCTGCTCGCGCAAGGGCAGTACGCGAGTGCCCCGTTCATCGCCGCGATGGAGAAGGCGGTGAACGGTGGTGTCAAGCGTCCGATCCGCAAGCTGAAGGTCGATGACGAGTGGGTCCAGGACATCCTCGAACCGGCCTACGCGACCACAACCGACAAGTTCGGCAAGACGCGGGGTATGCGGGTGCTGATCCCCTCGGTCAACGCCGGGCGCCAGGAAGCGGGCCGTCTCGCGTTCACCGAGCTGGCCGGCCCGGACGTCGCTGCCATCCATATCGCCCACGAACTGCGCCGCAACGAGGATGACAGCCTCAACTCGATGGGCAACCTGGAGACGCTGCCACCTCGCCCCGGCTTTCCCGCCGGTCAGATCGTCCTAGGCGGCGACACCGCGAATCCGCTCAAGCAGCCCGCTCCCGAGATGCTCAACTTCCTCCGCGCGCAGGGCGTTCAGGATCCTCTCCTGCTCGACGTGTCCTGGTTGGAAATCGGCCATGTCGACGAGTTCCTCCAGGTCGTCCCGGCGCCGGGTAGTCCGCGGGGCTGGCGTGTGCTGATCGCCGACCCGCAGGCCGGTTTGCAGATGCTGAAGGACGCCGACCGCGATGGGCATGGTGATCTACCCTTACACGGCGATCTGCCCAAGCTCGAGTGGCCGTACGAGGACAAGATCGAATCCCGCACCATCAAGCAGATGCTGGCGGACAAGCAGTTCGTGAAGTCCAACACGAACGGTGCCGAGAAGGTCGCCGCCATGCTCGGCGTACTGCGGGCCAAGACCGGGCTCACGGACGCGGACATCATCCGGGTGCCGGTGCTGCCGACGTACAAGCACCTGAACTACTGGGTGGCGAAGAGCACGGTCGACACCATGCCGCCCGGTCCGGAGAAGGAGGCCGCGCAGGCCGAGCTCGAGACGTTCATCGATGCCGGCTGGGAGGTTCCGGACGCGGTCAATGGGCTGGTCCTGAACAACGGCGTGTACGT
The DNA here is from genome assembly GCF_042434725.1 of Kribbella deserti. Taxonomy (NCBI): domain Bacteria; kingdom Bacillati; phylum Actinomycetota; class Actinomycetes; order Propionibacteriales; family Kribbellaceae; genus Kribbella; species Kribbella deserti. The sequence goes on along the minus strand of NZ_JBHLTC010000018.1, from coordinate 802,901 downwards.
CGCCCCGAAGCAGTACGGGCCGATCATCGGCGGCAAGGCAATCTTCGCCGAGTCGACCCGGAAGGCCCTGCGCAGGGCGGGATTCAAGGTCCGCTTCGTCAACAACCTGGTGGACTCGCACGTCTCGGGCGGCGAAATCCACTGCGTCACCAACACACTGCGAAAGATCCCCGGCCTCTGACAGGTCCCATCCCGGCGCCCTCCGAACATCCACCGGGCGCCGGGATGCCGAGGCAACAAAAAAGGGAAAGGAGAGACCGACTCCTTTCCACTCTTAACTTATAACGCATGGGGGGACTTGCCGCAAGGCCCCGTTTCTGCCGGACAATCATCGGCCGTAGCCCGAAACCTACGGAAATGAGAGTCCCGAATGCGGTTGTTGCCGGCACGATCCGCACTGACGGAGCGACGGTGGCCGCGAATCTCCTGCTCGATCGGAGCTGATGACTTGAATCCCCTGACCACCAGCGCGTTTGACCTGCCCGACCACCTCTCCCCCAAGGCCGATCCGGCGCTGATCGGCGCCGACGACAAGCACTTCGCGGCGATCGCGGAGACCCTCCAGCAGTCCATCGCCGAACTGTCCAGCCGTCTTGAGCAGGTCCGGAAGGCGCCGGGCGGTTCGGGCCAGGAGGCCCTGGACCGTGACCTGGAGGTGCACCGGCTCACGGCTCGCCTCCGCACGCTGCGCCGGTTCGGGCTCGACCTTTGCCTTGGGCACATGGTGAGCGCGGAGGGTGCCGAGCCGGTGTACGTCGGACGCCTCGGTCTTACCGACAGCTCGGGTCGTCGGTTGCTGATCGACTGGCGCTCCCCCGCGGCCGAGCCGTTCTTCGGAGCCACGCACGCCAATCCGATGGACCTGGTATTCCGGCGCCGGTACCGCTGGACCGGTGGCCGGATCACCGACTACTGGGACGAGGTGTTCACCGCGGACGGGTTCGAGGGGCACGCCGCCGCCCTCGACGACCAGTCGGCGTTCATCGCGAGCCTCGGCGGCAACCGGTCCGACCGGATGCGCGACGTACTCGGCACGATCCAGGCCGACCAGGACGCCATCATCCGCGCCGGTTCCCGCGGCGCGCTGGTGGTCGACGGCGGTCCGGGTACGGGCAAGACCGTGGTCGCGCTGCACCGGACGGCTTACTTGCTGTATTCAGAGCCGCGGCTGGACAGCAGCCGGGGTGGCGTGTTGTTCGTCGGCCCGCATCAGCCGTACCTCGCGTACGTCGCGGACGTTCTTCCCAGCCTCGGCGAGGAAGGCGTGCAGACCTGCACCCTGCGGGACCTCCTGCCCGAGGGCACCACCGCCGCGGTCGAGGCGGATCCCGAGGTCGCGCGGTTGAAGTCGTCCGCGGACATGGTGAAGGCGATCGAGCCGGCCGTCAGGCTCTACGAGGAGCCGCCGACGAAGCCGATGACCGTGGAGACGTACTGGTCCGATATCCGGCTGAGTACGGCGGATTGGGCCGAGGCGTTCGGTTCGGCTGACGGCAGTACGCCGCACAACGAGGCGCGCGATCAGGTGCTGGCGGAACTGCTCACGATCCTGATGGACAAGCACGAGGAGGCGTACGACGACGATGACGTCTCGCCGGAGATGCTGCGCAAGTCGCTGCTGCAGAACGAAGATCTGATGGACGCGTTCAACCGGGCGTGGCCGCTGATCGAGCCGACGGACCTCGTCGGCGATCTCTGGTCGGTGCCGGCCTACCTGCGGATGTGCGCGCCTTGGCTCAGTCCGGAGCAGGTCAAGCTGCTCCAGCGCAAGGACCCGCAGGCCTGGACGGCTTCCGACCTGCCGTTGCTGGATGCGGCGCGGCAGCGGCTCGGCGATCCGGAGGCGTCGCGGCGGAAGCGCCGGCAACAGGCCGCCGCGGAGGTCGAACGGCAGCGGATGGACGATGTCATCGACCACATCCTCGAGGCTGATGACGACAACGAGGGCTGGGTGCCGATGCTGCGCGGGCAGGACATTCGGAACTCGCTGGTGGACCAGACGGCGCTGCCGACCGTGGATCCGGATCTGCTCGCGGGCCCGTTCGCGCACATCGTCATCGATGAGGCGCAAGAGTTGACCGACGCGGAGTGGCAGATGTTGCTGCTGCGCTGCCCGTCGCGCAGTTTCACCATCGTCGGGGATCGGGCGCAGGCCAGGCACGGGTTCACCGAGTCGTGGCAGGAACGGCTGGAGCGGGTCGGTCTCGACCGGGTCAAGCTGGCCGGCCTCAGCATCAACTATCGGACGCCGGCGGAGATCATGGCAGCGGCCGAGCCGGTCATCCGTGCCGTACTGCCCGACGCCAACGTGCCCACCTCGATCCGCAGCAGCGACGTTCCGGTCGTCCACGGGTCTACACCGGAGCTCGGGACGATCCTCGACAAGTGGCTCGCCGAGCACACCGACGGCATTGCCTGCGTCATCAGCGCGAACGGCGTTCCCGGCGGCACGCTTCCGTCGACGCCACGAGTGCGAACGCTGACTCCGCAGCTATCGAAGGGCCTTGAGTTCGACCTGGTCGTGCTCATCGATCCCGACGAGTTCGGCGAAGGCATCGAGGGCGCGGTCGACCACTACGTCGCCATGACCCGCGCAACTCAGCAACTCGTCATCCTCACCACGCCCTGAGCGCCGGATGGCCGCCGGCTAATGGCACTGGGAGGTGGTTGTTGGGGGTTCGGTGGTGCCTAGGTCGTCGGAGCGGCCGGCGTTGAGGCGGGACCACTGGGCGATAGGGCGGCCGTTGAGGCGGGTGACCTGGCCGCCGTTGGTTCCCCAGTGCTGGGGCCACCCGGGTGGCGAGTCCTCGTGCGGTTCCTGGCGGCCGTACACGGTGAGGTCCATCAGGGCGTAGCTGAAGTCCATCGTCTCCACGCCGCGCTGGGTCGTCCAGTAGGTCTCGTAGACGCGGTCGCCGTCACGCACGTAGCAGACCAGGTGCATCATGCCGATGACGCGCTCGACCAGCAGGGTGTCGAGGGAGGCTTCGGCCGAGTACCACGGCATGTCCCAGCTCATGAACTCGCGGTAGCGCGCGCTTTCGTCGTACGGGCCCTGGCAGAAGACGGCGAAGGTGATGTCGCGCGAGTGCAGGTAGGACAGTTCCTCGACCTGGCTCGTGCACCAGGTACAGCCTTCGCACTGGTCGGCCGCTGGGTGGCCGGGATGCCACATGAAGTAGTAGGCGATGAGTTGGCGGCGGCCTTCGAACGCGTCGAGCAGAGTCACCGGGCCGCCGGGTCCGATCAACTCGGTGCGGGCGTCTACCTCGACCATGGGCAACCGGCGCCTGGCCGCGGCGATCGCGTCGCCTTCCCGGGTGTGGGCCTTCTCCCGGGCGCGGAGTTGCGACAGCTCGGCCTCAAGCGTGGCCCGGTCCGCGATCCGGGGTAGCGGGCTGGAGCTGATGGGTTCAGGTGATCGTATGTCGGTCATACCTGAAACATCGTAGACCGCTGGGCCTTCTCGACATTTTGTTTTGCAGTGCGCCTGACCGGAGTTGCCGGCGCGTCGCCGTACGCTGCTCGGCATGGCGGTGAGCATGAGTCGCAGGGCCCGGGCGGCCCGGCGCCGGAAGCGGCGGCTGGACGGCGTCGAGCACGACCTGACCGAGCCGCAGTGGGTCGCGATGCAGCAGGCGTGGGACGGCTGCGCGTACTGCGGAAACCCGGACGAGGCCCTCCAGCGCGACTGCGTGCTACCGATCTCGCGAGGCGGCCGCTACACCCTGGAGAACGTCGTACCGGCCTGCCGTTCCTGCAATACGAGTAAGTGCAACGACGAGGTCACCGCCTGGCTCCGGCGCAAGAGGCTGGACGAGAAGGCCTTCCTCTTGCGCCAGTTCCAGGTACGTACCGAGCTCAGGCTGCGCTTCCCCGTCGACGAGCAGGAAACGCCCGCGGCGGACGGCTAGGCGCCGACGTACGTCGCGAGGTGCTCGCCGGTGAGGGTCGAATGCTTCGCCACGAGATCCGCCGGGGTGCCTTCGAACACGATCTGGCCGCCGTCGTGACCGGCGCCGGGACCGAGGTCGATGATCCAGTCGGCGTGCGCCATGACCGCCTGGTGGTGCTCGATGACGATGACGGACTTGCCGGAGTCGACGAGGCGGTCAAGCAGGCCGAGCAACTGCTCGACGTCCGCGAGGTGGAGACCGGTGGTCGGCTCGTCGAGTACGTAGACGCCGCCCTTCTCCCCCATGTGGGTGGCGAGCTTGAGCCGCTGGCGCTCGCCGCCGGACAGCGTCGTCAGCGGCTGGCCGATACCGAGGTACCCGAGTCCGACGTCGGCGAGCCGCTCCAGGATGGCGTGGGCCGCCGGGATGCGCGCTTCGCCCTCGCGGAAGAACTCCTCGGCCTCGGTCACGGACATCGCGAGCACCTCGCTGATGTCGCGGCCACCGAGGTGATAGTCGAGTACGGCGGCCTGGAACCGCTTGCCCTCGCACTCCTCGCAGGTGGTGGCGACACCGGCCATCATGCCCAGGTCGGTGTAGATGACGCCGGCGCCGTTACAGGTCGGGCAGGCGCCTTCGGAGTTCGCGCTGAACAGGGCGGGCTTGACGCCGTTGGCCTTCGCGAACGCCTTGCGGATCGGCTCGAGCAGGCCCGTGTACGTCGCGGGGTTGCTGCGGCGTGAACCGCGAATGGGCGCCTGGTCGATCGACACCACGTTCGCGCCGGGCGGGATCGAGCCGTGGATCAGCGAGCTCTTACCCGAACCTGCGACTCCGGTGACGGCACACAACACCCCGAGCGGTACGTCGACATCCACGTCGCGCAGGTTGTTCGCGCTCGCGCCGCGGATCTCCAGCTTGCCGGACGGCTCCCGGACCGCCTGCTTGAGCTCGGCGCGATCGTCGAAGTGCTTGCCGGTGACGGTGCCACTCTTGCGGAGGCCGTCCACGCTGCCCTCGAAGCAGACCGTGCCACCCGCCGTACCGGCGCCGGGGCCGAGATCGACGACGTGATCGGCGATGACGATCGTCTCCGGCTTGTGCTCCACGACGAGCACGGTGTTGCCCTTGTCGCGCAGGCGCAGCAGGAGGTCGTTCATGCGCTGGATGTCGTGCGGGTGCAGCCCGGCGGTGGGCTCATCGAACACGTAGGTCACGTCGGTGAGCGCGGAACCCAGGTGACGGATCATCTTGACGCGCTGCGCCTCACCACCCGACAACGTGCCGGCGGGACGGGCGAGCGAAAGGTAGCCGAGGCCGATCTCCACGAACGACTCGAGGCTGTGCTGCAGGGTGGCCAGCAACGGCGCCACCGAGGGCTCGTCCAGGTCACGGACCCACTCGGCCAGGTCGCTGATCTGCATCGCGCACACATCCGCGATGCTGACGCCCTTGATCTTCGAGGACCGGGCCGCCGCGCTGAGGCGGGTGCCGTCGCACTCGGGGCAGACCGTGAACGTGACCGCCCGGTCCACGAAGGCGCGGATGTGCGGCTGCATCGCCTCGCGGTCCTTGGCCAGGAACGACTTCTGGATCCGCGGGATCAACCCCTCGTACGTGAGGTTGATGTTGTCGACCTTGATCTTGGTCGGCTCCTTGTACAGGAGGTCCTGCAGCTGCTTCTTGGTGAACTTGCGGATCGGCTTGTCCGGGTCGAAGAACCCGCAGCCGGCGAAGATCCGCCCGTACCAGCCGTCGACGCTGTAGCCGGGGATCGTGAGGGCGCCCTCGTTGAGCGACTTGCTGTCGTCGTACAGCGCGGTGAGATCGAAGTCGGTGACATTGCCGCGGCCTTCGCAGCGCGGGCACATACCGCCGGTGATGCTGAAGCTGCGGCGTTCCTTCGTGGTCTTGCCGGCGCGCTCGATCTGGACCGCGCCGGCGCCGCTGATCGAGGCGACGTTGAAGGAGAACGCCTGGGGCGAGCCGATGTGCGGTTTGCCGAGCCGGCTGAACAGGATGCGCAGCATCGCGTACGCGTCGGTGGCCGTGCCGACCGTGGAGCGCGGGTCGGCGCCCATGCGCTGCTGGTCGACCAGGATCGCGGTGGTCAGACCCTCGAGTACGTCGACCTCGGGCCGGGCCAGCGACGGCATGAACCCCTGCACGAACGCGCTGTAGGTCTCGTTGATCAGCCGCTGCGACTCCGCGGCGATCGTGCCGAACACCAGCGAGCTCTTACCTGAACCGGAGACACCGGTGAACACCGTCAGCCGCCGTTTCGGGATCTCGATGCTGACGTCCTTGAGGTTGTTCACGCGCGCGCCGAGCACGCGGATCAGGTCGTGGCTGTCGGCAACTTCCTGCCTGGTCGACTGCTTGCCCGTCCGCTTGGCACTGCTCATCGTTGGTGTCTCCATCCATCAGGCGGAGCCGTTGGCGCGGTCTCCGTCGGTGTCGCCCGTGCCGGCCTCACACAGCCGGTTTGCCAGCTTCGCACAATCTGCGAGGCGTTAGCCGGATCAAAGGGTATTCGCTTCTCCCGGTTCGCCGCCTGTGGAGGCTCAGGGCAGTTGGTTGATGCGGATGTGGTTGCCGGCGGGGTCGCGGAAGGCGCAGTCGCGGATGCCGTACGGCTGGTCGGTGGGCTCCTGAACGACCTCGGCGTTGGTGGCCTGCAGGCGCTCGAAGGTGGCGTCGAGATCCTTGGTGGCCAGCACGAGCGTGGCGTACGTGCCCTTGGCCATCATCTCGGCGATGACGCGCTGCTCGTCCTCGGTGATACCGGGGTCGGCGGTCGGCGGGTGCAGTACGACGGAGGTGGACGGCTGGTCCTTGGGTCCGACCGTGATCCAGCGCATGCCGCCGTACCCGACGTCTTTGCGGACCTCGAAGCCGAGCACGTCGCGGTAGAAGGCGAGCGAGGCTTCGGGGTCGTTGTGCGGAAGGAAACTGGCTTCAATGGTGAGGTCCATGACCATCACGCTAACCGCGACCCGGGACCGGCGCTTCTCGATTCCTGATCGGTCTGGTCACCTGTTTGGCCACACACGACGGGATGCCCGCGGTCGCGTCGGCCGCCTCGCGCCGGTAGACGCTGGGCGATACACCGACCAGTTCGGTGAAGCGGGTGCTGAAGGTGCCGAGAGACGAACAGCCGACCGCGAAACAGACCTCGGTCACGCTCAGCTCGCCGACCCGCAACAGCGCCATCGCGCGCTCGATCCGCCGCGTCATCAGATAGCTGTACGGCGACTCCCCGTACGCAAGCCGGAATTCGCGGCTGAGATGTCCGGCCGACATGTGCGCACCGCGCGCGAGTGCTTCGACGTCCAGTGGCTGCGCGTACTCCCGGTCGATCCGGTCCTTGACCCGGCGCAACCGGGCGAGATCGCTCAGCCGTTGCTCGGTGGTCGGTGGCCTGGTCACGGCTTGAATCGTCCCATAACTCCGCAAGCCCGGTCGAGAACGACCGGGCGGCGATCAGGCGGGCTTGCGCCAGACGGAGACGTGGCTCTCGCTGTCGGCGGTGAAGGGGCGGCGATGCCAGTCGGCGAACCGGCCTTCGAACTCGAGCCCGGCCAGTTGCGCCATCAGGTCGCATTCGGCCGGCCACGCGTAGCGGAAGGTGCCGGAGCCGTACCGCGTCGTACCGTCGGCAAGCCGGTGATAGTGGTGCGACGTGCACTGCTGCTCGACCACGTCGTAGGTGTCGAAGATGAGGTGCCCGTCATCCTCGCCAAGCGTCATCGGCACGGCCGTCTGGCCTGGCGGCATGCGGCGCAGAGCCGGTACCCAGAGCTCGATGACGAACCGGCCGCCCGGCGCGAGATGGCGCGCGGCGTTGCGGAAGCACTCGACCTGTTCGGCCTGGGTACGCAGGTTCGAGATCGTGTTGAAGACGAGGTAGACCAGGGAGAACTCGCCGGGCACGGTGGTGCGGGCCATGTCGCCGATCACCACCGGCAAGGTTGCCTCGTCGACCTTTTTCCGCAGCTCGGCCACCATCGGCTCCGACAGCTCGATCCCGGTCACCGGCACACCGCGCGCGGCGAGCGGAATGCCCACCCGTCCGGTGCCCACCGCGAACTCCAGCGCTGGGCCGGATCCAGCCAGCTCCGCCAGGAAGCCGACAGCTGGATCGAGCACCTCCGGCGAGAAGGCCTCCGGAGAACTCTCGTCGTAGAACTTGGCTGTTTCTTCGGTCCAAACTTCACTACTGGTCATTACGCCCGAGCCTGGTTCAGCGGCCTGGAGGTTGTCCACCGGTTTTCCTAGTACTAGCCGACCCTGCCGGCCACCCCTGCTGCCTCCTCGTCGGCAACCCCTGACTTCGGGCAGTCGATGGGTTAGGCGGTGCGGGGTTGGACTAGGCCGGCGTCGTAGCCGAGGATTACGGCTTGGACTCGGTCGCGGAGGCCGGTTTTGGTGAGGATGCGGCTGACGTGGGTTTTGACCGTGTGCTCGGTCAGGTGCAGGGAGGCCGCGATCTCGGCGTTGGAGTTGCCTTCGGCAAGCAGTTGCAGGACCTCGCGCTCGCGGGCGGTGAGGCTGCTCAGCTGATCCAGTGCGGCCGGGTCCTGCCCGCCGGCGGCGAACCGGTCGATCAGGCGGCGGGTCACCGGTGGTGCGAGCAACGCGTCGCCGCCGGCGATCACCCGTACGGCGTTGATCAGCTCGTCGCGCGACGACCGCTTCAGCAGAAAGCCACTGGCACCGGCGCGCAGCGCGGCGTACACGTACTCGTCGAGGTCGAAGGTGGTCAGGATGATGACCTTCGGCCCGTTCTCCGTACCGGCCAGTCGGCGGGTGGCCTCGATGCCGTCCATCACCGGCATGCGCACGTCCATCAGGATCACCTGCAGGTTCAGCAAGGCCGAGGCCTGCCGGATCGCGTCGGCGCCGTCGACGGCCTGGGCGGCCACCTCGATATCGGGCTGCCCGTTCAGGATCATGGCGATACCGTCGCGGACGAGATCCTGGTCGTCGACCACCATCACCTTGATCGGTTCCTCGCCACCGGTCGTACCGTCGATCCCGGTCACACCAGCGCCTCAGCGCCGGCCGGAACGTTGGCGCCGATCGTGGTGCCCGCGCCCGGTGCCGACTCGATGCGCAGCCGGCCGCCGTGGATGCGGACCCGCTCGCGCATTCCGGCGAGGCCATGGCGTCCGCCGCGTCCGGCCTCGGCCGGATCGAACCCGCGGCCGTCGTCTGTGACCGTCAACTGGATGTCCCCGTTCTGCACTGTGATGGTGACCGTTGCCCGCTCGGCGCCGGAGTGCCGTACGACGTTGGTGAGCGCTTCCTGCACGATGCGGTACGCCGTGAGCTGCTGCCCGGCCGGGAGGTCGTCGGTGACCGGCGGCATCACCAGATCGACCTGGAGGCCCTGAGTCGCGACCTGGGTCACCAGGCTGGGCAGATCCGACAGGCCGGGCTGGGGCGCGAGCTGCGGATCAGGTACGCCGTCCGCGTCGCGCAGCGCCGACAGCATCCGGTCGAGTTCGCCGAGGGCGCGCCGGCCGGTATCGCCGATGCGCTGGAATCCGCGCAGCACCTCGTCATCGCCTTGGCGGATCAGATCGGGCCCGGTTTCGGCCTGGATCACCATCAGGCTGACGTGGTGCGCGATCACGTCGTGCAGGTCGCGCGCGATGTGGGCCCGTTCGGTGAGCTTGGTCTGCTCTTCCTCCTGCTCGACGGCCCGGTGGCGCAGCTGATTCTCGCGCTCGCGGGATTCCACGATGCCGCGGTAAAGCCGGGCCAGCACGCCCAGGCACACGCCGAGCGCGAGGACCAGTGACAAGGCGATCGGCCAATCCCGGTCGAACACGATGTCCAGCCGGGTGGCGTGTGCGTTCTTGTACCAGACGCCGTCGCCGAACTCGGTACTGTCGAGCCCCCGGAACAGGTTGGGCAAGATCACGTTGCGGGTGAAGTTCCCGAGGCCGGTGATCACGACCATGCCTGCCAAGATCGCCGCTGAGGCGGGCAGGGCGAATTGCCACCGGCGGTGCCGCGCCAGCGAGTACAAGGCGAAGCCGAGCGCCAGCATCAACAGCCAGCGCTCACTCGACAGCCAGTACGCCGTCAGGTTCGCGAAGGCCAGCACGATGCAGGGCACCAGCGGCCGGATCCGTCGCAGCGCGAGTGTGAGCGGGGCGCAGATGATGTAGACGGTCAGCCAGGTGGGGGCATAAAGCCACTCGTCCCACCTGATCGCGCGCCAGATGTCGAGCCCCATCACGGGTACCGCCAGGACACTCAGAACCACGTCGGCCGCCAGCAGGCTCGTCGGCCGGAGTAGTACCTCGCGCAGGTCGTTCAGCCAAGCCTCGGCCGTGCGAAGTCCGAGCCGCCAGGCCCGGTTCATCAGGATCGCCCATATCGCCGCGGCGGATCCGGCAACGAACACCCAGAACAGGGCCGGCACCGGGACCGAGTACGCGAGTACCGACGCCGCGAGCATGCCGACGGCGGTCAGGAACGGCGTGACGGTACGCAGCGCGAGCAGCGCCGGCGCGGTCATCACCAGGACGAGGACCGGCAGCGGGCTGGGGAACCAGTTGTACTCGTTGATCGACCAGTGCACCGTGGCCCCGGCGGTGAGCACACCGGCCACCGCCAGGGCCACGTCGAGTCTTGATCCGGACAGGGCGGGGCGAGGCATGGTCACATTCTGACGGCCGGATCGAGCGCGCTCGTCACTCGGAAGAGTGACGCCCGTCCGGCAATTGTCACTCTTTTTGGTCACAGCAGGTGAGACTTGGCGGCGATGCCCCGTGGCTAGGTCATTGTCCACGCTTGTGAACATGACCCTCCTGACCCCTTCCCGGCCACCCCGCCGCGAAGCCGCCAGCCGGCCCACCGCCTGGCCGACCGCTGTCGCGGTGGCCGCCTTTGTCGGCTTCTGCCTTTGGAACTGGCCGCCGTCGTCCCTGCAGTTCGACCTTCGTGTGTACGTCGCCGCGGCGGGCGACTTCCTGGCCGGGCTCGATATCTACGAGGCGAGTGTGCGCCATCCGGAGATCGGGATGGCGTTCACCTATCCGCCGTTCGCGGCCATTCTGTTCGCACCGCTGTCGCTGGTCGGTACCGGCGTCGGGCGCGTTATCACCGTGCTGATCTGCGCCTTCTCCACGCTGGCGATCGGCCTGGTGAGCGCACGCGCGATCTGGCCCCACCTGCCGGCGGTCAGGCTCCGCACCCTGGGATTGGCGATCGGTGCGGCCGGCGTCGCGCTGGAGCCGGTTCGGTCGACGTTCGACTACGGGCAGATCAACCTGATCCTGACGGCGATGCTGCTGGTCGACCTGCTCGGCTATCTACCGAGCCGGTACCGCGGCGTGCTGATCGGGATCGCCACCGGCATCAAGCTCACTCCCGGCATCTTCTTGATCTACCTGGTCGTCACGCGTCGCTACCGCGAGGCCGCGACCGCCGCGGCGGCAACGATCGCCACGATGGTGATCGGATTCCTGGCGATGCCGGCGGAGTCGATCAAGTTCTGGTTCAAGCTCATCTACGACCCGGGCCGTCCGGGAGCCAGCCACTTCATCAGCAACCAGTCGCTGCGCGGAATGGCCGATCGGCTCACCTACGGGGAAGGTGCCTTGTACTGGCTGGTGCTCGCCTTGGCGGCACTGGTGCTGGGCATGTACGCCGCCCGGCGCGCGTACTTCGCCGGTCAGCACTTGGAGGCGATCCTGCTCGCTGCCTGCACCGCGCTGCTCATCTCGCCGATCTCCTGGACCGCCCACTGGGTCTGGGCCCTGCCGATTTGCGCGCTGCTGTGGTCCCGCGTCCGGACCACGCCGGCGATCGCCGTACTCGCGGCCGGGTGGACGGTCACGATGGCGTTCGGTCTGCCCTGGTACGCGCCGTACTTCGGTGATCGCGAGTACACCCACCAGGGCTTCGACGTGGTCCTGGGCAACTCGTACGCGCTGGTGGCCGTCGCCTTCATCGCGACCTCCCTGCTGACGAAACGCCGGGTATGACGCAGCGCCGCGTCTTCTGGGCGCTGGTCGTCGTGCTGGCCCTCACCCCGATCCTGTACGCCGCCACGGCGGGGTCGCTCGATCTGAAGGTGTACCGGGTCGGAGGGACCGTTTGGCGGGACGGGCTCAGCCTGTACTCGCCGGGATTCGCCGAACTGGTACCGGTGCTGCCGCTGCCGTTCACCTATCCCCCGTTCGCGGCGATCTTGTTCACCGGAGTCGCGGTGCTGCCGTTCGTAGTCGCCGAGGTGCTGATGAACGCCGTGAGCGTGGCCGCCCTGGCCGCCACGCTCACGGTGGTCACCGCCCGCCTGTACGGGTGGAATCGCCGCTCGGTCATCATCGGTCTCGGCCTGACGACCATCGGCATGCTGCTCGAACCAGTTCGCGCGACGATCGGGTTCGGCCAGGTGAACCTGCTGCTGATGGCGCTGGTCACCCTCGACTGCCTGCTGCCGCGCACACGTTGGCCGCGCGGGTTGCTGCTCGGTTTGGCCGCCGCGAGCAAGCTGACGCCAGCGGTGTTCGTCTTGTACTTCCTGGTCCGGCGGCAGTACCGCGCCGCACTGGTTTCGCTGGGGTCGTTTGCCGGGTTCACGCTCGTCGGCTTCGCGATGCTGCCTGGGGATTCGATGAAGTACTGGTTCGGTGTGTTGTTCGACCCGGGCCGCATCGGCGGCGCGACGTACTCGTTCAACCAGTGTTTCCAGGCGGTGCTGGAACGGATCGCGCCCGGTCATACGTTGTTGTGGGCCGGCTTGGTCGTACTGGCGTTCGCACCGGCGGTGGTCGCGGCACGAAAGGCCCGGGCCGCGGGCGACGACGTGACGGCCTTGATCGTGATCGCTGCCTTCGGGCTGCTGGCCTCGCCCGTGAGCTGGTCGCACCATTGGGTGTGGGTGGCGCCGGCGTTGATCGTGTTGGCGCACAAGCGTCAGTGGTTCGTCGGTGGGCTGGTACTCGCGGTGTTCGCCGTCGGTCCCCATAAGTACCTGCCGCCCGAAGGCCGGAGCTGGAACTGGGCCGAGCATCTGATCGGTTCGGCGTACGTCGTCACCGCGGTGGTGGCTCTGATCGTGCTCGCGTTCCACCGGTGGGCGGTGATGACCTCAGGGCCAGGTGGTGGCGTGCCGGGCGAAGACCTCGGGGTCGCTGTGCAGCGGGATCACGCAGAGCAGGTGGCCACCGGGGGCTCGTAGCGTGTGGCAGTCGAGCCACTGCGAGAGCTTGACCGCGCCCAGGCCGGTCAGCCTCGCGACCTCGGCGTCCACGTCATCGGTTTCGATGTCGAGGTGGTAGCGCGCCTCCCCTTCGATCGACTGAATCGCCAGCACGTGATCGGTCAGCGCGCCGGGCAGATCGATGAACTGGGGCTCACCCGGCGGACTCTGCGTAGACGTGCCCAGGGCGGCCGACCAGAACGTAGCCGCCTCGGCCGCCTGCTCCGCGGGCGTATCGATCAGAAACGTGGAAACGCGACTGCGATGCATGCCCACCGAGTCTAGATACGCCCGGGTTTGCGGGCGAGGTGGCGGGTCAGGCCACGAAGGGTCATGGCGGTGATTCGGCCGTTGGCCAGGCCCAGTTCCACCAAGTCGTCGAAGACGCGTTGATCGGCCGAGGCGGCTCGGATACCGGCGTCGAGGATCAGGCCGGAGTGGCTCAACCGCGCGCTCAACGCCGTATGGCGAAGGTGGGCCGACAACAGTCCGCGAGCCGCCTCCCGGTACCGACGACCGGCACCCGGCCCAGTTGTCTGCGCCGCGGTGCGTCCGGCGAGAAGGCCCGTTGCGATCGCGTAGTAGATCCCTTCCCCGGTCATCGGATTCACCAGGCCTGCTGCGTCGCCGACGAGCAGAACGCGTCCGCGGCCGGTCGGCCAGGACGGAACCGCCAGCGGAAGGTGATGCGCTCGCCAGGCGGTTGCGCCTTCGGCCGCGTTCGGTAGCAACTCGTCGAGCCGGCTGAGCAGTTCGCGTCGCGTCGGGTGGGACCGCCCCGCGGTCAGGCCTTCGCCGTAGCCGACGTTGGCCAGGCCGTCGCCGCGATCGAACGACCAGGCGTACGACGGTTGGTGGCTGGTGCCGAACACGATCACCTGCGCGCCCGTTCGGCCTGGCGGCGTGGGCGCATAGCCGCGAATCGCCAGGGCCATCGGCCCCGGACCGGTCCATCCTCGCAGCGCGGCACATTCAGCGCTGGACGTACGGCGCGGGAACGACCGTGCCGGGGGCGTGGGGGCGCCCCCGGCCGGGATATCAGCAGTCGGCGATGCGGGTGTAGTTGGCCGGGCCCGGGTAGGTGGCCCAGTTGCTCTGGCCGAACTTGGCCGCGACCACAACGCCGTCCTTGATCTGTTCGTAGTGCAGGTGCGGTCCGGACGAATTGCCGGTGCTGCCGACCCGGCCGATCTGCTGGTTGTCCGAGACGCGAGCACCGGCGGCGACACCACGGCTTTGCAGGTGCGCGTACAGCGTGTGCCAGCCGTCGCCGTGGGCGATCCGGATGTAGTTGCCGTAACCACCCGCGTCGTACGACGAGATGATCACCGTGCCGGCGGCGCTGGTCTTCACCGGTTTGCCGAGGTCGTCGCTACCGGAACCCCAGTTGAAGTCGAGCGAGTAGTACGACGGGCTGTGACCCGAGCGGCTCGCGCCGGACCAGGTCTCGTGGCAGCGGAACGGCACCCGCAGGATCGGGCGTTCCAGTAGCCGGGTGTCGCGATCGGCGGCGGCCCGCGCGGCCGCGACCTGGGCCGCGGGAATGGCGGCCCGCTGAGCCATGTAGCTGCCGGGCGCTGGTTCGCCGATCCGGCTTTCGGGGGTTGGAGCCGCGTGCGCGGTGAGGCCGACGGCGGCCAGCGCGGCAGTGGTCGAGGCGAGAGCGAACAGACGTTTCACGGTTTCCTCCATGGGGCGGTCGGAGAAACCCCGGGCCGGCGACCTCGTCGAGGTCCGCACCCGGCGGTCATCGCCAGCCTCCGCCCGCGATCGGCCCATGCCCACGAACCCGATCAAACTCGGTCAGCCGCCGGCCGCGCGGATAACGGCCGCGCGGATAAATGAGTTGAGCCGCGCGGTGACCGGCTGTTGTACTGCCAGAGAACTGTTCGTCTACCCAGGAGAAACCAATGCGCCGAGCGTCGATGTCCGCTGCGAAGGGGTACTCCACCTATTCAAGGGACATGACGTTCAGTGTTGAGTTTGAACTTGGGCATTCTGGCGCACATCGACGCCGGTAAAACCAGCCTGACCGAGCGGCTGCTGCACGCCGCCGGGGTCATCGACGAGATCGGCAGTGTCGATGACGGCAATACCCAGACCGATTCGCTGGCGCTCGAGCGCCAGCGCGGCATCACCATCAAGTCGGCCGTGGTGTCGTTCCGCCTGGGCGATCTCGCGGTCAACCTGATCGACACCCCCGGCCACCCCGACTTCATCGCGGAGGTGGACCGGGTACTCGGCGCGCTCGACGGCGCGGTCCTGGTCGTCTCGGCCGTCGAGGGCATTCAGGCGCAGACCCGGGTGCTGATGCGCGCGCTGCAGCGCCTGCGCATTCCGACGGTGATCTTCGTGAACAAGATCGACCGCTCCGGCGCCCGGTACGGCGAACTGCTCACGCGCCTCGCGGCCAAGCTCGCGCCGGAGATCGTCGCCATGGGCCGAACGGAAGCCCTCGGCACCCGAGGCGCCCGCTTCACGCCGTACGACGGAACCGAGCCGGGTTTCACCGCGAACCTGGTGGAGGTGCTCGCCGAACACGACGACGAGTTGCTCGCGGCGTACGTGCAGGACGAGTCGGCCATCTCCCACGAGGACCTGCGCAAGCGGCTGGCCCGCCGTACCGCCGAGGCGAAGGCCCATCCGGTGTACTTCGGCTCGGCCGTGACCGGTGCGGGTCTGGACGAGTTGATCGCCGGGATCAGGGAGTTCCTGCCCGCACGCACCGGCGATGCCGACGGTCCCGTCTCGGGCACGGTGTTCAAGGTCGACCGGGCGCCTTCGGGCGCGAAGGTGGCGTACGTGCGGCTGTTCTCGGGCACGATCAGAACCCGCGAACTGGTCCACCTAGGCAACCATGAACGTGCCTCAGGCAACCGTACTGATGCCCCGGGCAACGAGGCGAAGGTGACCGGGATCGACCGTTTCCAAGGCGGAACGCCGGTGCGCGCCAACACCTTGACGGCCGGCCAGATCGGCCGGTTGTGGGGCCTGAGCGAGATCCAGATCGGCGACACGCTCGGCCTCGCCGCGATCGATGCCGCAGGCAAGCACCACTTCGCACCGCCTTCGCTGGAGTCGGTGATCTACCCGGTCCGGCCGGCCGACAAGGCCCGGCTGCGGATGGCGTTGTCGCAACTGGCCGAACAGGACCCGTTGATCAACGTGCGCCAAGACGATCTGCGCCAGGAGGTGTCTGTCTGGCTCTACGGCGAAGTACAGAAGGAGGTCATCCAGGCCACCCTCGCCAACGATTACGGCGTCGAGGCCGGGTTCCGGGAGACCACCACGATCTGCGTCGAGCGACTGGCCGGCACCGGTTCGGCGTACGAGCTGATCGGCACCGACGAGAACCCGTTCCTGGCCACGGTCGGCCTGCGGGTGGAACCAGGCCCGGTGGCGAGCGGGGTCGAGTTCCGGCTGGAGGTGGAACTCGGCTCGATGCCGATCGCGTTCTTCCGTACGGTCGAGGAGACGGTGCGCGAGACCTTGCAGCAAGGCGTACACGGCTGGGAGGTGACCGACCTCGTCGTCACGATGACGCACTCCGGCTACTACGCCCGGCAGAGCCACTCGCACGGCGTGTTCGACAAGAGCATGTCGAGCACCGCTGGAGACTTCCGCAACCTGACGCCGCTGGTGTTGATGACCGCGATCCAGCAGGCCGGGACCGTCGTACACGAGCCGGTGCACCACTTCCGGATCGAGATGCCGGCCGACACCTACGGGCCGATCCTGCCGCTGATCACCCGGTTGCGCGGCGTGCCGCACTCCCCCGAGATCGACGGTGTCACCTGCGTACTCGAGGGCGATCTCCCGGCGGCCGGCGTGCACGAACTAGAGCTGCTGCTGCCGGGATTGACCTCCGGCGAAGGCGTTTTGGAGACGGCCTTCGAGCGGTACGACCCCGTCACCGGTCTGGTGCCGGAACGCCCCCGCACCGACCACAACCCCCTGAACCGAAAGGAGTACCTGCTCCACGTCGAACGCCGCGTCTGATTCAGTAGCGCACCGCCAGCCAGCGCCCGAGATTGCGGAGCTGGTCGTTCAGCGCGGCCGGTTCGATCACGTCGAGGTCGAGGTTGAGGTAGGTGAGCCACCGCGCGGCCCAGTCGAGATCGTCCGTGCCGAACCGCAGCTCGCACTCGTCGCCGTCCTCGACGACGGTCGCGACGGCCGGATCGACCAGTTCCCGAACCAGGTCCGCGGACGTGTGCACCCGCACGCGAACGCCGTACCGCCAGGGACCGTGCGCGAGCCGCTCGGCGACAAACACAGCAGCATCCGCGGGTTCTTGCGGTGCCGGGAAGCGAGTCCCGAGCGGCTGGACCTGCTCGACCCGGTCGAGCGCGTAGACCGCCCAGTCCTGCTCCTCGCGCGGGCAGGCGATCAGGTACCAGCGGCGACGTACGGCGACCAGGCGGTGCGGCTGTACGTCGACGGGCCGGGTGGTCCCACTGCCCTGGCGGCGGTGCCGGATCCGGAGGGCCTCCCCGGCCCGGCAGGCGAGTGCGACGGCTACGAGTACCTCGCGGCCGGGCCGTCGCGTCGGTCTGCCGGACACCGTTTCCACCTCGGCCAGCGCGGACAGCCGCGTGCGCCAGCGCGATGGAACCACCTGGGTGAGTTTGGCCAGGGCCGTGACCGCGGGTGCCTCCAGACCTTCGACCGACACCGCCGTACGCAATCCGACCGCGACAGCGGCAACTTCGTCCGCGTCGAGCAGCAGCGGCGGCATCGAGCGGCCCGCGGACAGCCGATAGCCACCTTCGCGCCCGGCTTCGGCGTCGATGCGGTAGCCGGCCTCCCGCAAGTGGGCCACGTCCCGGCGGGCGGTTCGCTCGGTGACACCCAGCCGGGACGCGAGCTGCGTCGCCGAGATGCCGGGATGTGCCTGCAGCAGGGCGAGCGTCTCGAGGCGGCGGCTGGTTGTGCTCATGTCGCCATTCTGGCGGGTCAACCCGGACAGGATCTGTCCTAGTGGTGCGCCATGCTGGATTCATGACTCAGAACGAACTGCTTCGACCCGCTGGGCTGGTCCAGTCGCCCGCCTTCACCCACGTCGCGATCGTGCCGCCGGGCGCCACGACCATCTACATCGGTGGCCAGAACTCGGTCACCAGCGACGGCACGCTCATCGGTGCGGGCGACGCCGCCGCGCAGACCGAACAGGTGATGAAGAACCTGCACCTCGCGCTGGCCGCCGCGGGCGCCACCGTGCAGGATCTGGTGATGATGACGGTGATCTTCGTTGACGGTGTCGATCTGGCCGAGGCCTATCCGGTCGCCGCGGCCGGACTCGCGGGCGCGGCTCCGCCCGTCGTGGGTGTGCAGGTGGCGGGGCTGGCCGTGCCCGGCGCGCTGATCGAGGTCAGTGCCGTGGCGGCGGTGACGCGATGAGCCCGGTGGGACGTACGCGCGACGCGGGCTGGCAGATCGGCGTGTCCAAAACGATCAACCGGCCGGTCGATGAGGTGTGGGTGTTCATCACGTCACCGGCCGGGGTCGCGATCTGGCTCGGCGACGACGTCACCGTGATCCCGGAACGCGGCGCAGGGTACGAGACCAGCGCCGGGGTCCGGGGTGAAACGCGTGGCTTCCGCGAGCGCGACCGGATCCGGCTGACCTGGCAACCGCCCGGCTGGACGCACGACACGACCCTGCAGCTCACCGTTTCGCCCGCAGGTCAGGGCAAGACGAGACTGGTGATCCACCAGGAGCGGCTGGCCGACGCGGACGAACGCGAGCAGCAACGCAACCACTGGCAAGGCGTCATGACCGCACTCGCGGCGGGACTCGGCTAGTCGCGCGGTACGGACGGCGGGGCTTCGCAGCTGTGGTCGGTGGTGCCGGTTTCGACGATGTCCTCGTACACCCCGACCTTGAACGTGATCAGGTCCAGGCATTCGGTCAGCCGGGCGATCTGGGCGCGCACGTCGTCTTGATGCTGCCGCAACAGGTCGAGCCGGTCCTTCTCGTTGCCGCCGCCGTCGCGCACCAGCTCGGTGTAGCGGCGGACGGCCGGCAGCGGCATGCCCGAGGCCCTGAGAATGATGCAGAGGTTGAGCCACTCGACGTCGTCCAGGCCGTACACCCGGCGACCACCGGAGTTGCGCCGGACCGGAGCGGCGAGAATGCCTTCGCGTTCGTAGAAACGCAGCGCGTGCACGCTCAGGCCGGTTCGTGCGGCCACCTCACCGATGCTCAACTCCACCGCGGTATCAGTCACCGGACCAGCATATGACTTGACCTAGAGTCGCCTCTAACTCCTAGTCTTCCCACGTTCCTTCGCTGAATAGGAGTTCCCATGCGTTACCGCACTCTTGGCGGCACTGGTATCGAGGTCAGTGTGCACTGCCTCGGCACGATGATGTTCGGCGCTGTCGGCAATGCCGACCACGACGACAGCGTGCGCATCATTCACGCCGCCCTCGACCAGGGCATCAACTTCGTCGACACCGCCGACATGTACTCCACCGGCGAGTCCGAGCAGATCGTCGGCAAGGCACTGGCCGGCCGCCGCGACGACGTCGTACTGGCCACCAAGTTCCACTTCGCGCTGAGCGAAGGCCCCAACCGTGGCGGCAACTCCCGCCGGTACATCGTCAAGGCGGTCGAGGACAGCCTGCGCCGCCTGCAGACCGACTGGATCGATCTGTACCAGGTGCACCGCCCGGACCACACCACCGATATCGAGGAGACCCTGTCGGCGCTGACCGACCTGGTCCAGCAGGGCAAGATCCGCGCGTTCGGCTGCTCGGCGTTCCCGGCCGAGCAGATCGTCGAGGCGCACGTCGTATCGGAACGGCGCGGTCTGCACCGGTTCCGGACCGAGCAGCCGCCGTACTCGTTGCTTGCCCGCGGCATCGAAACCTCGCTGCTGCCGACGGCTCGCCGCTACAACATGGGCGTGCTGACCTGGAGCCCGCTGGCCTCCGGTTTCCTGTCGGGCAAGATCCGCAAGGGCCAGGCGATCGACCTGACCAAGGGCCGCGCGGCGATCACGCCGTTCCGGTTCGACCCGTCGATTCCGTCGAACGAGGTCAAGTTCGACGTACTCGAGCAGCTGATCGAGGTTGCCGAGGGCATCGGTTGCACGCTGCCGGAGCTGGCGCTGGCCTTCGCGGTCGCGCATCCCGCGGTCACGTCGGTGATCATCGGGCCGCGCACGATGGAACACCTGGACAGCGCACTGAAGGGCGCCGAGCTGGTGCTGGACGACGCGACGCTGGACCGCATCGACGAGATCGTGCCGCCAGGAACGAACGTCTATCCCCCGGACGGCGTATGGCGGCCGCAGTCCCTGGTTGACGTCAGCCAGCGCCGGCGTCCGCTCGACGACCGCTCGGCGGCCTGATTCGTCAGATCGTGCCGGTGATGCGTTCGTCCATGACATCTGCTTCACGCCGAGCAGGCCGGTTCGATGCCACGAAGTGGAAATGCCCGGAAGCTGAGATCGAGATACCGCGAATCGTCGTCCGTATACTCGGGGTGACGGCTTATGACGACTCCGACGAAACCCGCGCTCGACGCCTCTGAACTGGTTGAAGTGTTCAAGGCGCTGGCCAACCCTGTGCGGCTCCAGGTACTGCACTGGTTGCGGGACCCCGATCTCAACTTTCCGGTCGAGCACGCCGAGGTGGATCGCCAAGTCGTCGGCGTATGCGTGAGCCACATTCAGGCCAAAACCGGGCTCGCCCAGTCGACGGTTTCCGCCTACATGGCGTCACTTCAGCGCGCGGGCCTCGTGCGGTCCACCCGAGTCGGTAAGTGGACCCATTACCGCCGCGACGAGCAGCGCATCGCCGATCTCGTCGACGTACTCGGCCACTCCCTCTGACACCGCCGTACTCCCGCTTGGCGAAATCGCGTGAAGTCACATCGAAAATCTGCGATACTTCGATTCGACAGGCGCCAGGGCGGTGCCGGCACAGGAGAGAGACATGGGTGCGATCGAAGGTATGGAGCTGGGGCGGTTCGGGGTCTGGACGTTCGACTTCGAGCAGCTTCCGGCCAGCGCGATCCGGGATTCCATCCAAGAGCTGGAAGGTCTCGGCTGGCCGGCGTTCTGGTTCCCGGAGTTGACCGGGCGGGAGGCGATGTCGCACGCGGGGTTCCTGCTGTCGAGCACCGAGCGCATCGTCATCGTGAACGGCATCGCGCGGATCCGCTCCCGCGGGCCACGATGGACCCAGGGCGCGGCGGTGTTGCTCGCGGACGCCTACCCGAACCGGCACCTGCTCGGCCTCGGTTTCGGCGACGCCAAGCCTGGGGTGAGGCCCCTGCAGGCGATGGGTGAGTACCTGGACGCGATGGACGCGACCACCGCCGCCAACCCGTTGCCCGAGGCGCCGATCCGGCGGCTGCTGGCGGCGTACGGGCCGAAGATGCTCAAACTGGCTCGCGACCGGTCGGCAGGGGCGCATACCTATCACGTGACCACCCGGCATACCGCTCAGGCGCGGGAGCTGCTCGGAGCCGGGCCGTTCCTCGGTGTCGAACAGGCGGTGCTTTTCGAGGCCGATCCGGTCCGGGCGCGGGCGATCGCCCGTGAGCACCTGCACGTGTACTTCACCCAGAAGTACAACGTCGCCAAGTTCCTCCGCCTCGGCTACAGCGACGCGGACATCGACAACGGCCGCGGCAGCGATCGACTGGTGGACGACCTTGTGGTCTGGGGTGATCCCGAGACCGTGGTCAGGAAGCTGCAGGACCACGTCGATGCCGGGGCGGATCACGTCGGAATTCAGGTCATCGGGCTCCAGCC
The DNA here is from genome assembly GCF_042434725.1 of Kribbella deserti. NCBI lineage: Bacteria > Bacillati > Actinomycetota > Actinomycetes > Propionibacteriales > Kribbellaceae > Kribbella > Kribbella deserti. The sequence goes on along the minus strand of NZ_JBHLTC010000018.1, from coordinate 781,015 downwards.
CGGCCAGTCCGCCATGCCGCACTGGCGGTTCCTGGCCGAGGCCCTACTCCCCCAGGCAGCTGTGGCGGCTTAGTTAGAGCACTTCGCCCTGGGTGTGGTCGAGGGGCGTCAGCTGGAACCACCGTTGGCTGGCCGGAACGAACTGCAGCGCGATGGCCGCGATCGCGAAAAGCGCGGGAAGCAGGACCAGGCAGCTCATCCCGCCCATGATCAACAAAACCAGTCGTACGTCGCGACCGGCCGCCAGCAGCGTCGCGAACCACCAGACACCGAACCCGAGCAGTACGAGCATCACGCGCACGGTCAGGTTGGCCGCGTCAACGAACGACAGCCAGCCGGTGACGAGCAGGAAGCCACCGAAGAGGATCAAGGTGGCCGCGACCAGCAACCACAAGACGTACGCGGCCGTGATCGTCCGCGGTCGCGGCACGACTTCTGGCCCGTTCATCACGCCATCCCTTCGTCGCCCCAGACAGTAATTCATGCCTGGGGCGACGAAGGAACAAGCCTCAGACCAGCTCGGAGACCAGGACAGCCGTCGTGTTGGGTTCGAGGGCCTCGAAGATGTGGGGGGCGTCGCCGGGGTAGCTGACGTAGTCGCCTGGGTTGAGCTCGACCGGCTCGTCGCTCGGGCCGACCAGTGCGCGGCCGCGGCTCAGTACGACGTGCTCGACCGTGCCGGGGTTGTGCGGTGCCGAGGTTCGCGGTTGGCCAGGGCTGACCTGGATCAGGTAGATGTCACGACGGGCGTTCGGCGGGCACGACGCGAGCAAGGTTGCGGCGTAGTCGGCCTGCTCGGAGTACATCACCGGACCTTCGCCGGCCCGAACCACCCGCACCACCGCGCGCGGCGGATCCACCAGGCGGCTGAACGGCACATCCAGCGCGACGCTGAGCGCCCAGAGTGTTTCCACACTTGGATTGCCCACGCCGGATTCGAGCTGCGACAAGGTCGACTTGGCCAGGCCGGCCTGCTTCGCCAGCTCAGTAAGGGTGAGCCCGGCATGGTCGCGCTCGCGCCGGATCGCGGCCGCGATCAACGCAACCGGCGACCGGCCGGCCGCCGTGGACCCGTCAACCTTTTCCGACATCGTTCGCTCCAGACTCCGCTTTGTTCGACTTGACGAACACCACCAGCACTGTTCACTGTAGTGGACATGAATTCGTTATGGCGAACACTTGATCGCGCCACGCTGCGCGATATCGGCCTGGTCTGTGTCGCCGACGCCATCGTGGGCGCGTCATTCGGCGCGATCGCGGTCTCGGGCGGTCTCGACGCCTGGGTGCCGGTGGTGATGTCGCTGCTCGTTTTCGCCGGCGGCGCCCAGTTCGCCGCGATCGGCATCGTGCTCGCGGGCGGCAGCGCCATCGCCGCGGTGGCGACCGGCCTGCTGCTCAACGCCCGCCTGCTGCCGTACAGCGTCGCGGTCGTCGACGCACTCGGCTCGCGCTGGCGGACCCGGCTGGTCGGTGCCCAGCTGCTGACGGACGAGTCGGCCGCCTTCGCGTTGCAGCACACCGACCCGGCCCGCCGCCGCGCCGCCTTCTGGGCCTGCGGCTTAGCCCTGTACGTCGTCTGGAACATCTCCGTACTGCTCGGCGCCCTCGCGGGCAGCGCCGTCGGTGATACCGAGGCGCTCGGCTTGGATACGGCCTTCCCGGTAGTCCTGCTCGCACTGGTTCTGCCTTCGCTGCGCGAACGCCGTACTCGTAACGCGGCCTTGGTCGGTGCAGCGGTCGCAGTCGCTAGTACGCCGTTCCTGCCCGCAGGCCTTCCCGTACTCGTGGGACTCGTCGGCCTGCTCCTGGCCCGCTGGCCATCTCTGAACAACCAGGACAAGCCGCAAGGCAACCAGGCCGAAGAAGACTGTGAGGCGCAAGCATGATGCCGCTGGTGGCAATTCTGATTCTCGCGGCCGGGACCTACGTGTACCGCCTAGCCGGTCCGGTGTTCCAGGAGAGAGTGCAGATCCCCGAGCGCTGGCAAGACCTGCTGTCGGTCGCAGCCGTTGTACTGCTTCTCTCCCTCGTAGCGACCGGAGCGGTCATGGAGGGCCAGTCGTTCGCCGGCTGGTCTCGGGTGGCCGGAGTGCTCGTGGGCGCTGTACTCGCGCTGCGCCGCGCACCGTTCCCCCTGGTCGTCATCGCCGCCGTAGCCACTACTGCGCTCCTACGCCTCGCCGGTGTGGAGTAGCCCGCATAAGTACTGGCAGATCCAGTGGGGGCTGGACCTGCCAGTACGTTCTTATGGGGTTGGGTTCACCTCCCGGGAGTTGTTACGGGCAGGTGCCGTTCACAGGGCCGGACAGGCCGGTCCACATGAACGCGTCACTGACCCAGGTGCCATCGCTGAGTCGATTCCACAGACTGCTGGCTCCCCAGCGGCCCGTGTGGCTCGTACCGGTCTTGGAACACGAGATGTTCACCGTGGTGCCGTCCGCGACGCTTCCGGCCAAGGCGTATCCCGTGCCGGGTCCGGTCCGCTTGTTCACGGTGCCGCCGCCGAAGGCGTCGATCACGCCCTGGGTGAAGCCGAGCGCGCCGTAGTTGTAGAGGCTGCCGCCCGGGTTGCGCTGCGTGCTGCCGTGCAAGGCCCATCCGTTGTACGCGGTGCTCGCGTTCTGGAAGACCCAGCCGCCGAGGTTGTGCCCGGCGATGCCGACGTACGCGCTGTTCTGCCGCAGCGCGAAGTGCACGTGTGCACCACCGGCCGCGCCGCCGCAGGAGATGTCCGTACCGATGTTGCCGAGGAAGGTGCCCTCGCTCACCGCCAGGCCATTAGCCGCGATGTTGTTGTGCAAGTGGTAGTAGTCGGTGGCGTAACCCCGGTCGTGGATGACCCGGATCCAGCCCTTGCCATTGCCGCACATCGTGTACGCCGTACCGCCGCGCGCCGCGAGTACCTGACCGTTGCCGCCGGCGAGATCGATCGCGCTGTACGGCGTCTCCGAACCACCCCAGCCGTGCGAACCACCCGGCATGGTCCACGAGTGGCCTACGGCGAACGGGAGGCGCATACCGGTTCGGTAGTCGCCGCCAGCCGCTTGCGGGGCGAAGGCCGTCTGGTTGAACAGCGGCTTCTCCTTGGCCGTCACGACCGGTGAGGCCGCCGACAGCTCGGCGAAGGCCTGCTCGCCCTCGAACCCGACCTGCCACCCCGTGGCGTCCTTGCGAGCTACGAACAGCCAGCCCTCCGGGTGGTTGTCCTCCCCCCTCGGCGTGACCGCGACCGCCGTACCGAACACCCAGTCTCCACTGCGGCGAGAAACGTTCACCTGGGTTCCGGCACGCTTGGCCGACTTCTTGGCGGCAGCGTTCACCTTGCCGGTGACAACTTGCTCAAGTGACGGTGGTGCTGCCGACTCCGTAGTGGGCGCCGATTGGGCTACAGCGGTTGTAGCCGTGGCACTTACCAAGACACCCGCACTGAGTACGGCGATCCAGCGAATACGCATCTTTTCAGCCTCCTGATGGGCGGAACAGGACTGGTGGCTGGAAGCTATCGATCAACTACGCCGTGTCGGCTATCTTTTCGGCTGTGAGGCGTCCAGAGAGTGTCCATTGAGCCCGCTTGACACATCACCGGGGAGTTCGCCTGCTGTAGCCGCACTGGGGGCGGCGATGTTGCGGTACCGCCTTGCCCACGGCCTTTCGCTGCGGCAGCTCGCGGGCCGCCTCGGCATGCAAGGACACGGTGGGCTGTCCGATTACGAGAAGGGCCGGCGCCTCGCACCCGAAGACCTGATCGCGCGCTACGAGAGCCAGCTGCGCATCACCGATGGCGAACTGCGCTCGCTGCATTCCGCGGCCCTCGCCGAACGCGCCGGCCGTACGGCGGAGGGGGCCGCCGCGCCCGAAACCCTGGTCATTGCCGAACTGCCCTCCGCCCCGGCCGATTTCCGCGGGCGCGACGCCGAACTCGCCACGATCGCGGCCGCCGCCGGTGAGTGCCTGGCCGGCCGTGGACCCGTGACGGTAGTGATCGCGGGCCAGCCCGGCGCGGGCAAAACCACCTTCGCGGTCCAGGCGGCCTCCCGGGCGATCGCCCTCGGCCTTCGCGATGCCCAGTTCTACGTCGAGCTGGGTGAGACCTCGCCGGAGACCGTGTTGCACCGCCTGCTGCGCGCACTCGGCGTACCGGATTCCCAACTGCCGGCCGATGCCGCGGGCGGCGCGGCGATGTTCCGATCACGGTTGGCGGGGCGTCGTTGCGTGATGGTGCTCGACAACGCGCGCGACGAGCCGCAGGTACGAGCGCTCCTGCCGGGGCCGGGTCCCACCCTCGTGCTCGTGACCAGCCGCCATCGTCTGACCGGCCTGTCCGGAGCGCGCCGGGTGGATCTCGGCGAACTGCCCGAGCGCGACGCGACCGACCTGCTCGCGGACATCGTCGGCGCCGAACGGGCCCAGGCCGAACCAGAGGCCCTGGCCGAGGTGGTCACGGCCTGCGCGCGGCTACCTCTCGCCGTACGGATCGCGGGGAACCGGCTCGCCTCCTGGCCGAACTGGTCCATCGCGCATCTGGCCGACCTGCTGCGCGACGAGCAACGCCGCCTCGGCTGGCTGACCGCGGGCGACCTCGCCGTGCGCGGCGCCTTCGCCTTGTCCTACCGGCGCGTGCCCGCGACCACCCGCCGGCTGTTCCGACGACTGGCCCTCGCGCCTGGACCGGACTTCGGACCCGAAGCGGCCGCCGTACTGCTGGGTGAACCGGCCGAGGAACACCTCGACGCCCTGGCCGGAGCCAGCCTGCTCGGCCTGGCCGCGACGCCCGGGCGATACCGCCTGCACGACCTACTCAGGTTGTACGCCGCGGAGTTGCTCGACGAAGAGGAACACCGCCACGATCGGGAGAATGCCGAGCGCGCGCTGTTCGACTGGTTGTTCCGCAACGCCCGGTCCAACGCCGAGGCGATCGCGCCGATGGCCGACCCGAACCCGGAGGCGCGGGCGACGGCACTGGCGTGGCTCGATACGGAGGCCGCCGGGGTGCTCGAGGCGTGCCGTCGTACGGCGGTACGCACCGACGGCGCATTCGACTCGTTGTTCCGCGGTCTCACCCAGGGCATTCCCTGGTACTACGACCTGCGGTGCCGCTGGCCCGAGATGGTCGAGGTGGCCGAACTCGCCATGGCCGTCGCCGAACGCGCGGGCGATCTGAGCGAACGCGCCTACGCGCACAGCATGCTCGGCCTCGGCCGGATCGGGCAGCACCGCTACCGGGCGGCCGTCGAGTCGTTCGAGGCGGGTCTCGCGGACGCGCACGCGACCGGCCTGGCCGCGGAAGAGGCCGAGCTGTACGGACGCCTCGGCCTGGCCTACGAAGGACTCGGGCGGTACGGCGAGGCGGAGGCCAGCCACGCCGATCACGTGCACCGCTGCCAGGCCCTGGGCGATCGGTGGGGCGAGGCGGCAGCCGTCGGACGGCGTTCGCACGCGCTGCGCATGCTCGGCCAGCACAGCGAGGCGGCGATCTGCCTGCGCCGGGCCCTATCGATGCGAGCCCAACTCGGCGACGAGCGAGGTGTCGCGATGGCGGAGTACCGGTTCAGCGCCCTGCGCAACGACCAGGGCCGGTACGACGAGGCGTTGCGGCGAGCCGATCGGGCCCTGGCGGTGTTCGAGGCGCACGACGATCGCTGGGGTTCGGCCGTGGTGCGGTTCGAGCTTGGCCGCGCATTGGCCGGGCTCGGGCGATTCGCCGAGGCGGCGGCGTCGTACCGAACGGCGGTCAAGGGCCTGGACCAGGTCGGCGAGTGGCAGCGCCGCGCCGAGGCGGCCTCGGCACTCGCGCAAGCGCAAGCACACGCATTGGGCCGGCGCTGATCCATGGCGGGTGGACCATCGACTGGCTAGGGTCGGGCGATGAAGTACATGCTGCTCATCTACGGCAACGAACAGACCTGGCAAGCGCTGAGCGAGATCGGCCAGGACGAGGTCATGGACGTGCATCAGAGTCTGTTCGACGAGCTCAGCAAGACCGGCGAGTATCTCGGCTCAGCCGGCCTGACCACCGTCGACGCGAAAGTCGTCCGGGTTCAGAACGACGTACCCGCGGTGACCGACGGGCCGTTCAGCGAGGCGAAGGAAGTGCTCGCCGGGTACTACCTGGTCGAGTGCGACTCGGTCGAGCGCGCCACCGAACTGGCCGGCCGCCTGGTCGAGGCCCAGTACTCCCCGATCGAGGTCCGCGCCGTCATCAACCCGCACGAGTAGAACCCGGACATGGTCGCGCCCCCGGGTCCAGCCTCACACTGGACACGGGGGCGCATGACCCACGTTGATCAGGTCGTCGTGAGCACCAGTGACGCACGGCAGATGCCGTGATCACCGGCCCCACTCGCTCCTCGGACTGCCAGGGTGGAGCCAATCGCCGGCACCGGTTCGCCGGCCGGCAGCCGGACCCCTACCGACATCCGATTGGTCAGCCGGACCCGGAGCAGCGGGCTGGCGCCACCTGTCGCCTCCACGCTGATCACCCGCCCCTGCTGCACCATCGCTCGCCCCAACCCCTTGGCCGCACCAGCCATCTCGCGCCGGCTGCTGTCGACCAGTACCTCAAGTTTTGACACTACCCCTCCTCGCCTTGACCCCATTCGAAGGCTGAAGCGTGACGTAGGAGGACAGGCGCTTCAAGGCAATACCGGGAGTTTGCAGGCTCCTGCCAATTTGGGCGCAGAGGTTTAGAACGACCAGGTCCGGACCACTTGAGCCAGTGGTCGCCCGTTCCCCGCGTGATCCGCCGCCCGGACAACCTCACAAGCGCCGGAACCACCGGGTCCGTACCACTTTTAACGACCCGTCCCGGCACAAGTTATCCCCGACTTACCTCAGCGCGTCGGCCAAGCCCCGCCGTTCACGTTCAGCACCTGGCCGGTGATGTGGCGAGCGCCTTCGGAGGCGAGGAAATGCACCGCGGCCGCGACGTCGGCGGGCTGTCCGGCCCGCCCGTTGCGGGTCTGCCCGACCAGGTTCGCGCGGCGCTCGTCGTCCATGCGCCCCCGGAAGAACTCGGTGTCGTCGACGAAGCCGGGCGACACCACGTTCGAGGTGATACCGCGCTTGCCGAGTTCCGCCGCCAGGTCGAGGTTCCAGGTGGACAAGGCCGCCTTCGCCGCGCCGTACGAGCCACCGCCGGAACCACGATCGGCCGCGATCGAACCGAGCAGTACGACGCTACCGCCGGCGCCCATCCGCCCGGACAAGGCCGAGGTGGTGAGCACGGCGCTGAGCACATTCGCCGCGAGGTTGTCCCGCCAGGCCGCGGCGAGGCTCGCCAGGTCGTCGTACTCGCGGCCGATGTCGGTGTTGCCGCCCGCGTTGTTCACCAGTACGTCGATGTGCTCGGGCAGTTGCGCGGCCAGGGCCTCGACCTGCGCCGGATCGGTGGCGTCGCAGACGACGGGACGGGCGCCGAGCTCGGTCGCCACCCGGTTCAGCGGTTCGGCGCGGCGGCCGGTGATCACCACGTCGTCGCCGTCGACGCGGAACCGCTTCGCGATGGCCTTGCCGATACCGGCCGATCCCCCGGTCACCACGATGTTGCGCATGACTTCTTGCCTCCATGATCGCGTTTAGCCCTAAACGTTCAGACCTAAACGTTAGCATGGGCGCATGAGCGCTGCGCAGCCTGGCGACGGCTACCCCCTGGACGATCCGGGCGACTACCCGGTGGCCGAGATCGCGGCGGCCTGGTTGCGCGAGCGGCCCGGCACGCCGGTCGACTCGATCGGCATCGTCACTCCCCTCTGGCGCCTGGCCAAGCTCTTCGCCGACGACCGGCGCCGGTTGCTCGCGGAGCTCGGCGTGGACCCGGCGACGCTGGATCTGCTCAGCGTGCTGCGGCGCAGCGGTGCGCCGTACGAGTTGAGTACGCGCGAGCTGAGCCGGCGTTCGCTCGTCACCGCCGGGGCGATCTCGCAGCGCGTGGCCCGGGCCGAGCGGTCGGGACTGGTCGAGCGGCGCACCGAGACCGACGGCAGCCGAGCCGTGGTCGTCACGCTGACGCCGACCGGCCATGACCTGATCGAGCGGACCGTCGACCAGGTCCTCACCCGCGAGTCGTCGCTCCTGGTCGGCCTGGACGACGAACAGCGCGGCGCCCTGGCCGAGGAGTTGCAGACCCTGCTGGCCTCAGTGCGACGCACCCTGGCCGAGGAGCGTGATTGAGACTCAGGCCTGGTCCGCGATGGCCTCGAGCAGGTCATGCCAGGCGTCGTACGGCTCGGCCGGGTCCTCGGCGAGCGGGCCGGTGTGGGTGAGGATCACCCGGGCGCCGCCGTTGCCGTCGCGGAGCTTCCACGTGATCGGGCCGCACACCAGGGAGGTGGGCTCGGACACCTCGGCGACCGGGCCCGGCTCGATGCCCTTGGCAACGAATCCCTGCGGGGCGGGTTGGCCTGGTGCTGGCGTTCGACCGCCGCTGAGGTGCGCCCAGATGCGTTCCTTCGGCTTGGCGAACTGGCGCTCGAACCGGATGGTCCACTCTTCCGCCGTGCGGGTGATCGTGCCCGCGTCGAGGCCGAACTTGGCTACGTAGTGCTCGTGCCGAGGCGCGTAGTCGACCGGCTCTTCGCCCGAACCACCGAGCATGAGGTCCAGCGCCGAGAAGCAGCCCAGCCAGCCCGCGGTGTAACTCGCGGCGGCCGGACGGTCGTCGAACGTGGCCGTCAACGTCATCACACAGCCGTCGCCGTCCGGTTCGAGTTCCCAGCGCAGCACCTCAACGCCCCAGTTGTATTCGAGCAGCCGAGGCGGATCGTAGGCCCGGATCACGCCGGCGTTGTCCGGATCCTCGACGAAGCCGTCCTCCCCCTGCTCGAAACTGAAGGCGATCCGCCCGTCGAGCCGCAGGTCCAGCTCAACCACCGCGGGGAACCAGGCGGCCAATTCCGACGGCTCGGTCAGCGCGCGCCACACTTTCGCGGGCGCATGCCCCAATCGCCGCTCGATCCGCAACTCGGTCCGGCCATCAACACTGCGCAAAGTCTCGTTCATGACCTCGAATATACCGAGTCGGTTATATACACGCAAGGCCATACACCTACGGCCCGGCGAACCGCGCTTGATCGGCGACTTCCGTGGTCAGGTCCGCCGACTCCCCGGGCCAAAGGTCCAACGCCGTCGCCGCGGTAGGCCCGTGGTGTTTCCACGAACCGATCACCCGGCCGCCTTGCACGATGGCGGGCTTGAGCATGCCGCCGCCCGGGTGGATCTGCTTCGCGAAGGCCTCGGGCACCATCGACCGCCGATCGCGATACCCGAGCAGATACGCGTCGAACTCCCCCAGCAGCCGCACGTCGGCGCATTGCCCGGGTTCGCCGTACATGGCGTAGGCCTCGCCATCCACGGTCACCGTCGTGGCTGCCACAGCCTCGATCGCCAAGCGGCAGGCCGGCACCGGGAGCCCCGCCCAGGTGGCGAAGTCCGCCGCCGTCGCCGGGCCGTACGCCGCGAGGTAGCGCCGCGCCAGAGTCTCCACGGATGGTTCGGCAGTCGCGACGAAGGGCTTGCCGAGCCAGGTCGCGACGTCCACCCAGGTCTCCGTCGCGTCATACCCGGGCCCGTAGCAAACCCGCCCGAGCAATCCCGCGTGGCGGATCAACGCGTACACCGCCTGGCCTCGCGGCTCGGGGATCAACCCGGCGTCGACGAACAACGCGCCGATTTCGGCCCGGCCAGCCGGTCCGTGCTCCGCGAGATGCCCCTCGAGTACGTCGACCGCGCGGGCCCGGATCGATTCGGAAAGCCCGAGTTCGCCGTACCTGCGCTCGGTGGCCCGGATCAGCCCGGGCGCGAGGAGTTCGAGCAGCCAGCCGGCGTCTTCGGTGGTGACCAGCTGCAGGGTGCCGCGCTGGAACCAGCCGCGTACGACGCTGCGATCGGCCTCGCGGGCCTGGTCCACGTCCGCCCGGGTGGTCGCCGTACTGCGCGCGCGAACCGCATGAGCGGCGCCGCGCCAGGTCTGGGCCTGAACCCCACCCGTCCGGCGTACGACGTCGGCTACCCCTCCGGAGCCGGCCTCGTCCGCCGGACGATCCAGACCGTTCGCGGAAGCACGGGCCTGAAGCAACCAGCGGACCGTCCCGTGCGACACACTCGCATCACATCATCAATCGAGCGTGCCGCACAGGGCTCATGGCCGTTCCGTTATGTCAGGTGATCGTCGACCAGGTTCGCGTAGGCGGTCTGGCCGGTGGTGTTCGGGTGGTACGACTCGCTGATCGGATTCGACAGGCCATTGATCCATTCGGGGCTGCCGCAGACGGCGTGACCGACAAACGCCGAGGTCGGATTCACGAAGGTGAAACCCGCCGCGGTGGCCCGGGCGCTGATCTTGGCGTTGAGCAGATCGGCGGTCTGGTTCAGCTTCGTCATCTCGCTCGCGCTGAACCAGGTACCGGCGTTGCAGTCGGTACCGTTGAACAGGCGCGGATAGCCGACGATGACCACCTTCGCGGCGCTCGCGCGGCTGCGCACCGTCGCGTAGAGGCCGTCGAGGCGGGCCGGCAACGTGTTGTTGATGACGTTCTGCGCGTTGCTGATCGCCGAATCGCAGTTGCCGAGCCAGGACGGCTTGGCGCACTCGGTGATCACCGACGAGAAGCCCGCGTCGTTGCCGCCGACCTGCAACGTGACGAACTCGATGCCGCTGTTCAGCGCACCGAGCTGATTGTTCGTCACGTCGGAGACCCGTGCGCCGGAGCAGGCGACAAAGCTGAGGGTGGCGGCGATCCGGGTCTTGATCAGCGCGGGATACGCCTTGAGCGAGCGCTGGCAGCTGCCGCTCTCGGTGGTGTAGGTGCGCGTGCCGACGCCGGAGGCGTACGAGTCACCGAGCGCGACGTAGTCGGGGGCCGCCGCGTGGGCGGTGGACGGGGTGAGGAAGGCCGTGGTGATGACCGCGGCACTCAGGAGAAGGGCGGCTCGTGGCCGGCCGTGGAGGAGTCTCATGCTCGACCGCCTTGCACTCAGAGTTGGGGACCAAAGGTGCGTGCACGTGGCCGATCCCGGGAGCGAGAACGAGACTGTCGCCGACGATCGATCGAGGGGTGATCGACAGGCTGCGGGGGAACGACGGGCCGCCTCACGAGACCAACTGACAGTTACCATGACGGACCGGTGAGTAACTGCACAAGGGCTCGGTTAAAAATTCACCGCTGATTCCGATGATTGGTTGGTACTGGCCCTCGGTTGTTGCCCGCCGCCGGTGGATCAGCGGTGTTCGGGGCCCGGTACGGACAGCGGATCGAAGCCATAGGGCAGTTCGAGCCGGTTCGCGGCCATCAGCCCGGCATTGCCGAGCAGCTCCCGGGTCGGGCCGTCGGCGACGATCCGGCCGCCGTTCATCAGCAGGCTCCGGTCGCACAGCTGCAGGGCGTACGGCAGGTCGTGCGTGATCATCAGCAACGTGACGTCCAGCCCGGCCAGGATGTCGGCGAGTTCGCGACGGCTGGCCGGATCGAGATTGCTCGACGGCTCGTCCAGTACGAGCACCTCCGGGCGCATCGCCAGCACGGTGGCGACCGCCACCCGGCGGCGCTGGCCGAACGAGAGGTGGTGCGGGGCGATCGAGGCGTGGTCCTGCATGCCGACGGCGACCAGCGCCTCCTGCACCCGTTGTTCCAGCTCGGCCCCGCGCAGGCCGAGGTTGGCCGGGCCGAACGCGACGTCATCGCGCACGGTCGGCATGAAGAGCTGGTCGTCGGGATCCTGGAACACCAGGCCGACCTTGCGCCGGATCTCCGTCAGGTGCTCGCGATGCAGGTCCGATCCACCCACCTTGATCCGCCCGCTGCCGGTGCCACCCGCGACCGAGCCGAGGATGCCGTTCAGATGCAGCACCAGGGTCGTCTTGCCGGCACCGTTCGGGCCGAGCAGCGCGACCCGCTCCCCCTTTTCGATCCGGAAGTCCACCCCGAAGAGGGCCTGGCGACCGTCGGGATAGGCGAAAACCAGCCGTTCAACCAGGATCGAGGGTCCGTTCACCACGGCAGCATTCTCGCAGCCACCGCGACGAGTACGGCGACCGCGGGCAGCGCGAGGCCCGTCGCCCACTGGACCCGGGTGGCGCCGCCATCGGACAGCGGCGGCATCGTGCCGTTGTAGCCGCGCGCGAGCATCGCGAGATGGACCCGCTCACCGCGTTCGTACGACCGGACGAACAACGCACCCGCGCCGGCCGCCACCGCCTTCAGATGGCCCGCGCGCCCACCGGCGTACGCGCGGGACTCACGAGCGATCCGCATCCGCTGCAGGTCCCCCGACACCACGCTCAGGTAGCGCACCATGAACGAAAGGATGGCGACGAGCGTTGACGGCAGGCGGAGGCGTTCGAGTCCGCTGAGCAGCTCGCGTGGCGACGTACTGCCGGAGAGCACGATGGCGGCGAGTACGCCGAGCGTACCTTTGGCGAGCAGGTTCCACGCGCCGAGCACGCCGGCCTCGGACAGACGCAGGCCGAGCAGGTCGACCTTCGGACCCGTGGCCACGAACGGCAAGAGCAGGGCGAAGACGATGAACGGCGTCTCGACCGCGAGGCGGCGCAAAACGGTTGTGCCGGGCAACCGCGCGAGCCGGATGCAGCCGACCACCAGCGCGGCGAACACCGCGAAGGCCCAGAACCGCTCGGCCGGAGACGATACGACGGCCAGCACGAAGATCAGTAGAGCGACGATCTTGACCTGCGCGGGCAGCCGGTGGATCGGGCTGTCGGCGAGGACGAGCAGCCCGTCCCCGGCGGACATCAGACGTTGACCTCGCTCTTGGCGGCCCGGTCGCTTCGAACCGCGGTACGGAGCGAGGACAGCTTCGCCACGGCCAGGCCGACGCCGATCGTGAGCAGCACGCCGATGATGCCGGCCAGCGCGCCGGAGACCCGCTCGTTGCCGATGCCACTCACGCCGTAGTCGGCCAGCGGGCTGCCCGCGACGGCAGAGTCCTGCGCGCTGGAACCGAAGCCGAGGGACTCACCGACGAACTCCAGCCCGTCCGGATGCGCGCTCGCGAACAGGCTGACGCCTCCCGCGACAAGCAATGTGACGGCCAGGGCGATACCCAGCGGCCGGGGACCGGCGTTCACCGCGATCGGCTTGTCTGCGGTCACGGTCGAGCTGTTGCCGTCGGCATCGATCAGGACAAGCTCCGGCTGCAGGTGCCGCGCCACGTAGACGAGGTCCGGCCGCGTCGCGACCACCGCGCTGAGCACGGCCGCGGTGATGGCCGCCTCCCCCAGGCCGATCAGCAGGTGCCAGCCGACCATCGCGCCGGCCAGCTTGCCCATCGGGATCGCGACGGCACCTCCGGCGGCGTACAACCCGGTGAAGGCCAGCGCCGACGCGGGCACGGCGAGCAAGGCACCGACGGCCGCGGCCGGTACGACGCTGCCGACGCGCTTGGGTAGCACCGCCAGCAGGGATCGGGTGACGACATAACCGACCAGGACGCTCACCACGCCCATCAAGGTGATGTTGGTGCCGAGCGCGGTCAGGCCACCGTCGGCGAAGAACAGGCCCTGCACGAGCAGGACCACCGACATCACCAGCACGCCCGTCCACGGGCCCACCAGCGCGGCGGCCAACGCACCGCCGAGCAGGTGACCGCTGGTACCGGCGCCGACGGGGAAGTTCACCATCTGCACCGCGAATACGAAGGCGGCGGTCAAACCGGCCAGCGCCGGACCGGTTTCGCGGATCTCGGCACTCGCCCGGCGCAGGCTCACCCCGACGGCCCCGGCCGCGATCAGGCCGGTGGCGATGGACGTGGGCGCGTCGAGAAAGCCGTCGGGAACATGCATGCGCACATGATCGCGTCTTCTGCGACCGGTTCGCAACAAGCCGGCTCTGGCGACTGTGACCGGGTCCACTGGGTAATGTCCGGCGGGTGCTAGTTATCGCCCATCTCAGTGATCCCCACCTCGACGGCAGCGCGGACGCCACGGAACGCCTGCACCGCGTTACGGCGTACCTCCAGCGGCTGGAGCGGCCCGTGGACGTCGTACTCGTCACTGGCGACATCGCCGACCACGGACTGCCCGCTGAGTACGCCGAGGCGGCCGAGGCGCTCGAACTGCCTCAGCCGGTTCTGGTGTTGCCGGGCAACCATGACGTGAGTACGCCGTTCCGGGCGGGCCTCGGGGTAGAGGGTGGGCATCCGGTTCACCAGGTTCGCGACGTTGCCGGCGCGCGGTTCGTACTGCTGGACTCCAGCGTGCCTGGAGAGGACTACGGCTGGTTCAGCCCGGAGAGCCTCGCTTGGCTGGATGGAGTGCTTCGGGAGTCTTGGGACGGCCCGTTGTTCGTGGCCTTGCACCACCCACCCGTACTGATGGGACACGCCACGCTCGACCAGTGGGGCCTGCGCGACGCGGACGCGTTTGGCGCCGTACTGGCCTCTAACAAGGTCACCGCGGTTTTTGCCGGGCATGTGCACGCCGCCTTCGTTGGCCAGTTTGCGGGCGTACCGATGCTGGTCGGGCCGGGTATTCGTTCGGCTACGCGCTTGCCTTGGGAGAAGGGCGGACTGCTCGACCTGGAGGCTCCGCCCGGGTTGGCGGTCCACATGTACGACGAGGTGGACGGGCTGCGTACGGTCTACCGCTACCTCGCTTAGGCACTTCGGGGTTCTGCAGCACCCCGAAGCCACCTATGCGGCTCCTACGGTTGACGGCCTACTTGAGGTTGGCGGCGGCGTAGACGTGCATGGCGTCGCGGAGGTACTCCACGAGGCTGTCGTCTCCCCCGCCGATGCTGGCGCGGAAGCGCTCGTCGTCGACGTACATCTGCCCGAGCCCCTCGTACGCCTCCTTGGTCGGCGTCCAGAACAAGCACGTTACGTCGTAGTGCAGCTGGACCAGCTCCTGCACGCGCGGATCAGTCACCTCAACCCCCTCCGCCAGCAGCGGCGCGAGGCCCGCGTGCACCTTGCCGTACCCGGTCCTGGCCTTCTCGGCGTCATCATCGGACCAGCCCTGCATGCGCCGGTGACTCGCGTCGATCACGTCATCGCCCCAGCGCTGCCGCGCCTCCGCCTCATACGGGTTCTTCTCGAACCCGGCGAACACCTTCTTCGGTTCCATCTCGCCTCCATTCCGCAAACTGTCGATGGTGGAGTCGACGGTCTGGACGAGCCGCCCGAGCCGGCCCTGTTCCTCCACGAGCCAGTTCCGGTGCTTCACCAGTACGGCGATCGTGCTCGACGCGTTCTGTCGTTCGAGCACGTCCGCGATCGCCTCAAGGCCCAGCCCGAGTTCCCGCAGCAGCAGGATCCGCTGCAGCCGGTAGAGCTCGTCCTGGCCGTAGTACCTGCGGCCACTTGAACTGGTCCAAGCCGGGCTAAGCAGCCCGATCGCGTCGTAATGCCGCAGGGTCCGCGAAGTGACTCCAGACTCGCGGGCCACCTCGGCGATTGACCAAGCCACAGCCGCCCCTTCCACCACCAGACCGGCCTATCCGGTCATGACCTCAACGCTAGAACCTGCCGGTGCGTCAACTTCAACTTGAATAGATGGGCCGGGGTTAGGCCGTGGCTTGCGTACGGCGGGCGTAGGCGCGGGCGGCGCGAACGCGATCGCCGCAGCGGGTCGAGCACCAGTGGCGGCGGCCGCGGCGCAACAGGTAGCGATTGCACGGAGGCGAGTCGCAGGTGATGAGCGACTCGGCGTCCGGGCTGGTGAGGAGGTCCGCCGCGTTGGCGGCGACGGCCGCGAGAGCGTGATCGAGGATCTCGTTGACCGGGCACACCGTCGCCCGGTACGGGCCGTCCTTCTCGTCCCACTGCAGCAGAGCCGCCGTTGGAACCCGGGTCAGCGCGTCGTTGACGGCCGACAGGGCCGTCGGCAGTGCGGGCAGCCCGGCGACGCGGGCGGCGAACAAGCCCCGGACGTGCTCTCGCATCGAACGCAGTTGCGTCGCGCACATCTCTTGAACGCCGGCATCCGCCGGGGCCAGACCGTGCGCGGTCAGCCACTGGTTCGCCGTCGCGGGCGTGCCGAGCAGGTCGACGAACTGGCCGCCCGGCAGCGCGACGGCGCTGTTCACGAAATCGAGGGCGACGTACTGCTCGGCGCCGGGCGCGGGCGGCAGCACGGTGTCGGCCAGCGAAGTCTCGTTCACGCCTCTCATGGTACGGCTTGCTTTCATCCATGAGAAACACGTACCGTTCTCACGGATAGCTGAGTTGTCATCCGTGAGGAGATTTGTTGTGACCCCCAGTTCCGCACAGTTCCCCGTCCGCGTGACCGGTGGCCCGACCGCCGTCTTCGAGTACGGCGGACTGCGGTTTATCACCGATCCGACCTTCGATCCGCCCGGCTACTACGAGCGCGACGGCGCGCGGATCCTGACCAAGACCGAAGGTCCGTCGCTCAGTGCAGCCGAGCTCGGGCCGATCGACGTGGTCCTGCTCTCCCACGACGAGCATCCCGACAACCTCGACACGACGGGTCGGGCGTTGCTGGCCGACGTACCGCTCACTCTCACCACTCCAGGCGGTGCGGAGCGCCTAGGGGGCACCGCCCAGGCTCTGGCCAACTGGGACTCCATCGAGCTGGAACGAACTGACGGCGGCGTACTGACCATCACGGGCGTTCCGGCCGTCCACGGACCCGGCAAGCGTGAGGAGGTGGAACCCTTCACTGGTGAGGTGGTCGGTTTCGTACTGACCGGAGACGGTCTACCCACGGTGTACGTCAGCGGCGACAACGCGTCACTAGAAGCTGTCCGGGAGATCGCCGAGCGCTTCGGCCCGGTCGACACGGCCATCTTGTTCGCAGGGGCTCCGCGGTTCGCCGTACTGTTCGACAGCGTGCCGATCGTTCTGGATAGCGCCCAGGCGGCTGAGGCCGCCAAGATCCTCGGTGCCCGGCGGGTGGTGCCCGTCCACCACGACAGCTGGGCCCACTTCACCGAAGGCCAGGATGACCTAGTGGCCGCCTTCACCACTGCTGGCCTGCAAGACCGCCTCGACCTCTCCGCGGCGTACTAGTCAGCTCATGGCGATTCAACCGTGTCCCCCGGTGCGGGACCACCCGCCCGCTGGGGCGCAGCGCCGTACGTTGATCGTTCTAGTGGTCGCGCAGATCCTCAGTGGTGCAGGACTAGCGGCTGGCGTGACGGTCGGTTCTCTGCTCGCGCAAGACATGCTGCGGTCAACCAGCCTCGCGGGCCTGCCCAGCGCACTGGGGACGGCCGGATCAGTCCTAGCCGCCGTGGCCGTCGGCCGGATCTCCCAGGCCCACGGCCGTCGAGTCGGGCTCGCGACGGGGTACCTCGCGGGCGCCGTCGGTAGTGCGGGAGTGATCGCTGCGGCCGTCGCCGACAACGCGATCCTCTTGTTCGCCGGACTGTTCGTGTACGGCGCAGGTATGGCGACGAACCTGCTCGCCCGGTACGCCGGAGCGGATCTAGCCGCTCCGGAGCGCCGTGCCCGAGCCCTGTCCACTGTGCTCGTCGCGACCACGTTGGGCGGCGTTGTCGGGCCCAACCTTGCTGCACCCACCGGGGAACTCGCGCTGGCTCTCGGCGTTCCGTACTTGGCCGGGCCGTTCCTGCTCGCCGGAGCCGCCTACGCGTTGGCGGCCGTCGTACTCACGATCTGGCTTCGTCCCGATCCCCTGCTGCTTGCCCGCGCCGCAGAGGCGCACGCCGTTCCAGAGCGGGCGCCGGCCTCCGGGCCAGCGAAGCGGTCGGGGCTGTGGCTGGGCGCGCTGGTGATGGTGCTGACGCAGTTGGTCATGGTCGCGGTCATGACGATGACGCCCGTCCATATGCACGACCATGGCCACGGCACGGCCGCGTCCGGGTTTGTCATCGCGATCCACCTCGGGGCGATGTATCTGCCGTCGCCGCTGACGGGCTGGCTGGTCGACCGGTTCAACCGGCTCGCCATCGCCGCCGCGGCCGGGCTGGTCCTCCCGACCGCAGGTGTCGTCGCGGCCACGGCGCCCGGTCACGCCGTCGCCCCGCTGGCCGTGGCGCTCGCGCTGCTCGGCCTCGGGTGGAACCTCGGCCTCGTCACCGGTACGGCGATGGTCACTGACGCCGCACCGCTGGCCACGCGCGCCAAGACCCAAGGCCTGGTCGACGTGGCGATCGCGATCGCCGGAGCCACGGGCGGGATGGCCTCGGGCTTCGTCGTCGCGCTGGCCGGCTATCCCACGCTCGCCCTGGCCGGCGCGTTCCTCGCCTTCGCCATCATTCCCGCCACGATCGTGGCCAGCCGGAGACGGAGAACGGCGGCGACCTGAGAGGCCGCCGCCGTTCCGGGAGAGCTGGATCAGAAGTTGATCATGTGGCCTTCGAGGCCGTGGATGGCCTCCTTGAGCGCCTCGCTCAGCGTCGGGTGGGCGTGCACGTTGCGCGCGAGTTCCTTGGTGGTGATGTCCCACTGCTGGGCCAGGGTCAGCTCGGGCAGCAGCTCGGTGACCTCTGGGCCGATCAGGTGGCCGCCGAGCAGCTCGCCGTACTTGGCGTCGCTGATCAGCTTCACGAAACCGGTCGGATCGCCCAGGCCGTGCGCCTTGCCGTTGGCCGTGAAGGGGAACTTGGCGACCTTGACGTCGTACCCCTTCTCGCGCGCCTGCTCCTCGGTGTACCCGAAGCTGGCGATCTGCGGCTGGCAGAAGGTGGCCCGCGGGATCATCACGTAGTCGAGTTCCATCGTCTCGTGCCCGGCGATGGTCTCGGCCGCGATCACGCCCATCGACTCGGCCGCGTGCGCCAGCATCAGCTTGGCGGTGACGTCACCGATGGCGAAGATGTGCGGCACATTCGTGCGCAGGAAGCCGTCCACGGCGATCGCGCCGCGCTCGGTCAGCTGCACGCCGGTCTTGTCCAGGCCGTAACCGTCGACACGCGGCTGGAAGCCGATCGCCTGCATCACCTTGTCGGCCTCCAGCACCTGCTGGTTGCCGTCCTTGCCGCTCACGGTGACCTTCACCTTGTCGCCGGAGTCGTCGATCGCCTCGACCCGGGTCGAGGTGAGCACGTCCACGCCAAGCTTGCGGTACTGCTTGGCGAGCTCCTTGCTGACCTCGACGTCCTCCAGCGGCACGACCCGGTCGAGGAACTCGACGATCGTGACCTTCACGCCATAGTTCGACAGCACGTAGGCGAACTCGACGCCGATCGCGCCGGCGCCCGCGATGATGATGCTGCCGGGCAGCTCCTCGGTGAGAATCTGCTCTTCGTAGGTGACAACCCGCTCGCTCAGCGTCGTACCGGGCAGCAGCTTGGTGGTCGCGCCGGCGGCGATGATGCAGTTGTCGAACGTGACGGTCTCGGACGAGCCGTCGTTCAGCGAGACGTCCAGCGTGTTGGCGTCGGTGAAGCTGCCCCACCCGTCGAACTCGGTGATGCCGTTCTTCTTCATCAGGAAGTGCACACCCTTGACGCGGCCGTCGGCCACCTTCCGGCTGCGCTGCACCGCGGTCGGGAAGTCGAAGCTGACCTCTCCGCTGATGCCGAAGGTCTTCGCCTCGGTCCGGAAGATGTGCGCCAGCTCGGCGTTGCGCAACAACGCCTTGGAGGGGATACAGCCCACGTTCAGGCAGACACCGCCCCAGTACTTCTTCTCGATGATGGCGGTTTTGAGCCCGAGCTGGGCGGCGCGGATCGCCGCGACATACCCACCGGGACCGGCGCCGAGGACAACAACGTCAAAGTGCGAGGCCATGGTCCGAAGAATAGTGGGTCAGCCGAGGGTTCCCGGCGTGAGGTCGGTCGCGCAGCGTCCAACGAGGCCACCAACCGGGTCACGGACGGTCATCGGGGCTGGCCCTGCCGGGGTCTTGCGCCTACTCTTGGGTTCGGTTACGGGGCCGGAGCAGTACGGCGGTTGCCCGTGTCGTGAGGCGATGATGGGGGCTTGATGCTGTTCCAGACCGGTGAGCACCTGCGCACCAGCCGGCGACTGCGCGTCGCCGCCCTCGGTGTGGTTCTCGCCGCCGTCAGCATCCCGATGGCGTATGCCGATCCGCCCCCGCCGCCCGCCTCGGTCACCGACGTGAACCGGACCTACGAGCAGCTCCAGGCCGAGGCCGCCGCGTTGCAGGCCGACTTCGCCATGGCCACGATCGCGTACACCAGGGCCCTCACCCAGTCCCAGCGCGCCGACGCCGCCGCCGACAAGTCCGAACTGGCCGCCGCGCGCGCCAAGGCCAAGGCCGACGAGCAGCGTGCGTTGCTGGGCCGCGTGACCGCGCAGGCCTACCAGCTCGGACTGCCGACCGCCTTCGGGCCGCAGCCGCTGTTGTGGTCGCAGACGCCTTTCGCCTCGAACCTGCCGCAGTTCGCCGACCGGCAGACCGCGATCGCCAAGGTCGGCAGTGACCAGGCCAAGCTCTACCACGCCGTGCGAGCCCTCGAGGCCGCGGCGAACGTTGCGGCTGCCGACGCCATCTCGAAGCGCACCGCCGCCAACCAGGCCGCCGCTACCGCCAAGACGCTGGACGCGGAGGTTCGCCGCAAGGCCGCTTCTGCCTCGGTGACGATGCAGGGCCAGCTGGCAGACCTTGCCGGCGCCAAGAGAATGTCTGCCCAGCTGCAGAAGTCCCGCAACGACCAGGCGAAGTCCCGCTGGCAGACCTATCTCGCCGAGCTCGCGGCCGCCGGGGTCACTCCACCCAAGGCGGCAGCGCTACGGGACCCGGCCAAGCTGCCGAAGGGCCTGCGGCCGCTCAAGGACTCGACCGGCGCGGTGATCCGTGGCGCCGCCTCGGTCGTCGACGGCGGCCGGACCATCCGGGTGCTGCCCGCCGAGACGATCCGCGCTGTGACCGCCGCCTTCGGCACCGTCGCCAAGAAGTACGCCGTCGCCGGTACGGGCCCGGGCAGTTTCGGCTGCCTCGGCGCCACCCGCGCCGCCTGGAAGTCGTACACCGCGCTGCCCTCGCCGATCGACAAGGTCTACGCCAGCTACCAGAAGGTGCCCGTCACCACGGTTCAGCCCGGCGACGTCATCGTGATGGGCAACGGCAGTACCGGCCTGTGGCACATCGGCGTGGCCATCGACAACAGCGAGATGATCGCCGCCGACGAGACCAAGAAGTCGGTTGTCGTCACAGCCATTCCGGAGAGCTTCTACGCGGCCCTGCGTCCCACCCTCGGCAAGCCTGTCACCCCGCAGGTGGCGCCCGCGGCCACCGCCGCCGCGGAGGCGTTCCGCTGCGGCGCCACCCAGACGTCGTACGACGTGGGCTCGGGTAAGTGGACCTGGCCGCTGAACGACGGCACCTACGAGATCGGTACGCCGTTCGGTCAGCCGGGTGGCCTGTGGGTCACCGGGTTCCACACCGGCCAGGACTTCCCCGCCGCACTGGGCACGCCCGTGCACGCCGTGGCCGGTGGTGTCGTCTCCGTGGAGCACCCGAGCTGGGCCGGCAATCTGGTCCGCATCGACCACGGCAACGGCCTCGAAACGTTGTACGCGCACCTGAGCTCGGTGGCGGTCTCCCCCGGCTCGACCGTCGCACCGGGCCAGGTCATCGGCGCGGTCGGCAGTGAGGGCAACTCCACCGGGCCGCACCTGCACTTCGAGGTCCACTCCGGCGGCGACGCGGTCAACCCGATGCCGTTCCTGGCCACGGGCGGTCTCAGCAACGGTGGCACCAGCTTCGGCAACGGCCTGATCCCGCTGTCGGAGCTGTGCGTTGTTGCCAACGGCCACCGTCTACGCTGCGACGCCGCGCAGGGGTTCAAGGCACTCTCCGCCGCCTACCAGGCGCACTTCGGTCGCAAGCTGTGCATGACCGACAGCTACCGGTCGTACGACGCTCAGGTCTCGCTGTACCAGCGCAAGCCGTCCCTGGCGGCCCTTCCGGGTACGTCGAACCACGGCTGGGGCATCGCCGTGGACCTGTGCGGCGGCGCCGACCGGTTCGGTACCGCGCAGCACCAGTGGCTGCTGGCCAACGCGGGCAACTTCGGCTGGAAGCTGCCGCGCTGGGCGCGCCAAGGCGGCAGCAAGCCCGAGCCGTGGCACTGGGAGTTCACGGGCGCTTGAGACCGGAAGGTTCAACCGGCCCCGAGATCCCAAAATCGTTTTACCTGACAACATAAGCTTCTGTTCGTGGCCGAGCAGACGAGTCCGGACCGCACGGACGGCAATATCACTTTGGATGCCCAAGACGACCGCTGGGAGTGGCGCCGGAAGATCCGGTCCGATCCCAAGAAGCACCTGATCTACCGGATCGGGGTCGGCATCGTGGGCGGCATCCTGATCATCGCCGCGCCGTTGACCGGCTGGTTGCCCGGTCCCGGCGGCATTCCGCTGTTCATCGCGGGCCTGGCGGTGCTGGCGAGCGAGTTCGAGTGGGCGCAGCGCTGGCTGTACCGCGTTAAGGACTGGGTCAAGGAATTCACCACCTGGACCGGCAAGCAGCCCGCCTGGCTCAAGACGCTCGGCACGGTCGCGCTGTTCTGCTGTGTGGTGGTCGCGATCTGGCTTTACCTGGCCGTCCTCGGCGTGCCCGGCTGGTTGCCCGACTCCTGGGAGAACTGGCTCCACACCCTGCCCCTGCTCTGAGCCACCCTTCGGCCAGTTTCGAACAGCTTCAACCTCTGCGATGGCCTGACTAGCGTTGGGCCATGCCGCTGAACCTACGCCCTGCCACCGGTGTGCGCCTCGCCTCCGTACTGGCCTCCGTACTGACTTCTGTGCTGCTCGCCGCGGGCCCCGCGCCATCGAAACCCGCGGCCTCGGCCGTTGCGCTGAAGGTCATGCCGATGGGTTCGTCCACCACCGCGGGCAGCATTCCCGGCGGCTACCGCTCGGACCTGTACTGGATGCTCACCTCGGCCGGACGGCCCGTGGACTTCGTCGGCGCGGTCACGGATACCGGGCCGGCGCAACTACCCGATCGTGATCACGAAGGCCATGGCGGTTACGTCATCGACCAACTCACGGCGATTGCGACCGCCCGGATGCAGACATACCAGCCGGACGCCGTACTGCTGCATGCCGGCGCGAACGACGTCCTGCAGAACCGCGACCTGGCCAACGCGCCAACCCGGCTCGAGACGTTGATCGACACGTTGCTCGCGGTGAAGCCCGACGCGGCCGTGTACGTGTCCACTGTCGGTCCGCTCGGCGATCCGGCCGCGAACGCCCGCGCGGCGACGTACAACAACGCCATCGCCTGGGTGGTGCAGAAGAAGATCGATCAGGGCCGCACGGTGAAATTCGTCGACCTGCGCGGCGCCTTGCTGGCGTCGGACGTGGGCGCGGACAAGATCCACCTCACCCACAGCGGCAACACCAAACTGGCCTCCCGGTGGTACGCCGCCCTCGCCGGAACCCCGATCGCCCGGGTTGAAGCCGAGACCGCCACCTTCAGCCCAGCCGTCGGCGGTACGGCCCCGCATGCTGCCAGTACGCCGAACGCCTCGGCCAACGGCAAGGCCGGCTGGATCGACGAACCAGGTGAATGGGCCGAGGTCACGGTCAACGCGCCGTACGCGGGCGCCTTCCGCATCTTCGTCCGCGGCGGCAACGGCACCACCACCCCGTGCGCGCACACCCTGACCGTCAACGGCGGCCAGTCCCGCACGATCACCTACCCGCCGTACGGCTGGGAGAACTGGACCGTGCAAGCCCAAGACGTCACCCTCACCGCCGGCCCGAACAAGCTCCGCTTCGCCAAACACACCTGCTATGCCGAACTCGACTCAATAGACCTGACCCTCCGCTAACGGTGGAGCGAAAAATTGTCGGTGAGGGTGGTTAGCGTGGGGGCATGCTTGAGACGGAAGCCGAAGTAGCTGCTTTACAGGAGTTGCTGGACAGGTCGCATGGGTCGTCGACGGGCCACTTGCGCAACATCATCAACGACGAGCGGATGCTGTCCGCGAAGGACCTCGTCGCGCTGCTGACCGGGATGAAGGTGCTCAGTGTCGCCACCGTGACCGCCAAGGGCGAGCCACGGATCAGCGCGCTGGACGGGCATTTCCTGCACGGCACCTGGACGTTCGGGACGGACGCGGCGGCGGCGAAGGCGCGGCACATCGCGGTTCGGCCGGCGGTGAGCGTGGCGCACGTCGACGGCGAGGAACTGGCCGTCTTCAGTCACGGCCGGGCCGAGCGGCTCGACGAATCCGATCCAGGGTGGGATGAGATGATCGGGCATTGGACGGCGTTTTACGGCAGTTCCCCACTGACCTGGGGTGAGGACATCGCGATGTACCGGTTCTATCCACACTGGATGGTCGGCTACACCGCCAACCGCGCCGAGCTGCTCGCCAAACGCGGCGTCAGCACCTAGCCCGTCAGCGGAAGGTTCAGCGGGCGGGACCGTCCGGACCGGTAGAGCGGCCGAGGTGATGCGACGCGGGCCGCGCGTCGCTCACCCGGCCGTCGGGTGTTGCCGCCTGCGGGCCGGCCGAGAGCGGGCTGCCCGGCTGCGTCGCCAGGACGTCGCCCAGCACCCGCAGCTCCTCGGCACCGAATTGGGCGCCGGGCGGGTTGTGCTCGAGGGCGACGCGGCGATCGCGTTCGGCGGCCCACTCCGCGGTGGGCGCGGTGTTCACGGTGACACCCGACGCGGACGGTGTGACCATCGGGCCGAGTGCCTTCCACAGCTCCGCGCGGGCCTGGTCCGGGCTGGTCCGATAACCCTGCTCGTGCGCCTGCAACAACCGGAACGTCGCCTCGGTCGCGGCCCGGGCCGATCCCGACTCGATCGGCGGCTTGTCGAACTCGTCCGCGTGCGTGTTCTTGCCATCGTCGATGCCGACCGCGTGCGCCGGCGTGAACACGTGGAACGACTGGACCGGCGCCTCGACGTTTCCCTCGTAGACCGAGTCCTCCCGCCACGCGTGCGCGCCGCTGTAGCTGTCCTGGATCGAGTGAACGGCGGCACCGAGCGGCGGCATCTCCTGCCGCAGGATGTCGTCCGGCCCGGTGGCGGCGGCACCGGCTTGGCGTGCGGCGGCCATCGCGTCGTCGAGATAGCTCGCGTTGATGGCGAGGTTCTCCGGGCCCGACTTGTACGGGTCGGCCATGAAGTGCTCGCGCTGTACGCCGGGATTGGCCCAGGCCGAGTGCGTGGTCGGGCCCGGGCCGACGTACGGCACGGTGAGGTTGGTGCCGTTGAAGTTGCGCACCAGCCCGGCACCGACTGGGCGGTCGATATGCGCCTGGGCCTTGTCGAGCGCCTCGAAGTAGCGCTGCTCGTCAAGCCCGCGGATACGCCCGTCCGGACCGGCCATCGTGGCGTAGAGCCGCTTGACCGCTTCCTGGGTGATTTCGCGGTGGCCGTGCCAGTGATCGTCGCCGTGCTGCTTCATGACCGATCAGCGTAGTAGCCGAGGGAGTCTCTCCGAGAGGATTTCGTAGTCGCGGATCGAGTTGTACGCGTGGGCCGACAGCCGAACGAACGAGCGCCCGTCGAATCCGGTCACGGTGATCTCGGCCCCGATCTCCCGGGAGGCCCGTTCCTTCAGCGCCTCCCCTGACTCCTGCGTCAGCTGCACCGCGGAAGGCAGTTCCACCAGCCGCATCGTGGCGGCAGGTCGCGCTACCTCGGCCACGCCCGTGCCGAGAGCCTTCGCCAGTGTCAGCGCTGCTTCGTCCACCAGGGTCGAGAGGTGCTGCAGGCGGCGCGGCCACTCCAGCTCGGCCAGGAGGCGCAGAGACTCGGGAGCCGCGATCCAGGCCGTGTAGTCGTTCGTGGCCTGCTGGTCGAACCGCTCGGGCAAGTCGCCGTACTCCGACCAAGACACCACGAGCGGCTGTGTGGTCTCCCGCCACTTGGGCGCGACAACAAGCCCGGCTGTGCCTCGCGGCGTACAAGGCCACTTGTGGAAGTTGCCGGTCCAGAAGTCGGCGCCGTGCTCAGCCGGGGCGTCGATCAGCGCAGGCGCGTGAGCGCCGTCCACTACGACCGGTACGTCGACGGCGTGGCACACCTCGACCAGTCGCGCGATCGGGAACGTCATCGCTGTCGCGGAGCTGATCTGGTCCACCACGAACACGGCCGTACGGTCGTCCAGCGCGGCGGCGATCGCGGCCACCACCGACTCGTCGTCGGCCTCCAGCGGGATGGCGACCTCGACCACCTCGGCGCCGTTCAACCGGGCAAAACGCTGCGCGGCGAACCGAACCGCGCCGTACGTGTGATTCGTCAGCAGGATCCGGCTACCGGCCGGAATCGGCAGTGTGGTGAGGGCGGCGGTGACTCCGGCGCTGGCGTTCGGCACCAGGGTGAAGCCGGCCGGGTCCGTCTGCAGGTAGGCGGCCAGCTCGAGCCGGGCGGCGGCCACGCGCGCCCCGACCGAGCGGAACCAGCGCATCGGGTTGGTGTCGGCCTCGGCGAGCAAGGCGGCCTGGACCTGCTGGGTGCGAACCGGGACGGCACCGAACGAGCCGTGGTTCAGGTGCACCTGGCCGGGGTCGAGACTCCACAGCTCGGGGCGGGGCGTGGTGTGGTCGGTCACCACCCAAACCTACCTGCACCCAGGCGGCACTACCGTGGGCAGATGCCCGCTGATGAGACAGAGGCCTTCGCCCAGACACCGACCCGCCCTGCGCACCACCGACCGCAGTCGCATCGTGATCCGCACCAGCGAGATCCCCGCCATCGCGCGTGACCTCGCCACCGTCGGCGAACGCATCGACGCGCTCTGGGTCCGCGACGGCGAGCAGTACGTCGATGAGGTCATGCGGCACGCGCCCGATCCCGATCAGCCCGACGAGATCCGGCGCCGAAAGATCGAGCGGCTCGAGATGTTCCAGCGCATCGGCGACCAGCTGCCGCAGGTGATCGAGGCCATCCTCGCGGCCGATTCCACCGATGAGGCCATCACCGCCGTGAGTGCGCTGATCGACGAGCCCGATGACGCGAAGGTGCTGGTCTTTCTCTCCGATATCGACCTGTTCGCCTTCACCGCAGCGGCTCGTGCCAACGGCCGCAAGAAGCTGGACGAGCTCAAGAACTCCTAGGCCGCTCCACAAAGTGCCGACTGGTCAGACGGGATCGGTGAACGAGACCGGTTTGCCGCAGGCGCGGGCGTAGGCAATCTCCTTGCTCGTCGACTCGCCGATGTACCCGCCGGGGTTGACGATCAGAACACGATCAGCCAGGTCGATCTTGCGCAGGTGCAGGGCGCCCAACGCGGTCTTCTGCTCGTCGGTGATGCCCTTCGCTTCGTCATCCTCGGCGGGCAGGACTCCCGGCGCGACGACGATGGCGCCTGCCAGGGTCAGGTCGCGATTCGCCGCATGCATCTCGGCCGCGAACCGGATCGAGCCGCAGATGCACACAATCTCAGGTCGGTCAGGCACAGCTCAGCCCTTCAGTTCGACGGGTAGGCGCCCCACGGTCGTGGCCGGGTGTGGCCGGATGGTCGCGCGGGCCGTGTGACGAGCGGTCGGGTATGTACGCGGCAGGATGTCGGCGGCGGCAGGGCGGATGCTGGGGGGACCGGCGTCGGCTGGTCACTGTGGGCGGGTGCGGGAGATTAGGCGGAGTTCCAGCATGGCGGCGAAGCGGGCGTTGGGGTCGTCCAGGTCCAGACCGCCTACCTCGGCCAGGCGGCGAAGGCGGTAGCGGAAGGTGTTCGGATGGACGTAGACCGCCGCCGAGGCCGCGATCACGTCCCCGAATGCGTCCAGCCACGCCTCCAGTGTTTCGACCAGGCAACTCCGCCGCTGGAGGTCGTACGCCATCAAGCGTGCCACCGGCCCGGTCGGCTCGTCCCCGCGCGCCTGGGCCAGATCGGCCAGCTCCAGCAGCAGCGCATCCACAGACACCTCACTGATCCGCGCAACCGCCGCAGGCGAACGCCCCAACCGCAACACCCGCAGCGCGCGATCGGCGCCCGTCCGCGAACGAGCCAACGCCGCGTTGTCCACCGCCACCGCGCCGACCCCCACCAGGAGCCGACGACCTGTCCCGATCCGGTCGAGGAAATCCGTGGCGACGCCAACCGCCCGTTCCTCGGCGTCGGCCTGGTCGCGCCGTACGGCCAGGATCGCGTAGACGGTGTCGCCGATCAGGGTCGCCGCCGAGCGAGGATGAACGGCGCTGAGGTGCATCGAGAACGCGTCCGCGATCCGTTGCCTCTCCCCCACCAGCCCCGCCCCCTCGAGCTCGGGCGAATCCACCGGCGACAGCGCGAGCACCACGCAGCTCTGATCGGCGAGCCCGAGCCGCGCCAAGGCCTCGGGCGCCCCCGCACCGGCTTCCAAGGCGGTCGCAACCAGGTCTGCGCGAAGGCGCCGTTCGACGTCCGCGCCAGCGCGTTCCCGTAACAGGTGCAGGGCAACCAGCTTCGCGGCATCGCGCAACGCCTGCCGGCGCTCGGCCGACAACGGCGAATGGACCGCGGCCCAAATCGACCCGAGAATCTCGTCACCGGCCCGAACGGCCAGCGCCACCCGAGGCAGGTGCAAGCCGTCCACCGGGCTCGGCATCGGCGCTACGTCGATCGGCACATCGCTGCGATACAGGTCGTGGAACACCCCGCGCTCTTCCAGGATGCGCGTGAACCGCTCCGGGACCTGCCGGCCGAGGATCGTCTCGACCCGCGACGGGTCGGCCTCGTCCTGGCGTCCGGAGAAGGCCAGCACGCGGGAGTTCCGGTCCTCGATCGTGATGGGCGCGTCGAGCAGTGTGGAAATCGCGTTCGCCAGCGCGAACAGATCGCCCGAGGGCATTCCGCCCAGCGTCTCCTGGCCGATTTCCCCGACGTCGCCCTCGGCGATCAACGACCGCAGCAACGCGGCGAGTTGGGCCCACGACGCACCCCGGGTGAGTCCGAGCAGCGCGACCCCGGAACGCGTGACCGCCGCCGCGAGTTCGTCGGTGAGTTCCACCGGCGCCCGTACGACGAGACCGGCCGCGTCGTACCGGCCGAGGTCGTCGAGCAGCCGGGCGATCGCGGCCGGATCGCGCAAGCCGACACCCAGGACGAGCGCGCGGCCCTGCGGAGCCGGTTCGTCGTGGGGATCGTGAATCACCACGGCCGCGATGTGATCGGACCGACCAGGTTCGCCGCAGACCAGGTCCAGCAGTGTGGAGCCGAGATCCTCGAGGATGCGGCCGAGGCTGGCCCGCGGGCGGGTGGTCACGGGAACAAGCACGAACCCGACGCTAACAGCGCCGGGTCCCGCTCAGATTCGTCCATCACCACAAAATCGTAGCCTCGATCGGTCCGCTCAAACCAACGACAAAACGTTCAGAGCCCGATCCACTCCGTGCTCACCGTCACCGCGTCGAGGGCGTCCGGCAACGGCTCGACGCCCAGCCCCGGCCCGGTCGGCACCACCAGATGCCCGTCGTCGAGCTGGAACGGCTCGGTCACATCCATCGCGTAATACCGCGAAGACGCCGACGTATCCCCCGGCAACGTGAATCCCGGCAACGCCGCGAGCGCCACATTGGCCGCCCTGCCAAGCCCTGTCTCCAGCATCCCGCCACACCAGACCGGGATGTCGTGCGCAACACACAGATCGTGGATCCGCCGCGCTTCGAGATAGCCGCCGACCCGGCCAGGCTTGATGTTCACGATCGAGCAAGCCCCCATCGCGATCGCGTCGGCCGCCGCCCGCGCTGAAACGATCGACTCATCCAGGCATACTGGCGTGCTGATCACCTTCGCGAGCTGGGCGTGCCCGAGCAGGTCCTCCTCATCAAGCGGCTGCTCGATCAGCAGCAGGTCGAACGGATCCAGCCGCGCCAGATGCCTCGCGTCAGAACGCCGGTAGGCCGTGTTCGCGTCCACCTGCAGCAACACCGCGTCCCCGAACTGCTCACGCACCGCCCGCACGGGCTCGAAGTCCCAGCCCGGCTCGATCTTCAGCTTGATCCGCAGATAGCCCTCGTCGAGATAGCCCGCGACCGCGTCCAGTAAAGCCGGGATCGAGTCCATGATGCCGACCGATACCCCGCAGGGCACCCGATCGACCGCCGCGCCCAGTTCCTGCCCGAACGAGACTCCCTTGGCGCGTAGTTCGGCGTCCAACACGGCCATCTCCAGAGCCGCCTTCGCCATTCGGTGCTGCTTGAACGGCGCCAGCGCCGGCGCGACCGCCTGAGCGCTCAGTCGATCCACCTGAGCCAGGGCCGGGATCAGGAACCGGCGCAGCACATCGGCACAACCCGCGACGTACTCCGAGGAGTAGAGCGGGTCGCTCATCGCGACACATTCACCCCAGCCTTCGGCCTCGGGCGTGACCGCGCGCAGCAGCAGCGCCTCCCGCACGGTCTGAGTTCCGAACGAGGTCCGGAACGGCGAAACCAGTGGCAGCTGGATCGTGCGCAGCTCGACGCCGGTGAGTTTCATGACTGGTCTCCTCTGTCGACGATGTAGTAGTCCGAGCGGGCGAAGCCGCGGACGCGTGCGCCTTGATCGAGCAGGCCGCCCAGGCAGTCGCGCACCGCCAGCCGCCAGCGGCCCGCGCTCATCGGGTCATCGCCCCGGAGCCTTTCGATGTCAGGCGGTACGGCGATGAGCACGGTTCGTGCGTCGACGTCATGGCGAACGGGATCACCCGAATCCGACCTGGCGAGCATCGCCTGCGCACCCGCGGCCCGTTCGGCCACGAGATCGGCGATCGAAGGCGCACCGGCACACGCGGCCGCGACCAGCGGGTCTTCGAGCTGCCAGGTCACCATCAGCCGGTCGGTGTCGTCGCCGGCGTTGAGGGCGTCGTTCATCGGGCCGTAGAAATTGGCCAGGTACTCCGCCGGGCGCGCACCCAGCTTCACTAGATTGAAGTACGCGTTGCGCCCCACCAACGGGTCGTACGTCCACGAGATCTTCGTGAGGCCCTGCGCCATCGCCCACGCCCGCTGATGCACCTTCATCGCGAAGCCGACGCTGCGGCCGCGGGTCTTCGGTGAAACCCCGGCGATGTGGCTGTGCAGCCCGAATTCGGCCGGTGGCGAGAAGAACCCGACGCAGGCGCCGACCAGCTCGTCACCCTCGAACGCCCCGGCGACGTACCCGCCGGCCCGGGACATCGCACGCAGCAGCTCCGAGCTCACCGGCGCGTGACCGCCGTCGAACCGCCAGATCCGGTCGAACAGGTCGCACACCGCGTCCAGCTCCGCCATCCGGTCGAGGCCGCGGATGAACACCCCCGCGGAAGACGCCGCAGCGTCGGCGGCAGCCACGGCGTCAACCACCCCTGCGGGCAGGTCGGCGCGCGCCAGGTCCGTGGCGATCGTCCTGGTCACGATTGCTCATCCCGCCGTACGTCGGTCATCAGCGCGCGCAACAACGCCGTACGGCCGGGCAGTTCGGCCACGATCACGTGCTCGGAGTCCGCATGGGCGCCGCCACCAACAGCGCCGAGGCCGTCCAGCGTCGGTGTACCGATGCCCGCGGTGAAGTTGCCGTCCGAGGCGCCACCGACCGCGGCCGAGGTGAGCGGCTTCAGCCCGAGGCCTTCCGCGAGCCGTTGCGCCCGGGCGAACAACTCCGCCGAGGCCCTCGCCTGCAACGGCGGCCGATTGCCACCACCGGTGACCTCGATGCGGGCCTCCGGCAGCACCGGTTGCAGCGCGCGAATGTCCCGGTCGACCCGCTCCTGCTCAGCTACGTTCCGCACCCGTACGTCGACGGCGAACTCCGCCCGGGCCGCCACGGTGTTGGTGGTCGTACCGGCGTCGAGGCGGGTCGGCGTGACGGTTGTGCCCGCGGCCGGATCGCCCATCGCGGCCACGGCCAGTACCTGGTGGGCCACCTCGATCGTGGCGCTCACGCCACGCTCCGGCTCGAGTCCGGCATGCGCGGCGCGACCAAGGACCCGTACGTCGTACCGCGAGACGCCTTTGCGTTCGGTCTTCAGCGCGCCACCGTCGGCCGAGGCCTCCAGTACGAATGCCGCCCGGCAACCGCGGGCTTCGTCCTCGATGAGCTGGCGCGAACTGGGCGAACCGAGTTCCTCGTCGCCGGTGACGAGCAGAGTCACCCCATCGAGGTCGTCCAGTGCCGCGAGGGCGTGGAAGGCCATCACGAGACCGGCCTTCATGTCGAAGCACCCCGGCCCTCGCAGTACTCCGTCTTGTACGTCGAACGGGTGCGTCGCCAGCGAGCCGATCGGCCAGACGGTGTCGTGATGCCCCAGTACGAGAACGCGCGGCACCTCGCCGAACCGCCACCGCAGGTGGGTACGCCCGTCCAGCACGATGAACGCCGGCGCGACCCCCAGCAGCCGGGTCCCCAGCTCCGCGACGGTCTCAGCGCTGCGGGCCACGGCGACCAGGTCGGCCGAGGGCGATTCGCACCGGACCAGCGTCTCGATGTCCTCGATCATCCCGACACCTTCGGAGTCGCGCGTACGCCGTGGTGCACGTACTGCTCGCCAGTGGGCAGCGAGTAGAACACCACCGGCGTCCAGCTCAACCCGCCTTCTTCCCGTACGACGAAGGTGGACTCGTCGATGGCCACCAGCTCGAACTCCTGCGCCGGGTCCGGCAGCATCGCCGCGAGTGGCCCGGTCATCGTGCGCCGCAGCCGCAGCGTGCCGTCGGACTCGAAGACCTCCATCCGCATGCTGGCCCGCTCGTACGTGCCCAGGTAGGCGCTCGCGTCCACCTTCGGCGGCTGCGCGGCGGGCGCCAGCGGCCGGGGCATCGCGACCCCCGTCAGCTCGGCGAAGACCTCCCGATAGAGGTCCTCGTACAGATCGCGCGCGTGGCCGCCGTTGGTCAGCAGCGTGACGGCGAACTCGTGGCCAGGCAGGATCCGCAGGAACGCCGACTGCCCGATCGTATTGCCGTCATGGCCGTACATCCGCTGGCCGTCCCACTCCATCCGGATCCAGCCCAGGCCCCACGAATCGCCGAGCGTGTGCTGATCCGGTACGTCGGCCTGCTTGGCCGTCATCTCCGTGGCGGCGGCCTCGCTGAGTACGCGGTTGCCGTCGGCACCTAATCCACTCGTCAGGTGCAACCGCGCGAACGCCAGTACGTCGGCCGCTGAGGCGGTGACGAGCCCGGCTGGTCCGAGCGACCTGGGCAGGCTCCACAGCGGTGCGGGTTTCGGGTCCTCGTTGCCCTCAGCAACATGCCCGACCGCCGCCCGGAACATCAGCGCCTCCTCGGGCAGCGTGACGGTGTGGGTCAACCCGAGCGGCGTGAACAGCCGCTCGCGCATCGCCTGGTCCCAGGTCTGACCGGTGAGCTTCTCGATCACCCGGCCAGCCAGGTTGAACCCGGAGTTGCAGTACGAGAACGTCGCGCCAAGCGGGTGGTTCTGCGCGGCCTGGTCGAGCTGGTCGACGTACCGCTCGAGGCAGTCGTCGCCACGGCCGGTGTCGGTGAACACGTCACCGTCGATGCCGCTGGTGTGCGTGAGCAGGTGCCGCATGGTGACGCGCTTGGTCACCTCGGGATCGAACAGGCGCAACTCGGGCAGCAGCTCCGCGATCGGGGTGTCCAGGTCGAGCTTTCCCTCGTCGACCAGCTGCATCACCACGGTGGTGGTCCAGACCTTGGTGATCGAGCCGATCTGGAACACCGAGTCGGCGGTCACCTCGACCCCGGTCGCCAGGTTCAGCACGCCACTGTGTGCGACCACCGGCTCGTCCCCCAGGCGCAGGATCCCCAGGGTCGCGCCGGGCACGCGGTGAGTTTCGGCGAGTTCGTTGAGCCGCCGCTGCCAATGCGCCTGGTCGATCGGAACGCGACGCGGGCGGCCGGGCACGCCGGCGTACTGCTCGACCCAGTCGACCACCCGCTGGTTCCAGTCGGCGCGGTGCGAGGGCTTGCCGCTGAGGATGAACAGGTGCGATCCACCCGGGTAGAGCACCAGCCGGGTCGGCACGTTCTGCTCGCGCAAAGCGGTGAACCACTGCTCCGCCTGTCCGATCGGGCACCGTACGTCGTCCCCGCCCTGCACGATCAGCGTGGGCGTCCGTACGTCACGAACGCGGCTGAACGGCGACTGCGCCTCGACGTCCTCGCCAAGCTCCTTCGCGGTGAGGAAGTGGCCCGCGTCCGAGGTGCCTCCCATGCTCGACAGGTCGGCAACGACTCCCCCGGCGACGGCCGCCGCGAAACGCTGATCCCGGCTGGTCAGGTAACACGTCATGAAGCCGCCGTAGCTGTAGCCCGCGACGGCCAACCGCTCGGCGTCAACGGCCTGCTCGGCGACGAGTTGGTCGATCGGCTCGAGGAAGTCCTTCGCGTCGGATAGACCCCACGCGCCCAGGCTGCCTCTGAAGAACGCCTCTCCGTAGCCGTCGCTGGCTCGGGGGTTGAGCAACAGAATCGCCCAGCCGCGTTCGGCGAGGGCCTGGTGGTACAGGTGCACCGGATCCGCCGAGCCGTTCCACGCGTTGTGCGGTCCGCCGTGGATGTCGACGAGCAACGGCCGCGGTCCGCTCGCCGCCGGATCGCGCAGCAGCCAGCCGTGTACGACCGTGCCGTCAGAGATGATGAACTCGCGCTCCTCGTGCACGAACAGGTCCAGCTCGGACGGCCCGTGGGTGGAGCGTGTGGTCACCTCGCCGGACGCGCGATCGACCGTCGCCACTTCGCCGTACGACGTGGTGGTACCGAGCACGATCGCGACGGCACCGTCCGCGACGGAGGCGCCGGAGACGTTCTGCGCGCCGCCGACGAGACACTTTGGCGCGGAGCCGTCGAGACCAGCCTCGTAGAGATGGGTGTAACCGCGATCGCGAACGCAGAACACGACCGATCGGCCGTCTGCCGTGACCTGCGGCAAAGCCCCTGGATAGCCGGGACCACCGGGCATCACGTTGCGATCCAGCCCGGCCGCCAGGTCGACCACCTCGCCGCCGTCGAGCGGTATCCGCAGCAGCCCGGCGTGGCCCACCTCGGTGTCGGTACGCCCGACGGCCAGCAGCGCCTCGCCGTGCGGGGTCCAGCCGACCGTGCCGAGCATCCAGTCCGTCCCGCCGACCAGCTCGGGCTGAGCGGTCCGCGCGTTCGCGTCCACGACGTACGCCGCCGAACGGAAAGTCAGATCCGCGTCAGCGTCCCGTGCCGCGGTAAAGGCGAGCCTCGTGCCATCGGGCGACCAGGCGGGGTCGCCGGCGTGCCAGTCGCCAAGCGTCACCTGACGGACGTCGCGGCTCGCCAAGTCGAGCACGTGGACGTGCTTGCGAATCCCGCGGATCAGCCCGGCTCCGTCGGCCTTGAAGTCGAGGCGGTCCGCCACAACCGGTACGTCGTCGTCCTTCGGATTCAGCAGGTCGATCGGCGCGGCGAAGGCCAACCTGGTGCCATCGGGACTCCAAACCGGCGTACCAGCGCCGAGCGGCAAGGTCGTCACCTGCTCAGGCTCACCGCCGCCAACCGGCAGGATCCACAGCTGCGCGGGCCCTTCCGCCGAACGCAGGAAGGCGATCCGCTGTCCGTCGGGCGACCACGCCGGGGCCTGATCGTCACCGGCCCGGGTCAGCTGCACCGCTTCGCCCTCGGCCGGGCTGAGCCACAGCGCACGCCGATCCCGGTCGGCCTCACGGTCCGCCGTGCGCAGCACATAGGCGATGCTGCCGTCGGGACCCGCTGCGGGCTGCTCGGGCAACGCCAGGTCGTACAAGTCGTTTATGGTCGGGCGTCGAGTCATGTCACTCCTGAGATGAGATCTGGATAGCGCCGGCTGCGAGGGCGGGCGCGAAGTGACAGGCAGCGTGGTGCTGCCGGTCGGACGTGCCGAGGGCCGGATCGTCGGTGACGCACACGGTCCGGTCCGGATGGACCAACGGCCCGATCGGACAGCGGGGATGGAAGCGGCAGCCGGCGGGCGGCTGGTGTGGATCGGCTGGTTCGCTGTCGGCGACGGCGGGCGGTTCCGCGGCGAGCAACGCGCTCCGCCGCGATGGCGCCGCGTCGAGCAGCTCGCGGGTGTACGGGTGCAACGGATCGGCGAGCAGGCCGTCGACCGTGCCGATCTCCACGATCCGGCCCAGGTACATCACCGCGATGTAGTCGCTGATGTAGCGCACCACCGCCAGGTTGTGCGAGATGAACAGCATCGTGAGACCGAGCCGGGTCTGCACGTCCCGCACCAGGTTCAGTACGGCGCCCTGGACCGACACGTCCAACGCGGAGGTGATCTCGTCGGCGATGACCACCTCGGGCTGACCGGCAAGCGCCCGCGCCAGCGCGATCCGCTGCCGCTGTCCGCCGGACAACTGGCCGGGCAGTACGGCGGAACGGTCCGGGTCGAGATTCACCAGCTCCAGTAATCGAGCCACCTCCTGGCCCCGCGCGCTCCCCCGGAACAAGCCGCGCGGCATGGCCTCGGCGATCGACTCGCCGATCGTCATCCGCGGATCGAGCGAGGCGTACGGATCCTGGAACACCATCTGGATCGGACGCCGGCCGCGGCCGCTTCGGCTCACGTCGACACCGTCGAGAAGTACCTTGCCCTCGCTGACCGGAGCCAACCCGACGGCGGCCCGGGCCAGCGTCGATTTGCCTGAGCCGGATTCGCCCACGAGGCCGACGACCGACCCGGACGGCACGGTCAGACTCACCTGGTCGACTGCGGTCAGGCCGCCGTACTTCACGCTCAGCCCGTCGAAGCGCAGCTCGCTCATCGCGCACCTCCCGCCGTCAATGCCCGGTCTTCGACAGTGACCACTGGATGCCAGCACGCCACGCGATGCGACCCGCCGACGTCCAGCAGTAGCGGGTCCTCGCCCCGGCACTGCTCGCTGGCAAAGGCGCATCGTGCGGCAAAGGCACAGCCGGCCGGCAGGTGGCCCGGCTCGGGCGGACGTCCCGGAATCACGCCGAGCGGCTGGTGCCGATCGGTGTCGAGATCGGGTACGACGTCGAGTAGCGCCCGCGTGTACGGATGACGTGCCGCCGTGTGCAGCCGGTCCACCGGAAGGTCCTCGACGATGCGCCCGGCGTACATCACCAGCACCCGGTCGCAGGTCTGCGAGACGATCGTGATGTCGTGGCTGATCAGCATGATCGCGGCCTGGGTATCGCTGCGGACCTGGGCCAGCAGCCGTAGCACCTGGCGTTGCACCGTGACGTCGAGCGCGGTGGTCGGCTCGTCGGCGATCACCAGTTTCGGCGTACCCATCAGGCCCATGCCGATCATGGCCCGCTGCCGCATTCCGCCGGAGAACTCGTGCGGGTACTGTCGCGCGCGCCGCTCCGCCGCCGGTACACGAACCGCCTGCAACTTCCGTACGGCGAGGGCCAAGGCCTTCCCCCGGCTCAGGCCTTGGTGTTCCTCGGCCGCCTCCGCCAACTGCCGGCCGATCCGGCGGGTGGGGTTGAACGAGGTGGTCGGGTCCTGGAAGACCATCGCGAGCGACGTACCAAGCAGAGTGCGCAACTCGCGTTCGGGCGTCGACAGCAGCGGTACGCCGATGAAGTCGAGCCGGGCCGCAGTGACCACTCCAGGCGACTCGATCAACCGTGAGACCGCCAACGCGGTCAGGCTCTTGCCCGAACCCGACTCGCCAACGACTCCGACGGCCTCCCCCGCGTGCACGCTGAACGACACCCCGCGCACCGGCGTCGTCCATCCCGCGGCGGACGGAAAACTCACGCGCAGGTCTTCCACCTGAAGCACCGCGTCGCTATCGGCCGGGCCGTCCGCGATGGGCGCCGGTTCGGGCAGTACGCCGACTCGCGGCTCGGGCTTCCGCTGGCCAACCACCGCCGCGAGAGTCTCGCCGAAGAGGTTGAACGCGAGCCCGGCGACAACCACCGCGAGGCCGGGACCGAGGGCGGCGGCCGGGTTGGTGTAGATGCGGTTCAGGCCTTCGCCGAGCAACCGGCCCCAGTCGTACGACGGAGCCTGGACGCCGATACCGAGGAACGACAAACCGGCGAAGGCGAGCAGCGAAGCGCCGGCGCCGATCGTCGCGTTGACCACCAGGGGTTCGGCGATGTTGGGCAGGATGTGGCGCAGCAGGATCCGGATCCGGCTGACACCCGCGATCCGCGCGGCCGCGACATAGTCGAGTCCCGCGACGGACGCCGAGAGGGTTTGCGTCAGCCGGGCAAAGCTCGGCGCGGTCGCCAGACCGATGGCCAGCATCGCGCCCGTCGTACCGACACCGAAGATGACGGCGAAGAACAGGGCCAGTAGCAGACCGGGAAAGGCCACCGCGATGTTGACCCCGGCGGTGACCAGCCGGCCCGCGCGTCTGGGCAGCACCGAGGGTGCCGTACCGAGCAGAGTGCCCACGACGACACCGAGCAGCGTCGCCCCCAGGGCCAAACCGAGCGAGAGCCGGCTGGCCACGAGAACGCGGTAGAAGATGTCGCGTCCCAGCGCGTCCGTGCCGAGCAGGTGATCGGCCGACGGGCCTTGCTGGATCGCGTCGGTATCGATCGCCGCGGCCGGCTCACCCCAGAGCACCGGTGCGAACACCGCCAGCGCGATCATCGCCGTCAGCAGCACAACCGCGCTCGCGCCGAGCGGGGTACGGACCATCGCCATGGCCGTCGCGCGCCGCCGTGCCATCAGGCCTCCCGAATCGTCGAGCGCGGATCGAGTACGGCGAGCAGCACGTCCACGACCAGATTCACCAGCAATACGCCGAAGCCGTAGACCAGCACGATGCCCTGCACCAGCGGATAGTCCTTCGCCAGAATCGAGCTCACGATCTTCGTGCCCAGCCCCGGCCAGGCGAAGACGTTCTCCACCAGGACCGTGCCGGCGACGAGCGCGGCCAGCAGCAGTCCGCCGAGCGTGAGCGTGGCGGTGAGCGCGTTGGGCAGGGCGTGCCGGGTGTAGATCAGCCGCGGCCGCAGGCGTTTCGCCCGCGCGGTCCGGATGAAGTCGTTGCTCAGCACAGCGAGCATCTCGACTCGCACGATCCGGGCCAGCACGGCCGCGGGACCGATGGCCAGCGCGACCACGGGCAGCACGAAGGAGGCCGGCCCGGCGGCGCCCGCGACCGGGAACCAGCCGAGGCTGACCGCGAATACGTAGACCAGCGAGACGGCAACCAGGAATTCCGGTACCGCGGCCACCACCACGCTTGTGCTCGCGAACGCCAGCTCACCGCCCCGGCGCCGTCCACCCCGGGTGAGCACGGCCATGAGTACGCCAACCGGGATGGCGATCAGCACCACGACGGCAAACGCGAGCACGGCCAGTTGCAGCGTGGCCGGCAAGCGGTCCGAGATCACCTTGGCGACCGCCTCGTTACTGCCCATCGAGATGCCGAGGTCGCCGCTGAACAGGCCCTGCAGGTAATGCCAGTACTGGACCGGCAGCGAATCGTTCAGGCCGAGCGCCTCGCGCCGGGCGTTGACGACCTCGACCGGCGTGTTCATGCCGAGCGCCGCCCGGACCGGATCGCCGGGCACCAGGTGGATCATCAGAAAGGCCGCGGTGACCAGCACCCACAGCGACACCACGAACCGGGCCAGCCGGCGCGCGGTGAACGTCAGCCAGGGGCTGTCCCGGACTGCCGTCACCCCGCGCGGCCGGACCGCCGTACTCGCCGTCACTCGAACATCCGGATCGACGCGGGATCCACGCCGTCGTCGGCCTTGAACTCGGCGCCCTTTCCGAAATAGGGCACGGTCGAGTTGATGAACGGCACCACGTCGACCGACTTGAACAGGGCCACCTCGGCCGCGGACCAGTCGGCGCAGCCGGCCTTGCCCGCCTGACGTGTCGCCTTGCCGACGCTGGCCACGTAGTCCTGGTTGTTCACGTGGCCGAAGTTGACGCCCTTCGGCGGTGCCGCGCCGCTGATGAACGGCACGAACTGGCTCGGCAGGCTGATGCTGACCGGCGACATCGAGACGTCCCACGCGCCGGTGCTGAACAGCACCTCGTTCAGGCCGGTGCTGTCGACGGCCTTCAAGGTCGCCTCAACGCCGAGGGCCTTCCACTGCTGCTGGACCAGCTCGGCGGCCGCCGTCGCGGTCGGACCACCCGCCGTTCCATAGATGAAGGTGAGCGCGAGCTTCTTACCGTCCTTGGCGCGTACGCCGTCCGCGCCGGACAGCCAGCCGGCCTTGTCGAAACCGGCCTTGGCGGCGGCCGCGTCGAACGTCGGCACGTTGCCGTCCACGTTGTCCCCGCGACACGGATTCGGCGCGATCGTGACCAGGCTGGTGGCCGGAGTGCCCTTGCCGTTCGTCAGCACCTTGCCGACCTTGCCGAGATCGAGCGCCTGCACCAGGGCCCGCCGTACCGCCTCGTTCTCGGTCGCGCGGCCGGGCGCCTGGTTGAAGTAGAGCTGACCCGACGGCGCCTGCAAGTCGGAGTGGAACAACTTCTGTGCCTGCAGCCGCTCCTGGTCGGGTCCGATCACGCTGGCGACGTTGAGCTCGCCCGACAGCAGCAGGTTCACCGCGGTCGTCTCGTTCGGAATGACCTTGAAGACGACCTTGTCCGGCAGGCCCTTCTGGTTGGGATCACCGGCTCCTGACTTGAAGTCCTGGCGCCGGCTGAGCGTGTAGTGGTCGTTCGGCACGATCTCGTCGATCGTGTACATGCCGGTGCCCGCTTCGCCCTTGGCCAGCAGCTTCGGGTCCTTCAGCCCTGGTCCGCACGCGATCGACAGGGTGCCGACGTTGTGCAGCAGGAACGCGCTCGGCGCGCCGCTCTTCACGGTGACGGTCCGCGCCGCGTCATCACCCACGGCCTTGGTACCGGGCTCGACCCACAAGCCGGTCAGGGGCGACTTGTTCGCCGGGTCACCGATGAAGTTGATGTTGGCCGCGACATCCTTGGCCGTCAGCGGGCTGCCGTCGGAACACGTGACGCCTTCGCGCAGCGTGAAGCTCGCGTTGGTCGTATCGCCGGACCACCTCTCGGCCAGGCCACCGACCAGCGAACCGTCTTCCTGGACCTCCAGCAGCCGGCCGTACAGGAACCGCCCGACGGCCCTGGTCACCGACAGCACGGTCATCGTCGGATTGAGATTGCCCGGGTCGGTCGTGATCGCGTGCGTGAACGTCTTGCCGTCGGCGAGCTTGCCCCCGCCCGCGGCGGTACTGCCGGCGCCGCCGCCATCACCAGCGCAGGCGGTCAGTGTCAGCGCGGCCGCGG
This sequence comes from Kribbella deserti, assembly GCF_042434725.1. Lineage (NCBI taxonomy): Bacteria > Bacillati > Actinomycetota > Actinomycetes > Propionibacteriales > Kribbellaceae > Kribbella > Kribbella deserti. The sequence goes on along the minus strand of NZ_JBHLTC010000018.1, from coordinate 740,054 downwards.
TCAGGGTGGGAATGAGGATTCGTGCAGCTTTCATGGGACTGCCTCCAGCGAAGGGGAAGGTGCGGGTGCCCGAAGTGGTCAGCTCCGGGCCGCGGCTCGCAGTTGCTCGACCGCCAAACGGGCGGCGCGACCGATCGAGGCGTCGATCGCGGGCTGGCGCTCGTCCAGCGTCTTGGCCCGGGTGAAGACGGCGACCGCGTACTGGCGGCCGTCGGGATACGTGACCACGCCGGCCTCGTTGCGGACCGACGGCAGCGTTCCGGTCTTGGCCGCGATCCGTACGCCGTTCTCGAACCCGGACGTCATCCGGTGCGGCCAGATCTGGTCGGCCATGATGTCGCGCACCGAAGCGCACGCCTCGGCCGTGGCGGCCTGGTCGGTCCAGATCGCGTTCAGCAGTGTGGTCATCTCGCGCGGCGTCGACGAGGTCGTCCGCGCCGGATCGAGCAGATCCAGACTCCAGATCACCTCAGGGTCGACGGTCTTGAGCGCCTCGTCCGGATCGTCGCGCATGCCGACGTTGAGGGCCGTCAGCAACGAACCGAGCAGGTCCTCGCAACAACCGAGCACCTGGGTCTGCTTCAACCCGAGATCGGCCAGCACCTGGTCGACCGTTTCCTGGCCGACCTGGTGGAAGATGACGTCGGTGGCGGCGTTGTCGCTCATCGTCAGCATGTTCCGTGCCAGGTCGCGCCAGCTCATCTCGACGTCGTCGCTGCAGCCCGCCGTACCGATGCCACCCACCCGATAGCGAGCCGTGACGGTGGTGCGCTCGGACGGGTCCAGCCACCCGGCGGCAACCTCCCGGGCGTACGCGACGGCCACCGGGATCTTGAACACCGAAGCCAGCACAACCGGCTCGTCACCGCGCACGCTGACCTCGGGCCCGTCGGCCACACCGACTTCCCTGGCGTGCAGGAAGCCGGTCGCGCCCGCCGCGGCGAAAACGGCGTCGATCTCGGCGGTCATGACACGCGCCGATCAGCCCGTCCGGTGTGCAGGTACGCCGCGCGTCCCTTGCCGTCGTCGCCCACGAACGCGTGCGGCATGTGCAGCCCGCGCGGGTCTTCCAGCGGGATCAGGGTGTCACCGCGCCATGGCACCAGCTGGCTCTTCTCCTGGCTGCCGCCCATCTCGGCGAAGATGCCCTTGGGCGTTCGCTCCAGCCAGATCGTGCCGTCCTCGTGCTGGCTGACCACGGTGTCGGCGACCGACGAGCTGTACGTACCGACGTACCGGCTGGCGTCGACCGCGGGCTGAGTCAGATCAGGTACGGGCAGCCCGGGCAGTTCCACGTCCGCCAGCTCGCTGAGCAACCGTCCCATCACCTCGGTGTAGAGCGCGATCGGGTTACCGCCGTTGGTCAGGATCGCGACGGCCACCTGCTTGCCCGGAACGACGCGCAGGAACGCCGACTGGCCGATCGTGCCGCCGTCATGGCCGATCACCGGACCACCGGGATAGTCGAAGATCTCCCAGCCCAGACCCCAGGCGTTGCCCATCACGGCCAGCTCCGGCAATTCCACCTGGCGCTGCTGCATCGCGGCGACACTCGCCTCGCTGAGCACCCGCGTGCCATCCGCAGCGAGCCCGCCGGTCAGGTGCATGCGCGCGAAGCTCACGAGATCCCGCGGCCGCATCGACAGCATCGACCCGGCCGGCGCGTTCGACCGGACCAGCGACCACATGGGCGCGGGCTCGGGATCGCTGTCCGGCGTGGGCTGGATGTGCCCGACGGCCGCGCGGTACAAGATCGCCTCAGCCGCGCCGTTCGCCGCATGGGTCAACTTGAGCGGCGTGAAGAGGTGATCGCGGACGCAGCTGTCGAACGGTTTGTCCCGCAGCACCTCGACGATCCGGCCGAGCACGCAATAGCCCGCGTTGTTGTACGAGAACATCTCCCCCGGACCGAACAACTGCGGTACGTCGGCGATCACGCCGAGGTACTTCTCGACACAGTCGTCACCCTGGCCGGTATCGGTGAAGATGTCGCCCTCGAACCCGGAGAGATGGCACATCAGCTGGCGAACCGTGATCTGGTCCCGCGCGGCCTTGTCACCGATCTCGAAGTCCGGCAGATAGCTGCGCACGGTCTTGTCGAGGTCGAGCAACTGCTCGTCGACCAGCTGCATCGCGAGCGTGGTGGTCCAGACCTTCGTGATCGAACCGACCTGGAAGACCGAGTCCACGGTCGCCTCGACGCCGGTGGCTTTGCTCAGCACGCCGGCCGCCGCGTCGATCACCTCGTCATCGGCGAGTACGGCGACCGCCGCGCCAGGCACCTTGTACTCGGCGAGCAGTTCGGGCAGGCGCTGCTCCAACCAGGCTTCGACCTTCGCAAGCTTCGACACGTGCACTCCTCGTCGTTGGGGGTTGAGCCGACAGTAGGGAGACCGGCGCCGTACGGCCTTGTGCCGTAGCACGAAGATTCCGGGCCTTTGTGGTTCTCCGGTACGGAAGTTTCAGGCCGGTTCGCCGCGCAGCGGGCGGCCCGGGTAGGCGTCCACCTGGATCTCGCCGTCGCGCACCACCGCGGTGCCGGCGACGTACAGGTGGCGCACGCCAACGGACGGCCGTACGGAGTCGAAGTACGTCGCGGCATCGGTGATCCGCTCCGGATCGAGCACCACCAGATCCGCGTCTGCCCCGACCGCGAGCCGGCCCTTGCCGCGGGCGCCCGGCGCGATGTCGTCGAGTACTCGCGCCGGCAGATACGAACACCGGCGGAACGCTTCGACCCAGCTCCACGCGCCGGACTCGCGCACCATCAACCGCAGCGACTTCGCGAACGTGCCAGCCGTCCGTGGATGCGTCCGGCCGCCTGGTGGCAACGGCCATTCCCGGGTGTCGGTGACACCGTTGCCCCACAACGTCGGCATGGCATCACTCGCCACGATCGAGTCGGGATAGGCGAGGGTCTGCCGAATCAGCTCGAGGTCGGCTGGATCGCCCTCGTCGAGGAACTCCACGATGCACTCCGCCGCGGGATCAGTCGCCCGGATGTGGCGCAGGCGGGCCTCGTCCGTGATGCGCTCGCCGGTTTCGACCAGGACGATGTTCGACGGCTGGATTCCCCAGGGCTTGAGCCGCTCAGGCGCGAGGAAGAACGCGCCGATACCGGTACTACCCGCGCCGTACGGGTAGGCCTCGACCGTTACGCGGGAACCTTCGGCCTGAGCGCGTTTCAGCAGGCCGAGTACGCGGTCGATGTGCCGTCGCGACGTGCTGTTGACGTGGCAGTGGTGCATCGCGGCACCGGTCTCGGCGGCCGCGATCACCAGTTCCTCCGAGCCGTCCACCGGCGTGGTTGGATCGGCCTCGATCAGCTCGCGCACATGCGTGTACGTCGGCGCGCCCGCCGCGGCGGCGAGCCTGGCGACCGCGAGGAACTCGGCTGGGTCGGTGCGTGGGGCGTAGCCCATGAGGACCCCGATGCCCAAGGCGCCGTCGGCGAGTTCGCGTTCGAGCAGAGCCAGCCAGGTGGTGAGTTCGGCTTTGGATGAGGTTCGCTGCCAGCGTGGGTCACCTAGGATCTCGAGGCCGCTTTCCAGGCGGGCGTCTGGTTCCAGTCCGAGGTGTGCGAGGGCGCGGGCGGCACCCCAGGAGGCGGAGAAGCCGTAGTTGAGTGGCCGTCCGTCGCGCGCGGCCTCGTCGTACGCGCGACTGATTGGCATCAGCCCTGCCTCCAGGTCGAGCGCGGTCGTGACGCCGTCAAGCGCCTGCAACCGATGACCCGCAATCGAATGCACGTGACTGTGCAGATCCACAAACCCCGGCCCGACCACCAACCCACCCACATCCACCACGGCCGTGGTCTCGGCGGTGCCGGCGGTGAGGTTGGGGCCGATCGCTGTGATTCGCCCGGCCTTGATCAGCACGTCGGCGATACCGTCGAACCCGGTCGCGGGGTCGATCACCCGGCCATTGCGCAAAAGGGTCTGCATCCCGGCAGCCTGCCAGCGCATCCCACCCGAATCTTCGGATCCCCCGACAAGTCCACGCACCCCACTTCGGACCCCACCACCAACCGCAGCCGCTTCCTCACGGCGTTGCGTCGATTGGTCTGTGTTCGCTCGCCCCTGACAGCGGCGGCCCGGCTCAACGTACGCCTGGACTGCTAGCAGGGGAAACCGTTGCTGAGCAGGGGTTATAACCCCTGCGAGGACGCGGTTGCGGTTGCTCGGATCCCACAAGGTGTCCCCAGTGGCCAGGGCTTCGGTGTGGAGGTCAGCTGACCTTGACGGGCATTTGGGTGGAGGCGCATTCGACCCACGTTGTGCCAGGCGTGAGTAGGAGCGGTTTGCCGTCGGTGGTGGTGAACTTGAACGGCTCGCTGATCGCGCCCTTGGTCCACCGCCCGGCGATCACCTTGTTCCCGGTGAACAGCTGCAGATCCCCGGACGCGTCGAACAGGTCCAGGATCGTCATCGATCCCCGTGCCTGGGTGAAGCTCGTGTCGCGTTCGGCCTTCATCACCATGACGTTGTCGGCGGCAACTTGGCCGGCGTTCTCGATCCGGTGGGGCGACCACTGTTCCGACCGTAGCCAGCGGCGCGTGCGGGCGTCGTACCGCCAGGTGGTCGTGGAGGTTCCGCCGTACCCGACTGTGACCGCGGCCGCCTTCTTGCCCTCGAGTTGTGCCGTCGATCGGGCCGCGTCCGCCGCGTAGGCGAAGTACGGAGCTGGTGGCGCGGTATGTTCCGACAGCGCGAGCAACTTCGTCGGCTGGGCGAACACATGGTTCGGCGCTCGGCGGCGGTTGTCGATCCGGTAGGTGCGAGAGGGGACGCGCAACGTGCCCAGGTTCTCGAGACCCGACGAGCGGTCCATGTACTCCAGCACCCACTTGTCGGCCATGGTGTTCGCGATGATGCCCTTGGTCGGGCCGATCAGCGCCGCGTCCATCGGGCGAAGTGAACGCACCGGCCCAACCTGGTCCGGCAGCCTCGAGTGGTAGATCGCCGCGAGCCGGGTCGTCGCTCCCGCGATCGGCTCGACGAACACCAGGTCCGCCTCCCCCAGACCCCGATGCGGATGCGCGTCCCGGGTGTTCGAGATCTTCACCGTGATCGCGGGCCGCGCGAGCGCGTTCTTGCTCGGTACGCCGGTCAACGGCGCGCGCCCTTCCATGCTGACGCCGCCGTCCACGACCGGGCCCGAGGCCGTCGATGTGAAGGACGGCCCGCCGTCGGTGCGACTGTCCGACGTACAACCGGCGGCGGCCAGCGCCAGCACCATGCCGCTCAGCGCCGCGCGCCTCAAACCGCCCGCCACCGGGCTCTCGCCAACTCGTTGCATGTCTCAACCATGCCCTGAAGCGCCCGTCACAACCCGTAACCAACGCACGCGAGTCCACCTATCAGCGACACCGAGCTCCCCGGCAGCTCGATCAGCTCAACGCACATAGCCCCAGGGGTAGACGTTTGCCGAGTTAGGGCTAAGGTGGATGACTCTGTGTAGTTTCACGATCTCCGACAGACACGAGGCAGTCTGAAGGGAGCGGGAGATGCAGCTTGTGACGCGTGCGGAGTGGCGCGCACGGCCGCGCGGATCCGGCTCGGCCGGCCCGTTCGATCCACGCGGGGTCTGCGTTCACTGGGAGGGCAGCGGCTGGGCGTGGCCCTGGTCGCACACCACGTGCGACGACAAGGTGCGCGGCATCCAGGCGTACCACATGGACGGCCGCGGCTGGTCCGACATCGCCTACAACTTCCTCGCCTGCCCGCACGGTTATGTGTTCGAGGGCCGCGGTCTCAACCGCCGTTCGGCCGCCAACGGCAACGTCGACGTCAACACCTCCTGGTACGCCGTCCAGTGCATGTGGGGCACCCGAAGCGGCCCGGCACCACCCGCGTTGCTGACGGCCGCGCGCGACGCCATCGACTATTGCCGCGGCCAAGGCGGCGCGGGCGACGCGTTGCGCGGCCACCGCGACATGCAGCAGACCGACTGCCCCGGCGACCAGCTCTACTCCTGGGCCCGCCGAGGTGCTCCCCGCCCGAATCCGGAGGACGACGACATGCCACTCACCGACGCGGACATCTTCAAGCTGCTCAACTTCCGCCTGGGTACGAACAACCAGCACGGCCAGGCCGTCACCGTCGGAGACGCCCTACGCGCGGCCGCCTGGCTGGCCCAGGAGTTCCAGGAGCGCGGCGCCCTCGAGGAGCAACTCGACCGAATCGAAGCCAACCGCAGCGCCACCGCCGTACCGGAAAACCAGGAGGATCCGCCCAGCTAAAGCTGTATCGTCCTTCGTAGTCGCTCAGGTCCGCATTGTCCCGGGCACCTCGTCTGTCCCGCCCGATGTCGGCGGCGACGAAGGACACGCATGTCTCGCGCCCTTACCGGCTATCGTCCTCTGCTGCGCACTCCCGGTGCAGCCGCCTTCTTCCTCACCGCCGCCGTCGGCCGTATCGGCATCGCTATGACCGGCCTCGGCCTGGTCTGGTTGCTGCACGCCCGAACCGGCTCCTACGCAACAGCCGGCCTCGCCACGGCCGGATTCGCCCTAGCCGAAGCGCTAGCGGGTCCACAGTTGGCCCGCTTGATCGACCGATTCGGCCAGACCCACACCCTGCCGGTGTTCCTAGTCGTGCATGGCGCCGCCATAGTCGCCGTACTCACTTCCAACACCTCGACCACGGCGATCGTCGCGGCCACCTGCGCCGGTGCGGCAGTCCCCCAGCTCGGCGCCTTGTCGTCCGCCAGGTGGGCGCATTTGCTCCGCGCCGAACGCGCCGACGAACTCCCCAGCGCCTTCTCCCTGGAGTCACTCGCCAACGCCACCGCGTTCCTCGTCGGACCTGTCCTGGCCACGGCACTCGGTGCCACCGGCAACACCGCCCTGGCAACAGCCATCGCCGCGACGCTCATCCTCGGCGGCGGTACGGCGCTCGCCACGCAACGCCGTACCGCACCTCCACCAGCCCGGGTGGATCGCACGCCCGGAGAAAGGTCTTCCCTGCTCCGGCCGACCTTCCTCATCCTGCTCGCGCAGAATCTCGCCATCGGTTTGTATTTCGGCACCATCGGAGTGGCGGTGACGGCGTTCGCGATCAGCAACGGCGTTCCCGGCGCGGCCGCGTGGATCATCGCCGCCTGCAGCCTCAGTGGACTGCTGTCGGGCTGGCTCTACGGACGCCGCAAGCGCGTGATGCCACCGAGGCGTCAACTCGTTGCCGTCACCGCCTATCTGGCCGGTACCGCGTTGCTACTCCCCCTCGCGCCATCCGCGCTCTGGCTCGCCGCCGCCGTGGTGATCACCGAGTTGGCGATCCCACCGACCCTGGTCCTGCTGAACGTCCTCACCGAGAAGGCGGTCAGCCCAGGTGCTCTCACCCAGGCCTTCACTTGGAACAACTCCGCCAGCGCGGCCGGTTCCGCCCTGGCTGCGTCGTTGGCCGGCCGAGCCGCCGACACCTGGGGGCCCTCCGCCGCCTTCACGCCGGCGCCTTTGGCCGGTATCGCCCTGCTGGGCCTGGCCCTCGTTCTCTACCGGATTTCTGCCAATCGAAGTTGCCTTTAGAGTTGAGGTGTGGACAACACCCGGGAGAGCCGGATCCTGGCCGTCGCCGCGTTGGAGGAACCGACGCGGCGACGCCTGTACGACTACGTGGTCCGCCGGGCTCGACGGTCTCCTGACCGGCCTCGGCACCACCGATTTCAAGGCCCGCCTCGCGCCAGGAGAAGGCCACTGCTGCGTGCGCCTCGAACCGTCCTGACCTGTTTCGATTTGACGGCAGTGGTTACTGGTATTAGGCAGGCCGATCTAGCGGCAGCCAGAACCGAAGCGGCGAGTAGAGATGGACGGTGGCGCGGAACCAGGTGAAGTACCCCTCGACGGGCGATACCGGTTGACCCGGCCGCTCGGCGATACGGCCGAACCACGAACCTGGCAGGCGACCGACGAAGTCCTCAACCGCCCGGTAGCCATCCACCTCCTCCCCGCCTCCCCGGCCGCGGCCCGGCAGCAATCCGAGGCCGCGCGCTCGTTGAGCCAACTCACCGATGACCGGCTGATCCGCGTACTGGACCTGGTCGCTGATCCGGGCTTCATCGCCACCGAGTGGGTATCCGGCACCAAGCTGGCCGACCTCGAGCTGACCACCGACGCCATGGTCGACCTCATCGCCGAAGCCGCTTGCGCCCTCGCCACCGCGCACGCCGCCGGCCTCCACCACGGCCACCTGAACACCGACTCGATCGTCTGGAGCGACGCCGGCGTGGTGAAAGTCCTCGGCGTCGGCTTACACGCCTCGGCCTGGCGGATGTTCGACGAACCACGGCGCGACACCGACGCACTACGCCGCATGCTCACCTCGAACGCGCACAGCCTCCGCCTCAGCCGCAGCCTCCGCAGGGTTGTACGACGCCCCTACAAGACGGCCGCCGAACTAGCCGAGGCCCTCGCCCCGTTCCGCCCGGCCCAATCGGAACTCCGCCAACGCCTCGTCTCGGCCGAACCAGCTGAGCCCGCGAACCGCCCGGCGGCCCGCCGTACTCGCGAAGTCATGGACACCAACATCATCACGGTCTCCGAGGACACCCCGGTCAACGAACTAGCCGCGCTCCTAGCCCGCTCCCACTGCCCGGCCATCCCTGTAGTAGACGCCGCCGGCCACGTAACGGGTCTCGTGTCCGCCGCCGACCTCCCCTGACACCGATCAGGGTTGCAGGCAGGTGGAGTTGGTCTGTGTGAGCATGCCCAACCGCCAGGGCAGCAGGCTGTACGGATCCTTGGCAGCTGGATCGTGGCCTTGGTACACGTAGCGCAAGGCGCACGGGTTGATGGTCAGCGTCTGGTCGGTCCCGCTGCGGATCATCTCGCCATGGCTGATGTCGCGGGTCCAGGCCGTGCCGGGGAACGTGACGTTGTTCGACCGGGCGAAGGGATTTGCCTCGGTGTCCGCAGCGGCCGTCCAGGGCCCGGTGATCGCCGGAGCAGTCCACGAGCGGAACCACCGCCGGCCGTCGCTGCCGATCGCCTCGACGAGTAGGAGGTAGGTGGAACTACCCGAAAGCTTGTAGACGTTCGCCGCTTCCCACAGCCGGAACCGGTTCGGGTCCTGCATCGCGATGACGGTGTTCGTGATGCCGTTCGGGAAGTTCGCGACCGTGGTCTGCGAACGGTACAGATGACCGTTGTCGTCAGACGAGAACAGGTAGCACCGCGCGCTGTCACACACCACCCAGAAGTCGACCCAGTGGCCGTTGCCGATGTTGTCCCCCACGATCTGCGGCATGCTCGAGTAGAAGTTTCGCGGCGCGGACCAGGATCTCGGATTGCTGATATCGCTCGTGGTCGAATACGCCGCGTTGGCGCCGGTTTGATACACCAGGAACCAGAGCCGTTTCGGCGCGAAGTAGAAGACCTGTGGAGCCGCCTTGTACCCGCCGCCGATAGCGGTGGTGTCGAGATAGTGATGTCTCGCCTGGTTGGCCTGCGCCCAGTCGGTGAAGTTCAGGTACACCATGCCGTACCCGCCCCGGCTGTTCGTCGTAGTCGCGAACACATGCCACCGGCCGTTGTGGTAGACCACCGAAGGGTCCTTCACCGCCCGGATCGAGTGCGTGGCGTCCGACTTCGGCCCGATCAGCTGGCCGCTGGAGCGCCACTGGAAACTCGCCGGCAGACTCGCTGCCGCCGGCACGTCGGCTCGTGCGGCCGGCGCGTCGGCTTGTGCGGTCGGCGCGTCGGCTTGTGCGGTCGGCGCGAGCAGCGCCAAGACCGTCACCGCCATCACCAGGGCTAACCGGATCGCAGCTGATCGATGCATAGCGGAGACCTCCAGAGGGGCGATCGGGAACTCCACCGCTCACGGCGTCCGTGAATCCACAACGAGTGAGCGTGCTGTGCCGAACAGTAACCGCCCTACAGCCGCTCCGACCGGTTCAGCCGAAAGCTGTCAACAACTGGCAACCGCCCGCTCCCCGTCGCCCCGCGGCCTAGAAGATCTCGATACTCACCGGAGCGACCGGCCAGTAAAGGGCCGTTGTCAGCTTGTTCAGCGCACCGACGGTGTTCTCCGTGACTCCACCAGTCGCGGCGAACTCACTCAGAGGACGCCCACCCAGGTACGCCGCCGAAAGCTCTCGCACCGAGAGCGAGACGTCCGGGGCCGCCTCGGTCGGTGCACAAGTGGCTTGGTCCGTATCACCGGTGAGCCGATACCGGCCGTTGTTGGCCTTGATGAGGTCATCGGTCACGTCGATCACGACATCCACATTGGTCGCATACCGGCGCTGCGCCATCGCGCGGCCGACATCGGTAATCCGAACCCAAAGCGACTCGCCCAGCCGCCGGGTAAGCGCCATCGGATTGGCCACCAACTGCTGCAGCGGCTCATCCAGCGCGCCATGGCCGTACTCGAGTTTGCCCGCGAGGTCGAGCGTCAGCAGGTGATGCCACAACGCGTGATACGCGGTCGGGTGAAGCGCGACGAACTCCTCCACGCTTACCTCGTTAGCCGGACCACCTGGCGCCCAATTCATCTTGCCGCGCCACAACGCGTACCCGTCCAAGGCGCCTGCCTCGTCACGGTGCACGAGGATATGGCGCGCAGTCTTACCTCCACGATGATCGGGCTTATCCTCCAGCCGCCTACGCCACTCCAACTCGGACCGACCCGACACGCCCGGCCGCTTTCCCTGCAACCCCTGCAGCATCGGCGCCAACTGAGCCGCGGCATCTTCGGCCGGCAGTTCCTCAAGACGCCCCGCATCACTCGGCGCGGGATACGGCTTGATGTTGCGCAGATCGGCCTCATACGAGACACCCCAAGCCGCCGAGCCGTACCCGAACCGCCCGTAGATCCCCGGCTCGCTCGCCCACAGCACCGCCAGCGCCTCAGGCACTTCGCGCAACTGCCGGCTCATCAGGTTCGACAGAATCCCCCGCCGCCGATGCGTCGCCCGCACACCAACCGCCGTGACGTGCGCAGCCGGCACCACCGCCCCCGGCACCGACAAATCCCGGGTCATCGCCTTCGCCGTACCAACAAACTGACCGCCATCCACAGCCACCAGCGCCCGCTCCGGCTCAAACAGCTCGCGATCAAGCTCACCCGGCGAGCTCTCGAACATCATCGCCGCCGCAAACAACCCCGCGAACTGGTCATACTCCCCAGCCTGCGCCGCCCGCACCTCGTACTCCGAGTTCACCATGCCCAGCATCGTCACACGCCCCACCGACAATCCTCGACCCAATAACGCCGGGTGTTAGCGCAAGCGCATGCCGGAGATGGCGCGGGAGATGACCACTCGCTGGATTTCGCTGGTGCCTTCGAAGATGGTGTAGATCTTGGAGTCTCGGTGCATTCGTTCGACGGGGTATTCGCGGGTGTAGCCGTTGCCGCCCAGGATCTGAATGGCTTCTTCGGTTACCTTGACGGCGACTTCGCCGGCCTTGAGTTTGGCCATGGAGCCTTCGCCGTTGCGGTAGTTGGGCTGTTCGCCGCGCATCAGGGCCGCCGACATGAAGCCCGCGCGCCAAACCAAAAGACGGGCCGCGTCGATCTCCATCGCCATGTCGGCGAGTTTGAACGCGATGCCCTGGTTCTCGATGATCGGCCGGCCGAACTGCTCGCGCCCCTTCGCGTAGTCCAGCGCGAACTCGTACGCCGCACGCGCGATACCGACCGCCTGGGCACCAACGATGTGTCGGGTCATCTCGAAGGTCGCCATCGAGGCGTTACCCCGCGACGAGCCACCCTCGCGAGCCTTGGCCAGACGCGCGTCGAGTTTTTCCTTGCCGCCGAGCACGTTCTTGCCGGGGATGCGCACGTTGTCGAAGAAGACGTCCGCGGTGTGGGAGGCGCGCAGGCCGTGCTTGCGGAGTTTGGTGCCCATCTCGAGGCCCTTGACCTCGGACTTCGGTACGACGAACGCGACCTGGCCCTTGCTGCCGAGCGTCGGGTCCACCGACGCGACCACGACGTGGATGTCGGCGATACCACCGTTGGTGGCCCAGGCCTTCTGCCCGTTGATGACCCACTCGTCGGTCTTTTCGTCGTACGTCGCGCGGGTGCGGATCGCGGACACGTCGGAACCGGCGCCCGGCTCGGACGAACAGAACGCGGCCACCTTCACGTCGTCGGCCGTGCCGTAACAACGCGGGAGCCACTCGCTCCACTGCTCGGGCGTTCCGTTGGAGAAGATCGCGGAGCTGGCCAGACCGGTGCCCATCAGGGACATGCCGAGGCCGGCGTCACCCCAGAACAGTTCCTCGTGCACGAGCGGCATCAGCAGGCCGGAGGGGTCGATGAACAGGTTGATGTTCGAGTCGAGACTGTAGAGGCCGATCTTCGCCGCCTCCTGGATGATCGGCCACGGCGTGGTTTCGCGCTCGTCCCACTCCTCCGCCGCCGGGCGCATCACCGACGCGGCGAACTCGTGGGCCCAGGACCGGATCTCCTGCTGCTCGTCGTTCAGCTCCAGCGAGAACGTGCGCCACTCGGGCTTCGACCGCTCGGCGGCCAGCTCCCCAGCCAGCGCCATCACATCGGCGGCCTGAGCAGAATCAGGTTGAGCGGGAGTCGTCTCGGTCACGGTCATCAAGGTCCTCCGGAACAAGCTGCAGGGGGTAAAACGGTGATGTTACCCACGAGTGTAACTACCGTTTGCACCAGCGGCCAGCCGTGTGACTAAGATCGGGTCATGAGCTCCGCGTTGCTCGCGCTCGGACGCCGCCGGACCACGGCGGAGCGTCGTCGCGACCGGGAGCGGGAGATCATCGCGGCCACCCGGGAGCTGTTCGACACCCGCGGCGCGATCGACGCCCAGATCGACGACATCGCGAAAAAGGTGGGCATCAACAAGGCCCTGATCTATCGGCATTTCGCCGGTAAGGAAGAACTTTTCGCGCTCACCCTGGTCGACTACCTGGCCGAGCTGGACGAGCGCATGGTCGGCGTCGACAACCCGCGGCGTACGGCGCTGAACCGCCTTCGCGCGTTGTCGGAGGTGTTCGTCGACTTCTGCCTGGAGTATCCGGCCTTCGCCGACTGCGCGATGAGCCTGCTGCGGCGTACCGGCGAGGAGCTGTTCGGCGAGATCACCGAGCCGGTGATGCTCAAGCTCGGATCCGCGATGGCCACGGCACTCGGCCGGATCGCGACGATTCTCCGGGCCGGACAGGCGGCCGGGGTGTTCGAGTCCGTCGACGCGGACTATCTGGCGAACCACCTCTACACGCAGACCCTCGGCGCGATGCACATGGCGCGCATGGGCCTGATCGTGTCCGGCGACACACCCGGCCACCCGGTCGTACACCACGCCGACATCGCCACCGTCCGCGCCACCGCGATCACCGCCACCCTCGCGACCGCCATCGGCCAGCTCGCCCTACAGCAGCCGAAACAACCCAAGACGCCCCGCAAGACCGCACCAAGCCGAAAGACCAGCAACCGAACCGCAGGAGAGAGCACGTGACCGAGATTCGCAAGGTTGCCATCGTCGCGGGGAATCGCATTCCCTTTGCCCGGCAGGACAAGAATTACGCCCACGCTTCGAACTCCGACATGCTCGGCGCCGCGCTCGAAGGCCTGGTCGAGCGGACCGGCCTCGCGGGCGAGGAACTCGGCGAGGTCGTGGCCGGCGCCGTGCTGAAGCACAGCCGCGACTGGAACATGGTCCGCGAGGTCGTGCTCGGTTCCCGCCTGGCCGCCACCACTCCGGCGTACGACCTGCAGCAGGCCTGCGGGACCGGGCTGGAGGCGGCGATCCTCGTCGGCAACAAGATCGCGCTCGGCCAGATCGACTCGGGTATCGCCGGTGGTGTCGACACCGCCTCCGACGCGCCGATCGCGGTGAACAACCACCTGCGCGAGGTACTGCTCGACCTCAACCGGGCCAAGAGCGCGCAGGCCCGGCTCAAGGTGCTCGCGAAGCTGCGCCCGAAGGACATCGTGCCGGAGATCCCGCGCAACGCCGAGCCGCGGACGCGCAAGTCCATGGGTGATCACACCGCCTTGACCGCGCTCGAGTGGGGTATCACCCGGGAGGCCCAGGACGAGCTGGCCTACCGTTCGCACGTCAACCTCGCCGCGGCGTATGAGCGTGGTTTCCAGGACGACCTGATCACGCCGTACCTCGGCCTCGAGAAAGATCAGAACCTGCGTCCCGACACCACCGTGGAGAAGCTGGCGAAGCTCAAGCCCGCCTTCGGCAAGGGTGAGACCGCGACGATGACCGCGGGCAACTCGACGCCGTTGACCGACGGCGCGTCGACCGTGCTGCTGTCCACCGACGAGTGGGCCCAGGAGCACGGCTTGCGCCCGTTGGCGTACCTGACGCATTCGCAGACGGCCGCGGTCAACTACGTGAAGGGCGCCGAGGGTCTGCTGATGGCCCCCGCCTACGCCGTGCCGAAGATGCTGGCGCGGGCCGGTCTGACCTTGCAGGACTTCGACTACTACGAGATCCACGAGGCCTTCGCCGCGCAGGTGCTGGCGACGCTGAAGGCCTGGGAGGATCCGATCTTCTGTAAGGAACGCCTCGGTCTGGACGCCCCGCTGGGTGAAATCGACCGAACCAAGCTGAACGTGAACGGCAGCTCGCTGGCCGCGGGCCATCCGTTCGCGGCGACCGGTGGGCGCATCGTCGCCGCGCTGGCCAAGCAGCTCGACGAGAACGGCGGCGGACGCGGCCTGATCTCGATCTGCGCCGCCGGTGGCCAGGGCGTCGTCGCCATTCTCGAGAAGTGAGCAGGAGCCGGATATGACTGATCGCTACCAGAACTTCACCCGTACGCCGTTCGGCCAGACCCTGGTCAAGAACCTCGGCCTGCCCGACCCGACCCCGCTGCCACGCTGGCGCGAGGGAGCACCGGTGATCGACGGCCCGGTCATCGTCGGCGGTGTCGGCGAGACCGAGACCGGCAAGGCGATCCAGGCGCTGCTGCGCGATGTCGAGGCGTCGTTCAGCACGGTCGCCGAGGGGGTCGCGTCCAGTGAGCTGCGGCCGAAGGCGCTCGTGTTCGACGCCACCGGTATCGCGTCCACGGCGGATCTCACCTCGCTGCAGCGGTTCTTCTCCCCCGTCATCCGGCAGCTCGCCGCGGCCGGGCGGGTCATCGTCGTGGGCCGTACGCCGGAGCTGGCCGACTCCCCCGAGCAGCAGATCGCCCAGCGCGCGCTGGAGGGGTTCACCCGCTCCCTCGGCAAGGAGGTCAAGCGCGGCGCCACGGTCAACCTGGTGTACGTCGCACCCGACGCGCACCACCAACTCGACTCCACGCTGAGGTTCTTCCTCTCCCCCAAATCGGCGTACGTCGCCGGCCAGGTGGTCCGCGTCGGCCCGGCCTCGGTGGCCGGCGGCAACGACCCGGCCGTGCCTCTCGCGGGCAAGGTGGCGCTGGTCACCGGAGCGGCCCGGGGTATCGGTGAGGCCATCGCCAAGACCCTCGCCCGGGACGGTGCCACCGTGATCGGGGCCGACGTACCGCAGCTGGCCAACGAGCTCCGCAAGGTCATGTCGGCCATCGGCGGCAGCGAGCTGCTCATCGACGTGACCGCCGTCGACGCCGCGCAGCGGATCGCGGCCCACGCCACCGAGCACCACGGCGGGCTGGACATCGTCGTACACAACGCAGGTATCACCCGGGACAAGCGCCTGGCCAACATGCGCACCGATGTGTGGGACGCCGTGCTCGACGTCAACCTGCGCGCGCCCGAGCGGATCACCGCGCACCTGCTGGAATCCGGTGTGCTGCGCGAAGGCGCGACCGTTGTCGGTGTCGCCTCCATCAGCGGTATCGCCGGCAACAACGGCCAGACCAACTACGCCACCTCCAAGGCGGGCGTGATCGGCCTGGTCCAGGCGCTCGCGCCGAAGATCCGGATCAACGCGGTCGCGCCCGGGTTCATCGAGACCCAGATGACGGCGAAGGTGCCACTGATGATCCGCGAGGCCGGTCGCCGGATGAACTCGCTGCAGCAAGGTGGTCAGCCGGTCGACGTGGCCGAGACCATCGCCTGGCTGGCGGATCCGGCCTCGGCCGGTGTCAACGGCAACACCGTCCGCGTTTGCGGCCAGAGTCTGCTCGGCGCCTGACATGCCCACCCGCAGGTACGACGACCCCCCCGGCCTCGGTTCGCTCTACGCCCGGACGGTCAAGGCCACGCTGCGCAAGGCGGAGTACGAGCCCGACGAGGAAGGCCTGACGCTCGAGCTACCCCGGTCCGAGGTGGACTCGGACCACCTCGCGGCGTACCGGCAGGTGACGGGGTTCGCCGCCGGGCCGACGCTGCCGGTGACGTATCCGCACGTGCTGGCCTTCCCGCTGCACCTGGACCTGATGTCGGACCCGTCGTTCCCGTACAAGCCGATGGGCATCGTGCACCTGGCCAACACGATCAAGCAGGTGCGGCCGATCCCAGTGCATGCCGAGTTGTCCGTACAGGTCCGGTCGGGCCCGGAGCGCAAGCATCCGAAAGGCACGGTTTTCGACGTACTGAGCGAGGTTCGCCAAGACGGTGAGCTGGTCTGGACCGACGTGACCACGCTGCTCAGCCGGGGCGCGGGCAACGAATCGTCCAACGCCGACCTGCTGCCCGACCTGTCGCTGGAGCCGACGGCCTCCTGGGACCTGAAGGGCAATCTCGGCCGGCGGTATGCGGCCGCCTCGGGCGATCGCAATCCCATCCACCTGTTCAAGCTGAGCGCGCAGGCCTTCGGTTTCCCGCGGCAGATCGCGCACGGCATGTGGGCCAAGGCCGCCGCACTGGCTTCGATCGATCGGTCGACGGGGCTGCCGGACGCCTTCACGGCGCGGGTCGACTTCCGCAAGCCGCTGCTACTGCCGTCAAAGGTCTGGTTCGCCCATTCCGGTGACGACTTCGCTCTGTACGACGAAAAGCGCGAGGTCACCCACCTGATCGGCAAGCTCACCTGAGCGCGATGCCGGCCGCGCGCAGGGCGTACTCGATGTCCTGGAACAGGCTGTAGAAGCCCGCTTGCCCGGCCAGGATCTGTCCGACCACGGGCCCGTCGTCACGCTGGACCAGCGTGCCGGCGTCGCCCGGGGCCGAGATGGCCTCCGCCGTCATCGCGACCTCACCCCAGCGGCCCAGGTGCGGAGTCAGCGCGAACTCCGGAATCAGCGCCCGGACCCATGAGCGCTGATCACCGTTCACCACTACGTCCCGACCGCGCGCGGGCGCGATCCGCCCAGCCGGTTGCGCGGTCGGCGTGAGTTGGGGAAGGCGGCGCGCCGCGATCAGGCATTGCGGTGTCGGCAGGCCCACGGCGTACGTCGTATCCGGCCAGGTGAACGTCCGGCCGACCAGGCGGCGCGAGGCCAGCGGCGTCTGCTGGATCGGCGCACCGTGGAACGGCGCCAGCCCGGGCTGTACGAACACGGCCGGTACCGGTAGGTCGCCCGCGCCGAACCACAGCCCGTGGCCGAACAGCCCGCCGGTCGCGCGCGGATCCTCCTGGATCAGCTCGCGATAGAACGGCCCGTGTACCTCGTCGGCTTCGAACGCCTCCCGGAAGACGCTGACCCCGAGCCCCACCTCGGTCAACTGCGCCATCAAGCCGGGATATGCCGCCGCCGCTTCCTCCCACAACGTCATGGCGCCCCCTGTCGAGAGCTACATCGACCAGCGGTATGCGGCCGTTACGGCAGGCGTCAGGCCGGTTGGCGGCTCATGTACGTGCTGGGGCTGGTGCCACGCTCACGCTTGAAGGCCGAGCTGAAGCTGAACGCGTCGGCGTATCCCACTTGGCGAGCGACCGCGGCGACGGTGGCGCCGGGACGGTCGAGCAACTCGGCGGCAAGCGTCATCCGCAGGTCGGTCAGATAGGCCAACGGTGGCTGGCCGACCAGCTCGGCAAAGCGCTTGGCCAGCGTGGTGCGCGAAACGTTGCCCAGGGCAGCGAGTCCGGCGATCGTCCACGGCGCGGCCGGGGTGGTATGCAGCGCCTGCAGCACCGGGCCGACGACGGGATCGCCGACCGCCTCGAACCACGGCGTCTCGTTCGCCTCGAACCAGTCGCGAACGGTGCAGATCAGCAACCAGTCGAGCAGCCGGTCCAGCACCACCTGGCGCCCGAGCGCACCGGCGGCGATCCGCTCCTCGAGGTACTCGCGCAGCGGACCACAGCTTTGGTCGTCGCAGGCAACGATCACCCGGGGAAGTTCGTCGAACAACCGCCGCGGCAGCTCCTGCCGGACGTGGTACGCCCCCGCCAGCAGCACGGTCCCGCCGGTTCCGGCACCAGGCGGTCCGCCCTCGACGAGCCCGTCGCAATGGGTGTCGACCGCCTGCGACGGCCGCCCGGGGTCGTCCGTGACCAGGAACGGCGCCGGCCCGTGTACGACGGCGATATCGCCCGGCCGAACCAGCACCGGCTTGTCGTCGGCGACGATCCAGGCCTCGCCGTGCAGGGGCGCGATCAGCGTGAGCGCCGCCGCGTCGGTGAACCGGAGCGCGTACGGCGCCGAGAGCACCGGCGTACCCAGAACGGCGCCATCGGCCCGGACGCCACGCAGCAGGTCGTCGAGTGGTTCCACCCCGCCAACGATAGGCGCTGAACGCACGGACATGAGGCCCGGACGGCTACCTATGGGAAGGCCGGGCCGTCGGCGGTTGACTCCTGGTATGACGATTTTGGTGCTTGGAGCAACAGGTAAGACCGGTCGGCGAGTAGCCGAGCGGTTGCAGGCGAAGGGAGTGGACTTCCGGGCGGCGTCCCGATCCGCGCCGACCCGGTTCGACTGGGACGATCGCGCGACCTGGGCGGACGCGGTCGAAGGTGCGACGGCGGTCTATCTCGTCGCATCGGACGACCCCGAACCGACTGAGCCGTTCGTGAAGCAGGCCGTCGCGGCCGGGGTCCGGAGGTTCGTGGTGCTGTCCGGGCGGAACATGGACAAGGCGGCCGGCCGCTTCGGAGACGGAATGTGGGCGGCCGAGCAGGCCGTACGGGCCTCGGGAGCCGAGTGGGCGTTCGCCCGGGCGAACAACTTCAACCAGAACTTCGACGTGGACTTCTGGCTCCCGGCGATCACGGCCGGGCGACTGGCATTGCCGATCGGGGACGTCGGTGAGCCGTTCATCGACCTGTCGGACGTGGCCGACGTCGTGACCGAGCTACTGACGACCGACGGGCACGCCGGCAAGATCTACGAGCTGTCCGGGCCCGAGTCGCTCACGTTCGCCGAGGCCGTCGGCCAGATCTCCGCCGCCGTCGGCCGGCCGATCGAGTTCGTCGAGATCACGCCCGAGCAGTACGCCGAGGACCTGCGAGCCGAGGGTTACCCGGAGGAGGTCGCAACCAACGTGAACGGCATGTTCGAGCTCATGCGCGAAGGCCTGCTGGAAACGCCGACCGATGGTGTCGAGCAGGTCCTCGGCCGCCCCGCCAAGTCATTCCGTTCCTACGTTCGCGACGTCTGGGCTCCCGGCCCGCGGTAGGTCCAGGCCGATCGGCCGGATCAGGCCCTCCTGCGCCACGCTCGCCACCAGTACGCCGTCCACGGTGAACAACCGGCCGGTGGCGAAACCGCGGGCGCCGGAGGCCGACGGCGAGGCCTGGTCGTACAGCAGCCACTCGTCGGCGCGCGCCGCACGGTGGAACCACATCGCGTGGTCGATCGAGGCGGGCTGAATCCGGGGGTCGCCGATGATGAGGCCGTGCTGGAGCAGGCTGGCCCCGAGCAGGGTCAGGTCACTCGCGTAGGCGAGGACACAAGCGTGCAAGGGCGACTCGTCCGGAAGCTTGCCCGCGGCCCGGATCCAGAATTGCTTGCCGGTGGCACTGGCTATCCGGACATCCAGCGCGGCCCATTCCTTGTTCCACTCAGCGGCCCCACGCCCGGAACGGGCCTCCAGCACCTCGGCCAGGGTTGGCGCGTCATCCGGCGGTACGACGCCCTCGGGCATCTCGTCCTGGTGGTCCAGGCCGGGCTCGGGCCGTTGATACGAGGCGGACATGTAGAAGATCGGCTTGCCGTGCTGGGAGGCGACCACCCGGCGGCTGCTGAACGTCTTACCGTCACGAGTCGGCTCGGCCCGGTACACGATCGGTACGGCGGTATCGCCCGGGCGCAGGAAGTACCCGTGCAGCGAGTGCACGTGCCGCTCCGGCTCGACCGTGCGGGTGGCCGCGACCAGGGCCTGGCCGAGCACCTGTCCCCCGAAGACCCGCTGCATCGACGTTTCCGGCTGCCGCCCGCGGAACACGTCGACGTCGATCATCTCGAGGTCGAGCAACTCGACCAGATCCTCCAAGGATTCAGGCATGACCCCATCCTGCCAGGCCCCCTCTCGGGCCTAGCCTGGTTGCTCCGGTACAGCCGACAAACCTGAGGGCGGGATATGCAGATCACGGTCAACGATGTCGAGCTAGCGGTGGAAACCTTCGGGGATCCCGCGGACTCCCCTGTGCTGCTCATCGGCGGCGTCACCATGCTGAGCTGGCCCGACGAGTTCTGCGCGGCGTTGGCCGGGCGGTACGTGGTGCGGTACGACCTGCGCGACGCCGGCCAATCCACTCTGGTCGATCCGGACGCGCCCCGCTACGACCTGCGCGATCTGGTGACCGACGCGTCCGAACTGCTGATGGCGCTCAACCTGGACCGCGCGCACGTGGTCGGGATGGCAGTTGGCGGCTTCATCGGCCAGTTGCTCGCGCTCGACCACCCAGATCAGGTCGCGTCGCTGACGCTGATCTCCACCCGTCCGGTGGCGCCCGGACCGGTCGACCCCGACCTGCCCGAGCACGATCCGGCGATGATGGAGCGGCTGTTCGGGCGCCCGAAGCCGGACTGGACCGATCGCGACAGCGTTGTCGACTACATGACCGAGACCGCGCGGCTCATGTCCGGCTCGCGGGGATTCGACGAGCAGGACGCATCGGCGACCGCCGGAGCCATCTTCGATCGGGCCCAAGCGACGCCGTCTGCGCAGCGAGCGAGCCACCTCGGCACGATGTTCGCCGCCATCGACTGCAAGCCCCGATGGCGCGAGCGGCTCGGCGAGATCAGCGCACCGACGCTGGTGGTACACGGCGAGGAGGACCCGTTCTTCCCGCACGGCAACGCGGAGGCGCTGGCCAAGGAGATCCCGGCCGCGACGCTGCTGACGCTGCCCGGCGTCGGCCAGGGCGTGCCACGCGAGACCTGGCCGGTCGTCGTACCGGCTCTGCTGCGCCACACCAGCTGAGGTCGGTGACTTTCTGTGGGCTTTCGGTGGCGTGACCTAGGGTGGTAGTTGTACGTTCAACCACCCGAAAGGACTGCCTTACATGAGCGCGCTGAGCTCGCTTTCCCGCCCGGTCAACGCGTCCCGCGACCTGGTTCTGCTGGTCGCCCGAGTCGGCCTGGGTGTCATCTTCATCGCGCACGGCTGGCAGAAGTTCAAGACCAACGGCCTCGACGGTACGACGGCCGGTTTCACCAACATGGGTATTCCGCAGCCTCAGATCTCGGCGTACTTCGCCACCTTCGTCGAGCTGGTCGGTGGCGCCGCGCTGATCGTCGGCGCGCTGACCACGCTGTTCGGTCTGCTGCTGACCGTGAACATGGCGGGCGCGTTCCTGTTCGTGCACCGCGAGAACGGCGTCTTCGCGGCCGACGGCGGCTGGGAGCTGGTGGCGGCTCTCGGTCTGCTCTCGCTGACCCTCGCGGTCGTGGGCGCGGGCAAGTTCAGCCTCGACGGGCTGTTCCGCAGTGCCCCGAACCGCAGCATGACCATGGCGGACGCCCGTAACTAACGGGCGCCCGCCCAGCTCTAGTCGTCGTCGCGATTGAGCTCGGCCAGGAACTGCTCGAGTTCCGCGCCGAGCTCGTCGCCCGACGGGATCGACTCGGCGGCTAGCAGGCTGCCCCGGCTGATCGAACCGGCCGCGGCGTCGTACTGCGTCTCCAGGGCGCTGACCACGGCGGTCGCGTCCTCCGAGGCCTGGACCTGCTCGTCGACCAGGCGGCCGGTGACGGCGGCCTCGTCCAGCAGGGCCTTGCTCGGCAAGAGCAACCCGGTGGCGGCCGATACCGCGTGCACCAGGGCCAGCGCCGCGCCCGGGAAGCGGTTCTCCGCAAGGTAGTGCGGCACGTGCACCGCGAAGCCCATCGCGTCCCGGCCGGCCTCACCGAGGCGGACCTGCAACATGCTGGCCACGCTCGCGGGCAGGCGCATCTCGCCGTCCCAGATGTTCGACCGGGTGACGAGCTCGGGCCGGGTCGCGTGCGCGGTCAGGCCGAGCGGGCGGGTGTGCGGCACGCCCATCGGAATGCCGTGCACGCCGATCGTCAGGGTCACGTTGTAGCGCTCGATCAGATTGCGAACGGCGGCGGCGAAGCGCTCCCAGTGCATATCGGGCTCGGCGCCCTCCAGCAGCAGGAACTCCACGCCGGCGTCGTCGACCAGCAGGTGCAGCAACAGCTCCGGCGGGTCGTAGTCGATGAACCGGTCCTCGGCGAACGTCACCTCAGGCCGCCGGGCCCGGTAGTCGTGCATCAGGTCGACGTCGAAGCGCGCGACCACGCGGCTGTCCAGGACGTCGAGCAGGTGGTCCGCGGCAACGCGGCCGGCCTGGCCTGCGTCCATGAAGCCGTCGAGCGCGTGCACCAGGACTCGGGGCGGCGCGGCCGGTCCGGTCGCGACGGACTCGTCGACGATCTCGTAGAGGTCGTCCGGTCGCAGCATCTCGGGTCTCCTTCGCGGTGGCGGTCGGCGGACGGGATCCTGTCCCCATCCTGCCTTCTGTACTGACAACGTCGCTGCCACCGGCAGGAATTCCACCGATCGAGACTTTTCTCACCGCCATCCACGCCGACCGGCGAGACAAGTTGGGAAAGCGCTTGCTAGCGTTCGGTCTGTGACTGATTCCCCGCCCCTGGTTCTGCTGGCTATGAGCGACTCCACCCTCGTGCAGGTGCTGACGCCCGATCTGCGCGCGCGGCTGGACGCGGTCGGCAAGGTGCTCGACGTGCGCCCGGTGGCGTCGTTCCTGGACGAGCCGGACGTGGCGGCGGTGCTGGCCGACGTCGAGGTGGTCGTCACGGGCTGGGGATGTCCGCGGATCAGCGCCGAGGTGCTCGCCGCCGCGCCCAAGCTGCGGGCGATCCTGCACGCGGCCGGCAGCGTCAAGCACATCGTCGACCCGTCGGCGTTCGAGCGCGGCATCCAGGTCAGCTCCGCGGTGGCGGCGAACGCCGTACCGGTCGCGGAGTACACGGTCGCCGCCATCGTGCTCGGCGGGAAACGTGCTTTCCGTCTTTCCGCGGAGTACCGGCTCAACGGCAAGAAGCCGGACAGTCACGGCTACGCCCCGATGGGGAATCACCGCAGCACGGTCGGCCTGCTGGGCGCCTCGCGGATCGGCCGGCTGGTCGCGGAACGGCTCAAGTCGTTCGACTTCGACGTACTGATCAGTGACCCGTACCTGAGCGCGGAGGAGGCCGCTGAGCTGGGAGCGCGGTTGTGCGACAACGACACGTTGTTCGCCAGCAGTGACATCGTGAGCCTCCACGCGCCGCTGCTGCCGGAAACCGCCGGTCTGGTCGACGCCCGGCTGCTCGGCCTGATGCCGGACCGCTCGGTGCTCATCAACACCGCCCGCGGCAAGATCGTCGACGCGGCCGCGCTGGAGGCCGAGTGCCTCTCGGGCCGGATCGACGCCGTTCTCGACGTCACCGATCCCGAACCACTGCCGGCTGACTCGCCGCTGTTCAGCCTGCCGAACGTCTTCGTCACGCCGCACGTAGCGGGTGCTCTCGGCAACGAGGTGGCCCGGCTCGGCGACGTGGCCGTCAGTGAGCTGGAGCGGCTTGTGTCGGGCCAGCCCCTGCTACACGGCATCGCCGCCCACGAACTCGGGAGAATCGCTTGAGCCGCTTCATCCTTCCTGCGCCTGACCGTGTCCTCTCTACCTGGACTGGCTGGTCCAGGACGCACTGGGAGGCCCTCGCCGACCACCTACTCGATTCGCTCGTTCCGTACTTCTCCCCTGGCGGAGCCCGCGTCGACCTTCCGGGACGGCCTAGCCGGTCCGGCGTGGTTAGTGACGGCTTGGAGGGTTTTGCCCGGTCCTTCATGCTTGCGGCGTTCCGGATCGGTGGAGTGCGCGGTGTCGGCTGCGAGGAACTGATCGAGCGGTACAAACGTGGGCTGGTTGCAGGCGCTGACCGCGACAGTGCCGAGGCCTGGCCGCGGCTCACTCCCCTAGCCCAGCCGCTGGTTGAAGCCGCCGCGATCGCGGTATCGCTCCATGAGACCCGCGAGTGGATCTGGGATCGCCTGACCAGTTCGGAGCAGGAGAAGGTCGCGGACTGGCTCGGCGGATTCGTCGGCTCGCGTACGCACGAGAACAACTGGCGGTTGTTCCAGGTCGTATCCGAGCAGTTCCTGGCCTCCGTAGGCGCGCCGTACTCGCAGGACGAGATCGACGCGGGCCTGGACCGGATCGAGGAGTGGTACGTCGGCGACGGCTGGTACTCCGACGGCTACGGCCAGAGCTTCGACAACTACATCGGCTGGGCCATGCACCTCTACCCGGGCCTTTGGGCGCGGATGGCGGCCGCGACGCCTGGAGCCAAGTACGACGACCGGCTGCAGGTCTACCGCGACAGGCTCCGGTTGTTCCTCGACGACGCCGTACATCTTGTTGGCAGCGATGGCGCTCCCATTCACCAGGGGCGTTCGCTGACGTACCGGATGGCCGCGGCGACGCCGTACTGGATGGGGGCGCTGCTGGACGCTACGCCGCTTACGCCCGGTGCGACGCGCAGGCTGTGCTCCGGGATTGCCAGGCACTTCGTGGAACATGGCGCGCCTGACGAGCGTGGAGTGCTCACACTCGGTTGGTACGACACCTTCCTCCCGACGACTCAGGCCTACTCGGGACCGGGTTCGCCGTACTGGGCCAGCAAGGGGTTCGTCGGCCTGCTGCTGCCGCCGGAACACGCTGTCTGGACTGAGCGCGAAGAGACCATTCCGCTGGACGAAGCCGATCAGGTTCGGGCCATGCCCGCGCCTGGCTGGGTGATCCACGCAACGCGGCATGACAATCTCGTCCGGCTCCTGAACCACGGATCCGACAAGGCCCCGGTGGACGAGCCCGAAGGCATCGAGCCTGCCGGAGACCCGCACTACGACCGGCTCGCGTACTCGAACCACACCGGGCCGGAGCTGTCCGCGCAGGCGCAACTCGACCGAGTCGACAACAACCTGGCGCTGGTCGATAACGCCGGTCGTTCGAGCTACCGCGGCCGGATCCGCCGGATCGCCGTTGGCGAGCGAAGCGCCTCGTCGTGGCACAAGGCCTGGCTCGGTACAGATGGGCCTTGGCAGATCGAGACGGCCTCGGTCGTGTACGGCGGCTGGGAGATCCGGTGCGCCCGGGTCGACGGCCCCGCCGGTGCGACCGTACGCAGTGGCGGTTATCCCGTCGCGGGACGGTCTTTGCCGACGGCAACCACCGGTAAGGACCCGGTCTGGGCCTCCGCCGAGGCGAACGGCCTGTGCTCGACGATGGTCGGCCTGCACGGGTATGACGACGCGGCGGTCCATCGCGATCTGGGCGCGAGCGCGTTCGGGCCTCACTCGGCCACGCCGTACCTCACCACCACCCATCCGGGCGAGCCGATCGTGCTGGTCTGCGCCGTGCTGCTCAACCGCGACGTGGTCAGTCCCGAGTCGATCTCGGCCAGTGTGCGAGTTGTTGTCGAGGGCAACCAGGTACGGCTCGAACTGCCTGACGGAGCAGTGGAAACGGTCCAGCTCGGGCAGGCCGGTGACGCCGCTTAGGAAAGCCTCGCTTTGGATGAGATTTGCCGGCCGCCGGTCTACATTGGCGTCATGGGCACTTACGCGAAGCTTCTTCAAGAACAGATCCGTAACGAATTCTCGGCCTCCGCGCAGTACATCGCGGTTGCCGTCTGGTACGACGATCAGGACCTGCCGCAGCTGGCCGCGCACTTCTACAAGCAGGCCCTGGAAGAGCGCAACCACGCGATGATGATGGTGCAGTACCTGCTGGACAAGGACATCCGGCCGAACATCCCGGGTATCGACGACGTCATCAACGAGTTCGACAACGCGCTGGCGCCGCTCGAACTCGCGCTGCAGCAGGAAATCACCGTCACCAAGCAGATCGAGACCCTCGCGCGGACGGCGCGTGACGAGGGCGACTACATCGGTGAGCAGTTCATGCAGTGGTTCCTCAAGGAGCAGGTCGAGGAGGTCTCCGCGATGACGACACTGGTCAACGTCGCGAAGCGCGCCGGCGACAACCTGTTCCACCTCGAGGACTTCCTGGCCCGCGAGGTTGTCGGCGACCAGGGATCCGACCCGACGGCACCGCGTGCCGCCGGTGGCGCAGTCTGAGCCGTTCCGCTACCAGGAACCGCCGCCTCCGCCGCCACCGCCACCGCCGGAAGAACCTCCGCCGCTGAAGCCCGATGAGCTGCCGCCGCCCCCGCCACTGTTGGCCGGGGCCGGCGGCGGGTCGAACGTCGAGGCGACGCTCTGCTGGAGCTGTCCGGCGGAGTAGCCGGAGGTGTAGTACGACGGACCGTAGTACCAGTACGGGTCAGGCGGGATGCGCCCCGCCGCGACCAGCTGAGCACAGATCGCCTGCCAGCGGTCCGCGATCCCGAACGCGATTGCCCATGGCAAGTATTTGCTGAAGATGTCCTCGCCTTCCTCGAATCTGAGCTGATCCGCCTCGGCGGTGGCCAGATAGGTCCGGAAGCCGACCAGTTGATCCGCCATCGCCCGGCCGGTGGCGGTCTTCTTACCCTTGGATTTCTTGCTGAAGTACAGCACCAGGCCCACGACCGCGCCCAGTAGCGGAATGGCGACCGCCGTGGCCGGTCCGGGTCCACCGGCGGCCGCCGCCACGACGGCTCCACCAAGGCCGATGAACAACGCGAACATTCCGACGATGCCAAGGCAGGCGCACTGCAGCGCGCCCATTCCACTGGCGGCCGCGCGCGGCGGCTTGATGTACCACCCGTACTGGTTGATCTGCCCGCGCAGGGCCGCGATCATCGCGTCGTGCGCCATCCGCATCGAGGTGTCGCCGGTCGGGCGGCGCTTGAGCGTGATCGCCGTACCAGGCTGCAATCCCGGGAAAAGCGACTGCACCAGCACTTGCTCGTGGTTGCGGGTGGCCACGGCCGGATCCAGCAGTACGGCGCGCTGCTCGCTGCCGAGGTTCTCGATCCGTACGCCGCCGCGCACGGCCATATCGATCAGCGTCGCGGCGGTCTCGGTGGTATTCGCGACCGAGTCGATCAGCAGACCGGCCTCGCCTACCGCGATCGGCGGCGGCGCGAAGGCGACCGGGATCTGGTCCTCGCGCAGTTCGTCCTTCACCACGGGCGGATTGCTACCCGCGGGCGGAAAGGCCCCCGGCGGCAGACCGGCGAATCGCTCATCGCGGAATCCACGCCTGTAGTACCCGACGCCCGCCGCCAACGCAGCCGCGGTCGCGGCGAGCGAGAGCAGCATCTGCCACAGGGACAGACCGACACGCTCAAGCGGGCCGGGCGGATTCACCACGATCGGGGTGTCGTTGCTGACCACTCCCGCCTTGATGCCGGCGACCACCGTGAGCTGGCTCTTGGGCTCGATGTTCGTCTCGGTGAAAACGCCGCGGCCGGCCTGGATCGTGGCCTGCTGGCACGGCTGCGTCGAACCGTCCGGTCCACCGAAGCACTTCACCTGGGTGACACCTTGCGGGACCTGAACGGAGACGACGACGTTCTTGAGCATGGCCCGCCAGTCGTCGCCGGTGGCGTCCCAGAACAGTTCGCTGTGATCGTCGAAGTGGCGAAGCGCGCCGCGCACGTCGTACTCGATGACATAGGTGGCGGTGGCGTCGATGATGGTCCGGTCGGGTGAACCGATCTTCAGGCGCAGGTTCTGATCGCGATGGCCGGACCGCTTCGTGACCTCTTGGGTGAACTCGGCGCTGTCGCCGGACGGGCTGGAGACGCGAATGTTGGCGATGTCGTACCGCTGATCCTTGGACTTGTCGTCGGCCCACTTCTCCCGGACGACCAGGTCGCGGAACATGCCGTGCCGCCCCGAGCCCGCGCCGAACCGGTAGACGATCGTTTCCTTGACCTGCAGAACCCCGTCCGTCGTCACGTTGTAGTCGACCCGCATCAGGTCTACCACGTCGTCCAGCGCCCGCGGCTGCGCGGACACCGCCGAAGCCGGTGACGCGGTCGTGGACAGAAGGAGGACGCCGAAGACGGCGAGCAGCAGTGCGGTCAGACCTCTACGCATGCGGCGACCCTAACGAGCGCCGAGGCCAATTACCCGCGCTCAGTCCCCGCGGCCGCTGGCGTGTCGGACGCCTCCGCATTGCGCGGATCAGCGGCGGCGATGGCGGCGGCGACGAGATCGGCGGCGGTGGTGTCGCGCGTACGGCGGCCGCGGTCGTAGTACTGCGTCGTGGAAATGCTGGCGTGCCCGACATCGGCCTGCACGTGCTGGATCCGCGCATCCTGCTCCAGCGCGATCGTGACGTAGGCGTGCCGCAGCGCGTGCGGATGCACCAGATGCGCCACATCCGCGAGGGCCGGCCCGGCGTGGGTGGCGATCCGCTTCAGCAAGGCGTTGATGTCGAACCGGGAACACCGTCCGCCGTCGCGCGTCGCGATCATCGGCGTGCGCTCGGCCGCCGTACGCCCTCGCAAGGTCGGTACGGCCGCCTCACCGGTGCGATCCCGCTCGGCCAGGTACTCCCGCAGCGCGGCGTCGGCCAGCTCGGTGAGATAGACCTCGCGCCGTACGCCGCCCTTGCCGAGCACTCGCAACATGGGCTCACCGCCGGACACGACCAGATCGTCGCGATTGAGGCCGACCAGTTCCGAGACGCGCAGGCCCAGCGTCAGCAGCGCGACGACTGCCACGGCGCGGTAGGCGAACAGGTCGCGATGGCGGGTCCGGTTCGGCAGGCGGGCTGCGGCGTCGAGCAGCGCGCGGAGTTGCGCGGCGGTGAGGCGGATCGTCGGCGAGGCCTCGCGTGAACTGCGGCTGAGCCCAAGCCGGGCGCGGTTCAGCGCCGCGGGATTCGCCGGTACGACGCCGATCTCGGTCAAGTGGCCGTAGAACGCCGAAAGCGTCGAGAGCATCCGTTGCCGCGTGCGCTTCTCCGCCCCCGCCGCATCCAGCGCATGCAGCCAGGCCTTCACCTCAGTGCCGGTCGCCTTCCGCGGATCCAGCCCGATCCCCGCACACCACCGAAACCACGCCAACCCATGCAACGCACCAGTCCGATCCCCAGTGCCAGCCTTGGCAGCACCAGCCGGTCCGCCTGCCAACGCGTCTACCCAAGCAACAGGCAGTCCTAGCGCGTAGGCATACGTACGCCGCGTCCCCGCATTCGCATACGCCAGCAGCCACTCCGCAATCTGCTCCCGCAGCTCCTCCGGATCCGCCACCCCCGGCCAACTCGACGCGCCCGTCGCCGGAGGTGCGATTTTTGCCGTCATCCCGGCGTTTTCTGGCGCAGCTCGGTCCGGACTCGGGGCGGCGGTAGTCGTCACAGCGACGATCCTCCCCCACCAAACCAGTCGCTCCCAGTCTCCACGCCGACGCTCGAACGAAAACCACACAAAACACCGGTTTCGTGTGGTTCTGGTTTAGTTTCCTCAACTCAAACCAGTTAATTAGGTTTCGTAACTGCTAACCAGCTAGGGTTCAGCGCATGATCGACGAGGCTGTGCGGTGCGGATACAGCAAATGCCGGGCGGAACTACCCCCGCCAGGTCCGCAGGGAGGAAGGCGGCGAGGGTTCTGTAAGGACACCCGCTGGGAAGGCGGCCGGTCCTGCGCCCAAATGGCCCGGGCGGAACGCGACGCCCTGGGAGCGCTAGGCCTGGGGCTGGACTCCGGCAGCACCACGTTTCGCCTCGATGCGGAGCGCCTCCGCGAACAACTGGACGTCGTCCGCGGACCAGTAGAAGAGCTGACCGCCGCCCTAGCAGCCGTGACCACCCGCCTGGACGAGGTCGAAGCCGCCGCCGTGACAGCCGTCGAGACCGCCAACAAGCAGGTGGCCGAGGCCGAGCGAGCCCGGGTAGCGGCCGAAGAAGCCCGCGACCACGCCGAGCAACGCGCCCGCCAGAGCAGCGCCGCCGCCGAACGCGCCGCGAAGGAGCGCACGGAGGCCGTCCAACGCGCGACCGCAGCAGCAGAACAAGCGCTCACCGCGACCGAGGCCCTCGGCGCCGCCCGCCAGCAGGCTGAGGAAGCCGTGAAGGCCCGAGAGATCGCCGAAGCCCGCGCCGAGCAAGTGGCCCAGCGCGCGACGGCCTCCGAGCGCGAAATCCGCGAAGCCCTCATCGCCGCCGAACGCCTCACCGCAGAACGCGACGCCGCCCGCGCCGAAGCCCAACAGCGCTCACTCCATGTCGACCGCCTACGCGCCGACCTCAGCGACGTACAGAAGAGAGCCCAGGACGCCGAGCTAGCCCTGGCCGCCCAACATCAGCAGGCCCAGCAGCAAACAGCCGAATGGCAGACCGAGCGCCAAACCCTGACGGTTCAACTAGCCACAGCAACCACCAACGCGGACCGTCTGCACGCAGAGACCGAAGCGCTGCGGGCCGAAGCGCACCAGCTGAAGGCCGAGGTCGAGGCAGCCCGGCAGCAGGCCAAGGAAGGTCCGAGGGCGTTGCATCCGGACGACCTGCGGGCCCTGATCGAGGCCGTTGGCGCGACCCGGAGCGAGCGGCCTGCCGACTGACCCTTGTGCAGAACCGCCGCGAGGGGGAAAGGTAGCTGTTCTAGGAGGTTCCGTCATGGCAGAGCGGACGATCACTTCCCAGGGCAGCGGTGCGACGGTCCCCGCGGTGGACCGGCCCGACGCCATTCGCAACGTGGTGCTCGTCGGTCCGTCCGGGGCCGGCAAGACCACCCTCGCCGAGGCGCTGCTGGTCGCGGCCGCCGTACTGTCCAGACCTGGGACCGTCGCCGACGGGTCGACGGTCTGCGATTTCGACGACGCGGAGGTCCGGCAGCAGCGTTCGGTCGGCCTGGCGCTCGCGCCACTGATGCACGACGGCATCAAGGTCAACCTGATCGACACCCCTGGCTATGCCGACTTCGTGGGCGAACTGCGGGCCGGCCTGCGCGCCGCCGACTGCGCCCTGTTCGTCATCGCCGCGAACGAAAGTGTCGACGAGCCGACCAAGTCGCTCTGGCACGAATGCGCCGCCGTCGGCATGCCCCGGGCCGTCGTGATCACCAAACTCGACCACGCGCGCGCGGCGTACGAGACGGCCCTGGCGGCGGCGCAATCCGCCTTCGGCGACAAGGTCCTGCCGCTCTACCTGCCCGTGCGCGCCAAGGACGGAACCACCACCGGACTGATCGGCCTGCTCTCGCAAATCCACTACGACCACTCGTCCGGCGATCGGGTCGAGTCCGCCCCGGACGCGACGTACGCCGACGACCTCGAACTCCAGCGCGGCACCTTGATCGAAGGCGTGATCGAGGAATCCGAGGACGAATCCCTGATGGAGCGGTACATCGGCGGCGAGCAGATCGACCAGACCGTCCTGGTCGACGACCTCGAAAGAGCCGTCGCCCGTGGCTCGTTCTTCCCCGTCGTTCCGGTCTGCAGCTCCACCGGCGTCGGCGCCTCCGAATTACTGGAGATCATCACCAGCGCCTTTCCCTCGCCACCCGAGCACGAACTGCCGGAGGTGTTCAACCCCGACGGCGTACCGCAGAAGAAGCCGGCCTGCGATCCGGACGGGCCCTTGCTGGCAGAGGTGGTGAAGACGACCTCGGACCCGTACGTCGGCAGGGTCAGTCTGGTCCGGGTGTTCTCCGGCACCATCAGGCCCGACGCGACGGTTCACGTGTCGGGCCATTTCATGTCCTTCTTCGGGGATCGCCTCAGCCACGACGACCATGACGAGGACGAGCGGATCGGCAACCTGTCGATCCCACTGGGCAAACAACAGCGGCCGTCGTCCGCGGTGGTCGCGGGTGACATCTGCGCAGTTGGCCGGCTCACTCGCGCGGAAACCGGCGACACCTTGTCGGACAAGACACGTCCGCTGCTGCTGAAGCCGTGGACGATGCCCGAGCCGTTGCTGCCGATCGCCGTTCAGGCTCACGCGAAGACCGACGAGGACAAGTTGTCGCTGGGCCTGCAGCGCCTCGCGGCCGAGGACCCGACGTTGCGGATCGAGCACAACAACGAGACCCATCAGATCGTGCTGTGGTGCATGGGCGAGGCGCACGCGGACGTCGTACTCGACGCGCTTGCCAACCGGTACGGCGTGACCGTGGACACCGTCGAACTGCGGGTGCCGCTACGCGAGACCTTCGGCAACAAGGCGCGGGGCCACGGGCGGCATGTGAAGCAGTCCGGCGGCCACGGGCAGTACGCGGTCTGCGATATCGAGGTCGAGCCACTGCCGCAAGGCGCCGAGTTCGAGTTCGTCGACAAGGTCGTCGGTGGCGCGGTGCCCCGGCAGTTCATCCCGAGCGTCGAGAAGGGCATCCGCGCCCAGATGGAACGCGGTGTCGGCTCGGGCTATCCGCTCGTGAACATTCGGGTGACCCTGCACGACGGCAAGGCCCACAGCGTCGACTCGTCGGATATGGCCTTCCAGACCGCGGGCGGACTCGCACTGCGCGACGCGGCCAACGCCGCCAAGATCAACCTGCTCGAACCGGTCGACCTGGTCTCGGTGCTCGTACCGGACGACCTGGTCGGTGCCGTGATGAGCGACCTGTCCGGACGGCGCGGCCGGCTGCTCGGCACCGAACGTGTCGGCGAGGACCGGACCATGGTCAAGGCGGAGGTACCTCAGCTCGAGATCACCCGCTACGCCATCGATCTGCGCTCGCTGTCGCACGGCGCCGCGTCGTTCACCCGGGCCTTCGAGCGGTACGACCCGATGCCCGACTCCCAGGCGGCCAAGCTGACGTCCGGCTGAACCCGCGTTGGTTAGGGTGGTCGGCATGGGTGAGAACTGTCTTTTCTGCGGTATCGCGGCCGGCACGATCCCTTCGCAACGGGTGGCGGAGAACGAACGCGTGATCGCGTTCATGGACATCAACCCGGCGACGCCCGGGCACCTGCTGGTGATCCCGCGCGCGCATTCGACCGACCTGCGCGACACCGCCCCCGAGGACCTCACCGCGGCGACCCTGATGGCGCAGTCGTTGATCACCCGCGTGATCGACCGCCTCGGCGCCGACGGCGCGAACCTGCTCAGCTGCATCGGGCCCGACGCCTGGCAGAGCGTCTTCCACACCCACCTGCACGTCGTGCCCCGCTACAAGAACGACCCCCTGCAACTCCCCTGGTCCCCCACCCCCGGCGACAGCGACGCCATCGCCGACACCGCCGCCAAGCTGCGCTAGCGGCGGTCCCGGGTCACGAGGTCATAGATCGTGGTCAGCTCACTGACGAGTTCGGACCAGTCGTAGCGTCGAACAGCGGTCAGGCCGGCCAGTCGCAGTTTCTCCCGCGCCGGCTGGTCATCGAGCAGGGCCAGAATCCGCTCGGACAGGGCGGACACCGAGCCTGGTTCGACCAGTTCGCCGAGGCGGCCGTTGCCGAGGACCTGGCGGAACGCCGCGAGATCGCTGGCCACCACCGGCGCGCCCGAGGCCATCGCCTCCAGCAGCACGATCCCGAAGCTTTCGCCACCCAGGTGTGGCGCGATGTAGAGGTCGGACCCGGTCAGCATGTCGGCCTTCGCCTGGTCGTCGATCGGCCCGAGGAACTTGACCGCCTTCCAGCAGGCGGCGGGCAGCGACCGGCGTGCCTCGTCGAAGTTGCCCGCGCCCGCCACGAGCACGCGAAGGCCCGGGCGCTCCGCGAGCAGCCGGGGCACGGCGGCGAGCAGTATGGCGAGGCCCTTGCGGGGCTCGTCGATCCGGCCCAGGAAACTGATCGTGCCGTCCGTGCCCTGCCATCCGGGCCGGATCCGCCCGGCGGCGAAGCGGTCGACGTACAGGCCGTTCGGGATCACGATGGCCTCGCCACCGATGTGCTGCACCATCATCGAGCGCGCGTTCTCGGATACGGCGATCCGGGCGTCGAGCTTCTCCAGCGCCGGGCGGAGCAACCCGGCGGCGGCGCTCATCGCGCGCGATCGGACCTGCCAGGTGTGGAACGTCGCCACGAACGGGCCGTCCCCGGACCACAGCGCCAGGATCGACGCGCTTGGCGTGGTCGGCTCGTGCACGTGGACCACGTCGAACGCGCCGTCGGCGAGCCACGCTCGTACCCGGGCCGCCGTACGCGGACCGAACGTGAGGCGTGCGATCGACCCGTTGTACGGCACGCCGACGGGATGCCCGGCCGAGACGACGTACGGCGGTGGGGTGGCGCCTTCCTCCAGTGGCGCGAGTACCGACACCTCGTGGCCTTCGGCAAGCAGCGCCTCGGCCAGGTCGCGGACGTGGTTCTGGACACCGCCGGGCGTGCCGAGCGAGTAGGGACAGACCAGCCCGATCTTCATCTCAGTCGAGGAACACCCGTTGCAGCATGTGCCAGTCCTCGGGATGCGCGGCGATGCCACGGGCGAAGGCGTCGGCGCACTGCTGCGTCATCGCGGCCAGCGGGCCCTTCTCGACCACGTCGTGAAAGGTGATCACCAGCTCCGGGCCGTCGTAGTGCAGCGTGGCCGGGATCAGCGGCGCGCCGGTACGGACGCTCAGTGCGGCCGGTCCAGCGGGCATCCGGGCGGTCCGGCCGAAGAAGTCCACCGGCACACCTTTGTCCGACAGATCCCGATCGGCCACCAGGCAGACGAACCCACCCGCGCGCAGGCGCTCGCCGAGTACCGCGACGGCGTGCTCGGAACCGGGCCCGGTCAGTGGCAGGACCTCCATGCCGAGCTTCTTGCGATAGGCGATGAACCGCTCGTACACCGATTCCGGTTGCAGGCGCTCCGCGATCGTCGAGACCGGCATCCCGGTCCGTCCGGCCCAGGCGCCCGCGTGGTCGTAGTTGGCCAGGTGCGGCAGCGCGCAGATCACGCCGCGACCGGCGTCGTGCGCGTCGCGGAGCAACTTCTCGTTGACGGTTCGGACCCGGCTGACGATGCGATCGTCGGACCAGTCGGGCAGGCGGAAGGCCTCCTGCCAGTATCGCAGGTACGAGCGCATGCCCGCGCGCGTCAAGGCGTCGAGCTCGGCATCCCCGGCGTCCGGCCGGACCACCGCGAGGTTGGACCGCAGGCGCCGTACCCCCTTGCCCTGGCGGCGTACCACCTGATCCGCGATCAGGTTGAACAGCCGCGCGACGACCGGCTCCGGCAGGCGCCGTACTACGCCCCAGCCCGCGCCGTACGCGATATCAACGAACGCCACGCTCGGCCTGGACCTGGCGGTGCACCGACAGCGTGCGCTGGACCACCGTGATGGTGCTGGCGACGGCCAGCAGGGTGAGCACGACCTTCAGCAGGATCGGCAGGTTCAGCACGTCCGCGAAGAACGCGATCACCAGTACGGCGACCAGGCGGTCGGCCCGCTCGGCCAGTCCCCCGCTCGCCTGCAGGCCGAGGCTCTCGGCCTTGGCACGCGCGTACGACGTGGTGGCGCCCATGACGAGGGCCCACAGCGCGATACCGGACATCCAGTCATCACCTGAGCGGGCGTAGAACAAGACGAGTCCGCCGAAGATCGCGCCGTCGCCGAGGCGGTCCAGGGTCGAGTCCAGGTACGAGCCCCACTTCGACGACGTACCCGAGGTGCGGGCCATGTAGCCGTCGATCAGGTCGCTGAAGACGAATGCCGTGATCACCAGGCACCCGATCCACAGCTCGCCGCGCGGGAAGAACACCAGCGCCCCGGCGCACACGCCGGCTGTACCGACGAGCGTGACGGCATCGGCGCTGACCCCGAGCCGCAGCAGGAGGTTGGCGATCGGGGAGATGATGGTGGTCCAGAACTGCCGGAATCTGTTAAGCATGGCGACGCGATCGTAGTCCAACCGTCCCGGGAGGCGCCTCATGCGGGGGTCGATGGCGCTCGGTGTTGCGGTCGCGATGCTCTCCGCGACGGCCTGTACGACGGCCCGCACGGCCGATCGGGCCACGCCTCCGCCGGTTCTGACCAGCAGGCAACCAGCGGTGATCGGCCCGATCGCGCCGCCGCCTCCCCCGGGCCTCGACGGCCGCGCCGGGCTCGACGGGCCGAACGCGTGTACGTCGATCGCCCGTGGCCCCGCGCTTGCGAAAGCCTTCGGCGTAAAGGTCACCGCCCGGCCCAAGACCTGGAACGACGGCGGCCTGCCAAGCCTCGATCTCTGTGCCCTGTTGATCGGCGCGCGCGAGGTCCGGATCGGCATCAGTGCTCTCCGGGCCCAGCCCACATCGATCGACCGCCTCGCGACCGTTCTCGGCAGCCCTCCCCGGCCGCTCACCCGGCTCGCCGCGGACGCTCGTTCGGGTCTGCTCGGCGTGGCCTTCACGACGTACGACCGGGCCGTTCGTATTGCGGCCGCGGACGGACTCACCACCGCCGAGCAGGTGACGATCGGGCGCGCGGTGCGTGCCGTCGTACCAGCGGTGGCGAGGCCGGCCCGGATCTCCGACGCGGCCTGTCAGCCCTCGGGCTCATCCGCCGAACAGGTGCTCGGGGTGGCTGCCCAGCTGCGGCGGGACTACCGCACGGAGGCCGGCGCGGTGACCTGCATCTGGGGTTCGGTCGACGCCACGGTCGCGATTGTCGAGTCGACCCGGCCGGACGACATCCCGGAGGCCCGTCGGCAGCCACGGCCGGAGCGAGTGCCGATCGGCGACGGCGGCTACTACCTGCGCAGCGAGAACGAGCTGGTCTTCCGCCGGGGCCGCCGGGTCGTGCGCGTCACGGTCGTGTCGGACCCGCAGCGGGTGGTGACGCGCGACCGCCTGTACGACACGGTCGGCCCGCTCTTGCCGCTGTTCCGCTAGTGGTTCAGCTAGTGGTTCAGCTCCAGGCCTTCGCGAGCAGGTCCCGGGTTTCGCTCAGCAGCTGCGGCAGCACCCGGGTCTGCGCGACGACCGGCATGAAGTTGGTGTCGCCACTCCAGCGCGGTACGGCGTGCTGGTGCAGGTGGGCCGCGATCCCCGCGCCGGCGATATCGCCCTGGTTCATGCCGATGTTGAACCCGTGCGCGCCCGACACCGTACGGATCGTGCGCATCGCCTGCTGGGTCAGCACCGCCACGTCGTTCACCTCGGCCTCGGTCAGCTCGGTGTAATCCGCGACATGGCGATACGGCACCACCATCAGATGGCCGGGGTTGTACGGGTACAGGTTCAGCACCGCATACGCCGCCTCGGCCCGCCGGACCACCAGGCCTTCGGAGTCGGGAAGGCCAGGGATCCGGCAGAACGGGCAGCCGTCACCGGCCGACGTACCCACCGGCTTGTTCTCGCCGGTGATGTAGGCCATCCGGTGCGGCGTCCACAACCGCAGGAACGCGTCCTGCGCCCCGGTGCCGCCTTGCTCGTTCACCTCGCCGGGCTGGTACGGCGACTCCGGGGTGCCGGTCATACCTGAACGCGCTTCTCGACGGCCTCGACGATCTCCGCGATGGCCTCCGCGACGGGTACGCCGTTCTTCTGGCTGCCGTCGCGGAACCGGAAAGAGACGTTGCCGTTGGCCACGTCCTCGTCACCCGCGATCAGCATGAACGGCACCTTGGCCTTCTGGGCGTTGCGGATCTTCTTCTGCATCCGGTCGTCGGACGCGTCCACCTCGATCCGGATGCCCTTGGTCTTGAGCTGCTTCGCGATGTCGAGCAGGTAGTCGACGTGCCCGTCGGTGATCGGGATACCGATCACCTGGACCGGCGCGAGCCACGGCGGGAAGACGCCGGCGTAGTGCTCGGTCAGTACGGCCACGAACCGCTCGATCGAACCGAACAGCGCGCGGTGGATCATCACCGGCCGCTGGCGCGAGCCGTCGGAGGCGGTGTACTCCAGCTCGAACCGCTCGGGCAGGTTGAAGTCCAGCTGGATCGTCGACATCTGCCAGGTCCGGCCGATGGCGTCACGGGCCTGGACGGAGATCTTCGGGCCGTAGAACGCGGCGCCGCCCGGGTCCGGGACGAGCTCCAGGCCAGAACCTTCGGCGACCTCGCGCAGTGTGTTGGTCGCCTCTTCCCAGACCTCGTCCGACCCGACGGACTTCTCCGGGTTCCGGGTCGAGAGCTCCAGGTAGAAGTCGTCCAGGCCGTAGTCGGCCAGCAGGTTCAGCACGAACGTGAGCAAGTCCTTCAGCTCGTCGCGCATCTGCTCACGCGTGCAGTAGATGTGCGCGTCGTCCTGGGTGAAGCCGCGGGCCCGGGTCATACCGTGAATGACGCCCGACTTCTCCAGCCGGTAGACCGTGCCGAACTCGAACAGCCGCAGCGGCAGCTCGCGGTACGACCGGCCGCGCGAGCGGAAGATCAGGTTGTGCATGGGGCAGTTCATCGGCTTCAGGTAGTAGTCCTGGCCCTGCTTGCGGATCTCGCCGTCCGCGCCACGTTCCTCGTCCAGGTGCATGGGCGGGTACATGCCGTCGGCATACCAGTCGAGGTGTCCGGAGGTCTCGAACAGCTGGCCCTTGGTGATGTGCGGAGAGTAGACGAACTCGTAGCCGTCCTCGACGTGCCGGCGGCGGGAGTAGTCCTCCATCTCCTTGCGCAGCACACCGCCCTTGGGGTGGAAGACGGCCAGGCCGGAGCCGATCTCGTCGGGGAAGCTGAACAGGTCCAGCTCGGTCCCGAGCTTGCGGTGGTCGCGCTTGGCGGCCTCCTCCAAGCGGGTCAGGTACGCCTTCAGGGCGTCCTTCGACTCCCAGGCGGTGCCGTAGATGCGCTGCAGCTGCGGGTTCTTCTCGCTGCCGCGCCAGTACGCCGCGGCCACGCGCATCAGCTTGAACGCGCCGAGGTAACCGGTCGCGGGCACGTGCGGCCCGCGGCACAGGTCCTTCCAGGCGACGCTGTCGTCCTTGCGCAGGTTGTCGTAGATCGTCAGCTCACCCGCGCCGACCTCGACAGCGGCACCCTCACCGGCTTCGGCACTGGAACCCTTGATGCCGATCAGCTCGAGCTTGTACGGCTCGTTCGACAGTTCCGCGCGCGCGTCGTCGTCGCTGACCACCCGGCGGCTGAACCGCTGCCGCTCCTTGATGATCTGCTGCATCTTCTTCTCGAGCTTGGTCAGGTCTTCGGGGGTGAAGGGCGTGGCCACGTCGAAGTCGTAGTAGAAGCCGTTCTCGACGGGCGGGCCGATGCCCAGCTTCGCGTCCGGGAACAGCTCCTGCACCGCCTGGGCCAGCACGTGCGCGGTGGAGTGCCGGATGATCGCCCGGCCGTCCTCGCTGTCGTTGCGGACCGGCTCGATCTCGTCGCCGTCCTCGATCACCTTGTTCAGGTCGCGCAGCTCACCGTTGACCCGGGCGGCGATGGCGGAACGGTCCGCGCCGAAGATCGAGGCGAACAGCTCCCCGATCGTCGTCGTCTCGGTCACGCTCCGCTCGGCCTCGCCCTCAACGCCGACCAGATGGACCTTGACTTCTGACACGTCTACTCCTCGGATTCTGCCCGGCGCCACCTGCTGTGACCGCCGACCCCGCGATGGTATCGAGTTCTTGGTCAGCCGCTGGTACCAGCCAGGTCCTGACGAAAGTAGGGGGTAGGTCAGGGCGTTGGTCTGATGTGGCTCAGGGGTCAACCCGGACAGGCTTAAGGCACATTCGAAAGCCTGGAGGGGCCCACTGTGAACGACGCGATCCTCGCACTCGCGCATGACCTGATGTCCTCGTGGTGGATCTACCTGGCACTGTTCGGCTTCGCCATGCTGGACGGGTTCTTCCCGGCCGTGCCGAGCGAGACCCTCGTCGTCACCGCCGGCGTTTTCGCCGCGCTCGGCGAGCCCGACCTGTACGGCGTGATCGCCGTCGCCGCGGCCGGGGCCTTTCTCGGCGATCACATCTCGTACTTCATCGGCCGTGGTGCCGGCGCCCGGGTGGTCGCCCGGTTCAAGCCGGGCTCCAAGAAATCGGCCATGTTCGAGTGGTCCCACAACGCGCTCGCCGAACGAGGCGGCCTGGTGCTGGTGGTCGCGCGGTACATCCCGGGCGGACGCACGGCGGTCACCCTCACGATGGGCACGGTTCGCTACCCCCTGCGCAAGTTCAGCCTGTACGCCACACTCGCCGCGGTGAGCTGGGGTGTCTACGGCGCACTCGTCGGCTTCATCGGCGGTAAGGCCTTCGAGGAGAACCCGCTGGCCGGAGTCGCGCTCGGCATCGGCCTGGCGTTGGCCGTCACGGTTGTGGTCGAGGTGGTACGGCACCAGCTGCGCAAGCGCCGTACCACCGTCGAAGCGGACGAGCCCGAACTCGTACTGTCCGGGCAGCGCGGGGCTTAGCGCCCGCCGCCCTGCTGAGTGCGCAGGGTGTTGTTGATCTGCTCAGCCACCTTGGCGGCCAGCTCCAGAGCTGCTCGCCGGGTGGCCGGCTGCAGCGCGCTGTGGTCCAGCGGGCCCTCGGCCGCGATGTGCGGATCGGTCGGGATGTCGACCACGGCAGCGGCCCGGGCCTCGAAGTACGGCCGGAGCTGCTTCTCGACATCCTTGTTGACGTCACCCGGTCCGTTGCTGACCGCGATCACGGCCCGCCGGATCAACTGCTGGGCGGCCGCGCCCTGCTGGTCGAGCTCTTCCAGCATCTGAACCGCCGCCGCACACGACAGGCTCTTCCACTTGATCGGAATGACGATCGCGTCGGAGGCCTTCATCGCTTCGCGCCAGTTGCTCGAACCCTCGTTGTTACCGGTGTCGATGACCAGCACCTTGTAGAACCGGCTGAGGATCTTGTGGATCTGAGCGAAGTCCTGCGCCTCGATCTGCGCATACGTCGTGGTGGCCGAGGTGAGGACGTCATACTGCCCGGCGGTCTGGTGGCGCAGGTAAGCCCCGACGTCACCAACTCGCGCGTCCGGCAGGGTCAGCATCGGCATGGCCCGGAGCAGGTCGGTCACGGTGGACCGGCTGTTCGTATCGTGCGTGCGCAGGTGCATGTTGCCGCGCAGCTCGTTGTTGTCCCAGGCCACAACACCGCCACCGCGGGCCTGACCGAGCGCGCCGGCCAACAGCAACGTGGTCGGGGTCTTGCCCGAACCGCCCTTCGGGTTCGCGACGGTGATCGTGACGGGGCGGCGGAACGGCGTGGCCGCCATCTCCCGCGCAAGTCGCTCCAGCCGCTCGGCCGCGCCGGGGCGCATCCGCAGCATGCCGCGCACGCCCTTCTCGGCCGGAGCCTCCCGCGGCAACGGCAGCGCCGAGATCAACTCGTCCGCCCGGTACGACGGCTGCGGCGGCTGCGGCGGGTGGGCCTGGTTCTCATACGACGACGGCAGCTCCCACGGCTGCGGCCCAATCGGAGCCGGGCCAGCCGGGCGCGGCGTAGTCGTCGCCGCCGAGTGCCGCGGCGCTTCAGCAGCCGCTACCTCTCCATCCACGGCGGTCTCGTCCGTAGCCGGTTCGGCCGTTTCATGCACGGTACGTTCCGGCGTCGGCAAGGTCGAGGCGAGCGGATCAACCGCGGGCGGTTGAACGCTCAGCGGTTGCCACATCCTCCGGACCTCGGCCGCTGCGGCCTCTCTGTCCTTCTCACGTCCGGTGTTGTGGGTGTCGGTCACGACCGCGATCCCCCGATTCTCGTACGTGGGGTGCGATTACCGCTCCCCGGGAAGCTGACTGATACTCGAGCGGAAGCCCTTACTATCCCATGCGTTCGGCCCGATCACCGGACTAGACCCGCCTCATACGCGATGATCGCGGCCTGAACCCGGTTCTTCACCCCGAGGCGTGTCAGAACGGCGCTCACATAGGCCTTCACCGTGCCCTCGACCAGGAACAGACGCGCGGCGATCTCGGCGTTCGACAGGCCGCCCGCGACCAGCGCGAGCACCTCCTGTTCGCGAGGTGTCAGTGGCTCGATCTGCTGTTGCGCCTCCGCCGCGCGGGTCATGCGCCCGCCCGGTCCGGCGCCGAGCTCGGTGATGACCCGGTGCGCCACCTTCGGCGACAGATAGGCGGCGCCGTCCGCGACGGCTTTGATACCGGCGATCAGCTCGCGCGGGTCGCCCGACTTCAGCAGGAATCCGCTCGCGCCGTCGCCGAGGGCCTTGGCGATGTACGCGTCCTCGGAGAAGGTCGTCAGGATCACCACGGCGGTCTCAGTCGTCGTACGCCGGATCTCAGCTGCGGCGGCAAGTCCGTCCATGCGTGGCATCCGGATGTCCAGTACGGCGACGTCGGGCCGATGCCGCTGCGCCGCGTCCACCGCCTCGACGCCGTCGGACGCCTCCGCGACCACATCGATGGTGTCGTCGGACGCGAGGATCGCCTTCACCCCGGCCCGCACCATCGCCTCGTCATCGGCCAGCAGCACCCGGATCATGGCGTCCCCTCGTTGGTCGGCTCGACCGAGCCGGTCTGCAGCGAAGTCTTACTGATCAACCGTCCGCCGGAAAAACAGAGCCGGTAGGCATAGGTCGTCGTGAACGGTCCACCCGGCCGGTAGAACTCGCAGTCGGCGCCGGCGGGCTGGTCCTTCCGGTTGCGCGGCGGATCCAGCATCTTCATCGGCGGCAGGACCTGGTCCAACTCGGCGCGAGTCTGCCCGATCTTCAACTGGTCATACGCCTGCGGCGGCAGGATCGAGCTGTAGCCGATGACAAGGTAATACCCGAGCGCGATCAACCCGACCACGCCGCCCAACGCCAGCGGCGCGACGATCGCCGTCACCAAACCACGCCGGGCCCGCCGCCGGACCGACTCGAGCTCGGTTGCCGATTCCGATTCGGGCTCGGGCTCCCCCGGCTCCGCCACGATCGGCTGACCGGTCAACGGCATTCGCGCGACCACCTCGAACCCGCCGTCCAACCGGCTGGCGGTTCGCAAGGTCCCACCCACCAACCGCACGCGCTCGGCCAGGCCCGCGAGGCCGTGACCGCCCGAGACCACCTCCGCAGGTAGCGGCTGGGTCGGTGCGCCGTTCACTATTCGCACCACAAGCTGGTCGTCGTCCCGTCCGACCGAAACCGTGACGGTGGCACCCGGCGCATGCTTGGCCGCATTCGTCAGGGCCTCCTGTACGACCCGGTGGGCGGCGCGGTCCACCATCGGCGGCGGCTCGACCCGGCCCTCCTCGATCAACCGCACCGGCAATCCCGAGGCCGCCGCACGCTCGATCAACTCCGCGATCGACTCGTGCGCGGGTGTGGTCGGTGCGCTCTCGTCCGCCTCCCGCAGTACGCCGATGATCTCGCCCAGGCGCTCGGTCGCCGTCGCGGCCGCCTGTCTCAGCTCGGAGGCCGCCGCCCGGTAGCGCTCGGGCAGTTCGCCGTCCACCTCCAGCGCGGCCGCGCGCAACGCGATCAGGCTCAGCTCGTGCCCGACGGAGTCGTGCATGTCCTCGGCGATACGTGATCGCTCGCGCAGGCGCGCCTCCTCCAGACGCATCCGTTGCTCGCGCTCGATCCGCTCGGCCCGCTCCCAGCCGGCGGAGACCAGCAGCACGCTCTGGGCGCGGTACTGCCCGATGAACCAGGGCAGCACCACGAACAGCAGGATCAGCAGGCACAGCAGGAACCAGTTGAGCACGGTCTCGGCGCCGGTCTGGTCGCGTCGCCCGAGCAGCGACGCGACCAGGAAGATCACGCTCGCCCCGAGCGCCAGCACCGCGAAGACCCAGCCGCGCGCCGAGCGACGGCCCGCCAGGAAGGCCAGCGCGGAAATGGCCGGCAGATACGCGATCGGCACTCCCGACGACGACCCCAGCGTGACCACCAGCCAGCCCAGCATCAACCCGGACGGCAGCGACAGCGCCAGCAGCGGATACCGCATGCGCAGCACGACCGCCGCAGCCAGCGCCACCGCGGCGGCGACGGTCATGAACCACGGCTCGCCGCGCACGATCGACTCGAGCACGACCATGCCGCCGACGACCAGCCACAGGCTGAGGTCCCGGAACAGCGATCGCACGCGTGTCCTATTCACGCGGCAGACGCTACACAGCGCGACCGACAGTTTCGTACTGCCGATCGTCGGGTCTTCAGCGCAGCTCTGTCGCCCGGTCGATGAACGTCTCCAGCTCCGCCACGGCAGCCGTCAGATCGAACTCCGGCTCCGCGATCCACTGCCCCACCAGTCCGTCGACCGCCCCGCCGATCACCACGGCGACGGCCTTGGTATCGAACTGGCGCATCTGACCCGCCGACTGCGCCGCCGCCAACAGATCGGCCAGCGCCTTCCAACGCGACGGGTCGGCCCGGACGGTGTTGTGCCCGGCCAGCTCCGCGATCGCGATGGCCTCGGTGATCACGCGCACATGG
Organism: Kribbella deserti; assembly: GCF_042434725.1. Classification (NCBI taxonomy): domain Bacteria; kingdom Bacillati; phylum Actinomycetota; class Actinomycetes; order Propionibacteriales; family Kribbellaceae; genus Kribbella; species Kribbella deserti. Next base: position 695,738 of record NZ_JBHLTC010000018.1, on the reverse strand, counting down.
TCCGGATTGGCCGTCAGGTGCCCGATCATCGCCTTCAGGTACGCGAAGACGGCATCCCGCGGCGTCTCAGCCGCGTCCACCCGGGCCCCGACCTCCGTAACCAGGCCGCCGAGCACCCGGGCCAGCACCTCGTCGAGCAGCTCGTCCTTGTTCCGGAAGTGGTACAGCACGGCCGCCTTGGAGATACCGGCCTTGTCCGCGATGCGCGATAACGACGTCCGGGCCAGGCCCTGCTGCGCGATCAGCTGGATCGCGCTGTCGATGATCTGCCCGCGCCGGGCACCCTCCGTACCTGTTTCGGCCGTCACAGCCATCGCCCCACTTCCAGCGCCCGCCCGCGCCTCAACCCGATTTGATCAAACTTTGAATGCTTATCGCCGGAGAGTAGACCCCGGACTGATCCCGTGGGAAGGCGAGGACACCCGATCAGGCTCAGTGACCGTTCGGTCAGACGCGTCCGCCTCGCAACTGACCCGGCGGGTAGACCTCAGGGCTGACACGCTTTGGCAATGACGGTCTCTCGCCCGGTTTTCGCCCTCCGTCCCGTCTCCGTGGTGGCCGCGCTGGTCGCGATCGTGCTCACCGCGCTGTCCGCCCGCTACGGCTATCACCGCGACGAGCTCTACTTCCTCGCCGCCGGTGACCACCTCGCCTGGGGGTACGTCGACCAGCCGCCGCTCACACCTCTGTTCAGCCGGATCAGCACGACGCTGTTCGGCGACACCGTGATGGGTCTTCGCGTGGTCGCCACCCTCGCGGCCGTAGCCACGGTCTACGTGATGGCGCTCATCTCCCGCGAACTCGGCGGCAACGCCAGAGCGCAGGTGCTCGCCGGAATCGCCGTCGCCGTATCTGGGCAGTTCCTGGCCGTGGGGCACATGGTGTCGACTGCGACGTTCGACCTGCTCGCGTGGCTGGCGATCGCGCTGTTCGCGCTCAAGGTCCTCCGGACCGGTGACGGCCGTTGGTGGATCGCGCTGGGGTTGACGCTGGGACTCGCCCTGCAGAACAAGTACCTCGTGCTGTTACTAGTGGCGGCACTACTGATTGCGCAGCTCGTAGTTGGCCCGCGGACCGTATTCCGGAGCCGGTGGCTGTTGGCCGGTGCAGCCGTCGCACTGCTCGTCGCCGGGCCGAACCTCTACTGGCAGGCGGTCAACGATTGGCCCCAGCTGACCGTTGCAAGCGGTATCAGCGAGGACGACGGCACCGAGAACCGGATTATGTTCATCCCGCTCCAGCTCGCCCAACTGTCGCCGTTCCTCGTGCCCTTCTGGATCGCGGGCTTCGTCCACCTAGCCCGGCGACCCGAGTTCCGAGCCGTTGCCTACGCCTATCCGCTACTCGCGGTTCTGGTTCTCGCGATGGGCGGCAAGCCGTACTACGCGCTGCCGCTGCTGCTGGTACTCGCCGCGGCCGGATGCGAGCCCGTCGTTCGCTGGGCGGCGCAGCCCGTACGGCGCGTAGTGCTGGCCGTCGGTTTGGCCCTGGCCGCCATCAGCTCCGCGGTCATCACCCTGCCGGTGCTACCCGCGTCCGCGCTCGACGCGATCACGCCGATCAACAAGGAACAGGCCGAGCAAGTCGGTTGGCCAGAGCTCGCGGACGCCGTTGCCGCCGGGTGGGCCCAGATCCCGGTGGACCAGCGCGACCGGGCCGTCATCTTCACGCAGAACTACGGTGAGGCGGGGGCGATCGAACGGTTCGGCCCCGCGCGCGGACTGCCCGCGCCGTACTCGGGTCATATGAGCTACGCCGACTGGGGCCCACCACCAGACAGCGCGACCGGGCCCGTCCTGCTGGTCGAATACCCCGAGGCGGAACGCGCCCTGGAGCGGTTCTTCACCGGTTGCCGCCGGGTCGGCTCGGTCGCGAACTCAGCCGGCATCGAGAACGGCGAGGCCGGAGCGCCGATCGTACTTTGCGCGGGTCCTTCCGAGCTCTGGTCAACCCTCTGGCCGAAGGTGCGCCGGTTCTACTGAGCCTTGATCCGACGATATCGACAGGCTGGCATCACCCGGAGCCCAGGCGAATCGCACCAGATCCGCCGGACCACCAACTTGCAACGTGCCCCGCCCACCGACGAACCGCCCCGGCTGAACGGTCGCCAGCCGAATCGCCTCCGCCAAGCTCAACCGCGCCGCCTTCACCGCCTGCGCGACGCCGTCGGTCAAGCCACGAGCCGCCCCAGCGAGCAGGTCGCTCCCCGCCAGTGAAAGCCGGCCGTCGGAGGTCAGGTCGACCCCGCCGCCCACGGGTGTCTCGTACCGCCCGGGCGGCATCCCGGCGAGCGAGACGGCATCGGAAACCAGCAGTGATCGGTCCAGGCCCTTAGCCCGGATCATCGCGCGCAGGGTGTCGTCCGGCAGATGGTGGCCATCGGCAATGAACCCGGCCGTCAACCGATCGTCGGCCAATTGGGTCCACAGGTAGTTCGGATGCCGCGCCAGTACGGCGTGCGCGCCATTGCCGAGGTGGGTACACAGGCACGCTCCGGCATCGACCACCGTCGTGATCTCGTCCGGCCGGGCGTGAGTATGACCGATGGCCACGTGCACGCCCTGCCCGGTCAGCCAAGCGGTGAAGTCCGGCGCCTCGGGGTAGTGCGGCGACAGGGTGACCATGCCGATCAGGTCTCCGTACGCCGCCTGCCACGCCTTGAACTCCTGCTCCGACGGCGGTCGAACATGCTCGGCCGCGTGCGCGCCGCGGGGCCCGTCCTCGGCCGAGATGTACGGGCCTTCCAGATGTACGTACGGAACGGCGTGCCGAACCTCCGGATCGAGGCGGCGCGCGGCGGCGATCTCGGCGAGCGCGTGCGCGATCCGTTCATGGCTCGCGGTGATGATCGTCGGCACGTACGTCGTCACGCCCTGAGCCCGCAACGCCCGGGTCAACGCGATCACCGTGCCCGTCGTCACGTCGGCGGCGTTGAGGTCATGCCCGCCGAAGCCGTTCACCTGGAGATCAACAAGTCCGGCCGTGAGCCAGCCGGCATCATCGGGCAGCTCGACCGGCTCGATCGCACCGATCATGCCGTCGTGAACGGTCACGGCGATCCCCCGGCCCGTCCCGGGATCGCGCCCGGTAACCGTGTACTCCCTGGTTCTCATCGCCTGCCACCGCCTGGCGCGACCATCATCGGAAAGGTGGTCGTCATGCGTTCATCCTTGCGTGCAACCGGTTGCACGTCAATCGCGCGAAGACCTTCCCTCGATCGTGCAAAGCGCTAGGCTGCGGCCATGCCAACGCGTTCGTCCGGACACGGCAGCCCCACCATCGGCACGGTCGCCGCCGAGGCCGGCGTCTCCCGCGCGACCGTCTCCCGGGCCTTCAGCCAGCCCCACCGACTCAAGCCCGAGACCGTCGAACGAGTGCTGGAAGTGGCCCGCCGCCTCGGTTATGCCGTCAACCCGATGGCGAAGGCGTTGTCCACCGGCCGATCGGGCAATCTCGCGTTGATCGTGCCCGATATCGCCAACCCGTTCTTCCCGCCGATGATCCGCGCCGTCGAGCAACGCGCCGACACCGCCGGGTACGCCGTTTTCCTCGGTCACACCGACGAAGACCCGGCCCGGGAGGACCTGCTGATCACACGATTTGCCAAGCAGGTCGACGGATTCGTGATCGCGTCCAGCCGGATGATCGAGACCGAGATCCGCGCCCACGCCGAACGACGCCCGGTCGTACTGATCAACCGCGACGTTGCCCGAATCCCGCGCGTCCTGATCGACACGACCAGCGGAGTCACCCAAGCCGTGACCCACCTCGCCGAACTTGGTCATCGACAGATCGCATACCTCGGTGGCCCGAGCCGTTCCTGGTCCGATGGCCAGCGTCGCCGAACGGTCAAACGCGTCGGCGAGCGGGCCGGCCTCTCCGTGGCGATGCTGCCGGGACGCCGGGCGTCGTACGAGTCGGGTCGCGAGGCAGTACCAGCGATCCTGGCGACGGGCGTGACCGCGGTGATCGCGTTCGACGATCTGCTCGCGCACGGCGTACTGACCGGGCTGGCCGAACGCGACATCGACGTACCCGGCCAGTTCAGCGTGATCGGCTGCGACGACGTACTCGCCGCGCAGACCTATCCCCCGCTCACCACCGTCTCGTCCCGCGCGGCCGAGGCCGGTACCGCGGCCGTGGAAATGCTCGCGAGCCGCCTCGGTAGCGACGTCACCGGCGCCGACGACCGCCTCACCCTGGACACCTCCCTAGTAGTCCGCGCAACCACCACCACCGCCCCCCGCCCCACCCGCAAAACCCGCACCACAAGCGCCACCCCCACCGGCTAATTCCGGTGCACCCCGCCGAGCCCGCCATCCCGCCGAGCCCCGCGCTTGGAATTCAGGGTCAGGTTGAGGTTCAGGAGGTGGCCAGGGTCTAGGTCGGGTTGAGGTTGAGGTTGTGGTGGGCGTCGTCGCGGTGGGCGGGGCCGGGTTCGTGTGCTGGTGTTGCGGTTGGCCTCGGGACGGGGACAACGACGGGGACGAGGTCGAGGTGAGTGGCGGGTGGTGGGGCGGGGGCTGGCTAGGTGGGTTCCGGTGTGGTCGACGATGAGGCGGAGTCCGTTGGGGCTGGTCCATTCGTAGGTGCCGGTGGATAGGCGCGTGCAGGTCCAGCCGCCGTGCGTACGCACTCGGTGGTGGTAGCGGCAGCGCGGAGTGAGGTTTTCGGTACTGGTCTGTCCAGGTGGTCCGTCCTTGTCGTAGGGAATTACGTGGTCTAGGTCTAGCGACCTCGTGGCGCGCCGGGTACACCAGGGGAAGGTGCAGTAGAGGTCGCGAAGGACTACGCGTTCGCGGATACGGTTCGGAATCTCGTACTTGTCGACACTGACCTTCTCGCGGAGATCGATGATCGGCCGCACGACGACCCGGTCGTGGCCGAGTAGCTCGCGCACCTGCGTCAGCAGCATCGGGCCGATTTCTTCGCTACGCACGACGCCGTCGCCTGTTGCCAGGGTTAGGTCGGTCAGGTGGATGTTGATGGTGCGCGAACCAGCGCCTAGGTCGAACCGGCCACGGCGCGACGAGCTACGGCCAGCTGCGCGACCGTCGGCGGATGGAGACGTGGGATTGGCATGCCCTGCTTGTGTGGCTGGTGGTGTGGGGTCAGCGGCGTTCCCGTTCGTGAACTCGGCGCGGCTGCGCGCGGCTCGGCGGGCGTTGGCCTTGATGCTGGCAAGTCGTTCTGCCAGGGATGAGTTCGCGGGATCTGTGGCCTCGCCGTGGAACCCCGCTGCGCGCCCGCTCTGCCCAGCCGGCTCGCCCGGCTCGTCCGGCTGGTCGTCGATCGGGTTCGGGGGTGGGTCTTCGGGAGGCTCCTGGAGATCGGTGGTTGCGAAGTTCGGTACGAAGGACTGATCCCACTCGCCTCGTTCGCCGAACACTGCACCGGGGCGCGCTGGAGCTTGACGAGACGCCTCCGCACGGGAAGGCGTGGGCGCCGGAGCTGGGGTGGATTCGACTAGGAGGCGGGCGGCTTCCAGGAGTTGGAGGGCGGCTTCGGGGTCGGCGAGCCAGCCGGTTACCTTGGCGCGGCGCTGGTCGAGAGAGTCGGTATCGCCTAGGACCTTGAGGGCATCGGCGAGGGCTGTGATCGTGGCGTCCAAACGGACCACGTCGCCCGTTGCGGCCTTGATGAACAAGGTGTTGGTGCCGGAGTAGTCCGCTCGGCCAACCCAGACACCTCGGGCGCGGGCCCGTTCTTCGGCATTCCGCTGGGCTCGCTCGGGATCGGCTTGCCAGAGGGCCGCCTCGACGATGCGCTTGAGGCGTTCGGGGCCGACCCGGTCGATGATCTTCTCGACGGCTCGGTCCACCAAGCCGGCGGCTTCCAGGGAGAGCGCGACGGAGGCGCGGGCTATACGGCAGGCTCGCCAGGGCTCGGCTTGTCCGGCGAGGACCCGGGCCCAAACACGTGGCAGGCGATGCCGAAGGCCTAGGGCGTCGCTCATGATGCCGGCGGCGGCCGACGAGGAGACCTTGTGCGCCGCGCCGAACTCCGCAGCGGCGAACTCCCCCACGGCCGGACAACCTTCTCCGCCGTACACCGTGAGCTGTTCCATGCCAGGCACGCCTTCGGGCCCAGCCACGCGCCGGGGCTCGGCGTGCAGGTCCGCGAACGCGACCGCCGCCTCGAGGATGCGCACGTCCGCATGAGCTCGAGTCGCGTCGAACCCACGCAGCGCGGACACCAGTTCCGCTGCGTTGAGCTCACCAAGATCACCTTCGAACATGTGCTCGATTCTAGCCGCCAGTGCAGCCGGATCCAAGCCGAAATCCCTTATCCACAAGGGAAAACCTCACACGCCAGTGGCGCGGAAAGTGGATATAAGGACGTCCCGTCGCCATCGGCCGACACGCCCGCGACCGACGGTGATGCTGGGATCAACCGTGATCAAACTGATATCCAGCGAAGCCCATAAAGACCTCGGAAGCGCCCGGGCAAGATGGCATCAGAGCCAGGGCGCGACGACAGGGGGAAAGCAGAAAGCCCGCCCTGATGACAGGACGGGCTCGGTGCTGCTCGGTGGGCGATACTGGGTTCGAACCAGTGACCTCTTCGGTGTGAACGAAGCGCGCTACCACTGCGCCAATCGCCCAAGCGGGTGTAACCATAGCGCACGAATCCGCGACGTACGAATCGGGGCGGGCTAGGCTTGCTGGCGAGACGGAGACCCCGTCGCGTTGGAGATGGAATTGTGACTTTCTCGCACGACACCGAGCAGGCCCTCGGCACGCTGGTCCGTCTCGTCAACACGCTGCCCGCGCCGGGTAGCCAGGTCGATGAGCTGAAGACGCTCGAGGACCTCGACAAGTTCATCCATGACCGGGAGTTCAGCGCGGTCGGCCAGCTCACCAGCGCCGACCTGGAGGAGGTCCGGGCGCTGCGCGGCATGTTCGCGCCGGTGTTCACCACCGGTTCCGATGCCGAGGCGGCCGGCCTGGTCAACGCGATCATCGCGCGCGGCGCCTCGACGCCGAAGCTGACCAATCACGACGGCCATCCGTGGCACATCCACTACTCCCGCGACGACGCCTCGCTGGCCTCGCGCATCACAGTGGAGTGCGGGATCGCGCTGGCCCAGGTGATCGCGTCCGGCGAACGCGAGCGGTTGCGCCGCTGCGAGGCACCGGACTGTGACGACGCCCTGATCGACCTGTCGCGCAACCGGTCCAAGCGGTACTGCGACGCGCGCACCTGCGGCAACCGCCTGCACGTCGCCGCCTACCGCGAACGCCGCAAAACCGCCGGTGAGTAGGCCTACGCGACACCGCAGCACCCACACCTGAAACCCACACTCGAAGCGAAAACAGGCCGCCGGCAGAACAACGCCGGCGGCCTGTGAGCTTCCCGGAAGCCCTACGGATCCACATCCTCGGCCGAACGCTCCGCGAACACCCGAGCCACTTCAGCGGTGACCTCCCCCGGCGCCGCGAGGTCGCGGTCGTCGACCTTGTGGATCCCCTGTACGTCGCGCGTGGTCGAGGTCAGGAACACCTCGTCCGCCTCTGCGAGCCGCGCCAGCGGTACGTCGCGTTCCACCGCGCCGAACCACGCGATCACCAGTCCGCGAGTGACGCCCGCAAGGGCGCCGGACTCCAGCGTCGGCGTGACGAGCTCACCGTCGAAGACGCAGAAGATGTTCGAGCCGGTGCCCTCGCAGAGATCACCGATGGTGTTCGCGAAGATCGCCTCGCTGCCGCCTCGCTCCTTCGCGTAGGCGAGGGCCCGGACGTTCTCGGCGTACGACGTGGTCTTCAGGCCGGCGACGGCGCTTCGCTCGTTGCGCACCCAGGGCACGGTGACGATCGCGGAGGTCGGCGCGGGCGGTTCGATCGGCTGGCTGCCGATGACCAAAGTCGTGCCGGCGTCACCCCGGTCCGACGACAGTGGCGAGACGCCTCCGGTGTAGGTGATCCGTAGCCGCCCGAAGGCCAGTTCGGGATCAGCCTTGGTCACCGCGGCGATACCCGCGCGGACGTCGTGCTCGTCCGGCGCCGGCAGGCCCAGTCCGACGGCCGAACGGGTCAGCCGTTCGAGGTGTTTGGTGACCGCGAATGGCTGCCCAGCAACGACTTTGAGCGTTTCGAAGACGCCGTCTCCGGTGGTCAGGCCATGGTCCAGCGGCGAGATCGTGGCCGCTGCGGGATCGTCCTGCAGTACGCCGTTGACCCAGGTGATCATCAGTGCTCCTTCCGACCCGGTTCACCCTACGGGGGGCCCGTTTTTGCACTACGGCCGGAATGGGCTAATGTTCTGTCTCGCGCCGGGGAGTACGAAACACCGGTCGCAGTGCGGATGTAGCTCAGTTGGTAGAGCGCAACCTTGCCAAGGTTGAGGTCGCCGGTTCGAACCCGGTCATCCGCTCGGAGAAGGTCATGCAGGCCCGATCGATCTCTTTGGTGGAGTGGCCGAGAGGCGAGGCAACGGCCTGCAAAGCCGTCTACACGGGTTCGAATCCCGTCTCCACCTCCACCAGGCAAATCTGTGCATTCCAGCCTGGGCGATTGGCGCAGCGGTAGCGCGCTTCCCTGACACGGAAGAGGTCACTGGTTCGATCCCAGTATCGCCCACCAGCAGTACCTGAAGCTCCTCATCGAATCGGTGAGGAGCTTCTTGTTTTCAAGGCCATTCAGCCCCACGCGACACACCGGTACCCCCCTGTCACAACTGCCCCGAAGAGGTGCTAATGTTCTCTTCGTCGCCCCGGGAAACCGGAAAGCTTCGCGGATGTAGCTCAGTTGGTAGAGCGCAACCTTGCCAAGGTTGAGGTCGCCGGTTCGAACCCGGTCATCCGCTCGAGGGGTCAGCACGCCTCTTTTGGTGGAGTGGCCGAGAGGCGAGGCAACGGCCTGCAAAGCCGTGTACACGGGTTCGAATCCCGTCTCCACCTCGACCCTCAACAGACCCGGGCGATTGGCGCAGCGGTAGCGCGCTTCCCTGACACGGAAGAGGTCACTGGTTCGATCCCAGTATCGCCCACATCGGTAACACAGGGACCACGACGCATCGCGCGGCGTGGTTCCTGCGTTTCCGGCCCGCGACGGGCCCGGGTCCGGTAAACCTTTCCGCACCTGTCGGCGTCATACGCAGGGGGAACGGAAACCGGTCCGCAGTTCCGGCAGCTCGAGAACGGAGCAGTTGAGGCGCAGATGGCAAGCCATCCCGAACGGGGCCGTGCCCGCCGGGCCGCGCCCAAGGGCCGCCGAGCCCGCCGCGCCGCCGCCGAACCCCGCACTGTTGCTGAGCCACGCACTGTTGCTGAGCCCCGCGGCGGTGAACAGCCGGGCAGCGCTGAGACAGGCAGATCGATCCACGCAGCGCTGGGCTGGACTGTTCTCAGCGCCATCCTGCCGGGATCGGGCTACCTCGTGGCAGGCCGTCGCCGGCTCGGAGGCATTGTTCTCGGCGCCACCCTGTTGCTCGCAGCCATTGCGGCCGTCTACGGCGTGACGAACCCGAAGCAGGTTCTCAAACTCGCCGTCGACCCGTCGCAGCTGTTGTTCGTCACCATCGCCATCGTGGCGCTGGCCATCGGCTGGATCGCCGTCATCGTTACCTCGCACCGGATGTTGCGCCCCCAGGGCAGCACGACCGGTAACAGAGCGCTCGGCGCGGCCCTGGTCGGCGTACTCTGCTTCGCCATCACCGCCCCGATGGCCTTGACCGCCCAGGCCGCGATGACGCAGCGGGACCTGCTCATCTCGCTGTTCAGCTCCGGCCAGAGCGCCACCCGTAAAGAGGTCCAGAACAAGGAAGACCCGTGGGCGGGTAAGCCCCGGGTGAACATCCTCCTGCTCGGCGCGGACGACGGTCCCGGTCGTAAGGGCGTGCGTACCGACACGGTGATGGTGGCCAGCATCGACACCAAGACCGGCAACACAGCGCTGATCTCGCTGCCGCGCAAGCTGATGTTCATGCCGTTCCCCAAGGATTCGCCGCTGCACGAGAAGTACCCGGACGGCTTCGGCAAGGACGGCATCAACCTGCAGGACCGGCTCGAGTGGATGCTGGACGCGATGTACCAGAACATCCCCGACAAGTACCCGGGCATTCTCGGCCCGTCCGACAACGAGGGCGCCGACATCCTCAAGGTGTCCGTGGGCGAAGCAGTCGGCCTCGAGATCGACTACTACGCCCAGATCAATCTCAAGGGCTTCACGTCGATCGTTGATGCCCTGGGCGGTATCACCGTGAACATCAACTACCCGATCCCTGTCGGCGGTAGTGACGACGCGAAGCGCCCGCCGAACTACTACCTCCAGCCAGGGCCCAACAAGCACCTGATGGGCCTCGAAGCGCTCTGGTACGCCCGCGGTCGCTACAAGATCCCGAACCCGGACGACGCCCGTAGCGCTCGCCAGCGGTGTGCGATCCACGCGATCGCTGAGAAGGCCAACCCGGCCAACCTGGTCCAGAGCTACCAGAAGCTCGCCGCCGCCGGGAAGAACCTGCTCCGCACGGACATCCCCCAGGACCTACTGCCGGCGTTCGTCGAGCTAGGCCTCAAGGTGAAGTCGGCGAAGGTCGCGGCGGTTCCGCTGGACGGCAAGGCGCTCAAGTTCGCGTACCCGCATCCGGACTATGACGGCCTGCGCGCGGTCGTCGCCAAGGCCCTCAAGCCCAAGAAGCCGGCGACCAAGCCGACCACGGGCACCACAGCGGGTACGCCGACCACCAAGCCGAGTAAGCCGACGAAGCCGAGCAAAACGGTCGACGAGAACGGTCAGCAGGATCTCAAGGGCGCCTGCGAATACGATCCAGAACCCCAGTCCTGAGCCGCTTCAGCCGGGAGCTGATCTCCCAGCCGAGATAGGCGATCATCGGGGCGACGGTGAGCGCGCCCGCGAGCAGGATCTCCTCGATCGGTAGACCGGCCAGGTGCTGGGGCGCCATGCTGCCTCCCTGCCGTAACGACGCGGGTCGGACGACGTGCGATAAACGACGCGATGCCTGCTTACCGAGTGTAAGCAGGCATCGACAGGTCGTAAACGGCTCAGTAAATGTGAACCGCGAGATCGGCGGAAGGCGACTCGTACTTCGACGTCCGTGCGGTGACCTGAATAGCCCAGTCCCCCGATACCGGCAGCGCGACGCGTCCCTCGTACTGCCCCGGGCCGACCCGGGTCATCGGCGCCGTCAACGGGCCAACGCCCTCCTCGGCCTGGGTGAACCGAACAGATGGCGCAGCCAACGGCTCCAGCGCCTTACCCGACGCGTCCCGCAGGTAGATCTGCACGTAGTTCGACCCGGTCGTGACCGGCGAGATCCGCAAGCGCACCAGGCCCGTTCCCAACCGCGCCTCGATCCCCCGCGCCCGGCTGATCTGCTCCCCCGCCGAAGACGCGAGCGACTCCTCCCGCGGCGGCTGCGTCACGAGTACGCCGGTGGCCCCGAGCAGCACCACGAGACAGACAGCCTCAGCGAGTACGGCGGAGCGCAGCAGGCCTCGCGCCGCGTTGTCGCGTGGTTCCTTCAGCACCTTCGGCATAAGACCGAACCGGTTCCACGAGGCGATCCCCACGATCACCAGCGCCACACCGAGCTTGACCAGCAGCGCTTTGCCGTACGACGTCTGCCACAAGCCCGGGATCGACCCGAGAATGCGCCAGGCCATCACCGTGCCGGAAATCGCGACGGCGAGTACGGCCCATGCCGCCACCATCGAGAACCGGGTCGCCGTACTGGCCGCACGGCGAGGTGACGCGTCAGACGACTTCGACAGCGTGAGGAACAGTCCGATGATGCCGCCGGCCCAGATCGCCCCAGCGCTGACGTGGATCAAGTCCGACGCGACCACAAGCCACGTCGGCCCGTAGGTGCGGGTATGACCCGTCCACGGCAACGCGATGAGCGCCACCAACGCGCCCACGGCTACCCCCGCACGCGCCAGGATGACGGTCGGCACGGTGACCAGCAGAGCCGTCACGACCAGACCCGCCACGGCCAGTACGGCGCTCGTGAGTAGATCCGACCGGAAGCCGTCGGACCAGATCGAGCCGTCGCCGAGACTGGCGAGGCTTCCCGCCTGTTGCCAGGCCGTCGTGAGCGGTATCGAGGCGAAGAACCCCAGTGCCGCAAGGCCGATCAACCCGCGAGCGGTCCAGCGCAGCCGGCGGCGAAGGCCTACCATCGCGCCGACGGTCGCGTCCAGCAGGAACACCTCGAACACGGCGAGGCCGATCGCGCCGAGCACGCCGAGGTAGCCGAGTGACGTCGCGACGAGCCGAACGACGTTGAGGCTGCGGGTTGGCTCGTTGTCGGCGGCGGTGGCGACCGGCGTGGACTTCTGGCCGATCGTGAACACGAACCCGCCGGAGACCGGATGGTCGTCGGCCGAGATGACCCGCCAGGTGACGGTGTACGTACCTTGCCCGAGGCCGGTGGGCAGGGCCGCGACAGCCCGTTTGTCGACGCCCTTGACGTCCACCTTCAGGCGTTCGCCCGCGGGGTCGAAGATGCTGATCGAGGTCGGCCAGACCACGACGGCCTCGTCGAAGGTCAACGTCACCGCCGTCGGCGCCTTCGCCAGGACGGCGTCGGCCTTCGGATCCGTACTCAGCAAAGTCGCGTGCGCCGAAGCAGGCGCCGCGGTCAGGCCAAGCCACAACAGCGCCAGGAGCAGCCACAGCGGCGCCAGGAGGAGCCCGGCGGGCACGGTGAACCAGGTCCACCGTGCCCGCCGGGAAAGGTGCTCCTGCATCAGGATTTGCGGCTACGAGCCAGCGCGGCGCCACCCGTCGCCAGACCGAGTACGCCGACCGCGAGCGCCACCCAGGTGACGGCAGGCGTGCCGCTGTCCGAAGAGGTCGTCGCGGCAACCGGCTTCACATCAACATCATGGCCGTCCTTCTCCGCGGCGGTGACCACGATGCTCGGGGCCGGGGCCTCCAGATCGTCCTCGGTCTTGCCGTCCTTCGGCACCTCCACCCAGGCGGTCTCACCCTTTTGGCAGGTCTGCACGGTCGGGAAGACCAGAGTCTCGCCGACCTTTTCGGGCAACTTGGCCTGGAGCTGGAACGTGTCGCGGTAGCCGTCCGGCAGCGGGGTCTTCGCGGTGTAGACGACCTCGCCGACCCGCTCGGTCACCTCGTTGCCGTGGCTGTCCTTGATCGGCGTGGCCAGCTTCACCATCACCTTCTGGACCTGCCAGTTCGGGTTCACCGTGGGCGTGACGGAGGCGAACTGCTCCGGGATCTTGATCGACACCTTGGTGGTGCCCGAACCGTCGCAACCGTGCGGTACGGCGAAGGTCAGCACGCTGTACGCGCCGGCCGCGGTGGTGTTGGGCGTGACGCCGACGTGCGCGGACGCCGTACCGGCGGTGAAGAGCAGCAGGCCGGTGCCGACCGTCGCGATGGCAGCAAAACGTCGCTGAGCGGAATTCAACATGAGAGGGCTTTCTGTCTGAGCGGAAACAACGGATGTGGTGGATCCATGGACACCACCGAGCACCCGGTCGGCTCAGCAGGCCTGCTGAGCCGACCGGGTGATGGATGGAGTCCGCTCGGACAGCGGCGGACCACGCGGCCGGTCGGGCCGGGCGAAGGCGGTGACGCGCAGCGGGCGGCGGATCGTTGCGATCGGCAACGGCTTGGGCCGCGACACCGCGACGAAGCCGCCGGGCACGACGAGCAGCGGCCGCAGCAGGGACCACAGCGCCCAGAGCAGGGATTCGCCGTGCGCCAGCAGCAGGCCGGTCAGCAGGGTGGCGACGACGTGGGCGATGAGCATCGTCGGTCCCTCGGTCGGGACCGGTGCGGCTGGATGCACCATCGGCGGCATCTCGTGTGGATGCCCGCCAGGCTGCATCGTGGCCATCGCCATCAGCAGATGGTGAACGACGAACTGGCCGCCGCCCAGCAGAACCAGCAGCAAGCCGAACCCGAGCCGCCGGCCGCTGAGCAGGTGGACCGGAACCGCCGCCAGCACGCTCAGAATGAGCAGGGCCAGCGGATGCGGAGGGGCTCCCCCGCCCAGCACGTGACTGCCCGCCGCGATACCGACGGTGACCACGGCCACCGCGGCAGCGCGCACGGAACGCAGTGCGCCGGCGCCGGGCGAATTCACGAGTGAACTTTATCCAATCCTGCGGAGCTGAGCTGAGCCGAGCTCAGCGCACCTCGAACTTCACGATCAGCTTCTTCAGCCGGTGCGACTCCATCTCATACGTCCCGGTGGCGCCGAAGCTGAAGGTCTCCTCGACCTGCTGGCCGGCCGCGACCTGGAACGAGCGATCCGGGGTCGAGTGCACGTGCACCTCGTCGTCGATATCGCTGCTGATGTTCACGGTGATCTGCTCGTCCTTCGAGACCTTCACCACCGAACCACTCGGCTCGGTCTTGCCACCGGAGATCTTCACGTCGACGGTGACGCCGGGATGACCGGCGTGCTCGTCCTTCGCCGCGCTCTGGCCCGAACATGCCGAGACCAGCAGCAGAACGGCAGCGAGCGCCGGAACCGCTTTGAACAAGGCAGAGCTCCTCTCCGCCCCGGGATTCCCCGAGGCGGTGCCACCTAATCACATCGCTCCGACGGTGCTATCTGCGAGGCGTTCGCAACTAGCACTAGCCACGCGGTTTGCTGTCGCGCTTGGCCGCCTTGCTCCGCGCGGCCCATTCCTTCTTGACCTGCGAGCGCATCCGCAGGTCGTTGCGCCGCGCCATCCAGGCCGCCTCCTTCTGCAGCTTCACCCAGCTGTCGTACCGCCGGAACGGCAAGGTGCCGTCGTCCAGCGCCGCCAGTACGGCACAGCCCGGCTCCTTCTGATGCGAGCAGTCCTTGAACCGGCAGCCGGCGATCAGCGCGGCCACATCCGGAAAGGCCGAGGCCATTCCGTCCCCCGTCTCCTGCAGGCCAACGGTCCTCAGCCCGGGCGTATCGATCACGACACCGCCGCCGGGAATCGGGATCAGCTCACGCCGTACGGACGTGTGACGGCCCTTCCCGTCCTCGCGGATCGATTGGACCGCCAGGACGTCCGCGCCGGCCAAGGCGTTCACGAGCGAGGACTTGCCCGCGCCGCTGACTCCGAGCAAGGCGACGGTCTTGTTGCCGTTCAGGAGTTCAGCGACCTGCTCGAGGCCCTGGCCGGTAGCCACACTGCAGACCAGTACGTCGGCACCGGGCGCGGCCGTCGCGACATCCTCGGCGACGTCGTCCGCGTCGTTGACGAGATCGGCCTTCGTCAGGATGACCACCGGGTGGGCACCGCTTTCCCAGGCCAGCGCGAGGAACCGCTCGATCCGGCCGATGTTCGGCTCGGGTTCGAGCCCGACCACGATGGCGACCACATCCACGTTCGCGGCGAGGACCTGGCCGCGGGAGGTCTTGCCCGCCTCGGCCCGGATGATCCGGGTACGGCGCGGGGCGACGGCCTCGACGGTGATCCGGTCGTCCGGCCAGTAGCGCAGCGCCACCCAGTCCCCGGTACACGGAGTCGCCTGGGCGTCGAGCGCGATGGCCGCGAGGATGTCACCGGACCAGGAGGCCCGAGCCGGACCGTCGGCGGTGAGTACGGTGCTGAGGCCCTTGTCGACCCGGGCGACCCGGGCGGGGACCAGCGAGAGTGCTTCGAAGTACGCCGCCGTCGGGCCATCCAGGCCGAGGGCGGTCAACGCTGCAGACATCTGCGACGAACCTTTCGAGAGGTCCGGCCGCGAGGATCAGATCAGGCGGCCGGACGGAACAGGAGTGGCCGGATGGCCAGGTGCACGGTCATCGCTTCACTCCCTTCGGGTTCACACTCCCGCGCCCGGATCTCGGTGCGGTATCGCGACGTCGTCAGCGTACGTCGTCGGCCTTCGCGGGCGCATGCGGTTTTCCCGCGGCCGCTGACTCGGCCTTCGGGGCGGCGCTCGGCTCCACCACTGGGCCGGGATCCGGCGGCGCGGGTACGACCGGCGCCGGGTCGTCGTCACCGCCCATCGCCTCGACCGCCTCGGCCATCTTGATCTCCGGGCGCTGCCGCCGTTCCGGGTCCTCGTCGTCGAGGTCCTGCGCGTGCGCGTGCGCCGGCTCCGGCTCGGCCCGCATCTCCGGCTCGGCGTGCTCGCCGCGCTTACGCGCCGGTTTACGGGCCTTCTCGGGCCACATCCGGTCCACCACCGCGTTCAAGGCGGCGCCGATCAGTACCGCGATCGCCGTCAGGTACAGCCACAGCAGTACGGCGATCGGAGCAGCGAGCGGTCCGTAGATCGACGTACCACCAACGGTGGTCTGCAGTGTCCAGCGCAGTACGAAGCTGCCGAGGATCCAGATCGAAAGGGCCAGGAACGAGCCGGGCAGATCGGAGATCCACGGCGTCCGGACCGGTACGGACAGGTGGTACAGCGTGTTGAGGAAGCCCGCCGACAAGACGGTGACGACCGGCCAATAGAGCTGGTTCAGGAAGTCCACCCGCTGCGGCAGCAACGAGTCGACCGTCTCCGGACCGGCCAGCACCAGCGGCAGCACGATCACGCCGATCAGCAGCGCGACGCAGTACAGGCTGAACGACAGCGCGCGGGTCTTCACGATGCCGCGCTTTCCGCCCATCCCGTACATGATCGTGATGGTGTCGACAAAAACGTTCAGCGCGCGGCTGCCCGACCACAGCGCGAGCAGAAAACCGACTGAGATGACATCGGGGCGGCCGCCGTCCAGCACGTCGTCCAGGGTCGGCACGATGACCGCCTGGACCGAGTCGTCGGTCAGGGCCCGGGCCGCCAGCTCGGCGATTTCGAGCTTGATGCCGTCGATCGTCGCGACGTCGAAGAACCGCGACACGATGAAACCGATCGAGCCGGCCAGCCCGAAGATCAGCGGTGGCAGCGACAGGATCGCGAAGAACGCCGCCTCCGCCGCCAGCCCTGTCACGCGGTAGCGCAAACAGGTGCCGACGGTCTGGGTGAGCACCTTCCAGGTCACTCCAAGTATCCGCCGGACCCAGACCAGTGAGACAGAGGTCTCAGACCCCACGCGTGCCATACCGCTTACCGTACTGACATGTCGGACCCATTTGCGGTAATCAACCAGACTCCGCCGCTGGACGGCGTGAACTTCTTCACGGCGGACGCCAGTTTGCGCGACGCCCTCACGCCGTACGGCGACCTCGCCGACGACGGTTCGCTGACCCGGATCGGCGCGCTCGCGGGCAGCCGGGAGGCCCTCGATCACGCGCTGCCCGCCAACCAGAATCCGCCCGTGCTGCGGACGCACGACCGGTACGGGCATCGTGTCGACCAGGTGGACTTCCACCCGTCGTGGCACTGGCTGATGGACAAGGCCGTCGGCTTCGGGCTGCAGGCGGCGCCCTGGTTGTCCGGTGAGCCCGCGGCCCAGCTGCGCCGCGCGGCCGGATTCTTCGTCTGGGGCCAGGTCGAACCGGGACACGGCTGCCCGATCTCGATGACGTACGCCGCGGTGCCGGCGCTCCGGGCCGATCAACGCCTCGCGGAGCAGTGGGTTCCCCGCCTGGCGGCCACGTCGTACGACCCGGGTGGTTCGGGTCCGGGCGCGCTCGCGGGAATGGGCATGACGGAAAAGCAGGGCGGTTCCGACGTACGGGCCAACCTGACCGAGGCGGTTCCGGTCGGCGACGACGGCGAGTACCGGCTCACCGGGCACAAGTGGTTCTGCTCCGCGCCGCAGGTCGACGTCTTCCTGGTGCTGGCCCAGGCGCCGGAGGGCCTCAGCTGTTTCGTCGTACCGCGCGTGCTTGCCGACGGCAACCGGAACGTCTTCGCGCTGCAGCGGCTGAAGGACAAACTCGGCAACCGGTCCAACGCGTCGAGCGAGGTCGAGTTCCACGGCACGGTCGGATATCGCCTCGGCGACGAGGGCGCCGGCGTGCGGACGATCATCGAGATGGTGGCGGCCACCCGGCTGGACTGCGTTCTCGGTTCGGCCGGGTTGATGCGGCGGGCCCTCGTCGAGGCGACCTGGCACGCGACGCATCGAAGCGCCTTCGGCGGCGTACTGCGGGACAAGCCGGTGATGCGCAACGTACTGGCCGACCTGTCGCTGGAGTCGGCCGCGGCGACGATGCTGGCGATGCGCCTCGCGGCCGCGGTCGATGCGGGCGAGGCCGACGCGGCGTTCCGGCGGATCGCGCTGCCCCTGGCCAAGTTCTGGGTGTGCAAGCGGACGCCGATGATGGTGGCGGAGGCGCTGGAGTGCCTCGGCGGCAACGGGTACGTCGAGGAGTCGGGCATGCCGTTGTTGTTCCGCGAGTCGCCGCTCAATTCGATCTGGGAAGGCTCGGGCAACGTCAACGCCCTCGACGTACTCCGCGCGCTGCAACGGCCCGAGTCGCTCAACGCCTGGCTGACCGAGGTGGGCCTCGCGAAGGGTTACAGCCGTCACCTCGACCGGGCGATCACTGACGTCCTGACGATGCTGGCAGACCTTGAGGGGATCGAAGGCCGCGCACGCATCCTGGCGGCGCGCATGGCCGTCGTACTGCAGGCGTCGCTGCTAGCCCGGTTCGCGCCGCCCGAGATCGCTGACGTGTTCATCGCGTCCCGGCTCGGCGGCGACTGGTCTGGCGTGTTCGGGACATTGTCACCGTCCGTAGAGCTGCCCGGCATCGTTGACCGAGTGCTGGTCCACTAGGCTCGGTCCGTCGCGACTGGCGCTTGGGTGGGATTGACCACCAGGGAGCGAGAACCTGTCGGCACCGCGCGCCTGGGTGCCACGCCGCACACACTCTGGAGACGAGCAATGAGTCAACCGTTTGACGCCTCCGCCGCATCCGCGGCCTACAAGAACGCGCTGGAGGTGATCGGCGCGGTCGAACCCACCGTGGCCGGCGCCATCCGCTCCGAGCTCGCCGACCAGCGGGCCTCGCTCAAGCTGATCGCCAGCGAGAACTACGCCTCCCCCGCCGTGCTGCTGACGATGGGCAACTGGTTCTCCGACAAGTACGCCGAGGGTACGGTCGGCCACCGCTTCTACGCCGGCTGCCAGAACGTCGACACCGTGGAGAAGCTCGCCGCGGACCACGCCAAGGAACTCTTCGGCGCCCCGCACGCGTACGTCCAGCCGCACTCCGGCATCGACGCCAACCTGGTCGCGTTCTGGGCGATCCTGGCCCAGCGGATCGAGTCCCCCGCGCTGGCCGAGGCCGGCGCCAAGCACGTGAACGACCTGTCCGACCAGGACTGGGCCAACCTGCGCAAGGCGCTCGGCGACCAGAAGATGCTTGGCATGTCGCTCGACGCCGGTGGCCACCTCACGCACGGATTCCGCCCGAACATCTCGGGCAAGATGTTCCACCAGACGTCGTACGGCACCGACCCGGAGACGGGCCTGCTCGACTACGACGAGGTGGCCCGGCTGGCGCGCGAGTTCAAGCCGCTGATCCTGATGGCGGGCTACTCGGCGTACCCGCGCAAGGTGAACTTCGCCAAGATGCGCGAGATCGCGGACGAGGTCGGCGCCACCTTGATGGTCGACATGGCGCACTTCGCCGGTCTGGTCGCGGGCAAGGTCTTCACCGACGACTTCAACCCGGTCCCGCACGCGCACGTCACCACCACGACCACGCACAAGTCGCTGCGCGGCCCGCGTGGCGGCATGGTGCTGTGCCAGCCGGAGTACGCCGACGCCGTGGACCGCGGTTGCCCGATGGTGCTGGGCGGTCCGCTGAGCCACGTGATGGCGGCCAAGGCCGTCGCGCTGGCCGAGGCGAAGCTGCCGTCGTTCCAGACCTACGCGGGCAACGTCGCCGACAACGCGGTCTCGCTGGCCGAGGGCCTGATGAAGCGCGGTACCAAGGTCGTCACCGACGGCACCGAGAACCACATCGTGCTGCTCGACGTCTCGTCGTACGGCATCACCGGCCGCCAGGCCGAGTCGGCGCTGCTCGACGCGGGCATCGTGACCAACCGCAACGCCGTACCGCGTGACCCGAACGGCGCCTGGTACACCTCCGGCGTGCGCATCGGCACCCCGGCACTCACCTCGCGCGGCTTCGGCGCGGACGACTTCGACCGCGTGGCCGAGCTGATCGTGGACGTGTTGTCCGCGACCACCCCGACCAACACGGCCGCGGGCGCGCCCTCGAAGGCGAAGTACGTGCTGGCCGACGGCGTGGCCGGCAAGACCCGGGCGGCGGCAGCCGAGCTGCTCGACGTCCACCCGCTCTACCCGGGCCTCGACCTCGACTGACCGCTGCTTTACCGGAACGGCCCAGGGATTTCTCCTGGGCCGTTCTGCTATTTACGGACGGCTACTTTCGGATGGTGGCGCTGGCTGCGTTCCAGATGACGCTGGTTTCGGGGAAGTAGACGCGGTAGTCGCGGGCCGCCGATGCCGTGTAGGCGTAGGTGTATTTGCCGGTTGAGGTGGTCTTCACGGACTTGAGGGCGATCCACTTGGTCGCGCCGGGAGCCTTGTACTGGAGTTGGCCGACGGCTCCGGCGTACGGGACGAACTTGTCGAGGCTTACGGCGTAGCGGGCGGCCGAGACGTTCAGGGTTACCTTGGAACCGCTACGGCTGGCGGTGAGACCGGCCCAGGAGCCGACCTTCACGTAGCTGTTCGGGCTGTTCTGGCTCATTGCCCCCGAGAACGTGTCGTAAGCGCCGTTCGGGCGCCAGTTCCACAGCCCCGGGTCGGCGTAGTCGTAGAGGTCCATCGTGACCGTGGTCGACGTACGGAAGAAGTAGAGGACTTCCTGCACGCCCTGGGTCGGGTGGTACGACGTCCAGGCGGCGTTGTCCCAGTTCCCGGCGACGCAGTCGGCGGCGACGCGCATCGTGATCGCGCGGTAGGGCGCGGAGATGACGATGCGGCTCGGCGCGATCAAGCTACATCGGCCGGCGGCCGCAGAAGAACCTTCAGCGGCTCCAGAAGCTCCAGCGGCTTGGGCGGTCGGCGCGGTGACCAGCAGGCTGGTCGCGAGCAGACCGGTCGCGGCGAAGACGGATTTCCAGCGCATGAATACTCCCCCAGCTCAGACAAGACGGCCCCCGGCCGGTTGGCCGGGAGCCGCCTGGACCTTACCCGCCGACAGGGTGATCAATCGGCGGGTTGGAGCCCTGGGAGATCAGAACAAACCGTTCCCCTCCAGGGTGAGCGCGTAGGCGGCGGTGACGGCGAAATCGATCGCCGGTTCGGCCGTCTGCCACGATCGGACATCGTCGACATAGCGGGCCCCGCGGGCGGAGAAGACCTCATGGCTGTCGACGCCGTTGGCCGGGCACGGTTTCATCCGGTCCATGTGACCGTAGAAACCACCCTCGAAGAAGTCCACATTGTTCGGCCCGTTCACGACCGCGCCGATCGCGGGCTTGCCCAGGATGTTGGCCACCTGGTGATGCGGGCACTGCACGTACGACGTACCGACCCCGACCACAAACGACGTACCCCAGGGGTTACTGCCCAGCGCCCAGTTGCGCTGCTGCGTTCCGAGGGCGTCGTAACGGCGGTCACCGGTGACCTGGCGGTACAGGTGACTCGTCGCGACAAGGCCGAAGGTCTTCGGAATCGCGTCGAAGTCGTCGTACTTGGCGCCCGCGCGGAACGGGTCTTGTCCCGCTCTGGCGAGGCCCCGGTCGAGCTGGGCCTTCAGATCGCCGGCGATGTCGCGCGTCGAGGCCGACGAACCACCGTGGGCGCGGATCGCGCGGATGAGGTCCGCGTGCGCGAGCGCGCTGACGTCGTACAGGTCGAGACTTCCGCCCTTGTCCTGCGGGCCGACGCTGCCGCCCTTCTCGTGCAGCAGGTACTGCCCGGCCCAGTGCTTCGCCTGATCGAGCCACACCTTCGACCGGGGATCGCCGAGGCGCTTCGCGGCCAGGGAGAGCTCGGCCGCACCGAGTTCGAGGTCGTCGCGCCACCTGTTCTCCGGGTAGTACGCGAACGGCAGCGACGTGGTCAGTTGAGTGACGCCGGTCGTTTTCGCCTGCGCGTAGATCTGCGCGGCCGTGGTCAGGTAGCCGCGGGCCTTCGTGCGGTTCGGCTCGACCTGCGCCGCGATCGCGAAGGCGGCCGCCATCCGGCCGGCGATATTCGGACTGACCTTCTCACCAGGTGCCGCCGCACGGAAGACGGGCCGGTTCTTCAAGTGACGGTGGTACGGGTCGTTGTCGGCGTCGTCTTCTTCCGGCAGCCGCCAGACATCGTGGTCGCCCGCGAACGTCTCCTCAGCGTTGCCGGATCCGATACCGACCTGCATGTACACCGTGCGGGTCTTCTCGTCCCACATCTTGTCCAGCCACTTGAGCCCGTGCCGCGCCTCGCCAACGAGTTTCGCGTCGCCGGCTCGCCCGTCGCGAGCCGATGCCCACAGCATCAGGTCCGCGTACGCCGCGATGTGGGTGAACTTGACGTAGTCCCCCGCGTCGAACCAGCCGCCCTCGACGTCGACCTTCTCGCCGGGAACCGGCTTGAGTTCACCGACGGTCGTACCGGAGTCGGGCGACTCGAAGACCGGCAGTTCGTAGACCTGCGCGGACTTGTCCGTCAGGTGTGCCGGCTTGCGATCGAGCTGCCCCGGTACGACGTTGACGCCGTCGCGCTGCGAGCCGAAGAACGTGATCGTCTTGTCCGCGGCTTGCCGGAACATACCCCGGGTGCCGACCTGGAAAGGCGCCGAAGTCGCACCGGCGGCCTGGACCCGGTAGGTGCCCGGGAGCAGCAAACCCTTCAATTCAAGGGCGTAGACGTGCGGATAAGCGTCGTTCCACTTGCCGAGGTCCGCCCCGGTTCGGCCGGACAGCACCTTGCGGCCATGCCGGTCGATGACGGCATACGGCTGGCCGGCGGCGACCTTCGGACTCATCAGGTACGCCGATTTGGATTCCCCGATCGCGAACCCCAGCTGGTCCACCCGGATCAAAGCCCCGGTCTGCGCGGCGGCCTGCACCGCGGTTCGGGTCGTTGCCCGCTCTTCGGAAGCACCGGCGGTCGACCCCACCACGACCGCGGTGCCGGTAATGGACGAACAAACGGCGAGTGTAGCCAGCGCTACCCGGCGTGACGATCTCACAACCGCGCCCCTTCCCTAATCGTTAGGAAACTTTCCTAACGACCAGACCGTAGGGCCTCACCGCCCCGGCGGCAATAGGAAACCGCGGTGCGCTCACGGGAAAGCGACGCAAAATCGTCGGTGGCCGGCGCTACGGTTTCGGCTATGACACAAAGCGGTGCTCCTTGGCAGCCACCACCCGGCCTACCGTGGGAACCACCCTTCGCCGGGACCGAGCCCGACGCCCTGGCCGGTGCGCTCGACCGGCTGCGGTACACGTTCCGCTGGAAGGCAGACAGCCTCGATGCGGCTGGACTGCAGACCCGTATCGGCGCCTCGAGGTCGGCTCGTCTGCGACCTCATCGAGGAGTACGGCCGCCACACCGGCCATGCCGACCTGCTCCGCGAAGCCGTCGACGGCCGAACCGGGGAGGATCCACCTCGCGGCTGGCTACCGACTCGGCCGTAGGCGGATCGTGGACCAGGTGACGAGGACGGCGAAGAGTGCCGCCGTGATCAGACAGGCCGTCGCGACGCCGAGCGAGCCCGCCGCAAACCCGAAGGCCGTCATCGCGATCGGCACGGCCGCCGCGATACCCGAACACGCCTGGAAGAGCCCGAGCGTTGGCGCGCCCCAACCTGCCTCGCTCGTCCGCAGGACCAGGCCGACCGCGAGCACCGGCCCTACGCACAGGTTCAAACCGAACAGCGCGATCACGAGGGTGCGAGCCGACGCGGCCCGTCGCAGGTACGCGAAGCCGTCGCGCAGATCCGCCCGGATCGTCGTACCGGTCGAGGGTGGTCGCGGATAGCGCGGCTTGATCACGAAGGCGAGGGCGATCGCGACCACTGCGAACGAGAAGGCGTTCACGGCCATCACCGCGGCCAGCCCGCCGTACGCGACGAGCAGGCCGCCGATCGGCGCGCCCGCGAACACCGCGAGGCGGCTCGCGAACTGGGACATCGCCGCGGCCGGCACCAGGTCCTCTGTTCGTACGAGCTGTCGCGGCATCGTGCCCGAGGCCGGTCCGTAGATCGCGTCCATCAGGCCGAACACCACCGCGACGGCCAACAGCAGCGCCAGCGAAACGCCCTGCGTGACGGCGACAACGGCTGCTGCGGTGAGTACGGCGATCCGGCCGAGGTTGGCCAGGATCATCGTGCGGCGCGCGTCGATCCGGTCGGCCAGGGCGCCACCGAAAAGCAGCATGAGCGCACGCGGCAAGGCCCCGCCTCGGCACTCCCGGTGATCGCGGTGGTCATGGGCGGGCGGGCACGCCGTGGGCGAAGACGAAGACGTTCGCGGCGTCTGGATCAGCGCTTGGGTCGGCGACGTACTCCTGGATGAGGGCGTCGATCCGCCCAGCCAGTTCCTCGAGCCGCGCAGGCGTCAGCTTGAGCCAGCTGTCGGTGCTGAAAGCGGCCCGCAGCCATTGCTCCGAGGCCTCGGACTGCCTCTCACGCCACTGGTTCAGCTTGACCAGGTGGTGCGCGACGTTCGCCTCTTCCGCGCTCAGCGCCACCAGCTCCGCGGCCGGATCGCCCTTCGCGTCCGCCAAGGACCAGCTGTACGACGCCTTCGCGCGGCGCCACCACCGCTCCCGGCGGTTCTTGGCAAGCTCGGGCGCCTCCTCGATCACGCCCGCGGTCGCGAGCACCTTGAGGTGGTGACTGATGTTGCCGGGAAGCTCCCCGGTCGCGTCGGCAAGGCGGCCCACGGTGGCCGGGCCTTCGACGCCGAGCAGCTCGACCAGACGACGCCGCAACGGGTGATGAATGGCGGCGATGACGCTGGAGTCGGCGGTTCGCCGGTTGGCTGGACTCATGGCTCCACGGTAAATCGACAAGAATTCTTGCGCAAGATTTCTTGTGAGACTGATGTGATCCGCGGCACTCAATTCGGCTGCGAGGTTGGGGAATAAACTGGGAAATCGTTCAAATATTGAGATTTGATCTCGACATGCGGGATGGTCGGTTGCTTTACGCGGCGATTCGGCTGACTCTTATCAGCATGTTCGCTGCCCACACGCCGCATCTCGTAGGTCGGATTCATCTCGACCTCGGGCGTATGCGCAGTGCCATGTGTCGTCCTTCGAGCTGACCCCAGCCACCCGCCGGCCCCTTTGGGCCTACCGATGATCATCGCTGGGTGCGCTTCGCGCAGACCGCTTCGAACCGACGACGTTTCGAGCCCGCCTCGCGGACGCACCTGTCTTCGCAGACAAGGACACGTTCCGGATGACGACTGGCGCCACCCCAGCCACCAGGACTCCAGCTCCCAAGCCCTCCCGGCCGCGTAAGGGCAAGGGCGAAGGTCAGTGGGCCCTCGGCTACCGCGAGCCGCTGAACAAGAACGAAGAGAACAAAAAGAACGACGACGGCCTGAACGTGCGGGCCCGGATCGAGAACATCTATGCCCACCGCGGGTTCGACTCGATCGACCCGGCGGATCTGCGTGGACGCTTCCGCTGGTGGGGGCTCTACACCCAGCGCAAGCCCGGGATCGACGGCGGCAAGACCGCGACCCTGGAGCCCGAAGAGCTCGACGACAAGTACTTCATGCTGCGCATCCGGATCGAAGGCGGCCAGCTCAGCACCGAGCAGCTGCGGGTGATCGCGGACATCTCCACCACCTACGCCCGCGACACCGCGGACATCACCGACCGGCAGAACATCCAGCTGCACTGGATCCGGGTCGAGGACATCCCCGCGATCTGGCAGAAGCTGGAGGCCGTCGGCCTCTACACGACCGAGGCCTGTGGCGACGTACCGCGCATCATCATCGCAAGCCCCGTAGCGGGTATCGCCGCGGACGAGATCATCGACCCGACGCCGGCGATCGACGACATCGTCAGCCGGTACATCGGTTCGCCGGAGTTCTCGAACCTGCCGCGCAAGTTCAAGACCGCGCTGACCGGCCACCCGTCGCACGACGTGGTGCCCGAAGTGAACGACGTCGCCTTCGTCGGTGTGAACCACCCCGAGCACGGGCCCGGGTTCGATCTGTGGGTCGGTGGCGGCCTGTCGACGAACCCGATGCTGGCCAAGCGGCTCGGCGTCTGGGTTCCGCTCGAAGAAGTCCACCTCGCCTGGTGGGGCGTGTGCAGCATCTTCCGCGACTACGGCTACCGGCGGCTGCGGACCCGCGCCCGGCTGAAGTTCCTGGTGGCCGACTGGGGCGTGGAGAAGTTCCGCGAGGTACTCGAGGAGAAGTACCTCAAGCGCAAGCTGATCGACGGACCCGCGCCGGAGATCCCCGCCGTACAGGGTGATCACGTCGGCGTGCACAAGCAGAAGGACGGCAAGTACTACATCGGCGTCGCGCCGGTGGTGGGCCGCGTGAACGGCGCCACCTTGGCGAAGGTCGCGGATGTCGTCGCCGCGCACGGTTCGGACCGGATCCGCACCACCGCCCAGCAGAAGCTGATCGTGCTGGACGTCGAGGAAAGCCGGGTCGAGTCGCTCGTGACCGCCCTGGCGGGTCTCGGTTTCCAGGCCCGCCCGTCGGCCTGGCGGCGCAACACGATGGCCTGCACCGGTATCGAGTTCTGCAAGCTGGCCATCGTCGAGACGAAGGGCCGCGCCGCGGAGCTGATCGGCGAGATGGAGGCGCGCATCCCCGAACTGGATGTGCCGATCACCGTGAACGTCAACGGCTGCCCGAACTCCTGCGCCCGGATCCAGGTCGCGGACATCGGCCTGAAGGGCCAGCTGGTACTCGATGCCCAGGGCAACCAGGTCCCCGGTTACCAGGTCCACCTCGGTGGCGGGCTCGGCCTCGACGCCGGGTTCGGCCGCAAGCTTCGCGGTCACAAGGTCGCTTCGTCCGATCTGGCCGACTACGTCGAACGCGTTACCCGGAACTACCTGTCCCAGCGGTCCGAGGGCGAGCGGTTCGCCCAGTGGGTCGTCCGTGCCGAGGAAGGAGCTTTGCAATGAGTGAGCGTGCTGCGCCGTTGTATTGCCCGTACTGCGGGGATGAGGACTTGCGTCCTGCTGAGGACGGGCACGGCACCTGGGAGTGCCGGCCCTGTGCACGGGTGTTCCAGCTGAAGATGATCGGACTGCGGGTGAGTGTGCAATGAGTACGGACCTGAAGATGCTTGCCGAAGAGGCGAACGAGCGATTAGCGGATGCCACGCCGGTCGAGGTACTGGCCTGGGCCCGCGAGACCTTCGGTGACGAACTGGTTGTGACCGCCTCGATGGCCGACGGCGCGCTCCCCCACCTGGCGGCCGAGGCGGCGCCCGGGGTCGACGTACTGTTCCTCGACACCGGCTACCACTTCGCCGAGACGATCGGGACGCGGGACGCCGTCGCCGCGACGCTGCCGATCAACCTGATCAACGCCACGCCGAAGCAGACCGTCGCCGAGCAGGACGCCGAGTACGGCAAGGACCTGTTCGCCCGCGATCCCGACAAGTGCTGCGCGTTGCGCAAGGTCGAACCGCTCAACCGGGTGCTGTCCGGCTACAAGGCGTGGGTGACCGGCGTACGGCGCGAGGAGGCGCCGA
This sequence comes from Kribbella deserti, assembly GCF_042434725.1. Lineage (NCBI taxonomy): Bacteria > Bacillati > Actinomycetota > Actinomycetes > Propionibacteriales > Kribbellaceae > Kribbella > Kribbella deserti. Next base: position 668,264 of record NZ_JBHLTC010000018.1, on the reverse strand, counting down.
CGCGGGCCAACACCCCGATCGTCGAGTACGACGCGAAGCGGGACATGGTCAAGCTCAACCCGATCGCGCCGTGGACCCAGGAAGACCTGGACGCCTACATCACCGACAACGGTGTGCTGGTCAATCTGCTGCAGTACGACGGTTATCCCTCCATCGGATGCCAGCCCTGCACCAAGCAGGTCGCGCCGGGCGAGGATCCGCGCAGTGGCCGCTGGGCCGGTTCCGGCAAGGTCGAATGCGGGTTGCACACATGAGCACAACTGTCGTGAGTGAGCTGGACGCACTGGAAAGCGAGTCGCTGTTCGTATTCCGTGAGGTCGCGGCCGAGTTCGAGCGCCCGGTGGTGCTGTTCTCCGGTGGCAAGGACTCGATCGTGATGCTGCACCTGGCGCGTAAGGCGTTCGCGCCGGCGCCGGTGCCGTTCACGCTGTTGCATGTCGACACCGGGCACAACTTTCCCGAGGTGCTGGAGTACCGCGACCGGGTCGTTGCCGAGCTGGGCCTCAAGTTGGTCGTGGCTCGCGTTGAGGACTACCTGGCCGATGGGCGCCTGCGCGAGCGGGCCGACGGGACGCGGAACCCGCTGCAAACCGTGCCGTTGCTGGACGCGATCAACGGCAACCGGTTCGACGCCGTCTTCGGTGGCGGTCGTCGCGACGAGGAGAGGGCCCGCGCGAAGGAGCGGATCTTCAGCCTGCGCGACGAGTTCGGCCAGTGGGACCCGCGCAACCAGCGGCCCGAGTTGTGGTCGCTGTACAACGGGCGGCACAAGCCCGGTGAGCACGTCCGGGTCTTCCCGCTGTCGAACTGGACCGAGCTCGACGTGTGGAACTACATCGACCGCGAAGGCATCGACCTGCCGTCCATCTACTACTCCCACACCCGGGACGTGTTCGAGCGCGACGGCATGTTGCTTGCCGTCGGCCCCTACTCGCAGCCGCGTGCTGGGGAGACCGTCACGGCTCGCGTGGTCCGGTACCGGACGGTCGGCGACATGTCCTGCACGGGCGCCGTACTGGGTGAGGCTCGGTCGGCCGCCGAGGTCGTCATCGAGGTCGCCGCGAGTGAACTGACCGAGCGCGGCGCCACCCGGGCCGACGACCGGGTCAGCGAAGCAGCCATGGAAGACCGCAAGCGCGAGGGGTACTTCTGATGAGCACACTGCTGCGACTCGCCACCGCCGGTTCGGTGGACGACGGCAAATCCACCCTGGTCGGGCGGCTGCTGCACGACTGCAAGGCGATCCTGGCCGACCAGATCGCCCACGTCCAGCACGTCTCCTCGACGCGTGGTGCCGGTGACTTCGACTTCGCCCTGCTGACCGACGGCCTGCGGGCCGAGCGCGAACAGGGCATCACCATCGACGTCGCCTACCGCTACTTCGCGACCGACAAGCGCTCGTTCATCCTGGCCGACTGCCCGGGCCACGTGCAGTACACCCGGAACACGGTGACCGGCGCGTCGACCGCGGATGTTGTCATCATCCTGGTCGACGCCCGGCACGGCGTACTCGAGCAGACCCGGCGGCACCTCGCCGTCGCGGGCCTGCTCCGAGTGCCGCACGTGGTGCTCGCGGTGAACAAGATCGACCTGGTCAACTACGACGAGGCCGTTTTCAAGGCCATCGCGAAGGACGTCGTCGACCTGGCGGACCAGCTGGGCATCAGCGACGTCAAGGCCATTCCGGTCTCGGCGCTGGCCGGGGACAACGTGGTGGACCGCTCGACGCGTACCTCCTGGTACGACGGGCCGACGCTGCTGGAGTTCCTGGAGAACGCCGACGGCCGGGACGACATCTCGTCGCAGCCGCTGCGATTCCCGGTGCAGTACGTGATCCGGCCGCAGACCGACGACGAGTACCGGGACTACCGCGGGTACGCCGGGACGGTTGCCGCCGGCAAGGTTTCCGCCGGTGACGAGGTGATCGTGCTGCCGGCCGGCCGCCGTACCACCGTGGCCGGGGTCGACCGGGCCGTGGTGAGCCCGTCTTCCTCCGCTGTCGCGGACGCCGGTACCGCTGTTGCCGGTCAAGCCGTCACCATTCGGCTGGCCGACAATCTCGACGTGGCCCGCGGCTCGGTCATCGTCGCGGCCGACAGCTCCCCCGGCACCCGCCGCGAGCTCGTCGCCACCGTCGCCTGGCTGTCCGACCGCCCACTGACGGTCGGCGCCCGCGTGCTGATCAAGCACACCACCACGACCGCCCAGGCGATCGTCACCCGGATCGGTGGCGCTCTCGACCTGGACACGCTCGGCGTCATTGATGCCACCGAGCTGAACCTGAACGACATCGGCAAGGTGCAGCTCAAGGTAGCCGCGCCGCTCGCCGCCGATCCGTACTCCAGCAATGCCATCACCGGATCGTTCCTGCTGATCGACGCCCACGACGGATGGACGTTGGCGGCCGGCATGATCGACGACGTAGAAGGGGAACCGCTGTGACTGCTCCAGCACTTGTGATCCTCGCCCACGGCAGCCGCGACCCGCGCTCGGCTGCCACCGTTCACGCGCTCGTCGACTGCCTGCGCGAGATGCGGGACGACCTGCGCATCGAAGCGGCGTTCCTGGACCACTGCCCCCCTTCCCCGTACCAGGTCTTCGACAAGCTCGGCTCCGAAGGCGTCGAGGAGATCGTCGTCGTACCGCTGCTGCTGTCCGAGGCGTTCCACGCCCGGGTGGACGTGCCGGCGGTCATCGACGAGGCGCGCGGCCGCTACCCGGCGCTGCGCATCATCGCCTCCGACGTGCTCGGGTACGACGACTCGCTGCTGGACGTACTCGACCGGCGTATGCGCGAGGAACTGCGCAACGGCCGCGTGCGTGAACTCGACGCCCTCGTACTCGCGGTCGTCGGTTCCAGCGACAACCAGGCCAACGCGGCGGTCTCCCGTCTTGCCCGTGTCTGGGGTCAGCGGCACCGCCTTCCGGTCACGGCCGCCTTCATCACCTCGGCGACCCCGACCCCGGCGGAGGCCGTACTCCAGTGGCGTCTGGAAGGCCGTCGCCACGTGGCCGTCGGCGCGTTCTTCCTCGCACCGGGTCTTTTGCCCGACAAGGCGGAGGAAACCGCCCGCAAGGCAGGCGCCGTCGCCGTCTCCCGTCCGCTGGGCGTCAGCAACGAAATCGCCCGCCTGGTCCTGCTCCGCTACGGCGTAGCCGGCCTCGACCTGCTGACCCTGGCCCCGGTCGCCCCAAGGCCGACCCTGGTCCGCACGGCGTAATCCGGCCGGCCCGGTCCACACGGCGTTCTACCGCGCGTCGGGTGGGCCGGGCCGAGCGGGAAACGGAAATTGTCGGAGGGGCCTGGTAGATCTTTGGCCATCGCAAGACTGGTTGAGGAGAGACCGCATGACCCTGCACTTCGTGGCGTACGGCGAGGGCACTCCGGTGCTGGCGCTGCACGGCTGGACCCCGGACCACCGGCTGATGACCGGCTGCCTGGAACCGGTTTTTGCCGAGCGCCCCGGCTATCGGCGGTATTACCCTGATCTGCCGGGCATGGGCCAGAGTCCAGTGGGAGACGCCCGGAGCGCGGAGGATCTGCTCACCGCGGTGCTCGCGTTCATCGATGAGCAGATCGGGTCCGAGCCGTTCCTGCTGATCGGTGAGTCGTTCGGTGGATTGCTCGCGCGCAGCCTGGTCGCCCGCCGGCCGGATCAGGTGCTCGGGCTCACCTTGATCTGCTCGGTCGGTACGAACCTTGATCCGGCGGACCGGATAGTGCCCGAGCATCAGGTGATCCGGGCCGACCCGGCGCTGCTGGCGTCGCTGGACCGCGCCGAGGCCGAAGAGTTTGCGGGGCTCGCGGTGGTGCAAACGCCGGAGACGCTGCGTCGGTTCCGTTCCGATGTCGCGCCGGGGCTCGCGGCAGCCGACTACGAGCGCTTGGCGGAGATCAGGCGGGACTGGGTGCTGGCGGCGCCGCCCGAGTCGGGTCCGGTCTATTCCCGGCCGGCGCTGATTCTGGCTGGGCGGCAGGACTCGGCCACCGGGTTCGCCGAACAGTATGAGCTGCTGCCGCACTATCCACGCGCGTCGTTCGTCGTGCTGGACCGTGCGGGGCATAACCTCCAGTTCGAGCAGCCGGCGTTGTTCGACTGGCTGGTGTCGGAGTGGCTCGACCGCGTGGCTGAGGCCGCGACCAGCGATCGACCACAGAGTGAACTGGTCCTATCTCCTGCGGCTACCTGCCGGTAATATCCGATCATGGAGCCCACTCGCAGACGTCCGCCCGGCTGGCCCTTGCTTGTCGCGCTTGCGAACGGGCGGACCAGACTGCCGGCCGAGCGGTTGGCCGCGGCCGTTCGTGGCAAGGTCGTTCTGGTCACGGGCTCCTCGTTCGGCATCGGCGAGGCGACCGCCAGACGACTGGCGGCCGCGGGCGCGACGGTGCTGCTTGTCGCCCGTACGGCGGACCGGCTCCAGCTCGTTGCCGACGGCATCAATCAGAGCGGCGGTACGGCGTACTGCTATCCGGCTGACCTGGCTGATCCGGCGGCGGTGGAGGAGCTTGTTCGAAGGGTGCTGGCTGATCACGGGCGCGTGGACGTGCTGGTCAGCAACGCGGGGAAGTCGATCCGCCGTTCGGTCGCCGACTCCTACCAGCGCTTCCACGACATCGAGCGCACCAACGCGATCAACTACCTAGGCCCGGCCAAGCTCGTGCTGGAGTTGCTGCCGTCGATGCGCGAGCGGCGCTCGGGCCACATCGTCAACATCTCCACCGCCGGGGTGCGAACGCCGCCGATGGCCCGCTGGTCGGCGTATTTGGCGTCGAAGAGCGCTTTCGACGTGTGGCTGCGCTGCGTCGCGCAGGAGATCCACGGCGACGGCGTGACGGTCTCCACTGTGTACATGGGCTTGGTGCACACGCGGATGAGCGAGCCCACCGCCGCGTTGAACAAGTTGCCCGGGTTGACGCCCGAGCAGGCGGCCAACCAGGTGTGCGCCGCGGTCGCCGAGCGGCCGCACCACCTCGCACCGGGGTGGGTCCGCCCGATCGGGGCCGTGGGCGACCTGCTCCGGGTCCCGACCGACCAGGTCCTCCGTCGGTACTTCCTCCGCACTGAGCCCAAACCGAAACCGCCGGGAGATACGCCATGACGGGCGATCGCACCCGTACGGCGGCCGAGGCCTTCGCACTGCCGGGTGCGTTGCTGCGCTCCGGGGTGTGGCGTGGTGCCGGGCCGGCCCAGCTCGTGCCGATCAGCCGGACCCTGTACCGGTTCGGCCAGTCCATCGCGACGCTCGGCGCGGTCGCCGCGATCCGCTTTCCGCACCGCCCGGCGGTGATCGACGAACTCGGCTCCATCACGTACCAGCAGCTCGATCGGCGCTGTGCCGCGCAGGCCGCAGGACTGGCCGCGTCGTTCGGCATCACCGTGGGCAGCAAGGTGGCGGTGCTGTGCCGCAATCACAAGGGTTTCCTCGAGGCGACCCTGGCCGCGAGCCGCCTCGGCGCCGACGTGTACTTCCTCAACACCGGTCTTGCCGCGCCGCAACTGGACGACCTGCTGAAGCGCAACGATCCGGATCTGCTGATTCTCGACCAGGAGTTCGTGCCGCTCGTGGACAAGAGCGGCCGCGGCGTCCGCCGAGTTCTCGCCTGGCATGACGAAGACACCGGCGCAGCCTCCCTCGACCGCCTCGCCGCGGGGAACTGGCCCGAGCCGCCGACGCCTTCGCGGCCCGGCCGGATCGTCATCCTCACCTCGGGTACGACCGGCACGCCGAAGGCCGCACCCAGGGTGCCGACGGCGTCGTCCCTGAGCGGATTGACCGCCACGGTGTTGCGCCGGGTCGGCCTGCGCGCCGGTGAACCCGCGTTGATCTGCCCGCCGTTGTTCCACGGCCTCGGGCTGTTGACCTCGATGCTCGCATTGTTCCTCGGCTCGCCGCTCGTGCTCGCCCGCAAGTTCGATCCGGCGTGCGCCCTTGCCGCCGTGGAGAAGCACCGGGCCGGCTCGATCGTCGCCGTGCCGGTGATGCTGCAGCGGCTGCTGGAGCTACCCGGTGACGAGATCGGGAAGTACGACCTGACCTCCCTGCGGGCCGTCGTCTCCGGCGCGTCCGCGTTGAGCCCCACATTGGCGGAGCGGTTCATGGCCAGGTTCGGCCCGATCCTCAGCGACGCGTACGGGTCGAGTGAGATCGGTATCGCCACCCTCGCCGGTCCGGCGGACCTGCGCGCCGCGCCGGGAACGGTCGGCCGACCCTGCCTGGGTAGTTCGGTCGCGATCCTCGACGAGCGCGATCGGCCTCTGCCGGTGGGCGAGACCGGGCGCATCTTCGCCGGCGGCGGCCTGGTGTTCGGCGGCTACCTTGGCGGCGGTACCAAGACGGTGGTGGACGGGCGGATGAGCACGGGCGATCTGGGCCACCTGGATGCCGAGGGCCGGTTGTTCGTGGACGGCCGCGAGGACGACATGATCGTGTCCGGCGGTGAGAACGTCTACCCGGTCGAGGTGGAGAACTGCCTCGCCACCCATCCGGCCGTCGCGGATGTCGCGGTGGTCGGCGTCGATGACGAGGAGTTCGGGCAGCGCCTCCTCGCCTACGTGGTAGCCACGTCAGGTCATCCGGCCGATCCGGAGGCGCTGCGCGATTACGTTCGTACCAACCTGGCCACGTTCAAGACCCCGCGTCAGGTCAAACTCGTCGACGAACTCCCCCGCAACGCCACCGGGAAGGTGCTACGCGGGAAGTTGCCCACCGACTAGGCCGCTTCAGGGCAAGGTGCGTGGTGGTGGGCCGGTGTAGGTGGGATTGGCCGAGCGCGGCAACGGTCCCTTGATCCGGGTCGGCTCGTTGTGCTGTTCCCACGCGTGGGCCAGCAGGCCGACCGACCGGGACAGGACGAACAGGCCGCGGCCGAGTTCCGGTGCGAAACCCAGTTCGCAGTAGATGGTGGCGGTGGCGCCGTCGATGTTCATCGGCACGGGCCGCGCTCCCCCGGCCAGCACCGCCTCCAGCGCGAGTGCCGCCTCGACGTACCGGCCCTCAACGGTGCCGTCGGCAACAGCCTCCGCGATCGCCGTCATCAACGGGTCCCGGCGGGGATCACGTGGGTGGAAGCGATGGCCGAAGCCTGGCACGTAGGCGCCGCGTTCCTTGTACGCGGCAACCAGCGCGGTCGCCGCCGCACCGACCGGCTGGCCCGAGTCGACGAGTGAGCGGAGCACCTCCATGCACTGCTGACCGGCGCCACCGTGAACGTCGCCGAGCAGGTTCACGCCTGTCGCCATCGCGTTGTTCAGGTCGAGCCCGCACGACGCGGCCATGCGCGCGGCCGCGACCGAAGGCGCCTGCGGGCCATGGTCGACGGCCGCCACCAGGGTTAGCTCGAGCAACGCCGCCTCGGCCGCGGACGGCAACGAGCCGCGGGTCATCAACCAGACCATCTGCGGGTACGACACTGAGCCGATCAGGTCCTCGATCGCGTAGCCGCGCAACCGGATCGAGCCTGGCGAGATGTCGGAGATCGCGGTTGCCCACCAGTCCTCTGCCTCGGTCACAAGACCCCCTCCGCATGCAGCGCCGCGATCTCGGTGGGACTGAATCCGGCCTCGGCCAGCACCTCGTCGGTGTGTTCGCCCAGCAATGGCGGTCCGGCCGAAGGACCAACGGCCTGCCCGTCGATGTGCACGCTGCTACCCAGCACGCGCAGCGAATCCGGCCGGGCCCCCGGCATCGGTACGTCGTGCAGCAGGTCCCGTTCCGCCAGCTGCCGCAGCCCGAGCGATTCCTGCAGCGTCAGTACGGGCGCCACCGGCACACCGCTGGTGGCGAGCAGTTCGTCCCACTCGACGGCGGTCCGCGTCCGCAAGGTCTTCTCCAGCTCGCGCTTGAGCTCGGCGCGATGGGTCTTCCGCGCTTCCCGGGTTGCAAAACGCGGGTCCTTCACAAGTTCCCGACGATCGAGCAACCGGCACAACGTGACGAACTGATCCTGCTTGTTCGCCGCGATGTTCAGCTGTCCAGCGGCCGTCTCGAACGTGCCTGACGGCGCCGAGGTGACGTTCTCGTTGCCCATCGCGCGAGGCGCCCGGCCGCCGACGAGGTAGTCCGACACCACCCAGCCCATCGCCGCGACGGCCGTCTCCAGCATCGAGACATCCAGGTACGACCCGACGCCTGTGCGGGCCCTTTTCACCAGCGCCGCCGAGATCGCGAACGCCGCCGCGTAACCGCCCAGCGTGTCGCAGATCGGGAAGCCCGTCCGCGTCGGTGACGTATCGGGCATTCCCGTTACGCTCATGATGCCGGAAAGCCCTTGGATGATCTGGTCGTACGCCGGCCGCGCGCGCATCGGCCCGGTCTGCCCGAACCCGGACACCGCGCAGTACACCAGGCCCGGGTTGATCTCACGCAGTCGTTCAGCGCCGAACCCGAGCCGTTCCAGCACGCCCGGGCGGAAGTTCTCCAGCAGTACATCGGCGCCGGCGATCAACCGGGTCAGGACCTCCCTGCCCGCCGGCGTCTTCAGGTCCACCGTCAGGGATCGCTTGGCCGCGTTCTGCGCGAGAAACGAAATGCCCAGGCCTTCGGCGGACAACTCCGGCGATGCCCCGAGATTGCGGGCGAGATCCCCGGTGCCGGGGACCTCCACCTTCACCACGTCCGCGCCCATCAACGCGAGCTGGTAGCCCGCGAACGGTCCGGCCAGCACGTTGGTCAGGTCGAGCACCCGCACACCGCTGAGCAGATCCGCGTCAGGCTGCGGCACTGAATCCGCTCCAGCCGCTGGACGAGATGAGCCGCGCGCATCGCCGTACGGCGTCGACGTAGGCGGGCAACCGGTCGTCGCTGAAGCGGGTGGTCGGACCACCCACGCCGACGGCCGCGACCACCCGGCCGTCGGAACGGTGGATCGGCGCGGAGACACCGGAAGCGCCCAGCTCGCGTTCGCCGTGCGTGACGGCGAAACCGCGTTCGACCACCCGGGCCGCGGCCGCGCGCAGCTGGTCGCCGAACTCCTCGCCGTACGGCGACTCCGCGGCGATCTCGTCCACCACGGTCGGGCCCGGCACCAGCAGCGGCGGGTCGCTCAGCAGAACGGCGGACGCGGCGCCGCCCCACATCGGCAGGGCCACACCGACGCCGATGGTGTGGCGCACGCTCAAGGTGCCCGGGCTTTGCGCCAGGCAGACCCGGGAGCGTCCAACCCTGATGTAGAGGTTGACCGTTTCGCCGGTCTCCTCCGCCAGCCGGGCCATCGCGGCCCGAACCGTCGGTGGCACCTCCATGCTGGCGCTGCTCAGCCGGGACCACCGCAGGAAGCCCGGGCCGATCGCGAACCGGCCGGGGCCGATCGCCACCACCAGGCCGCGCTGTTCGAGCGTTGTCACCAGCCGCAACACGGTCGTCTTGGGCAGTCCGCTGGCCTGGGTCAGCTCCGCCAGGGTCCAGACCGGGTGCTCGTCGTCGAAACGCTCCAGCAGATCCAGGGCCCGGTGCACGCTTCGTACGCCGCCCTGGCCGCCTTCCGGCGCGATGTCGCCATCCGTCATTCCGCCACCTCCTGCCGACGAGAATAACTCGCGGGTCCGCCTAGCAGAATATCTAGTCCTCTAGATGGAATGCTGTTAGCGTCTTTGCCCAGACCTACCGGAGGTGACCATGCCTACCCACCGGCCCATCCGACGTACCGCTGGTCTCGGCGTTCTGGTGGCGAGCCTGCTGGTCAGCGGCTGTGCCGCGCTCGAGGGCGGCAGCGTCGCGGGCCCGTTCCCGTCGCGCAACGTCGAGATCATGGTGCCGGCCGCGCCCGGTGGTGGCTGGGATCTGACGGCGCGACAGCTCCAGCATGTCATCCAGAACGAGAAATTGTTGCCTGATCGCTCTATTTCGGTGGTGAACGTGACCGGCGCGGGCGGTGCGGTCGGCATCTCGAAGCTGGCGACCAAGAACCGCAAGGACCCGCACACGCTGATGATCACCGGGCTGGTGATGGTCGGCGCGCTGACGCTGAACGAATCGCAGATCACGCTCACCGACACCACCCCGATCGCGACCATCACCGCCGAGCAGGAGGTGCTGGTGGTGAAGGCCGACTCGCCGATCAAGACGCTGAAGGACCTGGTCGCGAAGTACCAGGCCGACCCGACTTCGGTGAGCTGGGGCGGCGGAACGATCGGCGGCACCGATCACATCACCGCCGGCACGCTGGTCAAGGCCGCGGGCGCCGATCCGTCCAAGGTGAAGTACATCAGCTACTCCGGCGGCGGCGAGGCCACCGCCGCGATCTTGTCCGGTGACGTCACTGTCGGTATCTCCGGCGTGAGCGAGTTCGAGGAGCAGATCACCGCGGGCAAGATGCGCGTGCTCGCGACCACCGGCACCGAGCCGATCACCATCGCCGGCAAGGCCCTGCCGACGCTGAAGTCCGAGGGGTACGACGCGGAGGTGCTCAACTGGCGGGCCATCGTCGCGCCACCGGACATCCCAGACGCGGACCGGCAGAAGCTGATCGAGTTCGTCACGAAGGCGCACGACACCCCGGCCTGGGCCGAGATCCGCAAGAAGCAGGGCTGGACGGACTTCTATCGAACCGGTGACGCGGCGACGGCCTTCATCGCCGAGGAGACCACCCGGGTGCAGGCGCTGCTGAAGGAGCTGGGCATCGTATGAGCGTTGCTGAGGAAACCTCCCCTGACGTCGACGACACCGACGTGGAAGCGTCGAGACCGGTCCGGATCATCGCCGCCATCGTGCTGGTGGTGCTGAGCGTGACCTTCCTGATCGGCGTCTTCGACATCCGCAGTCCGAAGGGCCTCGATCCCGCCGGGCCGAGGTTCTTCCCGTTGATCGTCACGTCGGCCTGGGTGCTGTTGTCGCTGGCCTATCTCGTGGAGGGCCTTCGCTCGCCGCGAGCGGCCGCCAAGAGCGACCGTACGTGGTTTGAACCCGTCGCGATCGCCGTACTACTCGTGTTGTACGCCTTCCTGGTCGTACCACTCGGGTACATCCTCGCCACCTTGCTGCTGTTCTTCGGAGCCGCCCGGGTGCTCGGTAGCCGTAATACCTGGCGTGACGCGATCGTGGCCGTCGTACTGTCCGTACTGGTCTATGTCGCCTTCACGCAGTTCCTGGACATCTCGCTGCCTGAGGGGGTGTTGGGGCTGTGACCGTCTTCGGGGACCTCTTGCACGGGTTCGGCACCGTGCTCGCGCCGATGAACCTGCTGTGGGCCGTACTCGGCGTCACGCTCGGCATGATCGTCGGCATCCTGCCCGGCATCGGCCCGGCCCTGACGATCGCGCTGCTGCTGCCGATCACCTTCAACTTCAGCGATCCGATCGGCGCGTTCATCATGTTCGCCGGGATCTACTACGGCGCGATGTACGGCGGCTCGACCACCTCGATCCTGATCAACACCCCGGGCGAATCGTCCTCGGTCGCGACCGCCATCGAGGGTCACAAGATGGCCCTGAAGGGCCGGGCCCGGGCGGCCCTGGCCACGGCGGCGATCGGCTCGTTCATCGCCGGGACCATCTCGACCGTGCTGCTGACCTTCGTCGCGAAGCCGATCGGCAACCTGGCCGGCCAGTTCCAGGCGACCGACTATTTCGCGATCACCCTGCTCGCGATGGTCGCGGTCACCGCGCTTGTCGGGCACTCGCTGGTACGCGGTCTGCTGTCGCTGACCGTCGGCCTTTTCATCGGGTTGATCGGCCTCGACGGCCTGTCCGGCGCGCCGCGCTACACCTTCGGCACGCTGCGCCTGCTCGACGGCGTGGACGTGGTCATCGTGATCGTCGGCCTGTTCGCGATCGGCGAGACCCTGCACGTGGCGTCCAAGCTCCGCGGTACGCCGGACCGGGTCGCGCCGCTGGAGAAGGGCCGGCTGCGGACGGGATACCTGAGCCGGTCCGACTGGGCTCGCTCGTGGGCGCCCTGGCTGCGCGGTACGGCGCTGGGCTTTCCGTTCGGCGCGATTCCGTCGGGTGGTGCCGAGGTACCGACGTTCCTGTCGTACACGATCGAGCGGCGTCGGGCCCGTAAGGCCGGGCGGAAGCACCCGGACGAGTTCGGCAATGGCGCGATCGAGGGCGTGGCCGGGCCCGAGGCGGCGAACAACGCGTCGTTCTCGGGTGTGCTGGTGCCGCTGCTCACACTTGGTCTGCCGACGTCTGCGACCGCCGCGGTGATGCTGGCGGCGTTCCAGATCTTCAACGTGCAACCCGGGCCGCAGCTGTTCGAGAACGAGGGCACGCTGGTCTGGACGCTGATCGCCTCGCTGTACGTCGGCAACCTGATCCTGCTGATCATGAACCTGCCGCTGATCCAGATCTGGGTCCAGGTGCTGAAGGTGCCGCGGCCGCTGCTGTACGCCGGCATCCTGGTCTTCGCCTGTCTCGGCGTCTACTCGCTGTCCGGCAGTGGTTACGAGGTCCTGATGGCGCTGCTCATCGGGGTGGCCGGGTTCTTCATGCGCAAGCTGGACTTCCCGATCGCGCCGGTCATTCTCGGCGTCATCCTGGGGCCGACGATGGAAGAGCAGTTCCGCCGCTCACTGGTCATCTCGAACGGTGACCTGAGTGTGTTCGTCACCCGCCCGCTGAGCGCGATCATCATCGTGCTGACCGTGCTGGCGCTGTTCGTGCCGTACCTGCCGAGGATCATCGCCAAACTGCGCGGCACCCAGCCGGCCCGCGACCGGCTGACGTTTGGCGAGGACGACTGACATGCGCGGCTATCTTGGCGGGATGGAGCGACGATGAAGATCCTGGTCGGCTACGTACCGACACCGGAAGGCGAAGCCGCTCTGGAGGCCGCCGCGGCCGAGGCGGTCCGACGGTCCGCCACGATCGTTCTGGTCAACACCAGCCGCGGCGACGCCTACGTCGACGACCGCTACGCGAACCAGGCCGAGCTCGACACCGCCGAGGCCAACCTGCGCGAACGAGGCCTCGAGGTCACGATCCGCCACGGCGTCGGCGGCGGCGACGTCGCGACCGAACTGCTCAACGCCGCCGTCGAGGAAAACGTCGACCTGATCATCATCGGACTGCGCCGCCGAACCCCAGTAGGCAAACTCATCCTCGGCAGCACCGCCCAACGCATCCTGCTCGAATCCCCGATCCCAGTCCTAGCCGTCAAAGCCTAACCACCCCACGCCGTGTCGGTATTCCGTTCATCGGACGCTTGTGACGCGGCGTGTCGGCGTTCATCGGACCCTTGTGACCAAGCGGACGGGAAACTCGGATGTGACGCCACCAGGCGCCACCTATCCTTGGGGTGCCATGCCTGATGCCCGGATCGAATCGCCGAACGACAGCCAGTCCGCCGACCCCACCTCTCCGTCCCTCGGCGAGTTGGCGAAGCGCCTCAGTGGGCTCACGCGGTACGACGCGGAGCAGCTGGGGCGCCGGCTCGAGCGGATCCGCGGGATTCGCGAGCCTGGTAAACGCGCGAAGGCGTTCGCGGAGATCGAGATGGCGTTCGCGAAGGCCGAGGAACACGTCGCGCTGCGCCGGAACGCCGTACCGGAGATCACGTATCCCGAGCAGCTTCCGGTCAGCCAGCTCAAGGACGAGATCGCCGAGGCCATTCGCGATCACCAGGTAGTGGTTGTCGCGGGTGAGACCGGTTCGGGCAAGACCACCCAGATCCCGAAGATCTGCCTGGAACTCGGCCGGGGTGTCGAGGGCTTCATCGGGCACACCCAGCCCCGGCGGCTGGCCGCGCGAACCGTGGCCGACCGGATCGCCTCCGAGCTCGGTACGGAACTCGGCGACACCGTCGGTTTCGCGATCAGGTTCACCGACAAGGTGTCCGAGCGGTCCCTGATCAAGCTGATGACCGACGGCATCCTGCTGGCGGAACTCCAGCGCGACCGCGACCTCAGCCGGTATGACACGCTCATCATCGACGAGGCGCACGAGCGCAGTCTCAACATCGACTTCATCCTGGGGTATCTGCGCCAACTGCTCCCCCGCCGTCCCGACCTCAAGGTGATCATCACCTCGGCGACGATCGATCCCGAGCGGTTCGCCGAGCACTTCGCCGACGCCGACGGCAAGCCCGCCCCGATCGTCGAGGTGTCCGGCCGGACGTATCCGGTGGAGGTGCGGTACCGCCCGATCAACGACCCGGACGATCCGTCCACGATCGACCGGGACCAGACCCAGGCGATTATCGACGCCGTGGACGAGCTGGCCCTGGAACCGGACGGCGACGTACTGGTCTTCCTCAGCGGCGAGCGCGAGATTCGCGACACCGCCGACGCGTTGCGAGACCACAACCTGCGCAACACCGAGGTACTGCCGCTGTACGCCCGGCTGTCGAACGCCGAACAGAACCGGGTCTTCCAGTCGCATCCCGGCCGCCGGATCGTGCTCGCCACGAACGTCGCCGAGACCTCGCTCACCGTGCCGGGCATCAAGTACGTGATCGACCCCGGTACGGCGCGCATCAGCCGGTACTCGCATCGTACGAAGGTCCAGCACCTTCCGATCGAACCGGTCTCCCAGGCCAGCGCCAACCAGCGCAAAGGCCGTTGCGGCCGGACCAGCGACGGCATCTGCATCCGGTTGTACTCCGAAGAGCATTTCGAGAGCCGCCCCGAGTTCACCGATCCGGAGATCCTGCGCACGAACCTGGCCTCGGTCATCCTGCAGATGACGTCGATCGGCCTCGGCGATATCGCGAAGTTCCCGTTCATCGACGAACCGGACAAGCGCAGCATCACCGACGGCCTGCAGCTGCTCACCGAGCTGGGCGCGATCGACCCGGCCCAGAAGGACCCGCGCAAGCGCCTCACCCCGATCGGCAGGCAGCTCGCGCAGATCCCGCTCGACCCGCGGCTGGCGCGGATGGTGGTCGAGGCCCATCGCAACGGCTGCGTGCGGGAGGTGATGGTCATCGCCGCCGGGTTGTCGATCCAGGACCCGCGCGAGCGCCCGACCGACGCCGAGGCCCAGGCGGCGCAGCAGCACGCGCGGTTCCGTGACCCCAACTCGGACTTCCTCGGCTATCTGAACCTCTGGAACTACCTGAAGGAACAGCAAAAGGAGCTCTCCGGCAACCAGTTCCGCCGGCTGTGCAAGAGCGAGTACCTCAACTACCTACGCGTGCGCGAATGGCAGGACATCTTCGCCCAGCTCCGCCAGGTCGCGGCCCAGATCGGCGTCACGCTCAACACGGGCGCGCCCGCCGATCCGCAACGCGTGCATGTCTCGCTGCTCGCGGGACTGCTCTCGCACATCGGCATGAAGGACCCGGCCAACCAGCACCAGTACATCGGCGCCCGCAACGCCCGGTTCGCGGTGTTCCCGGGCTCGACCTTGTTCAAGAAGCCCCCGCAGTTCGTGATGGCGGCCGAGCTGGTCGATACCTCGCGGCTGTGGGCCCGGGTGAACGCGCGGATCGAGCCGGAGTGGGCCGAGGAACTCGCGGCGCATCTAGTCAAGCGCCAGTACTCCGAACCGCACTGGGAACGTAAAGCCGGCGCGGTGATGGCGTACGAAAAGGTCACGCTGTACGGCGTACCGATCGTGGTTCAGCGCAAGGTCAACTACGGGCGGATCGATCCCGTGGTCGCCCGCGAGCTGTTCATCCGGCACGCCCTGGTCGAGGGTGACTGGGATACCCGGCACAAGTTCTGGCACGAGAACCGCAAGCTGATCGAAGAGGTCGAGGAACTGGAGGAACGGACCCGGCGCCGGGACCTGCTGGCCGACGACGAAACGTTGTTCGCCTTCTACGACGAACGGATCGGCGCGGACGTCGTCACCGGGCGGCACTTCGACACCTGGTGGAAGGAGGCCCGGCAGGCCGATCCGGATCTGCTGGACTTCGAGCGATCGCTGGTCGTCCGTGAAGGCGCCGAGGTCAAGGTGGAGGACTTCCCGACCAACTGGACGCAGAGCGGCATGGTCTTCGATCTCACCTACGCGTTCGAGCCGGGCACCGACGCGGACGGCGTGACCGTGCACATCCCGCTGCTGGTCCTGAACCAGGTCAGCGCCGACGGGTTCGAGTGGTCGATCCCGGGCCTGCGCGAGGAACTTGTCACCGCGCTGATCAAGTCCTTGCCCAAGCACATCCGCCGCAACATCGTGCCGGCGCCGGACCACGCCCGGCAGGTGCTTCCGAACCTCATCCAGGGCGCAGGTGCACTGACCGAGGTCCTCGCGAGGGAACTGCGCGAGCTGCGCGGCGTGGTGATCGACGAGGACGACTGGGACTGGTCGCGTGTGCCCGAGCACCTGCGGATGACCTTCCGGGTGATCGACGAGAAGCGCCGGAAGGTGGCCGAGGGCAAGGATCTCGGCCGGTTGAAGGAACAGCTCAAGCCGAAGACGAAGGCCGCGATCTCCCAGGTGGCTGCGAAGGCCGTCAGGGGGTTGGAGCGTAGCGGGCTGACCGACTGGACGTTCGACGAGCTGCCGCAGAGCTTCTCCGAGCAACGCGGCGGCCTAACGGTGGCAGGGTTTCCGGCCCTCGTTGACGAAGGCAACAGCGTCGCCGTCCGGTTGCAGGAGTCCGAGCGGGACCAGGCCGCCGCCATGTGGCTGGGACTGCGCCGATTGCTGCAGCTCACGATGCCGTCGGTGATCGAGGTCGTACAGCGCAATCTGACGAACCAGCAGAAGGTGACGCTGACGAACAACCCGCACAAGAACGTCGGCGACCTGCTCGACGACTGTGTCACGGCGGCGGTCGACAAGCTGATGCGCGACAACGGCGCGCCCGTCTGGAACCGCGAGGACTTCGGCCGGTTGCGCGACGCCGTCCGGTCCGAGCTGGCCGATACCGTGCTCGCGATCCTCGACCAGGTGGCGACCGTGCTCGCGTCGGCCCGGGCGGTCGACAAGCAGATCTCCCGCGCGGCGAGTCCGGCATTGCTCCAGGCCCTCACCGACGTACGGGGCCAGCTCAACGGGCTGGTGCACCGGGGGTTCATCACCGAGGCCGGTGCCGCCAGGCTGCCGGATCTGGTGCGGTACCTGAAGGGCATCGAACAGCGCCTCGACAAGGTGGCGTCCAACCCGCAACGCGACCGCCAGGGCATGTTCCTCGTGCACGCGTTGACCGAGGACTACCAGCGCCGGCTGAACGCCGTACCGGCGGGCAAGTATCCGAGCCCGGAGCTGCTGGACATCCGCTGGATGCTCGAGGAGCTTCGCATCAGCTTGTTCGCCCAGACCCTCGGTACGCCGTATCCGGTCTCGGAGAAGCGCATCCGCAAGGCCCTGACGACGGCCTAGCCAGCCGGGCATGCCGCGGGGCACGGTTCGAGTCGCTCGGTGGCGGCTCGGACCGTGCCCCGGTCAGGTCAGTAGCGGGTCAGTCGAGCCAAAGGCTGAAGACGTGGCCGGCCGGATCGGCATACACCCGTTGCCGGCGATCCCCCTCGGCCGGCGGCGGCTCGACCGGGTCGAGCGGAACCGCGCCCAGCCGGGTCACCGTCGCATGGCCACTGGCGAAGTCCTCCACGATCAGATCCAAGTGCGGGCGGCTGACCGGCCACGGTGGTGGCACGGCCCCTTCCACCCGTCGAAAGCACAGGGACAGGCCCGGCTCGGCAAGGCTCTGCCAGTCGTCATCCCCGTTCGGGTCGAGCTCCTGGCCGAGCAGCGCCGAGTAGAACCCGGCCAGCTCGCGCGGGTGCTGACAGTCCAGTACCACCGGGTCGAGTCGCCCGAGGATGGGGCTCGACTCCTGTGTTACCTGTGACATCTGTTTCCACGTCCCTCTCTGCAGACGGTGTTGTCTTGCCGACGAGAACAATGACAGGTCGCACCGACAGTTCGCAGCTATCAACACGGCTTGTTGAGTAGTCACACTCATGCGCACGTCCCGCGGCCCCGACAGGCTTACCCGCATGGACACTCCCTCGAACACGAAGAACACCACCGCCTTCTACGCCCAGGCCGCGATCTCGTTCGGCATCGCCCTGGTCTCCGTCCTCGTCGGCGTGCTGTACCTGCCGGTGGACACCTGGATCCGGGCCTTTCTCGGCCTGGGCACGATGTACCTGGTCACCTCGTCGTTCATGCTCGCGAAGGTGATCCGCGACGCCCAGGAAAGCAGCGTGCTGGTGCAGCGGCTGGACCAGGCCCGGGTGGACAAGCTGCTCGCCGAGCACGACCCGTTCAGCGTGAAGTAACACCCTGTCGGTGGGACCTGGCAGAGTTCGGCCATGACGCTCCCGGAGTCCGTCTTCGTGAAGGAGCAGGCCGGCGCCCCGGCGGGCTTCTTCGAGGTCGAGGCGGCCGGCCTGCGCTGGCTGGCCGTGCCCGGCGGAGTGCCGGTGGTGCCTCCGCTGGAGGTCTCCCCCGGCCGGCTGGCCACGCCCAAGCTCTCGCCCGTTCCACCGACGGGCCTGCTGGCCGAAGAGTTCGGCCGGCGTCTCGCGGTGACGCACGACGCCGGCGCCAGGTGGTTCGGCGTACCGCCCGACGGCTGGCAGACCGACGGCTTCATCGGGCCCATCCCACTTCCGCACGCGTTGACCCCCGTCGCCGCCTGGGGCGCGTTCTACGCGGAGTTCCGCCTCCGGCCGTACCTGCGCCAGGCATATGACCGCGGCCTGATCGACAACAGCCACCTGGCCGTCTTCGACCAGCTGTGCGCCCGGCTCGAGAGCGGCGGGTACGACGACCCGGCCGATGGTGCTGCCCGGGTGCACGGTGATCTGTGGTCGGGCAATGCGGTCTGGTGCGCCGATGGCGTGACCATGATCGACCCCGCGGCGCACGGCGGCCACCGCGAGACGGATCTCGCCATGCTGGACCTGTTCGGATTCCCCCTGCTCGAGCGGGTGCTGCGGGGCTACAACGAGGTCCATCCGCTCGCGGACGGCTGGTGGTCGCGGATCGGCCTGCACCAGCTCCACCCGTTGCTCACGCACGTTGTCATCTTCGGCGCCGCCTACGTGCCGAGGGCGCTGGCGATGGCCCGCAAGTACGACTAAAGCAGGGAGTTGTCCAAATGGTGAATGCTTACTCTTGACTCGCAGAGTCATCAGTCGAACACTTTCGGCCATGAGTCGACACGCCCGCCCTCGTCGCCGCCCATCCTTCGTCAGCATCGTCACCGCCCTCGCGCTTGCCGCTCCTGCGGGAATCGCGGCCGGGGCGACCGCCGCGGCAGTCTCCCCCGGTCAGCAGACAGCCGTCACCAGCAGCGCGCCCGGCTTGATCCCGAAGCCCTCGTCGCAGCGCGCTTTGGCCGGTCAGACCTTCACCCTGGACCGCTGGAGCCACGTCGGCGTCCAGACGTCGGTCAAGGAGGCCAAGGCCGCCCGAAAGATCGCCGGCAAGCTGGCCGGCCAGTTGCGCCGGTCGACCGGCTATCCGCTTCCGGTGGTCGGCTCACGCCATGCCGCGATCACGCTGTCCACCAACGGCCCGGCCTCGCTCGGCGCCGAGGGCTACACGCTGCGGTCCGACCGCTCCGGCATCGACGTGATCGCCGCGACGCCGGAAGGGCTCTACCGCGGCGTCACGACCCTGCGCCAGCTGCTGCCCGCGAAGGCCGAGGCGGCCACCCGGCAGGCCGGTCCCTGGCAGGTGCAGGGCGTCGCAATCGCGGACCAGCCCCGGTACGAGTACCGCGGCGCCATGCTGGACGTGTCTCGCCATTTCTTCTCCGTGGCCGAGGTCAAGCGCTACATCGAGCTGGTCTCGCTCTACAAGCTCAACAAGTTGCACCTGCACCTCTCGGACGACCAAGGCTGGCGGATCCAGGTCGACTCCTGGCCACGCCTCACGACGTACGGCGGCAGCCTGGAGGTCGGCGGCACGCCTGGCGGTTCGTACAGCAAGGCCGACTACGCCGAGATCGTGCGGTATGCCGCCGAGCACTACCTGACGGTGATCCCGGAGATCGACACTCCGGGGCACACCAACGCGGCCCTCGCGTCGTACGCGCAGCTGAACTGCAACGGCGTCGCCCCGCCGCTGTACACCGGCACCGCCGTCGGCTTCAGCTCGCTGTGCACGACCAAGCAGATCACGTACGACTTCCTCGGTGACGTCTTCCGCGAGGTGGCCCAGCAGAACCCGGGCCCGATCCTGCACCTCGGTGGTGACGAGGCCCACTCGACCCCGCACCAGGAGTACCTGGACTTCCTGCCGAAGGCATCCGCGCTGGTCACGGCACAGAACAAGTCGGTGATGGGCTGGCAGGAGATCGCGGAGACACCGCTGCCGGCCGGGAGTATCGCGCAGTACTGGGGTACCGACGACGCCCGCTCGCAGGAACTCGCCCGCAAGGCGGCCGCGCAGAACGCGAAGGTCGTACTCTCCCCCGCGAACCGCGCCTACCTGGACATGAAGTACAACGCGAGTACGCCGTACGGGCTCGATTGGGCCGGGCTCGTTCCGGTTGAGAAGTCGTACTCGTGGAACCCGTCCACGCTGATCCCGAACCTGCCGGCCAACTCCATCGCAGGCGTCGAGGCCCCGCTGTGGAGCGAGACGCTGGACGACATCGACAAGGTCGAGTTCATGGCGTTCCCGCGCCTGCCGGGCATTGCGGAGCTCGGCTGGTCCAAGGAGGCCGACCTCGGCTGGGACACCTACAAGGACCGCCTGGCGGCCCAGGGCTCTCGCTGGGACGCGCTGAGCGTCAACTTCTACCGCGCGCCGGAGATCGCCTGGCGCTGAGTACACGCTCTAGGCGGCCGGGGACCTCTGCGTGCGGAGACCCCGGCCGTCGTACGTCTAGGTCACCCCAGGACCCGGTCGACCAGCCAGGCTAGGTCTGGGTCCAGGTCCTGCTCGGCCACGGTGATCTCCGTAGCGGCCGCCTCGGGCTCTGGACGAACCTGTAGGCGGTAGATGTACCTGTCGGGCTGGGGACGGCCTCCGCCGGGCTGAGCCGCCTCCAACCGCCGTACGGTCTCCTCCAGCCGACCGCCGTCCTCGGCCTCGTTCGTATCGACCTCACCCCGGGCCACCAGACCCGCGAATCCGCCACTGCGTACGACCGTCACAATCACCGTCAACCAGCTCCCACCATCTCGGCTCAGCCCTCACGATCGAGCCCGAGCGACCTAACTGTCCAGTACCCGGGCACCCCGCGGGCCTTCGACGGCCGTCGCGACACGCCGGGACGGCCGATTTCGGCTGTCCGTCCTTGTCTGGCAGGGATGAGCGGCCGATAACGCGTCCGGTGATATATCAGCAGGTCGGCGGGGGTTTCGTTGTCGGCGGCAGACCGGGGCCGTCGGCCCGTACCCACAAACGGGCGCCACGACACAGCGCTACAGGTCACAACTTTCCGCGACACGAGTCGAAGTTGACCCCCCACACGAGCCCCCGAATCGGTTACAGTTATCGCGTTGCAGTTTTGGACTCCCATTGACTTTCGCTGTGCTGCATGGCCGGTTTTGTCGTCTGGGGCCTTTCGGCGACACGCGGCTCATGAGGTGTGGGTCGCGGTTTGTTACAAGCCATCAAGGAGATAGACAACAATGGCTGTCGGTACTGTCAAGTGGTTCAACGCTGACAAGGGCTTCGGCTTCATCACCCCGGATGACGGCGGCGCGGACGTGTTCGCGCACTACTCGGCCATCCAGACCTCGGGCTTCCGCTCGCTGGACGAGAACCAGCGGGTCGAGTTCGAGATCACCCAGGGCCAGAAGGGCCTGCAGGCGGAGAACATCCGCCCGCTGTGACCTTTCCGGTCTGAGCGAGACAGAACAAAAGGTTGGGGCCACACACTCCGGTGTGTGGCCCCTTCCCCTGTCCTGGGCCAGGATGGGCAGGTGAACGAACCGCCCAACGCCCCGTACACCCGTCACGACGAGAACGACGCCGAGCGCCTCGACCGGCAGTGGAACGAACTGCTCCAGGAGCTTCGCCTCGCGCAGACGGGCACGCAGATCCTCTTCGCCTTCCTGCTCAGCATCGCCTTCCAGCCACGTTTCCAGGATGCGGACGACTTCACCAAGATGGTCTTCGCCGGCACCTTGATCACCTCGGCACTGGCGATGGGGCTGTTCCTCGCACCGGTGTCGTTCCACCGGATCGTGTTCCAGCAGCGCGTGCGGCACCTGATGATCCCGATGGCCGACAAGATGGCCGCGGCCGGCCTGATCTTCCTCGTCGCCGCGATCGCGGGTGGTCTGCTACTCGCGCTGGACGTCGTACTGTCCCGTTCCACCGCCCTGATCGTGTGCGGCCTCGTGCTCAGCTGGTTCGTCGTGCTCTGGTACGTCGTGCCCGCCTGGGTCAAACGCGCCGCCAGCCGCTAGGTATAAGCGAGTTCCTTGCGGAGGCGCGGGATGACCGAGGTGGCCACCTCGGTGAGAACCTCCTCGGATCCGGCGTACACGCCTTCGGCGCGCGGGTAGTGCGTGATCACGTCGGTGAACCCGAGCCCGTGCGCCCGCCGTACGACGTGCTCGAAGGCCTCCGGGCTGGACAGGGAGTAGCGGGCGGAGTCGAGGGCCAGATGGCGTTCGAAGCCCGGCTTGGGCGTTTTGGCGAGGGTCTCGTCGAGCTTCGCGCTGAGCTCCTCCACCGAGGCGAACCAGGTCTCGAAGTCGTCGGACTTCCGCCCGGTGGTGACCCAGCCGGCGCCGTACTTGACCGCGAGCCGCAATGAGCGCGGGCCGTTCGCGGCCATGACGAACGGCACCCTCGGCTGCTGGATACAGCCCGGCCGGGTGCGGGCGTTGTTGGTGCTGAAGTACTCGCCTTCGACCGTCACGCCGTCCTCGAGCAGCAACCGGTCCAGCAGGGCCACGAACTCGGCCAGCCGGTCGACGGTTTGACGCGGCGTGAGCGGATCGCCACCGAGAATGGTCGAGTCGATGCCACCACCGGACCCGATACCGCAGACGAACCGGCCCCCGGAGATGTCGTCCAGCGCGAGGATCTCGCGGGTGAGCGACAGCGGGTGGCGGAAATTCGGCGAGGTGACGAATGTCCCAAGGCGGATCCGCTCGGTGACCAGCGCGGCCGCGGTCAGCGTCGGCGTGGTGCCGTACCAGGGGTGGTCCGGCAGGCCACCCCAGGTCAGATGATCGTAGGTCCAGGCGTGATCAAAGCCGAGTTCCTCGGCCCGTCGCCACTTCGGCGCGGCCTCGGCCCAGGTGTACTCCGGCAGGATCGTGATTCCGAAACGCATGGCATCCAGCCTAGACGCGCGGCTGGGAAAGTTGCTTTTTGCATCGTTGTCCGGCACGGTCGAAAGGTTGTTTTCCAGATGAGAATAAGGAGGCGCGCCGAAGCGAGGCGTGATTCAGCTGTGGCCATCGGCACCCGGATCGATCAACCGAGCCAGCAACCAGGCAACGAGCACAACGAGCACCCGGCCCTTGTCACCCCCCCACCACCCGGCAGCCGAAGTCGCGGCTCCGGTCTGGACACCGTTGTTTTTGGTGTCACCGCGCTGATCGCCCTGGCCTTCGTGGCTTGGGGATTCGCCGACGCGAGCAGTCTCGGCAGCGCGTCCGGCTCGGCCCTGAGCTGGGTCGAGCACAACACCGGCTGGCTGTTCGTGCTGCTGGCATCGGGATTTGTCGTCTTTGTGATCTGGCTCGCAGCCGGCCGGTACGGGCGGATTCCGCTCGGCCGTGACGACGAAGAGCCCGAGTTCAAAACCGTGTCCTGGGTCGCGATGATGTTCAGCGCGGGCATGGGCATCGGCCTGATGTTCTACGGCGTGAGCGAGCCGCTGGCCCACTTCGCCAGCCCGCCGCCGCGTACGGTCGAGGCCGGTTCGCCGGAGGCGTTGCAGACGGCGATGGCGACCACGTTGTTCCACTGGACCCTGCACCCGTGGGCGATCTACGCCGTGGTCGGTATAGCGATTGCCTACGGCACCTTTCGCCGCGGCCGCTCGCAGCTGATCAGCGCGGCCTTCGCGCCGTTGCTCGGCCGCCGTACCGAGGGCCCGGTCGGCAAGGTGATCGACGGGCTCGCCATCTTCGCCACCTTGTTCGGCTCGGCCGCGTCGCTCGGCCTGGGCGCGTTGCAGATCGGCTCCGGCGTACAGATTCTCGGCTGGCTCGACCACACCGGGAACGCCGTGCTGATCGGCGTGATCGCCGTGCTGACGGCCGCGTTCGTGGCCTCCGCGGTGTCGGGTGTTGCCAAGGGCATCCAATGGCTGTCGAACCTGAACATGGTGCTGGCGGTCGCCCTGGCCGCGTTCGTGTTCGTGGTCGGCCCGACCGTGCTGATCCTCAATCTGGTACCGACCGCGATCGGCGACTACTTCCGCGACCTGGCCTCCATGGCGGCGCGAACCGAGGCCAGTGGTGGCGACGCGATGGCCAAGTGGCTGTCGGGCTGGACCGTCTTCTACTGGGCCTGGTGGATCTCGTGGACGCCGTTCGTCGGTATGTTCATCGCCCGGATCAGCCGCGGCCGCACCATCCGCCAGTTCGTCACCGGTGTGCTGCTGGTTCCGAGCCTGGTCAGCCTGGTGTGGTTCTGCGTCTTCGGCGGCGCGGCGATCGACACCCAGCGCAACGGGGTGGACCTGGCCGGGCAGAGCACTCCGGAGGCCCAGCTGTTCGGATTGCTCGACACGTTGCCGTTGAGCTCGATCACGGTCGTGCTGGTCGTCGTACTGGTCGCGATCTTCTTCATCTCCGGCGCCGACGCGGCCTCGATCGTGATGGGCACGTTATCCTCGCGCGGTGCGATCGAGCCGAAGAAGGCGCTCGTCATCTTCTGGGGCTGTCTCACCGGTGCCGTCGCGGCCGTGATGCTGCTGTCCGGTGGCGGTGGCGCCGAGGCGCTGACCGGGTTGCGGGACATCACCATCGTCGCGGCGCTGCCGTTCGCGATCGTGATGGTCGGACTCGCGGTGGCACTGACCAAGGACCTGCGCACCGACCCGCTGATGCTGCGCAAGGAACTCGGTACCGAAGCGATCGAGCAGGCGGTGATCGACGGCGTCAGCGCCCACGGCGACGACTTCGTGCTCGTGGTGAAGGGCAACGGCGTCGAGCACGCGGAGCCGGAGTTCCCGGAGTCGGAGCAACCGCGCGGCGAGGTACCACCACCGAAGCCCTGATCCGGTCACTGGGAATATGTTTAGTGTTCAACTACGTTGGGAGTAGGTGACAGCGCGGACTGACGTGAGAGGCACGACCATGAGCGACACCATTGCCAGGACACCGGTGCTCTACCTCAGCCACGGCGCGCCGCCCCTGGCCGACGACCGCGTCTGGACCCGGGAGCTCGCCGGGATCGGGGCGCGGCTGGACAAGCCGACGGCCATCCTGATCGTGTCCGCTCACTGGGAGGCGGCGCCGCTCACGCTGGCCGCCACTCAGACCGTGCCGCTGGTCTACGACTTCTGGGGGTTCCCGGAGCGCTACTACCAAGTGGAGTACGCCGCTCCGGGAGCGCCCGAGCTCGCCGACCAGGTCCGCAAGCTGCTGCACTCCCCCGCGACACCCGTGTACGACGACCCCGATCGCGGTCTCGACCACGGCGCGTACGTGCCGCTGAAGGAGATGTATCCGGACGCGGATATTCCGGTCCTGCAGGTCTCGATGCCGACGCTGGACCCGCTGAAGCTGTACGAGGTCGGCCGCAAACTGGCTCCGCTGCGCGACCAGGGCGTGCTGATCGTGGGCAGCGGTTTCACCACGCACAACCTGAGCGGGCTGAACATGAGCCGCGACGCCGGCCACACCCCGCCCGCCTGGTCGAAGGAGTTCGACGACTGGGCGGAGCGGGCCTTGGCGGAGCAGGACGTGGACGCGCTGATCGACTTCCTGCACAAGGCACCGGCCGCGACCATCGCCCATCCCCGGACCGAGCACTTCGCGCCGTTGTTCGTCACGCTCGGCGCGGCCGAACACGAGCTGGACAAGGCCGACAGCGTGATCGAAGGCTTCTGGTACGGCCTGTCGAAGCGGTCGTGGCAGATCGGCTAGACCTTTGGTACGTCGAAGACGGCGAGGCTGGTGCCCATGATGCTGGCGAGCCAGACCAAGCCGTCGGCCTCGCGGGCGCTGGTCGGCCCGTGGAACTGGGCATGCCGCCCGCGCAGGTCGTGCACCAGCCGGCCGGTCTCGTCGTACGCCTGGATGTCGATCACCGACGCGGCCTTCGGCTTCACCGCGTCCGGCAACGCCCAGATCACCTTGCGCAGAGCCGGCGGTTTGTCGAGCAGGAAGTCCAGCAGGGCGTTGCGCGGTGAGCCGATCGCGATCCAGATCAGGCCGTCGGAACCGGTCGAGATGTTGTCCGGAAGTCCCGGCAGCATCAGCATCTGCTCGGGCCGCGCGCCCTCGGTCGTCAGGTCCAGCTTGAGCAGCCGGTAACCGGCCGTTTCCACGAAGAACAAGGTGTTCCCGTCGGCGCTCAACGTCACGCCGTTCGGAAATGCCAGACCGTCCGCGAGCTTGGTCAGCACACCATCCGGCGTACGGCGGAAGAGGCGGCCGGTGGCGGAATGCTCGAGCAGATCCGCCATCCACTCGTCCACGCTGAACCGGGTGGACGAGTCGGTGAAGTAGATCGTGCCGTCGGGCGCGACCGCCGCGTTGTTGCAGAACTTCATCGGCACGCCGTCGACCGACGCGGCGAGTGTCTCCACGTTTCCGCTGGCCAGATCCAGTCGGAGCAGGCCTCGCCCGGCGTCGCAGACCAGCACCGCACCGTCGGGCAGCCACTCCAGGCCGAGTGGGCGGCCGCCGGTGTTCGCGAGCTCGGTGATGGTCTTGCGATCGGCGCTGATGCGCAGAATCCGGCCGTCCAGTAAGCCGGTCAGAATGTTGCCTTCGGCATCGAGCAGGGTGTCCTCGGGGCCCTCGCCTGGCATCGGTACGACCGTCACGGCGATCGCCTTCTTGTTGCCGGGCGGTACGGCGGGCGGCGGGGTCCAGCGAACAGGGGTGATGCTCGACTTGGGGCTCATGCCGCAAACCCTAGTGGCGATGGGCTTGGCGGCGCCACGAGTGTCACTGCCAGCGGGCCAGCTCGTCGGGGCGCGGGTTCTCCACCTGGCATGACTCCGGGTGGTCGAACCGCAGGACCGGCCGCGCGCCATTGCCGTACCGCCCCCAGCCGGGATCACCGGTCGCCGCGAACGAAACCCAGGCGCCGTGAACCTCGTCCGCTAGGGATTGCGGCGGGTTGGGGCCGGTAAGCCGGGCAGCAGCTTCCCCCAAAGTGTCGAAGACGAAACCGATCTCCAGAGCGTGGCAAGCGCCCAAACCACCTAGCGGACTTGGCCAAGCGAATTCGTACATGAACGACTTGCCGCCGGTCGAGGCGTGCGCATCGGCCAATCGGACCGTGGGCATCGTGAAGAACCCGTCGGTGACTATGGCGGCCAGTACGTCGCCAGGCGATTGCCGGGGCCTGTTGGCCGCGTAGACGCCAGCAAGGGCCGGATCGATCCCCAGCTGCGCGAGCGCCTGCGGCAGCGCCTCGGCCGGGAGACCCGCAGCAACGCCCGTAGGGACCATGAACAGCCTGAACTCGTCACTGGTCGTCCCGGTCAGCAGGTCGACGTCCCGGCCCTCGCCGTCGATGATCGCGTCGAGCGGCATCCTCGAGATGAGCCGGCCGTCGATCACCGGGAAGAACGGCATCACGCCGAATCCGGCCGAGATGGTGGTCCGTCCCCAGCGCTGCGGATCCGGCCGGGCCCGAAGCTCCGCCGCGACGTCGCCCTGGGCCGCGATCAACGCCGGTACGGCGACACTGCCGAGGCCTTCCGCGGTGGGCTCCACGCCCAGGCGCTTCGCCACCTCCAGCGTGACGTTGGCGGCGTCGGCTTGTTCGGCGACGGCCTGGGCGGAACCGCTCTGCACGATCGCGCGATGGAACAACCCGCGGGCCGCCGGCATCGAGACCAACGTGGCAACGCTCATCCCGCCCGCCGATTCACCGAAAACCGTCACCCGCGCGGGATCGCCTCCGAACACGGCGGCGTTCTCCTGCACCCAGGCCAGCGCCGCGAGCTGGTCGAGCAGCCCGCGATTGGCCGGGGCGTCCCGAACCACGCCGAAGCCTTGGACCCCGAGCCGGTAGTTCGCGCTCACCAGCACGACGCCGTCGCGCGCGAACGCGGTGCCGTCATACGTCGGCACCGCGTTCGAGCCGTTCCGGAAGGCGCCGCCGTGCAGCCACACCATCACCGGCAGGCCTTCGCCCGACGGCAGGCCTTCGCTGTCCGCGGGGGCCCAGACGTTCAGGTTGAGAAAGTCCGGCCCGTCGATGAACGGATTCGCCAGCAGTTGATCGTACGGCGGCTGGTAACTCGGTTGAGGCGCCGTTGGCCCGAGGGTGATCGCGTCCCGCACGCCGTCCCAGGCGCGGACCGGCCGGGGCGCCGCGAAAGCCCACGGGCCGATCGGTGCCTCGGCGTACGGAATGCCGAGGAACGCGGAAACGCCGCCGACCGTCCGCCCGCGAATCTTGCCCGTGCTCAGTACGACCGTCGGCTGCATGCCAGTAATACTGCGGCGTCAACAGCTTCGTGTCGACGCGAAGCCTTTCGGTCCGCTTGGCGGACGCACTACTCGCCGGTCGCGCCGTCGATGCGTTCGCGCAGCAGGTCAGCGTGGCCGCAGTGGCGTCCGTACTCCTCGACCATGTGGGTCAGCACCCAGCGCAAGGTGATCGGCTCGTCGCGCCACTTGCCCAAGGTGCCTGGTTCGAGCTCGTCGACGATGGCGCGCGCCTTCGCGACGGCTGCGTCGTACCGCTCGAGGTCAGCGGCGTACGAAGCGGGGTCGAGGTCGTTCCAGTCGCCGCCGGGGTTGGACGCCGTGTACGGATACACGAGAGGCTCATCGGTGAAGCACTCCACAAACCAGCTGAGCTCCACCTCGGTGAGATGGCGCAGTAGCCCGTGCAGGGATAGCTGGGACGGCTCGACGGCGCGCAGGCCGAGTTGCTCCGGGGTCAGGCCCTCGCATTTCCAGCGGAGCGTGGCACGGAGGAACTCAAGAAAGCCGACGATCGTGGCCTTCTCTTCGGCGTTCATCGGAGGCTCGGGGCGAGTGTCGTTCTCCATACCCGGAAACTTAGTGGGAGGCACCGACACTTTCCCACTGCACTGGCCGGAAGCGCTGGTCTACTGATCGGCTGGAATCCGGAGATAGGCTCGGTGATATGACATCAACCGAATCCAGCAGTCGTCCCTACGGTGCGTTCCCGGTGCGGATCGGATTCCAGGTCCAGCCCCAGCACGCCGAGTACGGCCAGATCCGGCGAGCCGTCGCAGCCGCCGAAGAGGCCGGGGTCGACATCGTTTTCAACTGGGACCACTTCTATCCCTTGTCAGGTGAGCCCGAGGGTCTGCACTTCGAGTGCTGGACCATGCTCGGCGCGTGGGCCGAGGCCACCGAGCGGGTCGAGATCGGGGCGCTCGTCAGCTGCAACTCCTACCGCAACCCCGAGCTGCTGGCCGATATGGCCCGCACGGTCGATCACATCAGCAACGGCCGGCTGATCCTCGGTATCGGTTCGGGCTGGTTCGAGAAGGACTACCAGGAGTACGGCTACGAGTTCGGCACCGCCGGTGGGCGGCTGGACATCCTGGCCGAGGCGTTGCCGCGGATCGAGCAGCGCCTGAGCAAGCTCAACCCGCAGCCGACGCGGAACATCCCCGTGCTGATCGGCGGCGGTGGCGAGAAGAAGACGCTCAAGCTGGTCGCGAAGCACGCCACGATCTGGCACGGCTTCGGTGACGCGGAGACCGTCGCGCACAAGCACGCCGTACTCGACCAGCACTGCGCCGACGTCGGCCGCGACCCGGGTGAGATCGAGCGGTCGGTGGCCGTCAGCGACTCGCCGGAGAAGGTCGGCCAGGGCCTGCTCGACGTCGGTACCCGCCTGTTCACGGTCAGCGCGAGCGGTCCGGACTACGACCTCGGCCTGCTGCGCGAGTGGATCAGCTGGCGCGACGAGCAGAACAAGTAGCGTGCCCGCGCCCGGAGAACCGCCGTCAGGTTTTCCGGGCGCAGCCGCTAGGATTCCGGCATGCCCACGCTTCCCACCGACGGTACGGTTCTGCCCATCACCCGCTGGGGTGAGCCCGTCATGCACCAGCTCTGCAAGCCCGTCACGACCTTCGACGACCAGCTGAAAAAGCTGGTCGCGGACATGGTCGCGACGATGAACGCCGCCGAGGGCGTCGGCCTCGCGGCGAACCAGGTCGGCGTGGACCTGCAGCTGTTCGTGTTCGACTGCCCGGACGCGGACGGCGTTCGGCATCAGGGTGTGGTCTGCAACCCGACGGTCGAGGTCGTCGAGGGCAAGGACCGCAAGCTCGACGAGGGCGATGAGGGCTGCCTGTCGCTGCCCGGCGCGTTCACCAAGTGCGCCCGGCCGGACTGGGCCCGCGTCACCGGTGTCGACGAGAACGGCGAGCCCGTCACCTTCGAGGGCAACGGCCTGCTCG
This sequence comes from Kribbella deserti, assembly GCF_042434725.1. Taxonomy (NCBI): domain Bacteria; kingdom Bacillati; phylum Actinomycetota; class Actinomycetes; order Propionibacteriales; family Kribbellaceae; genus Kribbella; species Kribbella deserti. Next base: position 637,922 of record NZ_JBHLTC010000018.1, on the reverse strand, counting down.
CGCGCTGTCTGCAGCACGAGACCGATCACACCCAGGGCACGGTCTTCGGCGACCGTTTGTCCCGCAAGTACCGCAAGCGCCTGTTCGCCGAGGCCGAGGAACTGGCCCCGCACTACCCGGCCGACTGGCCCGTGAGCCCGATCTACGACCCCGAGAACGAGCTCACCGACGCCGAGTAGTCAGTACGCCGGGCAGTCAGTACTTCGATGCGGCGAGACCGTCCGCGAGGATGGCCTCGACCGCTTCCTCAGCGGTCATCTCGGTCGTGTCGAGCCACAGACCGCGCTGGGGCATCGCAACCAGCTCGGCGCGCATGGAGTCCACCGAGGCCGCGAGGTCCATCCCGGCCGCCAGCCAGTCCTCGTACGCCGCGCTGCCGCGGCCGAGCTCCCGGGCCACGATCGACTCGGTCGACGGGTTCAGGACCACCAGGTGCTTCTCGACGTCGCCCACCTGGTCCATCCAGCGAACCAGGTGCTCGCCCATGATGATCTCGCTGCAGACGAAGTCGAAGCCCGCTTGCACGTACTGGCGAGCCACCAGCGCGGAGGCGTCGTACCGCAGTTGTAGCTGGCGTAGCGCCTCAGGGTCCGGATCGGGCGTCATGTCGACGTTCCCGGACTTGACCATCGTGTAGAACACGTCGCCGTCCAAGGCCGCTGCGGGAGGCCCGAGCCGTTTCGCCAACATGGGCGCCACAGTGCTCTTTCCTGATGCCTGCAAGCCTGTTACGAGGATGACTCGGCTACTCATGAGTCATTAGTCTGCCTTGCGTCTCAACTGATTTTCGGCGCGCCGCCGGTCGTGGATTTCAGTACCACCCTGGGGTACCGTCGCGATATTCGCGTGCTGGGTCCAAAAACGCTGCCCGTTTGCACGCGCTTGCTCGAAGGTCTGCTCGATGACCCGCTTACCCGTTCGAACCGGTCGCCCGAATCGCGACGGCCGGCAGATCAGCCGTTTCGCGCACCGGCTGACCGTGCTCACCGGTGTGCCGGTCAGCCTCCGCTGGCGGCCGACCACCTCGCCGTACTGGTTCGGCAAGGACTGGCAGCTTGTCTGGTCCAACGGCCCGACCATCGCCCGAATGCGCGCCCTCGCGGGCAAGCTCGCCGGTCATACCGGCAGCGTCACGGTGGAACACCTGCAATGGAGCAGGTGCGTCCTGCCGTCCGCGTTCGGCCTCGCCCTGATCCACAACGTCCGCGCCGGCCTACCGCCGCTCGGTGACGCCACCAGCTGCAACGAACTACTCGCGCAACTCGACGAGATCGACTACCCCGAGCACGGCTCGCCCCGCGACGTACTGCTCGCCGAACGCCTGACCCGCTTGGGCAATCACCACGAACAGGACATGCTCGACTTCCTCACCCGCTACGGCCTACCCGGCCTAGGCGAAGGCCCCCTGGCCCCCACCTCCAACCTGGCCCTACTCCCCCAACTCCAAAACGACGCCCACCCCGGCTGATGCGTCAGGGGGGCGGGTGGCGTAGAAGGTTACGGCGGCGGCGGCGCCTACGTTGAGGCTGTCGACGTTGCCGGACATGGGGATTCGCACGGTCAGGTCGGTCGCGTCGAGGACGTGGCTTTTGAGGCCGTGGCCTTCGGTGCCGAACAGCAGGGCCAGTTTCGGCAGCTCGCGGGCGGCCAGGTCGTCGAGGGTGATCGAGTCGTCGTTCAGCGCCAGGGCCGCGGTCACGAAACCGTGCTCGCGGACGCGTTCGAGATCAGCCGGCCAGGAGGTCAGCCGGGTCCACGGGATCTGGAAGACCGTGCCCATCGACACCTTCACCGACCGCCGGTACAGCGGATCGGCGCAGCCCGGCGTGACCAGTACTGCGTCCACCCCGAGGCCGGCCGCGTTGCGGAAGATCGCGCCGACGTTCTGGTGATCGACGATGTCGTCCAGGATGACCACCCGGCGCGCGCCTTCGAGCATGGTGCCGAGGTCCGGCGCCGGTTTCCGGTGGTACGACGCGATGGCGCCGCGGTGAACGTGAAAACCCGTCACCTCTTCGGCAAGCTCGGGCGACACGACGTACACCGGCACCTCCGGCCAGCGCGCGAGTACGTCCTCGAGCGAGGCCAGCCAGCGCTCGGCCAGCAGGAACGAGCGTGGTTCGTAACCACCTTCGGCCGCCCGGCGAATCACCTTGTCGCCCTCGGCGATGAACAACCCGTGCTCCGCCTCGAGCAACTTGCGCAGGCTCACCTCGCGCAGCTTGACGTAGTCACCGAGGCGTTCGTCCGCCGCGTCGGTGATCGGGATCAGCCGGCTCACTCCGCGGCGGCCTCGGCCGTACGGCGTACCGCTTCCCGGCGTAGCTCGTCGGCGACGGCGACAACGTTGCCGACGACAACGATCGCGGGCGCGCCCACGCCGGCGTCAGCCATCGCGGCGGCGATTCCACCGAGGTCGGACGTGACCGAATGCTGACCGGGCAACGTGCCGTCGGCGATCGCGGCGGCGGGCGTACTCGCGTCCCGGCCGTACCGGATAAGAGTTTTCGCGATCTCCGGCAGATTCTCCACCGCCATCAGCAGTACGAGCGTGCCGCGCAGATGCGCGAGCGCCTCCCAGTTGACCAGCGAATCCGGATGACCCGGCGGGATATGACCGGAGACGACGGTGAACTCATGCGCCACCCCGCGATGCGTGACCGGGATCCCCGCGGCGGCTGGAACCGAGATCGAGCTGGTGATCCCGGGAACCACGGTCCACGCCACTCCGGCCTCGGCGCACGCGATGCCCTCTTCGAAGCCGCGGCCGAAGACGTACGAGTCGCCGCCCTTCAGCCGGACCACGAGTTTGCCCTGTTGGGCGCGATCCACCAGGATCCGGTTGATCTCCTCCTGCTGGGCGGCACGACCCCGCGGAAGCTTAGCGGCGTCGATGAGCTCCACATCGGGGTGAAGCTCTTCCAACAGCTGCTGCGGCGCAAGCCGGTCCGCAACCACTACGTCAGCCTCAGCCAGTAGGCGCCGCCCTCGCACGGTAATCAGGTCCGGATCGCCTGGACCGCCTCCAACCAGGTAAACCCCGGCGGACTTGTCGACGGAGTCACGCGCGCCTAGTGCGCCCGTACGAAGCTCTTCGAGGATCGCGTCCCGTACGGCGGCCGAGCGGCGGTGGTCGCCTCCACCGAGTACGCCGATGGTGACGTGGTCGTGCTGGCCCGAGGCCGGCGTCCATGCCGTGGCGCGGGAGCGGTCGTCGGACCGTACACAGAAGATCCGGCGCCCCTCCGCCTCGGTCGACACCTGGTCGTTGACCTCGCTTACGTCGGTGGCGACGATCACGTACCAGGCGCCTTCGAGATCGCCCTCGACGTACCCGCGCTGGATCCAGTTCAGCGACGGATTGCCCAGCAGGCCTTCGATGGTCGGCGTGATCGCGGGCGAAATCAGATCGATCCGCGCGCCCGTCTCGAGCAGCCGGGGCAACCGCCGCTGCGCGACACCGCCACCGCCGACGACCACCACGCGGCGATCGGTCAGCACCAGACCGGACAGGTACGGCGCCTGCTCACTCATGCCTGTTCTCCTTCGGCAGGGCCTTGACCGGCCTCCGCTTGATCGTCGATCCCGGCGCTCTCGAACGTCGCCATCTCGGCCAGGGCCCGCACCGCGCAACTCAGGATCGGATAGGCCAGTACCGCGCCCGTACCCTCCCCGAGTCGCAGGTCGAGATCCACCAGCGGCTGCAGCGCGAGCGCCTTCAACGCCACCGCGTGACCCGCCTCGGCCGAACGATGCCCCGCCACGCAGTAGTCGATCGCCGCCGGGTGAATCGCCTGCGCGACGAGCGCGGCCGCGCCCGCGATGACCCCGTCGAGCATCACCGGCACGCGGTTCGCCGCCGCACCGAGGATGTACCCGGCGAGCGCGGCGTGCTCCAGTCCGCCGTACGCCGCCAGCACGCCGACCGGGTCCGTCGCGGGTACGTCGTGCAGCATCAGCGCGGAGCGGACCACCTCGGTCTTGTGCGCCAGGGTCCGATCGTCGATCCCGGTCCCCCGGCCCGTCACGTCATCGGCCGTGGTCCCGGTGAAGGTGGCGATCAGCGCGGCCGAGGCCGTCGTGTTCGCGATGCCCATGTCACCGGTGAGCAGGCAGCCGTATCCATCGCGCACGAGCTGGTCCGCGAGGTCGAATCCGACCTGGATCGCGGCCATCACCTCGTCGCCGGTGAGCGCCGGGCCTTGTGACATATCGCGCGTTCCGGGCCGCACCTTGGCGTGCACGATGTCGAGCCCGCTCACGTCCGCCGCGACGCCGACATCCACCACTCGTACGTCGACCCGGTTGTTCGCCGCGAAGGCGTTGACCGCGGCACCACCGGCGGTGAAGTTGGCCAGCATGCCGGCGGTGACCTCCTGCGGCCACGGCGACACCCCCTGCGCGTGCACCCCGTGGTCGGCCGCGAACACCGACACCACGGCGGCGGACGGTACGGCCGGAGGGCAGACGCCCGTCATTCCGGCCACCCGGATCGACAGCTCCTCCAGCACACCGAGTGAGCCGGCCGGCTTCGTGAGCGCGAGCTGCCGCTCGGTCGCCGCACGCATCGCCGCCTCGTCGGCCGGTTCGATCCGGGTCAGATACCTCTCCACCGCACTCCCTTTCACAGGCCCCACCACGGGTGGTCCCTTCGACTGTCCACCCGCATCTTCGCACCCACCGGCCAAACCCCCGACCCGAGCCGCCCGGGACGGACAGTAATCTCGGACCCGAGGTGGATCTGCTATCACAGCGGATTACCGCTTCGGTTACGGCCTGTGTTATTCGGCAATCACCTGGAGGACATTCGATGTCGCTCGACCGACCAGTCGCCCCGGACCCGTACGAGCTGCTGCCCGCGGCCGGCACCTTCACCGTGACCAGCGAGAACGTCGCGCACGGCGAGACCATGCCGGAGGATCAGGTCTTTGCCGGCGGCAACACCTCGCCGCAGCTCAGCTGGGAAGGCTTTCCCGAGGAGACCAAGGCCTTCGTCGTCACCTGCTTCGACCCCGACGCGCCGACTCCTTCCGGCTTCTGGCACTGGGTGCTGGTGAACCTCCCCGCCTCGGAGACGTCCCTGCCCGCCGGCGCCGGCGCAACCCCCCGGCTGGAGAACGGCGCGTTCCACGTCCGCAACGACATGGGCCAGCTGGCGTACGCCGGTGCCGCCCCGCCCGCCGGTGACCAGGTGCACCGCTACTACTTCGTGGTCCACGCCATCGACGTCGAGGCCCTGGACGTAGACGCGGACGCCACCCCGGCTGTCGTCAGCTTCAACCTCGCCTTCCACACCCTCGCCCGCGCCATCCTCACCCCCACCTACCAACAGTCCTGACGGCCTGGAGCGGCCTCCACATCGGTTACCTCGGGGTCAGACGACTTTGCGGAAGTCCCCTACCGTCGTCGCAGATAGTTTTGCGAACGCGTCGGCGGTCAGTTCGAGGGTCACCTCGCGCCGGCCACTTCCGCACAGGATGAGGTCCAGCTCGAGCACGGCCCGATCAACAAAAACCACCGCGTTCGGCACCGGGATGGGCGCGATGCCGCCGACCTGCATGTCCAGTTGCGCCTCGATCCGCTCCGGCGGGGCCTTGCGCAGGTCAGCTCGCCGTACGCCCAACGCCGTCGCCACCCGCCGGTAGTCCACGCTGTCCGCCGCCCGCAACGCGATCACGGCGATCGATCCGTCCGGATGCTCGAAGGCCAGACCTTTGACCATGCAGCCGGGATCGAAGGGCAGAACGGCCTTGGCATCCTCGAACGTCACGATCGACTCGTGCCGATGGAGGATGAAGGGGATGTCCCGGTCCGTCAGGTATTGCGCTGCTGCCGTTCCCATGCCAGCCACGCTAGGCCGTGGCCGCTGCCGCCGCGAGATCCATAACCCGACTTACCAACAGGACCAATCGAGGCGGTACGTCGGCGGTACCCTGACCGGCCGCACGTCAGGGGGTACGGAGGAGGCGGGCTCGGCGGGCGGGGAGGTCGATGGTGGTGACGCGTTGGCCCGACTCGTCCAGGTAGGCAGTGGGGAGGGTCACGCGCCGCGTGGTTTGGGGGTCGGCGTTGACCAGGACGAGACCGCGTTCGAAGGTCCGCTGGTACAGATTGGGTTGTGGCTGGGTCCGGGCGCCGGTGGCGGCTCCGAACTGCCAGTCGTACATGTCGCGCGTGGCCACCCAGTCGCCGACCACGGCATCGACGTTCGACTCCATGAACAGCTGGCTGCCGTCATCCCCCAGCAAGAACGTGGCGAATCCGTACCGAGCGCATTCCAGGCAACGACCGCCGGAGGTCTGCGCGCTGAAGACGCCGAGCTTCCCACGGGCGGCGTTCGTCTCGACCTCGGCAAGCTGAACCTGCCATCCCGATGGTTCGTACGCCGGCAGGTTGTTCGGCTCGGACTCGGTTCCGCCGAAGGTGGTCCAGAACTCGTCGAACCCGCCGGACTGGTGCGTGGAGTACTGGTCCCACAGGCCCGGGAACAGCCTGGCGTCGGCCATGTTGGCCATGATTCCGTAACCGCCATCGCGGAGCTGCTGGCTGACGTAGTCGATGAATGACTGGTACGCCGCGTGGCCGGCGTTGTTGCCGGCGTACTGGTCGGGCGCAACACCGCCGGGGGTGTAGGCGCCGATCTTGGTCAGCTGGTTGTCCACGAAGACGCCGTCGATCACGGTGCTGGCACGGAGTTCGGCCAGGACGTTGGCCGCCCAGCGCTCCTTGTACCCGGCCGCGCCGACGTCGGCATGCCAGTGCGACGGATATCCGACGTACTCGAAGCGCTTGCCACCAACGGTGAGGAACCAGTCCGGGTGGTTCGCCACCGTGTGGCAATAGTCCACGCCCCAGTCGCGGCCGATCGTGCCGCCGTCCGCGTTGCACCACTGGCTCGCCGGCTGGTTCAGATCCCGCCGGGTAGAGCTGGCGTCCTTGTAGACGTAAACGAGCGCATCCGCACGGGTTTGCTTCACCGCGGCGGCGATCCGGCGCATATACGGGCTGAGCAGGAACAACCGATACCGGCTCACGTCCACCTGTGCCAGGCGGGCCGGATCGTCCGCGCCGCCGAACAGCCGGAACGCGAAGCTGTCCGCCGTCGACTCGGTGGCCTGCGCGGGCCGCGACCTGGTGACGGTCATCCCGGTCAGCAGCAGAGCGACCGTCATTCCAGCGGCGATCAACCGCCGCCTACTCGACGGCTTGAACATGATCGAATCCTCTTCCGTAGCGGTGGAGAGCACCCTAGTTCGCACGGGTTCATCCATGGCACGTTTCGATCCAGCTCGAACGGCGCCAGCGTGCCGATGCCGTTTGCTCAAGCCGCGGCCGGGATTGGCTGGGCGGCGTCGGGGCTTTCCGTGGGGAGGACGACCAGCTCGGCGGTGTCGGCGGGTTCGGTGCTTTCGGCGTCCAGCGGGTGGGCGATCTCGTCGCGGGTGAGCTTCGCCGCCAGGATGACGATCAGGCCGATGGCGGTGGGGACCAGGCCGGCGATCAGGAAAGTGGTGGACAGGCCGAGGGACAGGCCGACCGGGCCGGCGACCGCCATCGAGACCGGCATGAACGCGGACGAGACGAAGAAGTCCAAGCTGGATACGCGGCCCAGCATCGCCTTCGGAACCCGGCGCTGCAGCAGCGTTCCCCAGATCACCACGCCGCCGTTGAACGCCGCGCCGACCGCGAAGGCCGCGACCGCCATCAACCAGACCTGGGTGGTCAAGCCGAACACCACCAGCGGGACGCAGCCGCCCATCCACAGCGACAGCATCACGGTCAGGTAGCGCCGGGGCAGTTTGAACGAGGCGACCGCGAACGACCCTGCCGCGCCGCCGATTCCGAAGGCGGCCAGTACCAGTGCGTGGTGCTGCGGGCCGCCGCCGGCTTGATCCTTGATCGCGAACGGGACCAGCACCTCGAACGGGCCGATGATCAGCAGGATCAGCAGCGAAGCGAAGACCAGCGTGCCGAGCAGCCAGGCCGTGCGGACCATGTAGCGAAAGCCTTCGCGGACGTCGATCAGCAGGGACATCGCCGGGTGCCGGCCGCCCTCCTGCGGACGCTCCTGCGCCGGCAGTTGTGGCAGGGCCCGCAGGAAGCACACCGCGATCACCCCGGTCAACGCGGCCACGGCCAGCGCCGCACCCGGTGAAGACATCGCGATGAGCGCACTGGCCAGCGCCGGACCGGCCGCCTGTCCCAGCACGGGCCGGGCCATGCCCTCGAAGCCGTTCGCCGCGAGCAACTGGTCCTCGGGCAGTACGGCGGGCAGCAGCGCGGAGTAGGCCGGGTAGTACAGACCACCCATCGCGCCGCCCACGAAGGATGCCAAGGCCAACTGCCACACCTGGAGCATGCCGGCCATCGACAGCGCCGCGACGGCGCCGACCGTGATCGCCCGGGTCGACTCGACCACGAGCAGAATCCGGCGCTGCGGGAGCCGGTCGGCCAGCGCACCGCCGACCAGGATGGTCACCAACATGCCCACCGCCGCCGCGGAGCCGATCAGCGACAGCTCCGACGCACCGCCGTCGAGGGCGACGACCTGCCAGACCAGGGCGACCATCCAGATGCCCGTACCGATGACCGATGCCACCAACGCGGCGGCGAGCCAACGGTAGGCCGGGATGCCGAGCGGCCGGAGGGCCCTGGGAGTACGCATGTCGATCGCTCCTTCGCGAGTGGTTTCCCTTACCCGTACGTCGAAGCGGCCCGGCCCGTTTCGACACCACTCAAGAAGAATTTTGCGAGGCGACGCCGTTGGTCAGAAGCCGCGGACCTTGATCGGGGTGATGCGGATCAGCACGGGGTATTCCTCGTGGAACTTCGCGGCGGTCATGTTGAGGCTGGCGAGGCCTTCGGCGTACTTCTTGTTGTACGCCGTGCGCTCTTCCTCCGTGGGGCCGGATTCGTCGATCTTCGCGGTCCCCGTGAACACCACCACGTCGCCGCCGTACTCGGTGGCGTTGAAGTGGACGGAGACCAGTTCCGAGTGCCGCACGTTGTGGACCTTCGGCTTACCCGCCTGGCTGAAGATGAGGATCTCCTCGCCGTTGAAGTAGAACCACACCGGGTTCGGTTGCGGCGTACCGGACTTGCCAACGGTAGTGAGCCAAACGACGAGTTCGTCGGTGAGACGCGTGCGGACGCGGCCGCCGAACTCGGTATCGGTGTCGATCGTGAACATCGGTTTCCTCTCGCCAGACAACCGGATGGACTTCAGAGCCGGGGTAGCTCGATCGCCGGGCAGCGGTTCATCACCATGGTCAGACCCGCGGCCGTGGTGCGAACGTAGGCGTCCTGGTCGATCACATCCAGTTGGAACCACACAGCCCGCGCGCCGATTCCCACGGCCTGGTCCGCGATCTCGCCGGCCAGTTCCGACCGGACGAACACGTCCACGCAGTCGACCGGAAAGGGGATGTCGGCCAGTGTGGCGTAGCCCTGCTCACCGTGCACCGTCTCGGCGGAGGGATGCACCGGCACGATGCGTTTGCCGTGCCGCTGGAGGAACCGGGCCACGCCGTACGCCGCGCGGCTGGTATTGGACGACAGGCCGACGACGGCCCAGGTGTCGCAGCTGGTCAGGATTTCGCGTACGGCGGAGTCAGTCACGCCTCCACCGTACTGACCCCGTACTGCGCGTCAGCCGGTTCCGCGCAGATATGTCAGTACGGCGGACACGCGGCGGTCGAGCCCGTCGGACAGGTCGAGCTTGGCGAAGATGTTGCCGATGTGCTTCCGTACGGCGGCCTCGCTGACGACGAGTTCAGCCGCGATCGAGGCGTTGATCCGGCCTTCGGCCATCAGCGCGAGGACCTCCAGCTCGCGCGGGGTCAACGCCGCCAGCGGGCCGTCGTTCTGGCGGCGCGACAGCAACTGCCGAACCACCTCCGGGTCGACCACCGTGCCACCACAAGCCACGCGATCGAGAGAGGCGAGGAACTCCGTGACGTGGCCGACGCGGTCCTTGAGCAGGTAGCCGATACCGCCTCCGCCGGTGGATTCCAGTAGCGCCGGGAGGTACGCGTCGGCGACGTACTGCGAGAGCACGAGAATGCCGACGGCCGGGTGATCCGCGCGAATCGCCGCGGCCGCGCGCAGGCCTTCGTCGCTGTGCCCGGGCGGCATCCGTACGTCGGTGATGACAAGGTCCGGCGGATCCTTGCGTACGACGGCCACCAGCGTCTCGGCATCACCCACGGCATCGCGCACGTGGTGACCGGCCCGGTCGAGAATGCTCGCCAGGCCCTCGCGCAACAGCAACGAGTCCTCCGCCAGCACGATGCTCAACCCGCCACCAGAACCAGGCAAAGGGTTCAGTCCTCCAGCCGGCACGGACACTCCATTCGTAGACGCGTCGGTCCTCCGGGTGGGCTCGACAGGTCGAGTGTGCCGCCCAAGGCGTCCAATCGGGTGACCAGCCCGGTCAAACCGGTCCCGGCGGCCGGGTTCGCTGCCCCGATCCCATCATCCGTCACGCTCACGACCAACCGGCCGTCGCGGACCCAGCCTTCCACCTCGCAATGCCGTGCGCTCGCGTGCTTCGCGACGTTCGCCAGGCCTTCGCTCACCACGAAGTACGCCGCGGCCTCGATCGGCGCGGGCAGTCGCTCGGACAACGCCAGCGACACGGTGACCGGCAAGGGCGAACGATCGGCCACCTCCCGTACGGCGGCCTCCAGCCCGTGGTCGACCAGCACGCGCGGGTGGATCCCCCGGACCGCCTCACGCAGATCCGCCAGCGCCGCCTCGGCCTCGGCGTGGGCCTTCACCACCAGGCGGCGGCTCTCCCCTTCCGGCAGGTCGAGTTCGGCCAGGCCGAGGGTCATCGTGAGACCGACCAGGCGCTGTTGTACGCCGTCGTGCAGGTGTCGCTCGATGCGCTGGCGCTCGGTTTCGAAGGCGTCCACGAGGTCGAGGCGCGAGCGGCGCAGTACGGCGATATTGCGGCGCAGCTCGTCCTCTCGGGGGCCGAGCAAGGCCTTCGCCAGTTCGCTTTCCGCCGCCGCCAGCAGCGTCACGGCGTACGACGTGATCACGAAGATGATCGGCCCGCCGATCAGGGCGAAGGGCAGTGCCTCCGCGGGTGAGTCCAGCACCCATGGGCCGAGGCTCACCTGGTCTGCCGCTGCGAGGATCGGCGAGATCAGCGTGACGACGAGCAGTGTGAGGCTGATCGTGGCCGCGGCCGCGTTGATCGGCAGCAGAAACAGGCCGAGCACGACGCCGTAACCGAAAGCCCGCAGGCTCGCGCGTTCGCGGCGCCAGTGGTCCATCCGGTCGCGCAGGCTCGATCCGGCCGGCATCGGCGCGTGCGGCGTCGGCACCGTGCGTCCGAGCAGCCGTAGGCGGAGGCGTTCGACTTTGCCGATCGGTACGCCGAGCACCGGTACGGATCCGAGGATCAGCAGGCCGACGATGATCGGCGCGGTGAGGACCCCAATGGCCGAGGCGGCGGCGACGCACGCGAGCGTCAGCGTGGCCACCGGCACGGAGCTGATCAGATAGGCGTACGACCGCCAGGGCCACGAGGACGTCAGGAATCGCCACGGCGAAGCTCCCAACGCGTTCCAGACAGTCGGCACCTGCCACACCCTAGGCGGCCGGAATGCCTTCGCGCGGTAGCGCCGGCGCTACCTTCGATGTCGCGAGCAGGCCCGCGACCGGAGCGCCGTACCGGGCTTCGATGGAGACATGACCACCCTCGCCCTGCAGACGACCTCGGCGTTGCTGCTCGACGGCATCACCAAGACCTATCGATCGAAGGCCGGCTCAGTTCAGGCTCTGCGCGGTGTCACGCACGCCTTCGCGCCGGGCAGTTTCACCGCCGTCATGGGCGCCTCCGGCTCCGGCAAGTCCACCCTGCTGCAGTGTGCGGCAGGCCTCGACCGGCCGACCTCGGGCTCGGTGCTGCTCGCGGGCACGGAGCTGACCATCCTGGACGAGACCGAGCTGACGATGCTGCGCCGCCGGGCGATGGGCTTCATCTTCCAGGCGTACAACCTGCTGCCCGCGCTGACCGTGTACGACAACGTCGCGCTCCCGCTCCGGTTGACCGGCACCAAGCCCACGAAGAGCCAGGTGTACGACGTACTGGCGCGGGTCGGACTCGACGGCAAGGCCAAGCGGCGCCCGGCCGAACTGTCCGGCGGCCAGCAGCAACGCGTCGCGATCGCCCGGGCCTTGATCGCGCAGCCGGCCGTGCTGTTCGCGGACGAGCCGACCGGCGCCCTCGACCGCGGAACCAGCCGGCAGGTACTCGAATTGTTGCGGGCGGCAACGGATTCGGCCGGGCAGACCGTGGTGATGGTGACGCACGATCCAGTGGCAGCGGCGTACGCCTCGCGGGTGCTGTTCCTGTCGGACGGGCTGGTCGCGGGTTCGCTGGACCACGGCACCGCTCAGCAGATCGCCGCCGCGATGAGTGAGCTGGAGCGCTGATGTTCCACCTCAGCCGCCAGACCGTACGGCACGGGCGTTCGCTCTACGCCGGGTCGTTCGTGGCCTTGGCCGTCGGCGTCCTGATGCTCGGCCTCGCCGCGACCACGACCGCCGCCACGCTGGCGTACCAGGCGCCGCCGGGCGAGACGATCCGCGTGCACGTGACCGGTGGAGACATGCCCGCCCGGTGGATCCGGGTATCCACGGGCACCGCGGATGTGTCTGGCCTGCAGACCGTGCTCGGCATCGTCGGCATGTTGAGCGGGTTCATCACGATCTTCGTGGTCGCGAGCACGTTCGCCTTCGCCGTGGCCTCGCGTCGCCGCGAACTCGGCTTGCTCCGGCTCATCGGCGCCACCCCGCGACAGACCCGGTGGATGATCCTCGGTGAGGCCTTCGTGGTCGCGCTCGCCGCCTCGCTGACCGGGGCCGTCGCCGCCGCGCTCGGCACGCCCGCGCTGCTGGCGAAGGCGTCCTACACCGAACTCGCGCCAGTACGGCTCCACCCGGCCGGTCCGTGGCTGCCGCTGGCCATCGCGGTCGGCGCGGGCCTCATCGTCGCGATGCTCGGCGCCCGTTCCGCCGCGCGCCGGGCCGGCCGGGTGGCCGCGATCGACGCGCTGCGCGAGGCGGACCTGGAACCACCTCGGGCCGGGGTGTTCCGGATCGTGGTGGGGCTGATGTTCCTCGCGGGGGCCGTCACGATGCTCGTCCTGATCCGGCCTGGTACGGGCGAAGCCGTCATCCCGCTGGCGATGTTCTCGCCGATGGTGCTGGTGGTCGCGTTCATGGCGTTCGCGCCGCTGGTGGTGCCGTGGATCGGCCGCGTCTGGGCGGTACCGCTCGTCGCACTCACCCGGATCTCCGGCCGGCTGGCCCGCGCGAACGTACTGGCCGCGCCGCGCCGCAGCGCCTCCCTGGCCGCGCCGATCCTGGCGATCTCGGCCATCGCGGGCTCGATGGTGCTCACGCTCGGCTTCGCCGCCGACGCGTCGTCCGTGGTCATCCGCGACACCCTGCGCGCGCCGATCGTTGTCACCGGCAACGCCGACCGCATCGCCGGTACGCCGGGAGTCGCCGCGGTCGATGGCAGCAGGAACCTGCCGATCGTCCGGACCGATCGCGGCGACGCGTACCTCGAGGAGGCCACCGGGATCGACCCGGCGGCGGCCGTACAGGCCCGGCAACTCGCGCCGATCGCCGGATCGCTGGCGAATCTCAAGGGCAACACCGTGGCGATCGCGAAGGACCTCTCGTCGTTCGACAACTACAAACTGGGCAGCACGATGAAGGTGGCCTTCGCGGATGGCAAGACCGCCAGCCTGCGAGTCGTCGCGATCCTGCCGAACGCGCCCGAACTCAACGCGGAGATGCTGATCCCGATGACCCTGGCCGCCGCGCATGGGGCGGAACCACCGGCGGAGTGGTTCGTCGTACCCGAGGCCGGGACGCCGTACGACGTACTGCTCGGGGCCTTGCGCGCTCGTGGTGTCGAGGCGGTCGCGGCGACGGAGTGGGAGCAGCGGCAGAGCGACGCGATTCGCGAGGGTAACCAGTTCGGGTTGGTTCTGCTGCTCGGGCCTGCTGCGCTCTACAGCGCGATCGCGATTGTCAACACGTTGTTGATGGCGAGCCTGCAGCGCAAGCAGGAGTTCGCCTCGGCGCGTCTGCTCGGAACCACCGCTGCTCAGCTGCGCCGGATGGTGTTGTGGGAGTCAAGCCTGGTCGGCGCCGTCGCACTCTCCCTCGGCACGGCGATCACCGTCACCGTCGGGCTGTTGCTCAGGCGAGCGATGACCCACGGCCTCACCGCCGTACCCCTCACCATCGACTGGCCCCTCCTCCTCACCATCGCCACCACCTGCCTCGTCCTGACCACCACCGCCGCCCTGGCCCCCACCCTCCCCCTCCTCCGCCCCACCCGCCGCCCAAGCTGAGCCGATGTGACGGGTACGGCCGGACCTGCTATTTCGCTCGTCTCCGAGGCACCAGAGGCGAGGGCATCGACGATTGCGACCACTCGGGGCGGGACGTACGGCGGCGGGCGCGGGTGTGGTGAGTGCGGGGTGGCGGGGAATGTCGGAGTGGGGTCGTAGGGTGGGCGCCAAAGTCGGGGGTTGGGCCGGGTCGCTGCTGGGCTTGGGCCGCTCCGGGCGGGACAATGAGCCCAGCCGGGACCAGGGTTTGACCACGTCAGACCCGGACCATTGTTAGACCGAACCACCGTCCGACCGGACCACCAGTTAGACCGGACCACAGCTAGACCGGACCGGCCTCCGCCGAGATAGAGCTGTCACCAAGGGAGTGCGTCGACCCGCATGGCACGTCGTAGCAGTAACACTGTCGAACCCGAGGACTTCGAGGAGCGCATTCTCGACGTCGACGTCTCCGACGAGATGCGTACCAGTTTTCTGGAGTACGCGTACTCGGTGATCTACTCCCGGGCACTTCCGGATGCCCGGGACGGGTTGAAGCCGGTTCAGCGCCGGATCCTGTTCTCGATGGCGGAGAACGGTATCCGGCCGGATCGCGGCCATGTGAAGTCGGCCCGCGTCGTCGGTGAAGTGATGGGTAAGTACCACCCGCACGGTGATGGCGCGATCTACGACGCCCTGGTCCGTACGGCCCAGCCGTGGTCGATGCGCGTGCCGCTGATCGACGGCCACGGGAACTTCGGTTCGCTCGACGACGGCCCCGCCGCCATGCGGTACACGGAGTGCCGGATGGCACCGGCCGCGATGGCGATGACGAACGGCCTGGACGAGGACGTTGTCGACTTCAAGCCGAACTACGACGGCCGGGAGGAAGAGCCCGCCGTACTGCCGGCCGCCTTCCCGAACCTGCTGGTCAACGGTGCCGCCGGTATCGCCGTGGGTATGGCGACGAACATGGCGCCGCACAACCTGGTCGAGGTGATCCAGGCGCTGCGGCACCTGATCAAGCACCCGAACGCCGATCTCGACGACCTGATGCGGTTCATTCCCGGGCCGGATCTGCCCACCGGCGGCAAGATCGTCGGGCTGGAAGGTATTCGCGACGCGTACGAGAACGGCCGTGGCTCGTTCAAGATGCGCTCCACCGCGCGGATCGAGAACGTCACCCCGCGCCGCAAGGGCATCGTCGTCACCGAACTGCCGTACACGGTCGGTCCGGAGAAGGTGATCGAGAAGATCAAGACCCTGGTGCAGGCGAAGAAGCTGCAGGGCATCGCCGACATCAAGGACCTGACCGACCGCAGCCACGGCACCCAGCTGGTGATCGAGGTGAAGAACGGGTTCCACCCCGAGGCGCTGCTGGAGCAGCTCTACAAGCTCACGCCGCTGGAGGACTCGTTCTCGATCAACGCGGTCTGCCTGGTCGACGGTCAGCCGCGCACGCTCGGCCTGCGTGAGCTGCTGAACGTCTACCTCGAGCACCGGTTCGACGTCACCCGGCGCCGCAGCGAGTACCGCCGCAAGAAGGCGCAGGACCGCCTGCACATCGTGGACGGCCTGCTGATCGCGATCCTCGACATCGACGAGGTCATCCAGATCATCCGGTCCAGCGACGACGCGGCCGCGGCGCGGACCCGGTTGATGGACATCTACGACCTGACCGAGGTCCAGACCAACTACATCCTGGACATGCCGCTGCGGCGCCTGACCAAGTTCTCCAAGCTCGAGCTGGAGACCGAGAAGGCCGAGCTGGAGCGCGAGATCGAGAAGCTGACCGCGATCCTCGAGGACGAGACGCTGCTGCGCAAGGTCGTGTCCGAGGAGCTCGCGGAGATGGCGAAGATCTACGGCACCCCGCGTCGTACCGTGCTGCTGGAGTCGTCCGGCGCGACCAAGACCGCGGCCGTTCCGCTCGAGGTCAGCGACGACCCGTGCTTCATCCTGCTCAGCTCGACCGGCCTGCTGGCCCGGACCAACGGTGTCGAGCCGTTCGGTCCGGTCGAGTCCCGGGCCAAGCACGACGCGATCGTGTCCCGCATCCGCAGCAGCGCCCGCGGGCAGTACGGCCTGGTCACCAGCGCGGGCCGGTTGATCCGGCTCGACTCGCTGGACCTTCCGGCCGTGCCGACAACCGCCTCCGCGCCGAACCTGCAAGGTGGTGCGCCGGTCGCCGAGTTCGTCTCGCTGGAACCAGGCGAACGGGCCCTCGCGCTAACCAGCCTGGATCCGGACTCCGTCGGCATCGCCCTTGGTACGGCGCAGGGCGTCGTCAAGCGGGTCGTACCGGATCACCTCAGCAACCGCGACTCCTGGGAGATCGTGCGGCTGGCCGACGGTGACGAGGTGGTCGGCGCGGTCGAGCTGTCCACGGGCGACGAGGAGCTGTGCTTCATCAGCTCCGACGCGCAACTCCTGCACTTCAACGCCTCCCTCGTCCGCCCCCAGGGTCGTACGGCGGGAGGCATGGCCGGGATCCGGCTTGCCGCCAAGCAGAAGGTGGTCTTCTTCGGTGCCTTCGACGCCAACCGGGAAAGCCACGTGCTCACGATCTCAGGGTCGTCCTCGGCCCTGCCTGGGACCGAGGTGGGCGCGGTGAAGGTGACCCCGTTCAGCGAGTATCCCGCCAAGGGCCGTGGCACCGGCGGCGTGCGCTGCCACCGGTTCCTCAAGGGCGAGGACGGCCTCACCCTGGCGTACGCCGGCCCCGCGCCGCTGCACGCGAGCGGATCCGGCGGCCAGCCGGTGGAACTGCCCGAGGCGGACGGTCGTCGCGATGGTTCCGGCGTGCCGTCGTCCCAGCCCATCGCGGCTTGTGCCGCGGACCTGGCAGGCTGAGGTCATGAAGAAGATCCTCGCGCTGGCCGCGGTAACGATGCTGGCGCTGACCGGTTGTACCGACGACAAGAAGTCCGGCGGTGACGGCGGGTCCAAGGAGGACGCGGCCGCGTTGCTGGCCGACGCCAAGAAGACGATCGACGAAGCGGCCAGCGTGCACTTCGTCATCGCCGGGCGGGACCTGCCGGACAGCGCGCAGGCGCTGGCCAAGGGTGACGGCGTCGCGACGCACGCTCCCGCCTTCAAGGGCAAGCTGACGGTTCGCACGGCTGGTTCCACCATCGACGCGGACGTGGTCTCCGTCGGCGGCAAGACCTACGTGAAGCCGTCGTTCAGCCCGAAGTACCTGGACTTCTCGCCCGAGCAGCTGGCCGGTCTGGGGGCGCCCGATCCGGCCATCCTGCTGAACCCGGAGAAGGGCCTCACCAACGCCCTGGCCACGGTGAAGGACCCGGTCGTCAAGGGCGAGGTCCGCGACGGCGCCAAGGTGCTCACCGAGGTGACGGGCGCGATCCAGGGCAAGTCCCTGGCGGGCATCTTCCCGGGTGCCGCGGAGGACAAGGAGTTCCCGAGCACCTTCACCATCGACAAGTCCAGCAAGCAGTTGGTGAAGGCAACGATCACCGGGCCGTTCTACGGTGACGCGACCAGCGCCTACGACGTGACCCTGGACAAGTACGGCGAGCAGGTCGAGATCGTCAAGCCGTGACCCCACGCGCCAAACTCGCCCTCGCGGCGGTGTCGGTGGCGTTCGCCGCCGCCGACACCTACGTGGTGGTGCTGGCTCTGCCGGACATGATGACCGGCGTCGGGCTGTCCGCGGACCAGTTGCAACGGGCCGCGCCGATCATCTCGGGTTTCCTGCTCGGCTACATCGCGGTCCTGCCGCTGATCGGCCGCATCGCCGATGTCGTCGGCCGTACGCCGGTACTGGTGGCGGCCCTGCTGTTGTTCGCGGTCGGCTCGCTCATCACCGCCGCGGCGTACGATCTACCGCTGGTGGTGACCGGCCGGTTCCTGCAAGGCGTCGGCGGTGGCGGGCTGGTCCCGGCCACGCTCGCGCTGGTAGCGGATCTCTGGCCTGCCAACAAACGCGGCCTGCCACTTGGTGTGGTTGGAGCCGTGCAGGAGCTCGGTTCCGTGCTCGGCCCCTTGCTCGGCGCGGCCGTGCTCGCGGTGTCGGATTGGCGAGCCATCTTCTGGCTCAACCTCGGCGTCGCACTTGTCCTTGCCCTGTTCCTGCGGGGCTTTCGGGAGCGCCTGCGCAATCCGCTTGCGGTGGTCCTGGGCGTGCTCGCGGGTATCTCGCTGGCGTTGACGTTGATCGCGCCGGTCCGTCTTGCGACCGACGTGACGCTTGGACTGCCGTTTGTGCCGTTCGCTGGTTCCGAATCGCGGCTGGCGACGCCGATCGGCCTGGTGACGCTGGCGCTTGCCGCCGGATGGGCCGTCGCCGCGTCCTGGCGTGGACGCGCGGGAGCGCGCGACGTACTGCGGCAGGTGGATCTTCCCGGCGCGTTGTTGCTGGCGTTGGCGTTGGCCGGGGTGGTGCTCGCGTTCGCGACGGCCGATCCCGAACGGGAGTTGATGTCGCCCGCCGGGCCGTGGTTACTGCTGGCCGCGTTGGTGTTCGCGCTCGCGTTCTGGTGGTGGCAACGTCGTACGCCGCAGGCCATCGTGCCGCCCGGGCTCCTCGCACCGCGGGCTGCCTGGGGCTCGCTCGCGGTGAGCTTTCTTGTTGGTGCGGCCTTGATCGCGGCGCTGGTGGACGTTCCTGTGTTCGCCCGTACGACACAAGGCGGCGGGCAGCTCGCGGCGGCGCTGGTGCTGCTGCGTTTCCTGGTGGCACTCCCCCTTGGCGCCGTTGCCGGTGGCTGGTTGACCCGGCGGGTTGGGCTGGCTCCGATCACCTTCGGCGGGCTGGCGTTGACCGGCGCGATGTTCGTGCTGATGGCTCGGTGGGATCGCGACGCCCTCGACGGGATCGCGGCCACCGTGGTGCTGGCCTTGTGCGGTTTCGGGTTCGGCCTGGCGATCTCGCCGGTGAACTCGGCGATTCTCGCGGCGACCCGGGCGGATACGCATGGCCTGGTGAGCGCGTTGGTGGTGGTGGCCCGGATGATCGGCATGCTCGTCGGGATCTCCGCGCTCACCGCGATCGGCCTTCGCCGGTACTACGCGCTCGCGGACGACGTACCGCCGCCTGAGCAGGTCTGTACCGGCGGCGCCGGGATCTGCCGGGAGTACGTGGATGCGCTGCGTGACGCCGCGATAGCCCAGTCGAGCGCGATCTTCGCCGGGGCGGCCGTCTGCGCGTTCGCCGCCGCCGTACTGGGGCTGTTGCTGCTCGGCAGGCGTCCAGTAGGTGATTCCGATCATGGGGACATCCCGTCGGCTCGCGTACCGTGAGGCCTGTGAGCGGATTGAACAGGCCGGGCCTCTGCTCGACCTGGTGCCGGGAACTGGAGGAACCGATCGCCGGTACGGCCGTCGTCGCCACCGGCTGGCTGGTCGTGGAGCAACCCGGGCCCTGGGGCGCGAAGGCGCCTACGCAGAGTCACTTCGACCCGGTACTCGGCGCGCGGATCGACAACGACGCGAAGAAGGCCGACGTACGGTTCGGCCTGATCCGTACGCCCGGCCGGCACGCGGATCTGCCTGCCGAGGACCTTCCGGCCGGCAGCCGCCAGGTCTTCGCCGCGTGCACCGTGCCGGGCCGGACCATCCTGCTCGGCGGCCGGATCGGCGCACCCGAAGAACTACTGGCCATCGACCTGGAGGCCCTCGCGCGCGGTGACGCCGCCGCGATCACCGCGGCCGTACCGTCGCTCGCACCGGTCGAAGGCCCGATCGTGCTGGTCTGCACCAACGGCAAACGCGACGAGTGCTGCGCCATTCTCGGCCGGCCGATCGCGCAGGCCCTGGCCGCGGCGGCGCCCGGCCGGGTGTGGGAGTCGAACCACCTCGGCGGGCACCGGTTCGCGCCGACCGCGACGATCCTGCCCGAGGGCAGCAGCCACGGGCAGCTCACGGTCGAGTCGGCCCTGGAGATGTACGCCGCCGCCACCCGCGGCGAGACCGTGATCGAGAGCCTCCGTGGCCGTGGCTGCTGGTCGAAGCGCGGACAAACCGCCGAGATCGCTGTACGCCGCGCCATTGGCGAGGCCAGACTGGACGTACTGACCGTGGTCGATGCCGATCCTGAGTCAGTGGCCGTCCGGCATCAGGACGGCCGCGCCTGGACTGTTGCCGTGAGCACCGAACCGGCCGATCCGCCCCGCCCGGAGTCGTGCGGGAAGGAACCGTTCAACATGTCGATCCTGCGTGCGGGCCGGGTCGAACTAGTAGCAGAGAAGGACCTGTGATGAGCACACCAGCCAGCGACTCACCCCGATCCAGCGAGCCGGTCCCCGGTTTCGAGGATCTGCTCGCCGCGAACGCCGAATACGCGAACGACTTCCACTACAGCGGGTTCGACGGCATCGCCCACGCCGGTGTGGGCGTGGTGACGTGTATGGACTCGCGGATTCCGCCGCTCGAGTTGCTCGGCCTCAAGCCCGGTGACGCGAAGGTGCTGCGCAGCGCGGGTGGCCGGGTCACGGAGCTGACCATGACCGGGCTGGTGCTCGGCGTGCAGCTGCTCGGTGTACGGCGCATCCTGGTGGTTCCGCACACCCGGTGCGCGATGGCCGCGATGAGCGAGGACGAGCTGCGCGCGAAGGTGGCCAACGCCGCGGGCCAGCCGGCCGGATACCTGCCGCTGAACGTGATCCCGGACCAGACCGAGGCGCTGCATCGCGATGTGGCGGCCGTTCGGGACCACCCGCTGATCGGCTCGGACGTACTGGTCGGCGGGTTCCTCTACGACGTGGACACCGGCCTGCTCAAGCAACTGGCCTGAACATCCGGGGAGCCCTGCACGGCGGGGCTCCCCGGATGCCGTAATCAGCGGTGCAGGATCTCGACCAATCCGGTTTCGAGGCTGTAGTAGCCGCCGACCAGCATGACCTTGCCCTCGCGCTCGGCCGGACCGAGCAGCGGCGAACGACGCAACCGGGTCAACTGGTAGCGAACGTTGGCCTTGACCGCGTTGGTGAGCAGATCGCCCGGCTTGTGCCGAACCGACTTCACCACCGGGGCCAGTGAACGGACCAGGTAGTCGACATCGCCCTTGGGGTTCTCGTACTCATCGCCGTTCTTGACGGCCTCGATCGTGGCGGCGAGCGCGCCGCACTTCTGGTGGCCGAGCACCAGCATCACCGGAGTGTGCAGTTCCTCGACACCGAACTCGAGGCTGCCGGTGACGGCGTGATCGGGCACCTCGCCCGCACTGCGCACGACGACCAGGTCGCCCAGGCCGCGGTCGAAGACCAGCTCGGGCGAAACCCGCGAGTCGACGCAACTGAAGATCGTCGCGAACGGGTGCTGTCCGCCCACCACCTCGGTCCGCCGGGCGGGCGTCTCGTTCAGATCGGTCGAGTGGAACTCGGCGTAGCGACGGTTGCCTTCGACAAGCAACTGCAGGGCGGCAGCGCTGGTCATCTCTGCTGGTTCAGCGGCGGGCACGGACCCCTGGGCGGTAGGTCCGTGGGCCGATTTCTCGCCGGCATGGCCGTGGGCGGCGGCCGCAAGCGTGGTGCCGAGCAGGCCGGCGCCGACCGCCGCACCCGCACTCCAGCGCAGGAAGTTGCGCCGTGATCCGGTATTCGGTTCTTCCATCGTTGTGGTCCTTGCTCTCCAGGACACCCCTCAAGTGCCCTAATGTATGCAGTATACCGCGCCATGACGGAGGGTAGTGCCGCGAATACTGCGCCGCCCGGGGGTCGCCCGGGATATCACCGCTTGTCCGGGCCGGCGATCTAGTGCAGCACAGGTCCGAAACCGCTGAAACAGGACCTCGCCACCTCACCAGACCAGTCGTCTTCTGGTAGAAAAACGGCTATGACTCACCGCCCGAGTTGCTTCAGTCCAAGCCGCCGTCGGCTATTGCCGATTCTTTGCGCGACGACGGCGTTCTCCCTCGCCGCCACCCTGACCCCGGCCGTGGCGGCCCCGATGCCGATCGCTGCCACGCAGGAACAAACCGCCGTCAACCGGACCTGTTACGACACGTCCGTGCCTGGAACCGTTGAGGAGCAGCGACTCGACAACGCCTCCCCCGGCGGCCAGCCCGTACCTCCGCAGATCCTCGAACGAAGCGGCTTCGACGACGACGTCGAGCGGTTCACCCGGATCCTGTGCGCACTGCCCGGGTACCGCCCGGCCCTCGCCGTGGTCCGGGCCCAGGGCGACGCGCTCTGGACCACCGCGATCCGGCGCGCCCAGCGCACGCAGCAGACCCCCGACCTCCCGTCGACCGATGACCGCGGGCTGTACTGGGCCCGCATCTCGATGGCGAAGGCGCTTCGCCAATGGCAACCGCGCAAACCACTGCAGGCCGCCGAACGGGCCGAGCTGATCCGCACCCTGGAGTACGCCTCGCGGGGTATCACCTCGACCCGGTTCGACCACGGCGTACGACGGGTGCTGGTGACGGGGTTCGATCCGTTCACACTCGACGCGGACATCCGGATCGGCAATCCCTCCGGAGCGAACGCACTCTCGCTGGATGGCACGCGCTGGCGCGTCAACGGCGAAACCGTGCAGATCCAGACCGTCGTCTTCCCCGTCAGGTACACCGACTTCGACGAGGGCATGGTCGAGCACGCCCTTGCGCCGCACTACCGGCCAGGGCCGCAACGCGCCGAGCTGGTGATGACCGTGAGCCAGGGCCGGGTCGGGCTGTTCGACCTCGAGGTGTTCAACGGTCGCCGCCGATCGGTTGTCTCGATCGGTGACAACAACAACCTCTGGGGCGGTGGCACCGTCGCCGCGCCGGTGGTCGCGCCGGGTATGCCGCCGGGTCCCGAGTGGTTGACCAGCAGTCTGCCGATGACCGAGATGGCGGCAACCGCCGTACCGCCGTTCCGCACCCGGGTGAACACCTCGGTGCTGGAGATTCCCGCGGGCCAGACCACGCCCGTACGGCGCCCCGATGGTCCGACGCCGGGGTCGATCGCGTCTGAGGGCGCGGGTGGTGGCTACCTGTCGAACGAGGTGGCCTATCGCAATACCTTGCAGCGGGATCTGCTGCATCCCGCCATGCCGGCGGGACACCTGCACGTGCCGGTGCTGCAGTTCGGCGCGGGCAATACCAGCGAGATCACCGATCCCAGTTACGAAGCGAACCGGGACGCCATCGTCGCGGGCTCACACGCCATCCTGCGCACGGCGCTCACCACCTTGCCGTAGACCTTCGCTCAGTTGAGGGTGTCTTCGCCGCCCGCGAATCCCTTGCGGGCGGCGTCGAAGGTCTCCTCGCTGACCGTGTACAGGTGCTTCGCCAGCGTCCAGCGAATGCCGAACGGGTCGATGATCGTCGCCACCCGGGCGCCGTGAAACGCGTCCTCCGCCTCGCGCTGCACGATCGCACCGCCTTCGACGGCCAACTGAACCGTGGCGTCCACGTCCGGCACATGCAGATACAGCGAGTACGTCGGGAGGTGGTCGGGCGACGGCTCGGTCACCCCGACCTCGGGATAACCGTCGGACAGCATCAGACCGGCGCCGTCGATGTCGATCTCCGCATGCCCGATCCGGCCGTCGGCATCAACGTACGGCTCGTAGGTCAACCGCGCGCCGAACACGTCGACGTACCACTCGATCGCGGCGCCGGCATTGCGACAGCACAGGTACGGCGTCAGCACGCGACCGCCCGGCGGTACGTAACTCCTGGTCATCCTCGCCCCTAGTGGTCTGTGGTGGCGGTTGGCTAACACCCTGCACCCAAGCACCCGCGGGGTCCAGCAAAGCCGCGTGTCCCGCGAGTCAGCTCGCGCGGATGAACTCGAACGCCTTCAGCACGTCGCGGACCACGTGATCGGGCCGTACGTCGACCGCGGCGGCTCCGCTGTCCACGAGCCCGGCCGCGTGACCACCGGCGATGTCGAGGTCCACCCGCATCAGGCGTCGATACGGCTTTCGTCGAGGTCATACGCGCCCTGCACGATGAACTCCTTGCGCGGCGCGACGTCGTTGCCCATCAGCAGGTCGAACACGCCCGCGGCGGCCTCGCCGTCGTCCACGGTGATGCGGCGCAGGGTCCGGTGCCGCGGGTCCATCGTGGTCTCCGCGAGCTGGTCGGCGTCCATCTCACCGAGACCCTTGTAGCGCTGCGGGGGCTCTTTCCACTTGACGCCCTTTTTCATCAGCTCGGCGGACTTCCGCTGATACTCGGCGTCGCTGTAGGTGTAGATGTACTTGTCCTGGCCCTTTTTCGGGTTCGTCAGCTCGAACCGGTGCAACGGCGGCACGGCGGTGTAGACCCGGCCGGCATCGACCAGAGGCCGCATGTACCGGAAGAAGAGCGTGGCCAGCAGGCAGCGAATGTGCGCGCCGTCGGAGTCGGCGTCGGCCATGAAGATGATCTTGCCGTAGCGGGCCTGCTCGATGTCGAAGGATCGGCCAGAGCCGGCACCGACCACCTGGATGATCGAGGCGCACTCGGCGTTCTTCAGCATGTCGCCGACCGAGGCCTTCTGCACGTTCAGGATCTTGCCGCGGATCGGCAGCAGCGCCTGGAACTCGGAGCTGCGCGCGAGCTTCGCCGTACCGAGGGCGCTGTCACCCTCGACGATGAACAGTTCGCTGCGGTCCACGTCGTTGCTGCGGCAGTCGGCCAGCTTCGCGGGCAGCGCCGAGGACTCCAGCGCGGTCTTTCGGCGCTGCAGTTCGCGATGCTGGCGGGCGGCCATCCGGGTCCGGGCGGCGGAGACGACCTTCTCCAGCAGCGCGCGGGCCTGCGGCTTCTCGTTCTTCTTGGTGGAGGTGAGGAACTCGGTGAGCTCGCTCTCGACCACCTTGGCGACGATGCGCGAGGCGGCCGGCGTGCCCAGGACTTCCTTGGTCTGGCCGTCGAACTGCGGCTCGCGCAGCCGGACGGTGACCACCGCAGTCATACCTTCCAGGGCATCGTCCTTGACGATCTCCTCCCCGGCCTTGATCAGCCGGGTGCCCTCCAGCGCCTTCGACAGCGTCTTGGTCAGGGACCGCTCGAACCCGTTCACATGGGTGCCGCCCTTGGGGGTGGCGACGATGTTCACGAACGAGCGCATCTCGGTCTCGTAGCCGTCACCCCAGCGCACCGCGATGTCGACGTCGAGGTCACGCTCGACATCGGTCGGCGTCATGTGACCGGCGTCGTCGAGCATCGGCACGGTCTCGGTGAAGTGGCCGGTTCCGGTCAGCCGGATGACATCGGTGACCTGCTGGTCGGTGGCGAGGAACTCGCAGAACTCGCTGATACCGCCGTCGTGCTTGAACGACTCCTCGGTCACCTCGTCGGTGCGCTCGTCGCGGATCACCAGTTCGAGGCCCGGCACCAGGAACGACGTCTGCCGCGCCCGGGTGACCAGCTCGTCGTAGTTGAAGGCGGCGTCCTTGGTGAAGATCTGGCGGTCGGCCCAGTAGCGCACCCGGGTGCCGGTGACACCCTTCTTGGCGCGGCCCTTCTTGCGCAGACCCGTCGCGGGCGTGAAGCTCGCGGACGCGCCCTCGGCGTCGAACTCGCCCGGCACGCCCCGGCGGAACGACGTGGTCCAGGTCACACCGCCACGGTCGACCTCCACATCCAGCCGCGCGGACAGCGCGTTCACCACCGAGGCGCCGACGCCGTGCAGACCACCGGAGGCGTTGTACGACCCGCCGCCGAACTTGCCGCCGGCGTGCAGCTTGGTGAAGACGACCTCGACACCGCTCATCTTGGTCTTCGGCTCGATATCCACCGGGATACCGCGGGCCTTGTCCCGGACCTCGACCGAGCCGTCCTTGTGCAGGACCACGTCGATGCGGTCGCCGTGGCCGGCCAAGGCCTCGTCGACGGCGTTGTCGATGATCTCCCACAGGCAGTGCATCAGGCCGCGGCTGTCGGTCGACCCGATGTACATACCCGGGCGTTTACGAACCGCCTCCAGGCCTTCCAGCACGAGCAGATGGCGTGCGTTGTACGTCGGGTCGAGCTCGGTACTGCGAGGCGTCGGGGCGGCCACAAGGCTCCTTCACTGGTTCAGGTGATGCTCGGGTCCTACCCTATGCGGCCGCACCGACAACGCCGTGACAGCACGCCGTGCGGCGGTGGCGCCTGGTCCAGGCGGCGGGTCCAGGCAGGTCGGCGGGGCCACGATTCGCCCAGCGGCTTGATCGGAACCGGAAGAGTACGTGAACTGCTACGTATGTCGGGCACCCGGCATAGCGTCCGGGCTGCGAGAATATTTGGCAGGCGACGGCATAGTTGATGTCGCTGCCCGTGGCCACCCGGTCACCGGCTGTTTTGCGTTCCTTGACAACTGCCTGACGAAACATCCAAAAGGCGATCGGCTCCGAATTTCTTGATATCGATCCGGACAAGATCGCGACACTCCGAACGTCGACACGCGGTAGCGCTTTCATGCCGCACAGTGAGAAATGACACGCCCGACACCCGCCGGAAACAACAAAACGCCCGCTGCAGAAACGAATCACCGTCAATATGCGTCATATGGGAACAGGTGGTTCGTCTCACATTCGGACACGCTGGCCCTACCGGGAAGTGATCCGCATGTGAGGATGTTGCTATCTGGTGAGTACGGAACTAGATGAGATGAGGCCTCAAAGTGACTACAGCACTCGCCCCGAGTTCGACCCTGTCGGCTGCGGACCGTTGTGACCGCTGCGGCGCGCAGGCCTACGTTCGTGTCACCCTGACCAGCGGTGGGGAGCTGCTCTTCTGCGCCCACCACAGCCGGGAGCACGCGGAGAAGCTGCGCAACATCGCCATCACGATCCACGACGAGACCGGCCGGCTCGAAGCCAAGAAGGCTGAAGCCGAAGCGGCGGCCGCCGCGGAGGACGACCGGTAGCCGGGGCCCCGGACAACGCGCCGGAGTTCAGGCGCGACCCTACCCAGAGACGTCATCTCGATGGCGGTCACCCTTTCGGTGACCGCCATCTCTAGTTGTGGGCTCGAGGTTGCCGGGGGCACTCAGCACGGTCAGCTCGCCGCTCTCGACGCGAACCGACAGCACCCCGTTTCCCACCCGCAGGCCGCGCAGCTCGAACCGCCGCCAGGGGAACGGATCAGCCGGCGCGATCCGCAGCACCCCGTTCGGCACGTCCGGCTCGATTCCGAGCGCCGCCACCAGGACCGCGACCACTGAAGCCGCGGCCCACGCCTGCGGACGGCACGCCAGCGGGTACGGCGCGGGTGTTCCCCCACCACCACTACCGTCGTACAGCTCGGGCAGGCGGTAGCCGAAGGCCTCAGCGGCCCTGGTGAGCCCTGAGACGAAGGAACCGGCGATGTCGGCCTGACCCGCGGCGTACAGGCCGGCGACGGCGATAGCGGTGTCGTGGGGCCAGACGCTGCCCGTGTGGTAGCCGAGCGGGTTGAATCGGGTGGCGGTCGTCGCCAGCGTGCGTAAACCGAAGCCGCTGTCCAGCTCAGGGGTCCCGAGACGGGCGGCCACGATGGCCTCCTCGTCGGGATCCAGCAGGCCCGTACCGAGCAGATGGCCCATGTTGGAGGCCGGACCCGCGACTGGCCGCTTGGCGGCGTCCAGCGCGATCGCGGGATAGCCGTCGACCCAGAAGGCCTCGCGGAAGCGCGTCTTCATCGCGTCCGCCCAGGTCCGCCACTCGTCGCCGGAGCGCCCGTACGCCGTCAGCAGGTCCGCCCCGGCGATGGCTGCCGCATAGGCATAGGCCTGTACTTCGGACAACGCGATCGGGGCCTTGGCGAATGTCCCGTCGGGCCATTGCACGGCGTCGACCGAATCCTTCCAGCCCTGGTTCGCAAGGCCGTGGCCGGACGTATCGAGGTATTCCAGAAAGCCGTCGCGATCGGGATCGGCCCCGTCCCGAATCCACGTCAGCGCCTGCTCCACCGCGGGCAGCAGGGCCGCCACCTCCGCGCTCGGCATTCCCCATCGCCAGGCTTTGTGCAGCGTGGTGATCCACAAGGGAGTCGCGTCATGCGTGCCGTAGTACGCGGGCGGCAGCACGAGACCACCGCCGTGATCCGCGACGGCCTCGCGCAGCTCGTGCGGGATCTTGCCCGGCTGTTCGGCCGCGCCCTCGTCGTGTTCGGTTCCCTGGTGCCGGGCCAGCGCGCGCAACGTTCCGGCAGTGAGCCCGGGATCGACGCCGACGAGCATGCCTGACGAGATCAGCGAGTCCCGCCCGAACAACGTCAGGTACCAAGGCGGCCCGGCGCCGAGGTAGCGGTCCTCCCCCTCCGCGAGCATCAACCCGCGCACGTCCTCCAGCGACCGGTCGAACCAGCGCACCACCCGCGAGTCATCACAGTCCACCGTCACCTGGTCGTACGACGTACGCACCGTCGGCGGCGCGATCCGGAAGCCTTGCGCCGGCTCCGCTCGGCTAAGGGTCAACCTGAGAGTGAGGGTGGTCGACTCCCCCGCGACGGTTCGGCATGGCCAGGTGACTCTGCCGTCGAGGTCGAGACTCGCGGCTTCTGGAGCGAGGACGACCTCGGCCGTTACGTCGTCGCCGGACCAGCGCAGGCCGTTCGCCGTACGTTCTGGGGTGATCGGGGGAAGCGCTGCGGCAGCCTCGCTTCGGACCGCCGCGGTGTTCGCCAGGTCGGCGGCGAGGTCCAGCGTGAGGTCGTACTCGATCGTCTGGCGGGAGCGGTTTGTGACCGTGACCGTCTCGGTGAGGCTCGCGCTGTCGAGGTGGCGGTGGCGATGCAGCGTGACGGTCGGGTCGTGGCCGGGATCGCCTAGGCCGGGCAGCACGGCGTCGTACTGGACGGTGCTCGCGTCGTACTCGTCGAGGTGGATCGGGACCGGTTCGTGGCCGTCCACGAGCAGCAGGCAGCGGCTCAGCAGGCGCCGGTCGGCGGCGTACACACCTTCGGCCCCAGTGCCGGTCAGCTGTCCCGAGCGAGGCGCCATCACCACCCAGGGCGCGGCAAGCGTGACGACTAGATCCTGCGCGTAGGTCATACCGGCCACACTAGGAGGGCGTGCCGGGGAGCGCGCGAGCTGGGCTTACGGCAGAGTGTGGCCGGTGAACACGTTTGCCCTGGTCCTGGTCGGTGTCGCGATCTTCGCCGGCATGCTCGGCATCGTCATTCCGATCCTGCCCGGCGCGATTCTGAGCTGGGCCGCCATCGGTGTCTGGGCCTTCGAGGAACAGACCGCCACCGCGTGGACCGTGTGGGCGCTGGCGACCGTGCTGATCGGTGCCAGCCAGGTGGTCAAGTACATCGTGCCCGAGCGCAAGCTCCGCGAGGCCGGCGTGCCGCGCCGGTCGATGATGATCGGCGCGCTGCTCGGCATCGTCGGGTTCTTCGTGATTCCGGTGGTCGGACTGTTCGTCGGCTTCCCGTTCGGCGTCTACCTGTCCGAACGGCAGCGCCTCGGCAGCCACGCGACCGCCTGGGAGTCGACCAAGCACGCGCTACGGGCCAGCGGGCTGTCGATCCTGATCGAGTTCGCCGGTACGGCGCTGGCGGCCGCCGCGTGGCTGATCGCCGTGCTCTTTCTCTGATCGTCCGGTGCGGCCTGTGGCGGCTGCTCGGGTGGATTGCCAGGGTTTTGCCAGCTTCGCGGCAGGACGGTCTTAGGTAGGCACGGCACCGTGGACGGGGTATGGCACCGGGCTACCCCTTGGCCGGTGCACGACCTACGGGAGGCTGTGCACAGATGACGACGTACGAGAAGAACGGCACCAAGCGCTGGCGGCTGGCCGGGACCGTCGCGGCGGTGGCGATGACCACGGCCGTGGGTGGTGTCGCCTGGGCGACGGGCGACCTCGGCAACGCCGATCCCACCCCCTCCGCCTCACCTTCGGCCCCGAGCTCCGCCTCGCCGTCGGCCCCGGCGGACGAGAAGCCCGCCCGCCCGGGCTTCGGAGGCCGCCACGGCATGCTGGGGATGGGCAGGCCCCTGCACGGCGAGTTCGTCGTACCGAAGCAGGGCGGCGGCTACCAGACCATCGCGACCCAGCAGGGCGAGGTGACCGCGGTCAGCACCGAGTCGATCACGGTCAAGAGCGAGGACGGCTACAGCCGCACCTACACGCTGACCGAGGACACCTTGGTGAACGCGGCCCGCGACGGCATCGCCGACGTGAAGAACGGCAACAAGGTGGTCGTCTCGGCCATCGTCGACGGCGACAAGGCGACCGCCGTCAGCGTGAACGACGGCACCGTCCGGGAAGGCGCCCGCGAGAAGTGGGGCCTCAAGCGCGGCCCGCGCTGACGCGGTGAA
Source organism: Kribbella deserti (assembly GCF_042434725.1). Lineage (NCBI taxonomy): Bacteria > Bacillati > Actinomycetota > Actinomycetes > Propionibacteriales > Kribbellaceae > Kribbella > Kribbella deserti. The sequence goes on along the minus strand of NZ_JBHLTC010000018.1, from coordinate 607,396 downwards.
CCGGTGAGTCGCCGGCGTCGGCGACTCACAGCTGGTTCACAGGAAACGTCCAGCCGGGGCACGGGTGGCGGGTTCAGACTGAGGGGTATGAGCCCGCACCTGCTGGTGGTCGACGACGAACCCAACATCGTCGAACTGTTGTCCGCGAGTCTGCGTTTTGCCGGCTACGAGGTCTCAACCGCGACCAACGGCACCGAGGCGCTGAAGAAGGCTCGCGACGTCGAACCCGATCTGGTCGTCCTGGACGTGATGATGCCCGGCCTGGACGGCTTCGAGGTCGTACGACGCTTGCGCGGGGAGGACCGCCACGTGCCGGTGTTGTTCCTGACCGCGCGTGATGCCGTAGAGGACAAGGTCTTCGGCCTGCAGACCGGTGGCGACGACTACGTGACGAAACCCTTCAGCCTGGACGAGCTGGTCGCCCGCGTACGGGCCCTCCTCCGGCGTTCGGGGCACCGGGAGCAGACGCCGGCCGAGGCGGCGGTGCTGAAGTACGCGGATCTTGAGCTGAACGAGGACAGCTACGAGGTGTTCAAGGCGGGTCAGCCCGTCTCGTTGTCGCTGACCGAGTTCAAGCTGCTGAGGTGCTTGCTGGAGAACGCTGAACGGGTGATGTCGAAGAGCCAGATCCTGTCGGCGGTGTGGAACTACGACTTCGCTGGGGACGCGGGCGTGGTGGAGTCGTACATGTCGTATCTGCGGCGCAAGGTTGATACCGGCGATCAGAAGCTGCTGCACACAGTGCGGGGCGTCGGGTACGTGCTCCGGACGCCGCGGGTCTGACGTGAGTACCCGGCGGAGGTTTTCGGATCGATATCCGTTGCGCGTCACCATCGTGGTGGCGCTGCTGGTGTTGGTCGCGGCGGCCTTGGTGGGCTCAGGGTTTACCGCGACGGCCATCATGCGCGGCTACCTGCTCGACCGAGTCGACTCGCAGCTGACCGAAGGCGCACGGTCGATGGCGGCAATACCTCCCCGCCAGATACTCAACCAGCTGGGAAACAGCCCGCCCACCCCGTTCTTTGTCCAGTTCAGCCTGTCCGGCCGTCCGCGCCCGATCCAACCTGACCGTGGCTTTCGTCGGCCGACGGCACCACCCGTCCTGCCGACGATGACTCTCGCCGAGGTCGAACAGACCCGAGGGCGTCCGTTCAATGTCAAGGCGACCATTGGCGGCGACACTTGGCGGGTCGTGGTCGTACCGATGACGCGTGCGGTGGGCGTGGTCTATGTCGCGCAGAGCCTGAGCGACATGGACCAGACCATCAACCAGCTGATCGGCGTACAGATCACGGTGGGGGTGATTCTGCTGGTGGTGCTTGCTGGGATCGGGACGTACGTCGTGCGGCGGAGCCTGCGAGGGCTGGAAGACGTTGAGCACACGGCGGTCGCGATCGCGGGTGGTGATCTGAGCCGGCGAGTACCCGAGCGCGATCCACGGACCGAGGTCGGCCGGCTGTCCCTCGCCTTGAACCAGATGCTGGGTCAGATCGAGAACGCCTTCGCGATGCGGACCGCCTCGGAGTATGCGGCCCGGCGTTCCGAAGACGCCGCGCGGCGATCGGAGGAGGCGGCGCGGTTGTCGGAGGATCGGATGCGGCGGTTCGTGGCGGACGCGAGTCACGAGTTGCGTACGCCGCTGACCTCGATCCGGGGCTTTGCCGAGCTCACGCGTCAGCGCGGTGGCAAGGCCGACGCCGATACGATGCGCCGGATCGAGGACGAGGCCAAGCGCATGGGGCTGCTCGTCGACGATCTACTGCTGCTCGCGCGGCTCGACCAGCAACGGCCCTTGGAGCGCGAGCCGGTTGACCTGCTGACCATCGCGGGTGATGCCGTGCACTACGCCGAGGCGGTGCAGCCCGAACGGCAGGTGGACTTCCGGATCCTGCCGGGCTCGGAGGCGCCGGTGGTCGAAGGCGATGAGGCCCGGCTCCGGCAGGTGCTCGGCAATCTTGTTGGCAACGCCTTGCACCACACGCCCGAGACGGCTCCGATCACGATTTCGGTTGGCACTCGCGACGGTGACGCCGTACTCGAAGTGAGCGACACCGGCCCGGGGCTCACGCCGGAACAGAAGCACCGCGTGTTCGAGCGGTTCTACCGGGCCGATACGGCTCGTACGCGTACCACGGGTGGTTCCGGGCTCGGGTTGTCGATCGTTGCCGCGCTGGTTGCGGCCCACGCGGGCAAGGTGACCGTGACGGACACGCCGGGCGGCGGTACGACGTTCACCGTGGCGTTGCCCATGGCAACCAACCCCGAGGCCTAACGATGGGATTTTGCTTCGGCGGCAGGCTGGCTTAGTTTGTCAGCACCATGTCGGCTCAGCGGGAATCCCTCAGCCCGCCGGGCCAGGTGGTGGTCATCGGCGGTGCCAACGTCGACCTCAAGGTTCGCGGTCTGGCCGCCATCCAGCTCCATACGAGCAACCCGGGCCGGTCCACCACCACGCCGGGCGGAGTCGGCCGGAACATCGCGGAGAACCTCGCCCGGCTTGGCACCGCGACGTACCTGATCGCCGCGATCGGCGGCGACGCGGCGGGCGAACGGTTGCTCGCCGAAACCGAAGCGGCCGGCGTACAGGTCTCGCAGGTCTGTCGAAGCGAGTATCCGACCGGCACCTATACGGCGGTGCTCGATGCCGACGGATCGCTCGTTGTGGCGGTCTCCGACATGACCGCTACGGATCGCCTCTCGCCGTCTGACGTTGATGACGCGTTGATCGCCGGCGCGAGTCTGGTGATTTTGGACGGCAACTTGCCGGGGCCGGTGCTGGACCACGCGCTGGATGTGGCTCGGGACGCTGGGGTGCCGGTTGTCGTCGAACCGGTCAGCGCGCCGAAGGCCGCGTTGCTCGGTGGACTCTTCAGTGCGGAGCGGCCCGTGTTCGCGGTGACGCCGAACTTGGAAGAGCTTCAGGCGATCATCGGTCGGCCTGTTGCCGGCTCGCGCGATGACCTGGTCCGTGCCGCCGAGGTACTGCACGCGCGTGGTGTCGAGCATGTGTGGATCCGGCTCGGCGAACGCGGCAGCCTGCTGAGCACTGCGGGTGCTGGGCATGTTTTGCCGGCCATGGCCCCGGCTGAGGTGCGCGACGTTACCGGCGCCGGGGACGCGATGCTCGCCGCGTTCGCGCACGCGCTGCTGCTCGGCGCGGATCCGGTCGAGGCGGCCCGCTACGGTCATGCCGCGGCGGCCCTGACGGTGGCGAGCACGGCCACGGTGCGACCGGATCTGACGCAGGAGTTGATCGAGGACTTGTTGAACAATTCGAACCGGAGCCAGTTATGACAACGCCCCACCCCCGGCTGATCCTGACCGAGGAAGTCCGCGCGGCCCTGCACGAAGGCCGTCCGGTGGTGGCCCTCGAGTCCACGATCATCAGCCACGGCATGCCGTATCCCCGCAACGTCGCGATGGCCCTCGAGGTCGAGGCCATCATCCGTTCGTACGACGTCGTGCCCGCCACCATCGCCGTACTGCACGGCCAACCGCGGATCGGCCTGTCGCCGGACGACCTCGAGCTGCTCGCCACCAGCCCGGACGTGACAAAAACCAGCGTGCGCGATCTGGCGTACGTCGTGGCCCGTGGTGGTCACGGCGCGACCACCGTCGCCAGTACGATGCGCCTCGCCGCGCTGGCGGGAATCCGGGTCTTCGTGACGGGTGGCATCGGCGGCGTACACCGCGGCGCGTCAACCACCTTCGACGTCAGCGCCGACCTCACCGAGCTGGCGTCCACCGGGGTGGCGGTGATCAGCGCCGGGGTGAAGAGCATTCTCGACATCGGGCTCACCCTGGAGACGCTGGAAACCCTCGGCGTACCAGTGATCAGCTACGGCACGGACGAGTTCCCGGCGTTCTACTCCCGCTCGAGCGGCTTCGCCTCCCCCATGCGGGCGGACTCGCCGGAGGAACTGGCCGCCATCATGCACGCGCGATGGGACCTCGGCATTCCGGGCGGAATCAGTATCGCCAATCCCGTTCCCGCGGCCGACGAAATCCCGGCCGAACAGATCAACGGCATCATCGACCAGGCCCTGGCCGAAATGGCCCAAGCCGGTATCACCGGCAAGGACACCACGCCGTACCTGCTAGGCCGCATCGTCGAACTGACCGACGGCACCAGCCTCAACACCAACATCGCCTTGGTGAAGAACAACGCCCACCTAGGCGCCCACCTGGCCACCGCCTACACCACCCTCACCCAACCCCCCACCACCTGACCCGCCACCCAGCTGTGGACGAGGGGGTGTCAGCGGTGGAGGAGGGTGCGTTCCAGGAGGGTCCAGGTGGTGGTGGTCAGGAGGTAGAGGCCCGCGGCAAGGGGAATGAAGGCGACGACGGCGAGCAGAGCTGCGCCAGCAACGGCAGACAGCCCGCGAACAAGCTGGTCCCGGTCTCAGCCTGGAGCTCGGCGATCTCGCGCTGGGCTCGGTCGGGATTTCCTCGGTGCTTCTTGGTGATCTCGGAGATCTTGGGCATCAACTCGGTCCGGGCTTTCGCGCCACGGATGGCGGCGATACCAAGCGGCAACAGCACGAGGCGGACGGCAAGGGTGCAGAGCACGATCGCCACGGCGGCGGCATACGGACCGGTCAGCGGTCGGGCTGCTCAGGCCAGGGGCTCGCGGTCGGCTGTCGCCAGCACGTGCTGCGGCGCCGAGACCAAGTGAGTGGCGGCGGCGCGGGATACCAGCAGGAGGGCGAACAAAGAGGCCGCCGCCGTAAGAACGGCGACGGCCAGCAGGCCTGATTCCAGGCCGAGGGCAGGCATCACCAGCGCTAGTACGCCGGCGATGCCTTGGCCCATCGAACTAGTCCAGGTAGTCGCGCAGAACCTGCGAACGCGACGGGTGACGCAGTTTGGACATGGTCTTCGACTCGATCTGGCGGATCCGCTCGCGGGTCACGCCGTAGACCTTGCCGATCTCGTCCAGCGTCTTCGGCTGGCCGTCGGTCAGACCGAAGCGCATCGACACCACGCCCGCTTCCCGCTCGGACAACGTGTCCAGCACGGCGTGCAGCTGCTCCTGGAGCAGGGTGAACGAGACGGCCTCCGCGGGCACGATGGCCTCGGAGTCCTCGATCAGGTCGCCGAACTCGGAGTCGCCGTCCTCACCCAGCGGGGTGTGCAGCGAGATCGGCTCCCGGCCGTACTTCTGCACCTCGATGACCTTCTCCGGGGTCATGTCGAGCTCCTTGGCGAGCTCTTCCGGAGTGGGTTCGCGGCCGAGGTCCTGCAGCATCTGGCGCTGCACCCGGGCGAGCTTGTTGATGACCTCGACCATGTGCACCGGAATACGGATGGTGCGGGCCTGGTCGGCCATCGCGCGGGTGATCGCCTGCCGGATCCACCAGGTCGCGTAGGTGGAGAACTTGTAGCCCTTGGTGTAGTCGAACTTCTCGACCGCACGGATCAGACCGAGGTTGCCCTCCTGGATCAGGTCCAGGAACAGCATGCCGCGGCCGGTGTAGCGCTTGGCCAGCGAGACGACGAGTCGCAGGTTGGCCTCGAGCAGGTGGTTCTTCGCGCGGCGGCCGTCCTCCGAGATCCACTCGTACTCCTCGCGGACCTTCTCCTTCAGCTTGGTGGCCTCGTCGCTGATCTGCTCCTCGGCGAACAGGCCGGCCTCGATGCGCTTGGCAAGCTCGACCTCCTGCTCGGCGTTCAGCAGGGGGACCTTGCCGATCTGCTTCAGGTAGTCCTTGACCGGGTCGGCGGTCGCACCGGCGACCATGACCTGCTGCTCGGGCTCGTCCGCGTCGTCGGCGTCGGAGACCACAAAGCCCTCGTCCTCGGTCAGCTCCTTCTCCAGGGGCTTGACCGCGTCAGGGGTGAAGTCCGACTCGTCGACCTCGTCGAGGCTGCGCGGCTTACCGGTCTTCGGGTCGATCGCGACCCCGGCCTCATCCGGCTTGCCGGCGGCCTTCTTGGCCGGCGCCTTCTTCGCAGCGACCTTCTTCGCGGTGTTCGCGGCAGCCTCCTTGGCGGGAACGGCCTTCTTGGCAGGGGCGGCCTTCTTCGCAGCCGGATCGGCGACCCGGGCACTGGTCCGGGGAGCCGTGGCCCGCGCGGCGGCGGGCACGACCCGAGGGGACTCTGCTGGAAGGTTCTCGGACGAGCTGGACGACACGAATTACCTCTCGTCTGACGGTTACTGTCTGCAGGGTTACCAACGTGGTGCGACGTGCTGGTTCGCGGTGGTGCTCCGGGCAGGCCCGGATGGTGCTCAGTGTGCACAGCCGCTGGTCAGGCGGCGGCAACACTACATTGTGACACGGCGCCCAAAGCTGATCGCCGCGCGGGCGTGCGATTCCCCTATCCAGACGCCCCGAGAGCCTACCCGGTTCCGGAACCGCACTCCGACCCCGGGTTGACCACCGCCGGGCAACCCGTGGCAACTCCCACGGACTAGCTGTTGCGGGTCTGCCGAACCGGACGGGCCAGCGGCCGTTGTTCGACCTTCTGCTCCTGCTTGTACTGCCGCACCTTCGCCAGTGAGCCGGCGTCGGTCACGTCCGCGACCGACTTGAAGGCACCGTCCTCGCCGTACGGCTCGGAGGCCTCGCGCCAGCCTCGCGGCCGGACCTTCATCTGCTTGCCGAGCAGCGCGACGAAGATCTTCGCCTTCTGCGCGCCGAAGCCGGGCAGCGCCGAAAGCCGGGCGAGCAGGTCGTCCCCGGACTTCACGTCGGCCCAGACCGCGGCGGCGTTACCGCCGTACTCCTCGTCGAGGTGCTTGGCCAGGGTCTGGATCCGGGCCGCCATGGCGGTCGGGAACCGATGCACGGCCGGCGGACCGGCCACCACCTCGACAAAACCGTCCGGGTCGTACGCCGCGACCGTGGAGGGATCGAACGAGCCCTCCATCCGGGCGGCGATCTGGACCGGGCCGGCGAACGCCCGTTCCATCGGGATCTGCTGGTCGAGCAACATGCCCACCAGTAACGCGAAAGGGTCCCGGCTCAGCAATTCGTCCGCTTCGGACTGCTGGGCCAGGCACAGTCGTTTGCCTCGGACCGACGTCACCTCAATCCTCCCCTTCCTCTGCCTTCACGGCGAGCACGGGACAGGGGGCGTCCAGCAGGACCCGCTGCGCGTTGCTGCCGAGGATGAGCTTGCCCACCGGTGACCGGCGCCTAAGCCCGATCACGATGAATTCGGCATGAACCTGCTCGGCGACGGCCACCAGGTCCTCCGCCGGGTCCAGCCCGCGAACGAGCTGCCGGACCTCGTAGGGAACTCCGGTCGACTCGAGCTGTTCTCTTACTTCACCGAGCGCCGCCTCACTCGCGGCCGCCTCATCGGAGGCGAAGCTGCGCCCGCCACGATGGGAATTGACCACCACCAGCTTGGCGTCCCGGAGCTTCGCCTCTTCCGCCGCCCGCCGTAGCGCTGCGCGCCCCTCGGCCTTCGGCACATATCCCACGACGATGGTCGTCATCGACTTGCCTCACCTCCGGGTACTTCCTCATCGACCCGTTCCGAACGATACTGCCCCGAGCCTTCACTGGCATCCGTGGAAATGCGATACCTGTGTCGCGAACGTGATGCGCCTGTGTCGTACGAGGTCTTAAACTTCCGCCCCAGGAAACCTGGTTCCAGGAACGCGTGGTCAGGCAGCCTAGTCCACCGGCCATTCGTGCACCGGGATGTTCTCGTGCATGTGGTCGCGATAGCGCTGCAGCATCGCCCGCAACGCGTCCCGCCGGCCGTGCTGGCCCAAGGTGTAGTGCTCGTGGAACATCTCCGCCTGCCAGGAGGCGCCGTTGCGGTTCAGAAGACAACGTTGTTCGATGATGCCGAGCAGCCGATCCCGGACCGCCGGATCGACCTCCCACTGGTCCAGCCCCTGTGATGCCAACGGCAACAATCTGCGCAGCACCAGCTCGGTCGCCCGGGCCGTACCGACACCGGGCCAGAACACCTCCGCGTCGATGCCTTGCCTGGCAGCGTTGTGGAAGTTCTCCTCGGCCGCGCTGAACGACATCTGCGACCAGATCGGCCGCTCGTCGTCGGCCAGTGCCCGGACCAGCCCGAAGTAGAAGGCGCCGTTCGCGATCGTGTCCACCACCGTGGGCCCGGCCGGCAGTACCCGGTTCTCGACCCGCAGATGCGGGCGGTCCCGGACAACGTCGTACACGGGCCGGTTCCAGCGGTAGATGGTGCCGTTGTGCAGCCGCAGTTCGGTCAGCGCCGGCGTGTCGCCCCGATCCAGCACGGCGATCGGGTCCTCGTCGGAGGTGACCGGCAACAGGGCCGGGTAGTAGCGCGAATTCTCCTCGAACAGGTCGAAGATCGAGGTGATCCAGCGTTCGCCGAACCACACTCGCGGCCGCACGCCCTGGGTTTTCAGTTCGTGTGTCCGCGTGTCGGCCGCCTGCTCGAACAACGCGATCCGGGTCTCCCGCATCAGCTCCTTGCCGAACAGGAACGGCGAGTTGGCCCCGACCGCGAGTTGTACGCCGGCGATCGCCTGGGCCGCGTTCCAGTAGCGCGGGAACGCGTCCGGAGTGACCTGGAGGTGGAACTGCGTCGACGTACAGGCGGCTTCGGGCACGATGCTGTCGGCCGTGACCTGCAGCCGTTCGACGCCGTCGATGGCGATCTGCACGTCCTCACCGCGGGCGGCGAAGATCTGGTCGTTGAGCAACGCGTAGCGCGGATTGGTACTGAGGCTGTCGCGGGTGATGTGGTCGGTCATCAGCGTGGGCAGGATGCCGACGACCACCATCGACGAGCCGGTCCGGGAGGCCTTCTGCTCGGCGGCGTTCAGGCTGGCCCGGATGGACTTCTCCATCTTGTCCAGGCCGTCGCCGTCGATCTGGCCCGGCGGCACGTTGATCTCGACGTTGAACTGGCCGAGCTCGGTCTGGAACGCGTCGTCGGAGATCGCGCTCAGCACCTCGGAGTTCTTCATCGCCGGGTCGTTGTTCTCGTCGACCAGGTTCAGTTCGATCTCGATACCGGTCATCGGCCGCTCGGCGTCGAACCGTGCCTCGCGCAGCATCCGCGCGAACGCGTCCAGATTGCGATGGACCTGATCGCGGAACGCGGTGCGATCCGCCCGGGTGAACTCGACCCGGTCGACCTCTTCGCCCATCTGCGCCTCCCCTTATCGAGCCCCTCGCGGAGCTGTCTCCTGAGTTCGGTGTGCGCTGAAGCCTCAGTCTGACCTCAGTCTGCCCGACCGGGCCGCCTCCCGCTGCCCCGACCGCGTGGATCGACCGGCATGCGGGACGACGGCCCTGATCCACGCCTGCGGCCGGCGGGCCGGCGGCTATCTCGGTACGACGACGAAGTGGTCCCGCACCACGTGCCGCGGCTCCGGGCCGGCCTGTTCGAGCACCTCGGCCAGTTCGGTAAGGACCTCCGGGCCAAGTTGCAGCTGGTGCTCACCGGGGTGCACGTCCGCACCCATCGGGTAGTCCCGGCCCGGCTGATCGGTCATCTCGATATGCGCCCCGAGCACCCACTCCACCGGGTTCGGGCCATCGGCAACAAACCGCGCGAGCCGGTCGATGCTCGCCCGGTACGCCGCCCAGTCCGGCACGTACAACCGGCCCGGGTACAGCGAGTCCCCGGTGAACAGGATCCGGGTGGCCGGGTCGTAGAAGGCCAGGTCCGATCCCTCATGCCCGGGAATCGGGATCACGTCGAGCATCCGCCCTCCAAGGTCGTACCGCCCGGGTCGCTGTGGCCACTCGTCCAGTCCGAAGTACGACGCGACCTCCGCCGCCGACGTACCGACCAGCACTGTGCCGGGCCGATCGGCGAACTGGCTGTCGCCGCCGATGTGGTCCCTGTGCCCATGGGTATGCGCGACCACCAGCTCCAGGTCCCGCTCCCCCAGCAACTCCTCCACTACGGCGCATAGGTCGATATGGCCCGTGCCGGTGTCGAGCAACAAGGCCCGTTCGGCACCGAGCAGCAGATAGCTGAACGGCCCTTCGAAGTTCGTTCGCAGGGCCTGGCGAATGATCGCCGTGCTCTCGTCGTACCAGTGCACCTGGTAGTCCGGCGTGCCCGCTTCTGTCCCGTCGTCCCAACGCTGTGGAAATCGCATTCTCCGATCCAATCAGGGGCCGGGCCGAAAAAGTGTCGGTGGGGCCGGGAAGACTGTGGGCGTGCGTAGTGAACCGTCGATCCTGCATGTCGACCTGGACGCGTTCTTCGCGGCGGTCGAGCAGCGGGACAAGCCGTCCCTTCGGGGCAAGCCCGTGGTCGTGGGCGGTATCGGCCTGCGCGGAGTCGTGTCCACCGCGTCGTACGAAGCGCGTAAGTACGGCGTTCGCTCGGCGATGTCGACCGCGGAGGCCCGGTCCCGCTGCCCGCACGCGGCCTACCTGGGCGGCCGGTTCGACGCGTATCGCGCCACCAGCGCGGCGGTGATGGCGCAGATGCGCGAGTTGTCCCCGTTGATCGAGCCGCTGTCGCTGGACGAGGCCTTCGTCGATCTGGAGGCCGCTGGACTGAGCGGGCTCGACGTGACGAAGGTGGCGGCCATCGCGGACCAGCTGAAGGAGGCGATCCACGCGGCCAGCGGCGGGCTGACGGCCTCGGTCGGCGCCGGTACGTCGAAGCTGATCGCGAAGATCGCCAGCGACCTGGACAAACCCAACGGCACGGTGGTGGTACCACCCGGAACCGAGGCGGAGTTCCTCGCGCCGATGCAGGTGACGGTCGTTCCCGGCGTCGGGCCGGCCACCGCGCAGCGGCTGACCATGGCCGGCGTCCGGACCGTGGCCGATCTGCAGCAACTATCGCTGGACGAGCTGGTGCGTCAGCTCGGCACCTCCCAGGGCACGAACCTCTATCGCCTCGCGACGGCCGACGACAGCCGCGCGGTGGTGAGCGATCGCGAGACCAAGTCGATCAGCATCGAGGACACGTTCGAAACCGACCTGATCGACCGGGCGGTGCTGGCGGCGATCGCGGACGGCATGGCCCGGCGGGTTTCGGAACGCCTCCAGAAGGCGCAACTGTCCGGCCGGACCGTCACGGTGAAGACCCGCATGCACGACTTCACCACCCACACCCGGTCGTCCACGCTCGCCGGGCCGACGGACGATCCGCGCATCATCGCGCGGGTCGCCCGCCGCCTGCTCGAGGAGAGCGACATCTCCGGCGGTATCCGCCTGCTCGGAGTCGGCGTGTCGTCGCTGGCGGACTGGATCCAGGACGACCTGTTCATCGACAGCGAAGCGGCCGAGGCGGAAGAGGTCGCGGTCGAACTGCCGGAGCAACGCCGTACTCGGGATCGAGCGGGGTATTACCCCGGGCAGGACGTGATCCACACCGAGTACGGCGAGGGCTGGGTGTGGGGTTCCGGGCGTGGCCGGGTCACCGTTCGGTTCGAGACCGCCCGCACTCCCCCGGGGCCGGTTCGCACTTTCGCCATCGAGGACCCGGCCCTGGCCGTGCACTACCCGCACCGCCCGCCCGAAGAAGACACGGACGTGGCGGCCGGCTAGATCTGGATCCGCCGATGGGGTGGCCGGTTGCGCGAGCGGTGAGGTGAGGGTGGCCACGTGCGAGGGGGTTGGCGGCTGCCGGGTTGATGCGCGTGTACCGGGCTCGCGGAAACCCGGTAGCCGCGAGCCACCCGACAGCCAGCCCAGGGGCCCGCGAGCGTCCTGTGGATCCAGGACTAGCTCATTCGCGGAGGCGGACGGATAGGCAGGTGACGCAGCCTTCGAGTTTCTCGAATTCGGAGATGTCGACCACGACCGGCTGATATCCCTTGGCGGCAAGCAGTTCCGCGGTCGCTGGGGCGGACGAGGCCATCAGCAGACGGTTGTCGCCTAGCAGTACGACATGTGCGCCGGCCTCCTCCGGAACGGCCAGGAACGACTCGAAGGCCGATGGGTCGTCCACCAGCGGCGGGTAGCCGATGACGGTTCCGTCCGGCAGGGCGGTCACGGCCGACTTGAGGTGCAGGACCTTCGTCACCGGTACGCCGATGACCTTCGCGCCAAGGGGTTCGAAGGCCGCGCGAAGCTGGTCGACGCCTGCCTGGTTCGTCCGGCCGCCGAGACCGACGTAAATGGTGGAACCGACCTTGAGCACGTCTCCCCCGTCGAGCGTGCCTGGTTCGACGATGTGCTCGATCCGGTATCCCTGCGCCGCGACGGCCTTCTCGGCGTCGACCGCCTCCGCCCGGCGAGGCTCGGCCCCCGCGCGGGCAATCACCGCCACGTCCCGGTAGACCACCATCGTGTCCTCGACGAACACGGCGTCCGGGCAGTCGTCGGCCGGTGGTACCTCGACGCAGGTCCATCCGGCCGCCGCCATCGCGTCGACGTACGACTGCCACTGAGTGACGGCCAGATCGACGTCCACCTCGGTCCGGTCCAGATGGGTGACAAGGCCTTCCGGCAGTCGGGGTCCGGGCCGTCGTACCAACGCGCGCTGAGTCATCTGCCGAGGTTAACCGCCCCGGCGTGCGGCGCATGGTCGGGCAGGGCCGGGGTACCGGCAGGCGACACCCCTCCGACTGGTTGGAAGGGGCCACGATCCCGAGGAGGACCTGATGCCGAAGATCTCGATGCCCACCGGTGGCGACGTCGTGGAGGTCATCCTTGCCGACCACCGCTGGTTCGAGGAGGCGCTGCGCGAACTGCGGGACGTCACCAGCGACCGGTCCGCCGTACTGGCCGATCTGGCCGCCGTGCTGATCGCGCATGCCGAGGCCGAGGAGTCGAAGGTCTATCCGTCGCTGAAGAAGAAGGACGCGATCGACGCCGAAGAGGTCGAGCACTCCGAGCACGAGCACGACGAGGGCAACGAGGCGCTGCTGGCCCTGATGGAGGTCGATGACACCGCCAGCGAGGAGTTCAGCGAGAAGGTGCACGAGCTGTCCGAGTCACTCTCGCACCACCTGGACGAGGAAGAGCGTGACGTGCTCAACCCGGCCCGCACCGACGTATCGGCCGACGTCCGCAAGAAGCTCGGCGACGAGTTCGCGGCCGAGCGCAATCGCCTGATCGACAGCGGCTGCGGCGACATCACCAACGTCCGCAAGCTGGTCGAAGCCAGCAAGGGCTAACCGTCAGAGCGGAACGACCAGACCTTCTTCGGCGGCGATAACCTCGCCGCCGAAGACCTGTCTGGCCTCAGTGACTGACACCGCCCGATCGCTCCCAGGCCAGAAGTGCGTCAGGAGCAACCTGCGAGCGCCGTTGGCCGCCGTAGCCGCTTCTCCCGCCGTCATCACGTATCGCGGCTCTGTAGCGGGCGAAGGCCCCTGCAAGGTCGCGTCCGCGACGAACAGGTCAACACCCGCCGCAAGGTGTCCCAGCAGCTCAGACGGTCCACTGTCACCCGTGTACGCCAGGCTCACCCCAGGCGCGTCCAGCCGCAGGCCATAGTTCGTGACGTAGTGCGGCAGCAAGACGGTTTCCAGCTGGAAAGGCCCCACCACACCGGCTTCCAGGTTCCGTATGTCGAACACGGACGCGGGATCCGGCCGAGGCTCTAGAGCCCGCAGTACGTCCAGAACGCCCGGCGGGCAGTAGAGCGGGATCGGAGCCGCCTCCCGTGCCAGGTCGTACCGAACCCGGGCAAGTCCGCTCACGTCGACACAGTGGTCCGGATGCTGATGGGTCACCATGACCGCGTCGACGGCGCCGTCCGGGCACAACTCCAGCAGCCGTGGCAACGCCGCATAGCCGAGGTCCAGCACGACGCGGAAGCCGTCGTACTCCACGAGGAAACCGGCGCAAGCGCGGCCGGGCTCGGGCCAGGCCGCGCAGGTGCCGAGGACTGTGAGGGATCTCAACGGGTGGCGAAGGGCTGGTCTGAGGGGACGATGTCTTTGCCTAGTGGGAGTAGGGAGATCGGGATCAGCTTGAAGTTGGCCAGGGCGAGCGGGATGCCGATGATCGTGACGAGCAGGGCGATGCCGGTGACCAGGTGGCCGAGCGCGAGCCACCAGCCGGCGAAGATCAGCCAGATCACGTTGCCGATCACCGAACCGGCGCCGGCGGTGCGGCGGTCGACCACGGTCCGGCCGAACGGCCAGAGCGCGTAACCGGCGATCCGGAACGACGCGATACCGAAGGGAATCGTGATGATCAGCACACAGCAGATCACCCCGGCGATGACGTAACCGACGGCCAGCCAGAAGCCGGCGAGCACCAGCCAGATCAGGTTCAGCAGCGTTCTCATGGTTGCAAGCCTGCCACGCGCGCGAGGTGTTCCCGGGTCAGCCTGGCGACCGTTCGGGGATCATTCCGGGGCAACCAGTGCCCTCCCCTGACCACGCGTACGGCGAGTTCAGGGGCCCACCGGGCGACTTCGGTCTGCAAAGCGGTCGTGATGAAGGCATCCCCGTCCGGCGATACGGACAGCACGGGAACGTCGGTAGTCCGTGGCGACGGCCTCAACAGCCTCGGCATCACGTTGGCCCGGTACAACTCCAGCCCGTTGATGAAGTCCGCCATAGACCGTTCGCCTTCACCAGCCGGTAGACCGCCCGCGGCCCGTTCCAGCCGGCCGAAGACCTTCATCCCCCAGCCAAGACGCCAGCCGAGTTCCGGCACTACTGGCAGGTGGAAGTAGAAGATGTACCAGGAGTGCAGCAACTGTCGGATCGCCTCGACCGATCCCGCGCGCAGGAAGTACCCGGCGTGGTCCAGCGAAGGCCCTGAGATCGACACGTACGACGCGATCCGCTCGCGCAACGCCTCGCTGGTGACGAAGTGCCAGGCCTGGATCGAACCCCAGTCGTGCGCTAGTACGTGCACGGGCTCATCCGGGCTGACCGCGTCGATCACCGCGGCGAAATCCGCCTCCAACCGCTCCAGCCGGTACGCCGCCCGCTCCCGCGGGTGGTCCGAGGCGCCGGCCCCGCGCACGTCGTACGCCACCACGTGGAAGTCGGCCGCCAGTTCCTCGGCGACCTCCTTCCACAGCGAGGCGTTGTCCGGATAACCGTGCACGCAGACGATCGCCGGCGCCGCGGGATCGCCGTACGAGTAGACGGCCAGTTCGACCCCGTCCGGGGCGGTGACGCGGCGCACGGGCTCAGTAGTCCTCGGTCGAGACCACGCGAATGGTCAAACCGGCGTCGATCAGGCGCTTGCGCAACGCCGGGCCCATCGCCACTGCGGTGGTCACCTGGCCGGAGGTGGCCGGCAGGTCGTCGTACGTCAGGCACAACGCGCATTCGGCCAGCATCTTGGCCGTCTCGTCATAGCCCGGATCGCCACCGGCGAACTCGGTGGTGACGCGCTTGCCGCCACCTTCGGCGATGAACCGCGCCTTGAACCACGACTTGGCCCGCTGTTCCGCGCTGGGCCCGTCGCCAGAGGTGATCCGGTCGAGCATCAGCTTGCGCACGGGCGGCACCTGGGCGCCGAGCAGCAACCCGGTCGAACCGGCGAGCAGCCCGAGCATCGCAGGCAGGCGCTTCACCGCAATGAAGTGGGAGTACCGGAAGTCGGGCCCGTAGCGTTCCAGTGCCCGGCCCGACGCGGCCACCACCCGCGGGTCGACGCTCGGGAACGGGATCGCCCACCAGCCGCCGCGCCGGTGGATCCGCCCGGGCACGGTCCGGACCGAACGGCCTTCCGGCTTCGGCTCGATCCGCCTGCGCTCCTTGCGCGCCGCCACGCCCTGTTTGGGCCGGGAGGCGATCGTGACGACCGTCTGCAGTGTGCCCGCTGACGGGCGTCCGCCCGCAGTCACCACGCCGGTCACCTGGATCGGGACCCGCTCGGGCAACTGCTCCACGGCGTACTGCACGCCGATGTCGTACGGGATCGAGTCGAAACCGCAGCAGTGCACGATCCGCGCGCCGGTCTCGACCGCACGCTGGTGGTACTTCACGTACATGGTGTCGACGAACTCCTGCTCACCGGTCAGATCCAGGTAGTCCGTGCCCGCCTCGGCGCACGCGGCGACCAGCCCTTCGCCATAAAGCACGTACGGCCCGACGGTGGTGATCACCGCCCCGGTCGACGCGGCCAGCTTCGCCAGCGACTCCGGATCGGTGACGTCGGCCTCCAGCAGGTCGACCGACAGGCCGAGTTCGTCCCGCACGGCCTCCAGCTTGGTTCGATTCCGCCCGGCGAGGGCCCACTTCAGCTCCGCCGGCGCGAACTTGGCGAGGTACTCGGCTGTCAGGCGTCCGGTGAACCCGGTCGCACCGAAAACCACGATGTCGTACTGGCGATCCTTCATCCGGCCACCTTACGAGCGGCGGCGACGGCGATCTCGCTGTCGGCGAGTCCACCCGCGCCGGAGGCCCGCGACGAGGCGGCCCGGCCACGTGCCTCGATGTCGGCGAGCGCGGCGCGGTCGGCCTTCGGCACGCTGAACCGGCTGCCCGCCTCCACGACGTACGGCCAAAGGGAACGGAAGACCTTCATCACGCCGATCCAGCCCGGCACGTGCACCACCCGCGAACGGCGATCGATGCCCCGGGCAAATTTGTCGACGGCCAGTTCGAGCGGATAAACCCGGCTCACCAGCGGTACGCCGGTACGGACCTTGCCGAAGACGGGGTGTTCGTCGACGCCCCGAACCATGTCGGTGTCGACGAACGTCAGGTGCGCGACGCCAACCTTCACGCCGAGGTGCCGCAGTTCGGTCCGCAAACTGTTGCCCAGGGCCTCTACTCCGGCCTTGGCCACGTTGTACGAAGCAAGGCCCGGGATGTGCACTACGGCCGCGAGAGAAGAGACGAGCAGTAGATAGCCCTTGCTGTCGATCAAGTGCGGCAAGGTCGTGTGCACGGTTCGCCAGACACCGAACAGGTCGACGTTGATCACGCGCTCCCAGACCGCCGGGTCCATGCTGCGGCTGAAACCGGGCGCGGCGATACCCGCGTTCGCGACGACCACGTCGATCCGGCCGTACCGCTCGGCGATCTCGGCGACGGCCTCGCCCAGCGCGGCCGTGTCGGTGACATCCACCTCCCACCAGCCGGCTTCGGGTCCACAGTCGGCGGCGACCTTGGCCAGTTCGTCCGGCTCCAGTCCGACCAGCGCGAGCGTGTCTCCCTCGGCGGCGAGGCGGCGGGCGACGGCCGCGCCGATCCCCCTCGAGGCTCCCGTGATCAGTACGACTCTGCCGGCCATGGCACACCCTTCGTTGTTGAGTGGATACTCAACAGTAGGTGCTTGTTGACCGTTTCCTCAATAGACTGCCGGTATGAATCGCCTTCGGCCCGACGAGCGCCGCGTCCAGATCTTGGCCGCGGCGCGGCGCGTGCTGGAGGCGGATCCGCACAGCGAGGTTTCGGTCGAGGAGGTCGCGGCCGAGGCGGGCGTCTCCCCCGCGCTGCTGTTCCACTACTTCGGCTCGAAAAAGAAGTTCCAGTACGCCGTGATCGAGGAAGCCGCCGCGTTGATGCTGCTCCGGACCGCGCCGGACCTCTCGTTACCGCCGGACGAGCAACTCCGCACCGGTATCCGGGCGTTTGTCGGCGCCGTACTGGAACAACCGCAGCTGTATCGGGCCACGCTGGCGATGTCCGCGGCCGGTGATCCCGCGGTCCGGGCGCTGCACGCGGAGATGCGGCGAACGTTCACCGGCTGGGTGGTGGCGGCGGTCGCCACTTTGGGCGTTGGTACGACGCCGGCTGTGACGTTGGCCTGTTACGGCTGGCAGGGCTTTGTCGAACAGACCTTGCTCACCTGGCTCGACGGCCCGTCGGTCGATCGCGACGAGCTGGAGCGAATGTGTGAGGAAAGCCTCGGCTTGTTGCTGCTGACGGCCGTCACGAACGATGACGAGCGAGCGGTACTGAAGACCCTGGCCCGGGTCTGAGGACCCGGGCCAGGACTCAGATCACCAAGCGGTCAGGCGAACCCAACCGAGGCGGCCTTCGTTCTTGACGCCGGCCGCGGCCTCACAGTTCGACCTGGCCGAGGTGAAGTGATCACCCGACGGCAGGAGGCACCGGTAGATCGCGGTGTACTTGCTGCCCGGGTTGAAGGTGTAAACGAAACCTTCCCGCCGCAGCACCCGCTTGCCTTCGCAGTTCGCCTGCAGGGACAGGAAGTGATCGGTACGGGTACCGATCGGGTACGAGCAGCCGTACAGCGCGCGGGAGCGGCTGGTCTGGGTCCAGCGAATGGCCCAGCTGCCCTCGCGACGGTAGTTCGCGTCCACGGCACTGGAGGTCTCCCAGTGGTCCGGGCCGTTGTTGTACCGCGAGAACCCGACCAGGCTGGCCGTGGTCCGCGCGTAACCGAGGAAGCCCGCGTTGCGCGCGCCCTCGCAGTTGCTGCGGATCGAGACGAAGTGATCGCCCTTGGTCTGGTAGCACTGCCACAGTGCCGCCGTCGCCGGGGTCTTCGGCTTCGTCTTGTAGATGTAACCGAGCAGACCGATCTTCACCTTGCCGCCACAGTTCGAGGCGAACGAGATGAAGTAGTCGTACGAGCCCGCGCGGCATTCGTACAGCGCGCGCGTGTTCGTGGGGTTCGTGCGCAGCAGACCCCACAGGCCGCCGAGTTCGGCGTACCAGCCGGCGGTCTTCAGGCCGACAGTGGTGACCCGGTGCCGGGCGGTACCGCGGTTGTAGTACCGGACCAGCGTGGCCGGATCACCGGCGGCGGCCGGCATCGCCGTACCTTGTGGCGCGACCGCCGTGGTCGCGACCGGAGCCTTGGCCTCGGCCTTCATCGGCGCCGGAGGCATGGCCGAGGACGGCTCGTCGGCGACGCGAGCGCCCGCGGGCAGCGTCGCCGTACAGACGGCCAGTACCGAGGTGCCGAGCACCAAGGCCGCCCTTGTGAATTTGTGCAACTGATTCTCCTATCCAGTGATTCTTCCCCCGCGGGCGGAAGCTACCGGCCCCGAGGGTCCTCACCGGGCACTCTTCGATCAGGATCGAAAGGTTCACCCGCTAGAGTTCCGCGGGTGCTGAGAGTGGCTACTGCGAACGTGAACGGAATCCGCGCCGCCTATCGCCGGGGAATGGCCGACTGGCTCGCCGCCACCGACCCCGACTTGCTGCTGATGCAGGAAGTTCGCGCGTCCGACGAGATCCTGCGCGACCACCTCGGCGGTGACTGGTTCATCGCGCACGCCGAGCCCGGTACCGACGGCAGCAAGGGCCGTGCCGGCGTGGCCGTCGCGAGCCGCCGGCCGATCAAGGCCGAGCGTTCCGAGGTCGGCCCGGAGCGGTTCCTGGGCTGTGGCCGCTGGGTCGAGGCGGACGTCGTCCTGGATGACGGGTCGACGCTGACCGCCGTGAGTGTCTACGTGTACACCGGCGAGGCCGAAACGCCGCCGCGGCAGGAGGAGAAGTACGCCTTTCTCGACGCGATGATGGCCCGGCTGATCGAGCTACGGGCCGACGGGCGGCACGTGCTGATGTGCGGCGACCTGAACATCGCGCACCGCGAGGAAGACCTCAAGGCCTGGAAGGCCAACCGCAAGAAGTCCGGATTCCTGCCCGACGAACGGGCCTGGCTGGACCGCTTGTTCGCGGCGGGCTGGATCGACCTGGGCCGGCGCTTCGGTGGCGACGGGCCCGGGCCGTACTCGTGGTGGTCGTGGCGCGGTAAGGCTTTCGACAACGACGCGGGCTGGCGGATCGACTACCAGATCGCGTCACCGGAGCTGGCCGAAAAGGCCGTGGATTGCGCGGTCCACCGGGCCCCGACGTACGCCGAACGCTGGAGCGACCACGCACCGGTCGTCGCCACCTATCAGGTCTGATCGCGCCGGGCGGTAGTGTCGCGGCATGTCCGACCTCACACCGCCAGTAGCCGCACGTAAGCCCAAGGAACGCAGTCACCACGGCGACGTCTTCGTGGACGACTACGAGTGGCTGCGGGACAAGACCAACGAAGAGGTTCTCGAGTACCTCCGGGCCGAGAACGCCTACACCGCCGCCCGCACCGAGCACCTGAAGTCGTTGCGCGAGGCAATCTTCTCGGAGATCTCCGAACGCACCCTGCAGACCGACCTGAGCGTGCCGGCCCGTCGCGGCGGTTACTGGTACTACACCCGCACGATCGAGGGCAAGCAGTACGCGATCAGCTGCCGGGTCAAGGTCGAGGGCGACGAGCCGCCGGTCACCGAGGGCGACATCCCGGGCGAGCAGCTGCTGCTCGACGGCAACCAGGTCGCGGGCGACTCGGAGTTCTTCGCGCTCGGCACGGTGGACGTCTCCCCCGACGGCAACCTGCTCGCGTACTCGGTCGACCTGACCGGCGACGAGCGCTTCACCCTGCGAATCAAGGACCTGCGCACCGGCGAGCTGCTGCCGGACGAGCTGACCGACATCCACTACGGCTCGGCCTGGTCCGCCGACGGCTCGACGTTGTTCTACACGAAGACCGACGACGCCTGGCGCCCGTACCAGGTCTGGCGGCACGAACTCGGCGCCACCGAGGACGTGCTCGTACTGGAGGAGCCGGACGAGCGGTTCTGGGTCGGCGTAGACCTGACCCGCAACGAGCAGGCGATCCTGGTCTCACTCGGCAGCAAGCTGACCAGCGAGGTCTGGCTGCTCGACGCGCAGAACCCGGCCGGCGAACTCGTCGTCGTGGCCCCGCGCCGCGAAGGTGTCGAGTACGACGTCGAGCACGCGGGCGATCAGCTGCTCATCACGCACAACGCCGACGCGCCGAACTTCTCCCTCGCGACGGCACCTCTCGACAACCCGGGCAGCTGGACCACCCTGCTCGCGGCCGACGAGGAGAGCCGCCTGCTCGGGGCGGACGCCTTCGCCGGACACGTCATGGTCTACCGCCGCCGTAACGCGCTGACCGAACTCGCCGTGCTGCCGCGCGAAGGCTCCGGCTTCGGTACGCCGGAGGCGCTGGTCTTCGACGAGCCGATCTACTCGGTCTCCCCCGGCCGGAACGACGAGTGGAACGACACCCGCTACCGGTTCGGCTACACCTCACTGGTGACCCCCTCTTCGACGTACGACGTGGAGGTCGCGACGGGCGAGCGCCGCCTGCTCAAGCAGCAGCCCGTGCTCGGTGGCGTCGACCTCGGCGCGTACACGCAGTACCGGGAATGGGCCACCGCGCCGGACGGGACGCGCGTGCCGATCTCGATGGTGGCGCGCAAGGACGTCACCCCGGACGGGAACGCGCCGGTACTGCTTTACGGCTACGGCTCGTACGAGTCGTCGCTGGACCCGTGGTTCTCGATCCCCCGGCTGTCGCTGCTGGACCGGGGCGTGGTTTTCGCGATCGCCCATGTCCGCGGTGGCGGTGAGCTCGGGCGGCACTGGTACGACGACGGCAAGATGCTGGCCAAGCGCAACACGTTCACCGACTTCATCGCGTGTGCCGAGCACCTGGTGTCATCCGGCTGGAGCCAGCCGTCCCGGATCGTCGCTCAGGGCGGTAGTGCGGGCGGTCTGCTGATGGGCGCGGTGGCCAACCTCGCGCCGCAGGCCTTCGGCGGCGTCGTGGCCGAGGTGCCGTTCGTGGACGCGCTCACCACGATCCTGGACCCGTCCCTGCCGTTGACGGTGATCGAGTGGGAGGAGTGGGGTAATCCGCTGGAGGACCCCGAGGTTTACAAGTACATGAAGTCCTACTCGCCGTACGAGAACGTCGCGGCGCAGGACTATCCCCCGATCCTGGCGATCACCAGCCTCAACGACACCCGCGTGTTCTACGTCGAACCCGCCAAGTGGGTGGCCCGTCTCCGTGAGCTGAAGACCGGTGACTCCGAGGTACTGCTGAAGATCGAGATGGAGGCCGGCCACGGCGGCCGAAGCGGCCGCTACGACGCCTGGCACGAACTGTCCTTCACCCTCTCCTGGATCCTCGACACCCTGAAACTCGCCAGCTAACAGCGACGAGCTGAGGCCAGCGAGGACCTCCACACTCACCGCCGTCCCGATCCCCTTGGGCTGCCGTGCTTCGCCCCGTTTCGCCCCGGTCTGTCGCCGTAGGTCGCTGGTTCGCCCCCTCGCCGTTGCGCTCAGCTGGATCCGTCCAGCGGCCGGGCCGGCTATCGGATTATGGGACGACTACCGGGTTGTGGTGTACCCACTACCGACCTTTTGCGCGGCTACCCGGTTCCAACCAGGTAGCCGCGCAAATACTCGGTAGCCGACCCCAGGACCACCATGTCCGGGCCGCCGCCTCTCCACGTCATGCCACGATCGGACCCTATTCGCCCTGCGCCGACCGGGAGAGCGACCAAGCGAATTGGGACCGATCGTTGCCACCCGAAGGCCACACGGAATGCCCAGCGTCACCGGGGATGTTGAACTTGTGCAGCCGTTTCGTGGCGGCGGGCGCGGGTACCGCAGGGATAGGCGCAAATGCGGTGTGTCCTCCACCACATGGCACGGCGACAACCAGGAGGGGGTGGCGAACGTCCTGGAGGTGGCTGGCAGCTGCCCGCTGGTGAGGCGCTTTCCTTTGTTTACAGGCATTCCGGACCGGATACCCCGTTCCACCCGTCCATTCGCGCGTCGGCGCCGAACAACTGCCGTACGCGGGCGGGAAAAGATGAGAGAACGGTGCCGGGAAATCTCAGGGAACCTTCAGGGTCTTTACACCCTGATCGTGGAATCTTGAACCTCACTCGAGCGTTGCTCTCCATGTAACGACGAAGGGAGTTTCGGTGGCTCGCATGGTTCGTGTCCGTTCAACGGATGACGGTATCGACGGCAAGGACAGCGTCGGTCTCTATCTCGAAGAGATCGCTCGTACGCCGCTGCTGTCGGCGGAAGAAGAGGTCGAGCTCGCTGAGACGGTCGAGGCAGGGCTGCTCGCGGAGCAACTGCTGGCCGAGGGGCGGGTTGGTCGGAAAAAGGGCGGAGCGCCCAAATACGCGACGGCGGAAGAGCTCGAGTGGCTGGCCGAAGAGGGCCAGCGCGCACAGCAGCGCTTTGTGACCGCGAACCTGCGGCTGGTGGTCTCGATCGCCCGTCGTTACGGCCGGTCGCAGATGCCGCTGCTGGATCTGGTCCAGGAAGGCAACACGGGCCTGATCCGCGCGGTGGAGAAGTTCGACTACCGCAAGGGCTTCAAGTTCTCGACATATGCGACCTGGTGGGTTCGCCAGGCCATCACCCGCGGTATCGCGCAGCAGGCCCGAGTGGTCCGCCTGCCGGTGCACGTGGTGGAGCAGCTGAACCAGATCGGTTCGGCCCGGCGCACGCTCGAGCGCAAGCTCGGCCGTGAGCCCGAGGTGGAAGAGATCGCGCTGGAACTGGATCTGGAGCCGGAGCGGGTTTCCGAGCTGATCCGGATCGGCCGCGATCACATCAGCCTCGACAACCCGATCGACGACGAGGGTGAGACCTCGCTCGGCGACCTGATCGCCTCCGAGACCTCCCCCGGTCCGGACGAACTGGTCGCGGACGCGTCGGACCGTTCGGGTCTGTTCAGCCTGGTCGACAAGCTCGACCCGCGCTCGGCGGACGTGATTCGCCGTCGCTACGGGCTGCATGACGGCCGCCAGGCCAAGCTCGCCGATATCGGCGCCGTGCACGGCATCTCCGCCGAGCGCGTTCGCCAGATCGAGCGGGAGGCCCTGGGCCGCCTGCGTCAGCTGGCCGATCCTTCCCTGGCCGCCTGAGCCAACGGCGGCGTCAGCCGCCACCACCGAAGAGCCCCCCAAAGGACCCCCGGCGCCGCCCTCCCGGCCCGGGGGTCCGCTCTGTCCGCGGCCGGATCAGGCCGCTAGCCAGTCGTCGATGAGTGGGACCAGCTCCGACAGCTTGTGCACGGTGGCGTCCGGCACGCCCTCGGTGTGGCCGATCTGGTTCAGCGGAATGTCGCCGTGCGGGATGTGCACCGCGCGCATGCCCGCGTTCTGTGCGCCCCAGACGTCGTCGAACAGCCGGTCGCCCACGAACACGCAGCGCTGAGGATCGATCGCGCCCGCGGCCCGCATCGCCGTCAGGAACGCCTCCGGATGTGGCTTCGTCCACGGGATCTCGCTGGAATAGACCGCGCCGTCGAACAGCTCGAGCGCGTTGTCGCGGTCGAAGATCTCCTCGTGGTGCTCGCGCGGCCAGATCGTATTGGACAGCACGCCGACCTTGAGGCCGCGCTCACGAAGAGCGGTCAGCATCGCCGGCGCATCCGGGTCGAGCAGGCTGTGCGGATGCCACTGCCGCTTGTACTCCGCGAGGGCGTCGGGGGTCATCACGACCTCCGCCAGCGTGCACACCTCCTCGAGCGTGCCGCTGACGTGCTCGTCGCGGGCGCGGGCCCAGACGCTGTCTTCGGCCTTGTGCAGGGCAATGGCCAGCTCGTCGGCCCGGTCCGGGTCGATCTGCGCCGCGACGGCACGCCAGGCCGCGACGATGTCGATCGTGTGCCAAGGGGTCAAGGTGCCGCCCCAGTCGAACAGGACGGCCTCGATCGGTGCGGGGTTCTCAGTTCTCACGCCCCAAAGACAATCAGACGCCACCGACAGTTCGCACGTCATTTCCGCGACCACCGAACTCGTCGGGCCGAACAGCGGAAAAGACCGGAACGGGCTGGCATGCTGTCCGCCATGTCGTCGCACACGCTGCCCCGCCAGGTGCGGATCGGTTATGCCCTGGGCTCGGTCGCCACCGGCTCGTTCGGCACGGTGCCCGGCTTGCTGCTGTTGCCCTATCTGACCGACACCCTTGGTATTGCGGCGTTCCTGGCCGGGGCGATCGTGTTGTTGCCCAAGGCCCTCGATGTGGTGCTCAATCCCGTCGCCGGCCGAATCAGCGATCGGCATGTGTCGCCGCTCGGGCCGCGCCGGCCGTTCCTGCTGCGCGGCGGTGTCGCCCTGGCCATCTGTTTCGCCCTGCTCTTCGCGGCGCCGGACCTCGGCTCGTCCGTAATCGACGGCGCCTGGGTGCTGATCGCCTTCTTGGCCTGCGCCACGGCTTATGCGTTTTTCCAAGTGCCGTACGTCGCGATGCCCGCGGAGATCACCGACGACTATGGCGAGCGGACCCGGCTGATGGCCTGGCGCGTCGCCGTACTCACCTTGGCCATCCTGGTCAGCGGCGGGAGTGCGCCCGCGATCCGCGACGCCCTGGGCGGCCGGGAGGGCTATCGCGTGATGGGCCTCGCCATCGCGTGCCTGCTGCTCATCGGCACCATCGGGGCGTATCTCGGCACTCGCAAGGCGCCGATCGGGCCCCCCGCCGAGACCGCCGGGTCGTTGCGATCGCAGCTGCGAATCGTCGCGCAGGAGGCCGACTTCCGGCGCCTACTGCTCACGTTCATGCTCCAGGCCCTGGCCGTCGGCGCGATGCTTGCGGGTATCGACTATCTCGCGAGGTATGTCCTGGGTGACAGCGGTGCGTCCACCATGTTGTTCCTCTGCGTGGTCGGTCCCGCGTTGCTGGTCAGCCCGGTTTGGCAGGCGGTCGGCGCCCGCTTCGGCAAAAAGACGGGGTACGTCGCCGCGTCGGTGGTGCTGGCTCTCGGCGCGGCCGGGCTCGTCGCGGCTCAGGATGTGCCGGTCGGCCTCGTTTACCTGTCGACCGCGTTCGTCGGGATCGGCTTCACCGGCGCGCAGGTGTTCCCGATGGCGATGCTGCCCGACGTCGCCGCGGTGGATACGGCCCGGACGGGCATGCGCCGGGCCGGGGTCTTCACCGGGATCTGGACCGCCGGGGAAACGCTAGGCCTCGCGCTGGGCCCGGGCGTGTTCGCGTTGGTGCTGCAGCTTGGCGGTTATATCTCCTCGACCAGGGATCAGGTGGTTCAACCTGGTTCCGCGTTGACCGCGATCGTGCTCGGGGTGTCGGTGGTGCCCGCCGTCTTGATTCTGGTCAGCCTGTTCTCCCTGCGCCGGTATCGGCTCAACGCCGGCGAGGTCGAAGCCCTGGAGGTGCGATGAACGACGTACTCGCGAGGCTGCGGGCCTTGCAGGCGGGCGATCTGCCCACGCATGGCGGCAGCACGCTCGCTTATGTGTACGACTCGGGCCTGGCGGAGGCCGACGAGATCGGCCGGCAGGCGCTCGCGATGTTCGGCGCCACGAACGGGCTTGATCCGACGGTGTTCCCGAGCGTGCGCGAATTCGAGAACGACTTGGTCACGCATGCCGCCCGCCTGCTGCATGGACCTCCCGGCACGGTCGGCACCGTCACCTCCGGTGGTACGGAGTCGATCCTGCTGGCGGTTCAGGCCGCGCGCGATTCGCGTCCCGAGGTTGATCGCCCGAGCCTGGTGTTGCCGTCGACCGCCCATGCGGCCTTCCACAAGGCGGCGCACTATTTCGGCGTTCAGGTCGTCGTGGTGGATGTTGATCCCGCCACCTTCCGGGCCGATCCCGAGGCGATGGCCGCCGCTTGTGACGACACCACCGTGCTGGTCGTCGCGAGCGCCCCGTCGTACGCGCATGGCGTGATCGATCCCGTGCCCGCGATCGCCGAGGCCGCCGCGGCCAGGGATATCCGATGCCACGTCGACGCGTGTATCGGCGGGTGGATCCTGCCGTATCTCGACGACTGCCCCGATTTCGACTTCGTCGTACCGGGGGTGACGAGTGTTTCGGTGGACCTGCACAAGTACGCGTACACCCCGAAGGGCGCGTCGATCCTGCTGCACCGGACGGCCGCGTTACGCCGTTCGCAGTTCTTCGCGCATGCCGATTGGCCTGGTTACACGATGCTCAACGCGACCACCCAGTCGACCAAGTCCGGTGCACCCGTCGCCGCCGCGTGGGCCGTCGTCCGGCACATCGGCGATGAGGGCTACCGCCGGCTGGCCGCGACCGCCGTCACCGCGACCCGGCGGTTGGCCGCCACCGCCGACGGGATCGACGGGCTGACAGTTGTAGCCGAGCCCGCGACCACCTTGTTCGCCGTCCGGACCGATGAACGGGCGGACGTGTTCACGCTCGCCGACGAGCTGGCCGCGCGCGGGTGGTTCGTGCAGCCGCAACT
Source organism: Kribbella deserti (assembly GCF_042434725.1). Lineage (NCBI taxonomy): Bacteria > Bacillati > Actinomycetota > Actinomycetes > Propionibacteriales > Kribbellaceae > Kribbella > Kribbella deserti. The sequence goes on along the minus strand of NZ_JBHLTC010000018.1, from coordinate 580,560 downwards.
GGCCTTCCGCGGTCAGCCGCCTTCGCTGCACTTCACGATCAGCGCCGCCACCGCCGCGCGGTACGACGACCTCGTGGCGGCTTTGACCGCCTCGGTCGTGGCGGCCCAACAAGCCGGGCCCGTGCAGGTGGCTCCGGAGTTGGCGCAGGCGGCGCAGGGGCTTGATCCGGACACCCTGGACGATGCCGCGTTCGACGGCCTGCTGGAATTGGCGGGATTGAGTGCCGGTGGCAACGAATCGGGTGTGCGCCTGCCGGCCCGGATGGCGCCGGTGAACGCCCTGCTGAACGTCGCACCGCCCCGGTTGCGGGAGGCCTTGCTGATCGCCTTCCTCGACCGGCTGATGCGCCCCGCGCCCGGCCCGGGGTGAGCGGAACTGTCGGTGGCGTGGTCCAGACTGGAACCATGTTGCTTGCGGATGTGGTGGCCACCTCGACGGCGCTCAGCCAGACCCGGTCTCGCCGGGCCAAGGCCGACCTGATCGCGACGCTGCTCACCACGGCGGCCGACCCGCTCGAAACCGAGATCGTGGTGACGTATCTGTCCGGTGAGCTGCGCCAGCGCCGTACCGGTGTCGGCTGGCGCACGCTGGTGGACGTGCCCGAGCCGGCCGTGGCGCCTTCGCTGACGGTCGAGCAGGTGGATGCGGCCTTCGCCGACCTCGCGACGCTGGCGGGTGCGGGTTCCCAGGCCAAGCGGCGGGAGGCGGTCGCGGCGCTGTTCGCGCAGGCGACGGCCGAGGAGCAACGGTTCCTGCGTCTGCTGGTGAGTGGCGAGCTGCGCCAAGGCGCGCTCGACGGCGTGATGGCCGATGCCGTCGGCAAGGCCACGGGCATTCCGCTGGAGAAGATCCGCGCCGCGACGATGCTGCGCGGCGCGGCCGCTCCGGTGGCGGTGGCGGTGCTGACCGAGGGCGAGGCCGGGCTGGAGCAGTTCGGCCTGGAGGTCGGCCGGGGCGTGCAGCCGATGCTCGCGCAGTCGGCGACCGACGTCGCGGAGGCCATGACCAAGACCGGCGTGCCGGCCGCGATCGAGTGGAAGCTGGACGGCATTCGCATCCAGGCCCACCGCAACGGTGACGAGGTGACCGTCTACACCCGCACGCTGGATGACATCACCAGCCGCGTGCCGGAGGTGGTCTCGGCGGTGCTCGCGCTGCAGTGCGAGCAGGTGGTGCTCGACGGTGAGCTGATCGCCCTGCGGCCGGACGGACGGCCCGAGGCCTTCCAGGTGACCGGTTCGCGTACGGCGACGAAGGCCGCGACCGGTCCGGAGAGCGTGCCCCTCACGCCGTACTTCTTCGACATTCTGCACATCGACGGCCATGACCTGCTCGGGCTCGACGGCGCCGAGCGGCACGAGTGGCTCAGCACGTTGGTGCCGGAGGCGAGCCGGATTCCCCGGTTCGTGACGGAGGACCCGGTCGCCGGACAGGCGTTTTTTGCCGACGCCGTTCAGCGCGGTCACGAGGGCGTGATGGTCAAGTCCCTCACCGTGCCGTACGAAGCGGGCCGGCGTGGTTCGGGCTGGGTCAAGGTCAAACAGACGCACACCTTGGATCTGGTCGTGCTCGCGGCCGAGTGGGGACACGGGCGCCGCCAGGGCAAGTTGTCGAACATTCACCTCGGCGCTCGCGACGAGAAGACCGGCGAGTTCGTCATGCTGGGCAAAACCTTCAAGGGCATGACCGACGAACTGCTCGCCTGGCAAACGGAGAAGTTCCAGGCAATCGAGACTCACCGGGACGACCACACCGTGTTCGTGCGGCCCGAGGTCGTGGTGGAGATCGCGTTCGACGGCGTGCAGACCTCCACCAGGTATCCGGCCGGTATGGCGCTGCGGTTCGCCCGGGTGCTGCGGTATCGCGACGACAAGACCCCAGCCGAGGCCGACACCGTGCAAGCCGTGCGGGCCATCCACCAACCCGAGCTGGGCGCCTGACCGGAGCCGGAGCCGTGCGGGTCAGGCGGATTGGGAACTGGGCGCCTGCAGCATGCCGCAGATAATGTCGGCGAGAAAGATGCCGACCTCGTTCCAGTCGGCGCCGGCCGGCTGCTCATCCCGTTCGAGTAGTCCCTCGAACTCGGCACAAGCCTGCGTCGCCACCAGCGCGACCAGGTCCCCGCGGTAACGCAGCACTCTCGCGTCCACCGTCGGCGCCAACCGGCTCAGGGCCGCGCGGAACCACTCGTCGTCGAGCGTCGACTTGATGTCGTTCAGCACGATCGGCCGCCAGGCGGGATCCGTCATCGCGCTCAACATGAACCGCGCGTAGTACGTCGGAACCGGCAGCGACGCGAGATACAGCGTGAGCGGCCGAACCATCACGCCCACGTAGTCGCGCAGCTCGTTGGACGGGACCACGCCGGACAGCAACTCGTCCCGGATCGCCTGGATCGGGCCGGTGTGATGCCGGAGGACCGCCAGCACGAGATCCGTCTTGGTGCCGAAGTGGTAGCCGACCGCCGAGTTGTTGGCCGCGCCCGCGACTTCGGCGATCTTGCGGCTGGAGACCGTCGCGATGCCCCGCTCGGCGAACAACCGCTCCGCGGCCATCCGGACCGCGTCCTTCGTCGACCGCTCGGCCCCCGCCGTCCGGCCCAGCGCCACTTTGCTCACGGTATCGATGTCTACCACCTCCCACCGCCGAACCAGCTGACCCCGGCCGGGAGCACCGCGCGGCCGGCACCACTTTAAGGCACTTGACTTATCCGAATGCCTCTGGCTGACTAGGCGTGGCCGAGCGATCACTCTGAGGAGGCATCCCGTGACGAGCAGCGATGAAGCCAAGTGCCCGATGCGCGAGTACCCGTTCGAGTCCGACCGTCCGCTGGCGCCGCCCGCCGAGTGGGCCGAGCTGCGGGAGACCTGCCCGGTCGCCGACGTACGGCTGGTCAGCGGGGACACCGCCGTTGTGCTCACCCGGTACGACGACGTGAAGACCGTGCTGGCCGATCCCCGGTTCACCCGTCAGCTCGACCGCGAGCAAGGCGCCGCGCGGATCTCGACCCAGGAGTCGGGCGGCATCTTCGAGCAGGCCGATCCCGAGCGCAACGCGATCGCCAGCGGTGAAGGCCATCGCCGTTGGCGCAGGCTGCTGAACCGGTCGTTCACCGCCAAGCGGGTCAACTCGATGCGCCCGGGCATGACCGCGATCGCGAACAGCCTCGTCGACGAGCTCGTCGCGGGACCACGGCCGCCCGACATCATCGCCGGGTTCGGTTTCCCGCTCCCCGTGCGGGTGATCTGCGAGCTGCTCGGCGTGCCCGCGCAGGATTGGCCGCGGTTCGCGTACTGGTCCGACACCATGCTGAGCACTACCCGCTACACCGACGCCGAGATCCAGGCCGCGCAGCTCGAGTTCGCGCAGTACATCGACGCGCACATCGAGCGGTGCCGGCAACAACCCGGCGACGACCTCATCAGCGAGCTGATCGCGATCAGCGACACCGGCGAAGGCCTGTCGCACGGTGAACTCCAGCTCACCGCGATGGGTCTACTCGTCGCGGGACACGAAACCACCGCCAGCATGATCGGCAAGATGCTCGCCATCTTGCTGGCCGACCGGTCGCAGTGGGAGGCGCTGCTCGCGGATCGGGCTCTGGTCCGGACGGCGGTCGAGGAGGTACTGCGCTTCGACCCCAATCCCGGCTTCGGCCTACCGCGCTTCGTCACCGAAGACCTCGAACTCGGTGAGACCTCGATCGCCGCCGGGACGACCGTGCTCACCACGATGGCCGCCAACCGTGACCCGCGCGCCTTCGACAACGCCGACCAGCTCGATCTCGCCCGCAGCCCGAACCCGCACCTCAGTTTCGGCGTCGGCCCGCATTCGTGTCTGGGTCAGGCCCTCGCCCGTACCGAACTTCAGGTCACGCTGGAGGTGCTGCTCGAACGGCTACCCGGCCTGCGGCTCGCCGTACCGGTTGAGCAGCTGGAACGGCGAACGGGCCTGCTGGTGGGTGGATTCGTCACGCTGCCGGTGGAGTGGTGAGCGCGATGGGAGCCGTGGTCGAGACCGACGAGGACCGGTGTTGCGGCGCGGGCCACTGCGCGATGGTGGCGCCCGAGGTCTTCAGTCAACGCGACGAGGACGGCGTCGTCGTAGTCCTGCAGCCCGAACCAGGACCGGAATTACTCGACGCCGTCCGCGAGGCCGCCACCACCTGTCCGACGATGGCGATCAGCGTCCGCGACTGATCCGGGCGGTTACCAGGATCCGCCACCGCCACCGCCACCACCGGCGGATCCTCCCCCAGCGCCCGAGTCGGAGCTACTGCTGAAACCGGACGAACTGCCACCGCCGCCACCGAAGCTGGAGCCACTCCCGAAGCTCGAGCCACCGAAGCCACCGCTGGAGTGGTTGCTACCGGAGAAGAAGCTGGAATCGGACATCGGCGCGGTGAACGAACCACTGACCTGTTGCGCGAGCAGCACCGTGGTGAAGGAGGACTCGAAGTACGACGGCCCGCTGTACCAGTCGGCGCCTGCCGGGATCCGCCCGGCCGCCACCAGCTGGGCGCAAACCTGCTGCCACCGGCCGGTCAGCCCGAACACGATTGCCCAAGGCAAGTACCGGCTGAAGATGTCCTCGCCCTCCTCGAACCGCAACTGGTCCGCCTCGGCCGTCGCGAGGTACTTCCGGAAGCCGAGCGCCTGATCCGTGACGGCCCGTCCGGCGGCCGATCGACGGCCCTTGGCCCGGGCGTTCTGCAACACGTTGAGGCTGATCCCGCCGATCAGGAACGCCGCCACCACGAGTACGCCGTCGAGGAAGCGCCGGGTCCCGCTGCCGACGATGAACGCGGCGATCAGGCCCACCACGCCAAGGCCGATCGAGAGGCCGAAACCGCCGCCACCCGCCACCGGCATCCGCTCGTACCAGCCGCGCGCCTCCGCTTGCCGCTCCACGCCGACGACCAGCCTGAAGTGCGCGGAGGCCATCGACGAACCGCTGGTCAGCGTGCGAACCTGACCCGCTTCGAACGGGATGAACAACGTCTTCAGCAAAGCGGTCTCGTGCTCGTACGTCGCGAGCGCCGGATCCAGCAACGTCACGGTGGTGGACGAGCCCGAGCCGCCCGCCTCGATACGTACGGCACCGCGCACCGCCAGGTCGATCAACGTGGCGGCGGTCTCCGTCGTCGTGAGCTGCCCGTCGATCAGGAGGCCCGCCTCGGCGACCGCCACCGCGGGCGGCGCGTACGCCACGGGGATCTGCTCATCCCGCAGGGTGTCCGGGCCGATCGGACCCACTGCCCCGCCGACTGGCGCCATGCCGGGTGGGAGACCGGCGTACCGGTGATCGCGCCGCGACGACCGGACCTTCGCGGCCACCCCCACCGGAAGCAGCAGACCGGCCGCACCGGCCATCACCAGGACACCGGCCGAGGCACCTTCCTTCATCGGCTCGCCGCCACCGAACGGGTTGCCGAAACCGAAGGGATCGTCCGTGCCGTAGTCCTCGGGATTGAAGTCGGGCGGCAACTCCCCCGGCGGCAGCTCGGTCGGGATCTCGGTCGGGTAGTCGGTCGGCTCGCCGCTCGGCGTGGCCGGTTCGAGCAGCGGGGTGTCGTTGCGAACCAGCCCGGGCCGGATCGCCGCGACGTACGTCAGCTGGTGCCCGGGCGCCAACGAGGCCTGGCTGAACACGCCCTTCGCGGCCTTGATCGACTTGCCCGCGCAGGCCTTCTTGCTCTTGGGCGCTCCCGCGAAGCACGCCACCCGGGTGACGCCGCCCGGCACCTCCACGGTCACCGCGACCTTGCGCAGCGGCGCGGTCCAGCCGCGGCCGGTGGCGTCCCAGAAGACCTCGGTGTGGTCCTTGAAGTGCCTCAGTGCGCCTTTGACCCGGTACTTGATCACGTACGTCGCGGTCGCGCCGCTGATCGTTTCGTACTGTGAGCCGATCCGGAGCCGAAGCCCGACCTGACGCCCGAGCCCCTGATCCAGGTCGAGCGGCTCCTCGGTCACCTCGGCGTTGGCGCCGGACGGGCTGGACACCTGGACATCGGTGACCTGGTAGAGCTGGTCCTTGCTGAGATCGTCCACATACGGCTCGCGGACCAGCAGATCGCGGAGAATGCCGTGCCGCCCGGAACCACTGCCGAATCGGTAGACGATCGTCTCCGTCACCTGCAGTGCGCCGTCCGCGGTGACCCGGTGCACGGCTTGGAACGAATCAACCTGATCGCCGGCCGTACCGGCCGCGGACGCGAACCCCGCCGGCGCCAGCACCGCGATCACAACCCCGAGTAAAGCCCCCAGTCGCTTCATGTCCGTCACTGTAGGTGTCGAAGCGGACCACTCGCGTCAATCCGGCGTTGCAGCAACCTGCCGAGTCCGGCCGGAACCAGATGCCTGTCGCGGGCGTCGCCACCGGCTGAGCCCGGACCTCAACCGGTATGCAACGGTGCTGGTGCGGCCGGGCAATCGGTGCCACTCTGAATTCGCGGGCGCTCTGGTCCGCGCGCGGCCCGAGGGTCAGTCGGGACCCCTCCAGCGGCGGGAAGATCCCACCGATCAACGCAGGGGTGCCGCCATGGTGCAGTTCGATCCAGCCCAGCCACTTGCCGCGCGAACCTTCGCCGAACTCGCGATGGAGTTACACGGCGCTCCGAGTGTCACCGAAACCGTCGAGGCCGCGCTGGACTTCGCCGTTCAGGCCGTTCGTTGTGCCCACTCGGGCCTGATGCTTGCCGAAGGCGCCCGGCTGTGCACCGGCGCCGTCACCGATCCCGCCGTCGAGGCGATCTACCGCTGGGAGCGCGCTGCCGGAGACGGACCCGCGCTGACTGCCTTGCGTGAGCAGATCACCATCGGTGTTCGCGACACCCGGGCCGAGACCCGGTGGGTGGGCTGGAGCAACGTGGTCACGGCGCTGGGCATCGGCAGTGTGCTGCACACCCCGCTGGCGATCGGCGCTGAGACCGTCGGCGTGCTCAGCCTCTACGCCGGCCGGATCGATGCCTTCGGCAACGATGATCTCGCCATCGCGCACATCCTGGCCCGGCACGCGTCGATCGCGGTCGCCGCCGCCCGGCACCAGGAGTCGATGGTGCAGGCCGTCGACGCCCGCAAGCTGATCGGTCAGGCGATGGGTGTGCTGATGATGAAGTTCGACGTTGACGAACAGCGCGCGTTCGCGATTCTCAAGCGCTATTCCCAGCACCACAACCGCAAACTGCGCGAGGTGGCCCAGGAGGTCGTCGACACCCGGAGCCTGCCGCGGTGACGGCGCTCAACCGGCGGTGACCGGTACGCCGAGCGTATGGAAGTGCTCGGCACCGATGAACGAGGTGATGTCGGCGATCCGCCCGTCCCGCAGGGTCAGCACGTTGATCGACCACGCGACGTACTCGTCTTGCCCGGTGGGCCGCAGGTAGCAGGCGAGCGCGGGTTGACCGTTCGCCGTGGTCGCCCGGTGCTGCCAGGAGCCGCAGGTCATCGGTACCCGGACCGCGTGGTCCATCACTGCCTCGACGCCGGCGTACCAGGACGGCAGCGGCGGCATCGACCACGTGACGTCCTCGGTGAGCAGCGATACGAGTAGGTCGGCATCGCCGTTCTCCAGCGCGGTGGCGTACCCGGCCACCACCTCGCGGACCCGGACGTCCCCGATGGCGCGCAGGCTCTGCTGCTGACTGTGCTCGGGCACCCTCGCCGCGATGACCCGGCGGGCTCTCGCCAGGGCCGAGTTCACCGAGGTGGTCGAGGTGTCCATGATCGCGGCGATCTCGGCCGCCGAGAACCCGAGTACGTCGAACAGCAGCAGCGCCGCTCGTTGATTCCCCGGCAGATGCTGGAGCGCCGCGACGAAGGCCAGTTCGACGGCCTCGCGCTGCTCGTACCGCGATGCCGGGCTAACGTCGTCGCCCAGCCCAATGGCGGCGTACGGTCCGAGCCAGGCGACGTCCGTCACCGGTTCACCCTCGAGCACGGCCCGTTCGCTCGACGGTCCGAGGTCGATCGGCAACGCCCTGCGGCCGCGGGCCCCGGCAGCGTCGAGACACGTTCGGGTGGCAACCGTGTAGAGCCAGGACCGCAATGAGCTTCGGCCCTCGAACCGCCCGAGGCCGCGCCAGGCCCGGAGCAAGGCCTCCTGCAACGCGTCGTCGGCGTCGTACGACGAACCGAGCATGCGGTAGCAGTGCGCGTGCAGCTGCGGACGCAACGGCTCGACCAGCCGGCTGAACGCGTCGCCGTCACCAGCTTGGGCCCGAGCCAGCTCGGACGGCTCTGAAGAAACCTCGGTCACAACCGACGATTCTGCCGGACCGGGCGGGTCTTCACTTCGACAGCGCAGTCCCGCGCACCGAACGACGGAGGAACCACCATGACCGAGGCGGACCTGAAGACCGATCTGCACGACTACCTGCGCAAGGCTCGCGAGGCCGTGTGCTGGAAGGTCGACGGCCTGTCCGAGTACGACGTACGCCGGCCGTTGACTCCGACCGGCACCAACCTGCTCGGACTGGTGAAGCACCTGGCGACGGTGGAACTGCTCTACCTCGGGATGGCCTTCGGCCGGCACTTCGAGCAGTACCTGCCGTGGTTCCGCGAGGACGCTGAGCCGAATCAGGACATGTGGGCGACGGCCGACGAGTCCCGGGAGTACATCCTGGATCTGTATCGCCGGGCCGGGGAGCATGCTGATGCCACGATCGAGGCGCTGCCGCTGGACGCCATCGGCGAGGTCCCGTGGTGGACCGACGAGGGCGGCAAGGCAACGTTGCACCGCATCCTGACGCACCTGCTCGCGGAGACCCACCGGCACACGGGTCAGGCCGATATCGTTCGCGAGTTGATCGACGGGCGGATCGGCGAAGAGCCTGGTGACGACCGCATCCCGTCCACTGACGCTGCTTGGTGGCAGGCCTATCGCGACAACCTCGAACGCATCGCCGCCGGTAGCCGACTCCGCTGAGGGCGGCCCGGCCGGCGATGGGCTGCTGACGTTTAGGGTGGCGGGCGTGGCGAAGAAGATCATCCTGGACTGCGACCCTGGCCATGACGACGCCGTCGCGCTGTTGCTGGCGCACGGCAATCCCGAGATCGACCTGCTGGCCGTGACCACGGTGTTCGGCAATCAGACGCTCGACAAGGTCACCCGCAACGCGTTGGCGGTAGCGCGGGTGGCCGGCATCACCGACGTACCGTTCGCCGCTGGATGCGCCCGGCCGCTGGTTCGCGAGATCGAGACAGCCGGTGCCATTCACGGTGAGTCCGGGCTGGACGGCCCCGAGCTGCCCGAGCCGACGCTCGCGCTGGACCCGCGGCATGCGGTCGACCTGATCATCGAGACGCTGATGACCGAGGAACCGGGCACGGTCACGCTCGTACCGACGGGGGCGCTCACCAACATCGCCATGGCGGCACGAAAGGAGCCGCGCATCGTCGGCCGCGTACGCGAAGTCGTCCTGATGGGTGGCGCGTACGCGGGTGGCAACTGGGCTCCGAAGGCGGAGTTCAACATCCTGGCCGATCCCGAAGCCGCGCATATCGTGATCAACGAGCCCTGGCCGCTGACGATGGTGGGCCTTGACCTGACTCACCAGGCCCTTGCCACTCCGGACGTGGTCGAACGCATCGCGGCGGTTGGTACGGGACCAGCGCGGTTCGTGGTGGAGCTGATCGAATTTTTCGCGCAGGCGTACGAGCTGAACCAGTACTTCACCGCTCCCCCGGTGCACGACCCGTGCGCCGTCGCCCGGGTGATCGATCCGGCGGCCATGACCACCCGCTACGCGCCACTGAACGTCGAGCTAACCGGCACTCTCACCCGCGGAATGACCGTGGCCGACTTCCGGGCTCCCGCCCCGCCGGGCTGCACCACCCAGGTAGCGGTCGACCTCGACCACACCCGCTTCTGGAACCTCGTCATCGACGCCCTCCAACGCATCGGCGGCTAACACCCGCCGGTGGTCAGAAGGTGGCGATGCGGTTGATGGGACTGCCGGAGGTGGCGGCGAATCAGGCCGGCAGCTTGCGGGTGTCGATGACCTCCTGGGCGACATCCCGCAGCTTGCGGTTGTTGTCCTGGGAGTAGCGCTTGAGAATCGCGAAGGCCCGGTCACCGTCGACGTCGAACTTCATCATCAGGATGCCCATCGCCTGGCCGACCAGTTTGCGGGCGTCGACGGCCCGGGCCATCGTCTCCTCCTGGCGCGCCTCGGCCACCGCGATCGAGGCGTGCCGGGCGAGGATGTGCGCGACCGCGAGATCGTCGACGCCGAATGCGCCGGGCTGGTCGCCGTACAGGCTGAGCACGCCCACAGTGCGCTCGCCGACGGCCAGTGGCACGTGCAGCGCGGCGCCGATACCGAGTTCGGACACCTTGGTGGACCAGTCCGGCCATCTCGGCTCGTTGGTGGTGTCGTCGACCGTCACCACCTCCTGGTCGTGCAGGGCGACGATCATCGGGCCATCGGCCACGTCGATCTGCCACTGGAAGATCGTTTCGATCACTGGATCGGTGACCGCGCCGATCTCGGCCCGGCCGCCGCGCACGGCGAGAGTGATACCCGCATGGCTACAGGTCACCGCCTGCAGCGCGAACTGGAGCACCGTTTCGACGGTATCGGCCATCGACGGCGCAGAATGCAACTCCATAGCAAGCTCCGCGAAGGTGTGTGCCGGGACCCGCTCGCCTGGGCCGGCCGGCCGGGAACGCACGTCACCGTCCGTAGCGTCCGTTCCGCTCGAGCGATCCACGCATCCATCTTGCCTCCGCCAGGCCGATTTCGGCCAGCCGACCCGGCCGGTACGGCGTAGGAGCCGCGAATTCCGTCAGTCGCGAGGGCCTTACGGCAATGGCTTGCCGCCGGTGATGCCGATCCGCTCACCCGTGATGTAGCTGGAATCCGACGACGCCAGGAAGACGAACGCCGGCGCAAGCTCGGCGGGCTGTCCGGCCCGGCCCAGTGGGGTGTCGGCGCCGAACTGGTCAACCTTCTCCGGCGGCATGGTGGCCGGGATCAACGGAGTCCAGATCGGCCCGGGCGCCACCGCGTTCACGCGAATGCCCTTCGGCGCCAGCTCTTGAGCCAGACCGCGGGTGAAGTTCAGGATCGCGGCCTTGGTGGTCGCGTAGTCCAGCAGCTCCGGCGACGGCTGGTAGGCCTGGATCGAAGTGGTGTTGATGATCGTCGCGCCTTCGCTCAGATGCGGCAGCGCGGCCTTGCAGAGCCAGAACATCGCGTACACGTTGGTCTTCATCACCCGGTCGAACTGCTCGGTGGTGATGTCGGCGATGCTCGACTGCGACATCTGATACGCCGCGTTGTTGACCAGGATGTCGAGACCACCGAGCTCCGCGACGGTTCGCTCTACCAACTCGTTGCAGTGCTGCTCGTCCCGGATGTCGCCCGGCAGCGCGAGTGCTTTGCGGCCGGCCTTCTCGACCAGCGCGCAGGTCTCCCGGCCGTCGGTCTCCTCGGACTCCAGGTACGACACCGCCACGTCCGCGCCTTCCCGCGCGTAGGCCAGCGCGACGGCCCGGCCGATGCCGGAGTCGCCGCCGGTGATCAACGCCCGCCGGCCGGTCAGCTTGCCGTGCCCTTCGTAGCTGTCCTCACCATGGTCCGGACGCAGGTCCATCTTCGGCGTGAGACCGGGGTGTTCCTGGCTCTCGGGTCCTTGCTCTTCCGGGCCTGGGTACTGCTGCTCGTCTGACATCTTGTCCTTCCGCCCATCCAGTCGGTTGGTCACAGGGCACGGTGGTACCCGGCCGCGCCCGGTCCACACCCGCTCCGCCTGTCCCACTCGGCCGCGCCCGCTCAGCCGGTCCCGCTCAGCCGGTTCCGCTCAGCAGCGCCCGCGGGGCTCAGGAGCTTTCGCGATCCTCTAGGCCCACCGCGTCGCGCAGTTCCTTCGTCGCTTCCTGCAGTTCGTTCGACGGGTCGTCGCTCTCTTCCATCAAGACAGCGAGCGCGGCGGCCATCGCGTTCAGCTTGTCCTGTACGGCGGCGTCCGCGCGATTCTGGCTGTTCTGCAGCAGCGCGACCATCAGGAACGTGACGATGGTCGTGACGGTGTTGATGATCAGCTGCCAGGTGTCGACCGTGCCGATCAGGAAGTAAGAAGGTGCCCAGAGCAACACCAACAGCAGGCAGAACGCGAAGAACCAGGCCCGGGAGAAGAACGCCGAGGCCGCGGTGGCGAACCGGTCGAACGGGCTGACCCGGCTCGACACATCCGATGGCATATGCGCGGATCGCTCCGCTTCGTGGACCGTATTGGTCATTTCCAGCCTCCAGCCGGTACGTCATTGCCCTCAGCAACCCGTGCCCTTCGAGCCCGGATTCATGCCTGCCCGGGCAAACGGTTCCATCGCCGGTACCGCAAGCGGTTACCCGGCCGGCCGTGTAACCGCTGTGAACCGGGGAAGTTGGGTACTGGACTTGCATGAGCGAATACGATCTGGAGCCGGATCCTCGGCGTGACCACAAGCCAGACAGCCACATGCGGCGCTGGGGCGCCGTGTACCTGCTGGCGATTCTGTTCATGGGTTCCTGGCTGGGTCAGTTCTTCACCCAGCTGAGCGAATTCCGCAGCGATCAGGAACAGCACGGCCAGTCGTTCGTCTGGGCCGACTACCTGATGAACTTCTTCGCCAGCACCTTCGAGAACTGGCAGAGCGAGTGGCTGCAGCTGGTGTTCCAGGCGCTCCTGCTGCTCGGCGCCAAGCACATCCTGTTCCGGGTCGACGCCGAGGACATGGAGCGGCTCGAGGCCAAGGTCGACAAGATCTCCAAACAGCTGGACAACGCCAAGCTCCCCAGCTGAGCCGATCGCCGGCCTGGTCGCTCACTACGATCAGGCCCGCGCCGTGGTGCCTCCGGCTACAACGGCCCCGGGGTCTTGAGGTGTCAGGACTTGCCGGGCTTGAGGGGTTTTGTCGCCGGACCATCGAGGACCTTGCCGTCCGGGTCGAATCGGGAGCCGTGGCAGGCGCAGTCCCAGCTGGTGTCCGCGGTGTTCCATGACAACGCGCAACCCATGTGACTGCAGATCGGCGACACCGTGTGCAGGCCGCCCTCGTGGTCGCGGTAGGCCCCGACCGTTGAGCCGTCCACCTCCAGCAGACCACCTTGGCCGACCTCCAGATGATCGACGCCACCCTTGAGCGTTCGGCCGAGGTGTCCGGCCGCGAACTCCTTGCCGACCTTCAGGTTGTCCTTCACCATCGACGCAACCGCCCGCGGACCACCGATCCGGCGCGCGTCGTACAGCTCGGACCATGGGTTGTCCCGGCCCGAGATCAGGTCACGCAGTACGGCGGCCGCGGCGGTTCCGTTGCTCAGTCCCCACTTTCGCATGCCGGTGGCAATCAAAATGGTGTCGCTCTCCGGCGTGCGGCCGACGTACGGGATGCTGTCGACCGTGCTGTAGTCCTGCGCAGACCAGCGGTACTCCACGGTTAGATCGGCGACATTCCAGGTCGAGCCGACCCAGTCGATCAGGCCCTGGTAGTTCCCGTGCGTGTCCTCAACCGTGCCCGTCTCGTGGCCGCCGCCCACAACGATCAACCCGTTCGGGCCACCGCCCGGCCAGGTACGCGTGGATCGGGTCTGCTGGTCGACCGAGATGGCCATGCCTTCCGGGGGCGGCTCCGGCAGTCGCACGGCGATTCCGTACGAGCGGTTCGGCCGGGTCCGGGCGAAGTAGCCGCCGGTCATACCGATCGGCAGCAACGTCGCGAGTACGGCGTGCCCGGCGTCAACGACGGCACCGCCTTCCGTCGTGACCCGGACGCGGCCGTCGGATTCGCTGACATCCACCGCGCGACTGTTCTCGAAGACGCGCACGCCTTCGTCGATCAGTGCCCGGGCCAGACCGGCCAGGTACTGGGCCGGATGGATCTGGACCTGGTTGTCGAACCGCACGGCCGCGGCAACTTCAGGAAGGCCCACCTCGTCGGGATTCGCCAGCACTGCGGGCAATCCCAGTTCCGCGGCGGCCTTCGCCTCGGCCTCGATCTTCTCGACTTGGCCCGGATCGATCGTGTAGGCGAACGCGGGTGTCCGGATCAGCTCGCACTCGATGCCGAGCGTTTCGGCCAGATCCGCGACCTGCTCGACGCCGGCCTGGTTGGCGTCGGCGTAAAGGCGCGCCTTGTCCTGGCCGTGGCGCCGCACCAGTTCGTCGTACGTGAGGCTGTGCTGGGCGGTCACCTTGCCGGTGGTGTTGCCGCTGGTGCGCGACCCGATCCGGCCGGCTTCGAGAACGACGACGTCGGCGCCTTCGTCAGCCGCGAGCAGCGCGGTGGTCAGGCCGATCAGGCCGCCGCCGACCACGACGACGTCCGCCCGCAGATCGCCGGTGGCCGCTTCGAACCTCGGCATCTCGGCCGTGGCCAGCCACACGCTCTGCGGACGGACGTCGTCAGGAAACTTCGAAGGGTTCGCCATGGGAGTCAGGTACCCAACTCCGCAACGGCCCAACTACTCCTGCGACACGTCCTGAACGACCTCGCCGGTCAGCTTCTCCGGCATCGACCGGGCGATATCGGCCTGCGCGAGCATGCCGACCAGCTTGTGACCGTCGATCACCGGCAGACGCCGGACCTGGTGCTCGGACATCGTCGCGAGGGCCTCCTCGATACTGTCGTCCGCGCCGATCGTGACCGGTTTGCCCTGCCCCATCGATCCTGCCGTCGTACTGGCCGGATCGCCGCCGTCGGCAAGGCAGCGAACGACGATGTCGCGGTCGGTCAGCACGCCCTTGAGCCGGTCGTCATCGCCACAGATCGGCAACGCCCCGACATCGAGGTCGCGCATCTTGCGGGCGGCATCGACCAGGGTCTCCTGCTCGCCGACGCATTCCGCGCCTGCCGTCATCAGGTCTCTTGCGGTCGTCATAGCGCTCACCTGTCCTCTCGGGTCGGTATAGCCGCCAGGTTCCCCTCGCCCTCGGCCTCAAACGGCTCCGCCCAGACACGAGCGCCGCGCAGAATCAGCCAGCGGGCTTGGTGGCCACGCCGTCGAGCCAGAGGGTGTCGGACTCGTCGCGGTGTACGCCCTTACTGCCGACGTGCCTGGCGGAGATCTTCGGGCCGTTCTTGATCACGTGCACCAGCGCCATCGCGTGGCCGCGGCCGAGGTCGTAGTCCGCCTTCAGCCAGTCGGCGACGGCGCCCGCCTTGGTGCCGGGGCCCTCGAAACCGCGCTCGCGGGCCAGGTCCACCAGCTGGCGCGGGGTCTTGCCGGTCTTCTCTTCGATCTTGTCGAGGTATGCCTGGAACGACATGTCAGTACCTTTCAGGGCGTACGGCAGGGTTGCTTTCACCACTGCGTCGTACGGCCCAGACCGGTTTCGACACCAGCTGAGAAAGAATTTTGGCCGGTCGGTCCAAAGTGGTGGTTGCCGTTCGTGGTGTAGGCAGCACGGCGACAATATGCACGGACCGACAAGGGAGATATCTGTGAAGTACATGCTGCTGATCAACGCGGGCGCGGTCGACGCCGACGGCACGGCCGAGGGCTGCACGGTCGAGGACTGGATGGCCTACGACAAGTCCGTGCAGGAGGCCGGCATCTTCGTGTCCGGCGAGTCGCTGGCCGATCTGGTCACCGCGACCACCGTGCAGGTGAACGCGTACGGCCAGCGGATCGTGACCGACGGCCCGTTCGCGGAGACGCGGGAGGTGCTCGGCGGGTTCTACGTGATCGACGTACCGGATCTCGACACCGCGCTCGACTGGGCCGGCCGCTGCCCGGGCGCGCTCGGCGGCGGCTCGATCGTGGTCCGCCCGGTCGCCGACTTCAGCGCCTGACGCAATGACAGCGGAACCCATCGGCGCACCGGACTCCCGGGCGCTGGTTGAGCGGGTGTTCCGGGAGGAACGGGGCCGCCTGCTCGCGGCGCTCGCCCGCCGGTTCGGCGATCTTGACCTGGCCGAGGAGGTCACCTCGGACGCGATCGAGGTGGCTCTGGCGCGCTGGCCCGTCGAAGGGGTTCCGCCCAAGCCGGGCGCGTGGCTGATGACCACCGCCCGGCGCAAGGCGGTCGACCGGTTGCGGCGGGACAAGACGTACGCCGCCCGGCTGGCCGTACTCCAGGTCGACGCCGACCGGGCGGACCACGCTCCCCCGGCCGACGCGGACGGCGAGTTGCCGGATGAGCGCCTGCAACTGTTCTTCACCTGCGCCCATCCGGCGTTACCCGCCGAGGATCGGACGGCGTTGACCCTGCGGTGTCTGGCTGGACTCGCCACGCCGGAGGTGGCCCGGGCGTTCCTGGTTCCGACTCCGACGATGGCCAAGCGGATCGTCCGGGCGAAGAAGAAGATCCGCGAGGCGCGCATCCCGTTCCGCGTGCCCGGCGCGGACGAACTACCCGAGCGTCTGCCCGTTGTACTGCAGGTCGTCTACTCGATTTTCACCGAGGGATACGCCGCCAGCACCGGCCCGGACCTGCAGCGGCTGGATCTGGCCGACGAGGCCATCCGGTTGGCCCGGATCCTGCATCGGCTGCTTCCCGCTGAGCGGGAGGTCACCGGTCTGCTTGCGCTGATGCTGCTCAATCACGCGCGCCGCGACGCGCGTACGGGCCCGGACGGCGAGTTACTGCTGCTCGACGAGCAGGACCGGGGCCGGTGGGATCGCCTGATGATCGAGGAAGGCCGCGGCCTGGTGATTCCGGCCGTCAGCGGCGGCCCGCCTGGGCCGTACGGCGTACAGGCCGCGATCGCCGCGCTGCACGACGAGGCAGCGGATGTCGCGACGACCGATTGGCCGCAGATCGTCGCGTTGTACGACGTCCTGCTGGCGATCACGCCGTCGCCGGTGATCGCGGTCAATCGCGCGGCCGCCATCGCGATGCGCGACGGCGCCGAGGCGGGACTGGCGTTGCTGGACGAACTGGCGGACGAGCCACTGCTTCGCGCTTACCACCCGTACCTGGTCGCACGGGCGGACCTGTTGCACCGGCTCGGACGGCTCCCCGACGCCGTGGCGGCGTACCGAAAGGCCCTCGAGTCGGCCGGTTCGGACCCGGAACGCCGCCACCTCGAACGTCGGCTGGCCTCGCTCAACGCCTGAGCGGCGCTCGACTTCGAAGGCGCTGGGCGGTGGTGTCGCATCAGACCGCCTGGGTACCCGAAGCGGAGAGCAAAGGAGGGACCACGATGACGGTCAAGTTGAACAAGGTGGCTTTGGATCATGCCAAGCACCTTGTTTCCAAGCATCAGGTGAGCAAGGACGAGCGAGACGACTGGAGTGAGCACCAGCCGTCCAGCGACCAGGAGAACGAGTACCTCGACAAGCACGGCTGGGAGGACTACTCCCGCTGGTACCTCGGTATCGATGACGAGATGGACGAGGACACCAAGGGCCACTACAAGTTCCCGTACGGCGACTTCCGCCGGCTGCACCGTTGCGGGCTGATGGCGGCCGAATCGCGGGCGGCGCAACAGGACTACGAGGACATTCGCAAGGCTGTCGCCAACCTTCACAAGCGGCTCGACGGCGACCACGCGTGACCTAGAGTCGCGCGACTGTTCGGGTGGCTCGGCGAGCTGGGTGACCCTGGGCGAGGGCTAGTTTGCCGCCATGCAACCGGCTCCGACCCTTGGCGAACGCGTTGGTCTGGCGTGCGCCCTGATGGCCGTGGGGCTGACCGCCGCCGTGCTCGCGGCCGGTGCCATCGCCTTGATCGGTTCGCTCGCCGCCTTTGTGATCGGTGTCTACCTCGGCTCGGTCGTCGGCGGCTGCTGCCTGTACACGATCGCCGTACGGACCAGGCTCGGGGTGACCTTCGGTCTGCTCAACTGCGGCGCGCTGATCGCGGCGGGCATGTTCGGTGTGTTTCCGTCGCTCGACCACTCCGGCGGCCTCGCCCTGCTGATCGGCGGCCTGTTCCTCTTCGCCGCTGCCACCGCGCTCCTGACCGCGCCACGAACTGCGCGGCCCGCACCGTAATTCGATTGGCGCTACGCGGTTTGTTGGGCAGGGTTCGGCTATGAGTTCACTGCTGCACCACATCACGTTCGATGCCCGCAATGCCTTTGAGATCGCGACCTTCTGGGCGCAGGTAGTCGACGGCCACGTGCATCCGGACGACAAGCCCGGCGACGACAGCGTGCTGGTGGTCACCAAGGACGGCGCGGACCTGCTGTTCGAGGTCAACCCGGACGACAAGACCGTGAAGAACCGCGTGCACTTCGACCTGCAGCCCGCCGAGCGGACCCGAGATGAGGAGGTCGCCTGGCTGCAGACGATCGGCGCCACCGTGTACAGCGATCAGCGCCGCCCGGACGGCACCGGCTGGGTGGTCATGCGCGATCCCGAGGGCAACGAGTTCTGCGTCGAGCGCAGCGCGGCCGAGCGCCAGGCCGGCTGATCGCGCGGTACCTGGTTGATCGTGGCCGTTTTGTGGTTGTCGTGACCCCGGTGGGCCGGTAGGACGGTTGCACCGGTGAGAGGGGTGGCGATGGTCGGCAGGAGAACGGTGCTCGGCGCGGGTCTGGCCCTGGGCGCGGGTGCCGTACTGACGGGATGCACGGAGGACAAGCCGAAGGCGAGCGCGCCGTTCGACCCGAAGAACTGGGATTCGGTCCGCGCCCAGTTCGCGCTCACGCCGGATCTCGCGCACTTCGGCGCCTTCATGCTGGCCTCCCACCCGGCGCCGATCCGCGAAGCGATCGACCGCCACCGGACCGGCCTGGACACCGACACCGCGGCCTACCTGGAGCAGGGGAACGAACTCGAGGAGAGGGTCCGCAGCGCCGCCGCCGGCTACCTCGGCTCCGGCGTCCGCCCGGCCGATATCGCGCTGACCGACAGCACAACGATGGGCATGGGCCTGGTCTGTACGGGCATCCAGCTCCGACCGGGACAGGATGTCGTCACCACCGAGCACGACTTCTTCGGCACGCACGACGCCCTGCGCAAACTGGCCACCCGCACCGGTGCCGTCGTACGCCGGGCCAAGCTGTACGACGATCCGGCCAACGCCAACGCCGGAGACATCGTGGCCCGGGTGAAGGCGGCCATCCGACCAGTCACCCGGTTGGTGGTTGTGACGTGGGTCCACTCCAGCACCGGCGTACGCCTGCCGATCCGGGCGATCGCGGACATGCTCGCCACGGTCAACGCGAACCGGGCGGAGACGGATCGGGCCCTGCTGTTCGTGGACGGCGTGCATGGGTTCGGCGCGGTCGATGCCGGGATGGCGGATCTCGGTTGCGACTTCTTCACCTCTGGCACGCACAAGTGGTTGTTCGGGCCGCGCGGCACGGGCCTGCTGTGGGGACGAGCCTGGAACGCGGTTACGCCGCTGTTCACGAGCTTCAGCGCGCCGGACGGGCCAGGGCGGCTTGCGACGCCTGGTGGCTACCACTCGTTCGAGAACCGGTGGGCGGTCACAGAGGCGTTCGCCTTCCACCAAGCCATCGGGCGCGATCGGATCGCCGCCCGGATCACTGAGCAGGCCACTCGGCTCAAGGAAGGCCTAGCCGGTATCAGTACCGTCAGGCTGGCGACACCGAAAGACCCGGAACTGTCCGCCGGGCTGGTGATGTGCTCGCTGGACGGCCTCAGCCCGAACGACGCCGTACGACGACTTAGGGCCGACCACAAGATCGTTGCCAGCGTCACGCCGTACGACAATCCCCTGTTGCGTTTCGGTCCTGGCATCGTCACTACGCCGGATCAAGTCGATCAGGTTGTCAAAGCGGTCGCTACGCTCCGGTGAGCTTCAGGCGGGCTGCGGGGCGTTGAGCGGGGTGCGGGCGTTAAGCGGCCCCCAAGCCGGGAGGGTCGGGGGCCGCCTTGCTGCCGCCGCTCGCGGTACACGTCGGGCCAAGTCGGGACGACCCGGATAAGTGCCGTCGAAGCGCACGGTATGTGCCGAAACGTAACTTTGAGCTTCGTTGTCAGGCAAGGCTCTTGCACCATACTTCGGGTGTGACCGCCACCAGGTACCCGTTCCTCGATCATTCCGGCCCACTGGCCATGGCGCATCGAGGCGGGGCTTTGCATCCGGACAACATCGGCTACGAGAACTCGATGCGGGCCTTCGCACACGCGGTCGGCCTCGGCTACGAGTACCTAGAGACCGACCTCCACGCCACCTCGGACGGCGTAGTGGTCGCCTTCCATGACGACCGGCTCGACCGGGTCACGGACCGCACGGGCGTGATCTCGGAACTCCCCTGGTCCGAAGTCTCCAAGGCCCGGATCAACGGCCACGAGCCGATCCCGCTGCTGCTCGACGTACTGGAGGAATGGCCCACTCTGCGGCTCAACCTCGACATCAAGGCGCCGAACGGCGTACAGCCCGCGGCAGATGTTATTCGCAAGGCAGGCGCTATCGACCGCGTATGCGTCTCGTCGTTCTCCCAGCGCCGGGTGTGGAGTATCCGCCGGGAACTCGGTGAACGCCTCTGCACCGGGTTCGGTCGGGTAGAGATCGCCGCGCTGCGCTATTCGCCGTTCCCGCTGGTGTTGCCTGGTACAGGCGCGTGTATCCAGATCCCCGAGTACTACGGCCGGTTCAAGGTGCTCACGCCCGGGCTGATCCGCCGGGCCCACGCCGCCGGTCGTCAGGTGCACGTGTGGACCGTGGACGACGCTGACGAGATCAACCGCTTCCTGGACGCCGGGGTTGACGGTATCTTCACCGACCGCACCGACATCCTCCGCGACGTCCTGATCGCCCGAGGCCAGTGGAACCCGAACGGAGCCTCCGCATGACTACAGCGCCCTCAGCCTCGGCCGAGTCCGCCGCGGCCGATCAGTACGAGCGGCGCGGCTGGTACTTCTACGACTGGGCCAACTCGGGATACGTCACCACCGTCGGTACCGTGCTCTTCGCGCCGTACCTGACGTCCATCGCCGAGCAGGCCGCTTGTGGGCGCGCTGGTACAGCGGACGACCCGTGCCGGACCAACCTCGACATCCTCGGCGTAGGCATCGCACCTGGCTCGCTGGCGTTCTACGTCGTCACGGCGGCCACGCTGATCTCGGCGCTGTTCCTGCCGATCGTGGGCGCCATCGCGGACCGGTCACCGCGCAAGAAGCTGTGGATGTGCGGCTTCGCCTGGATCGGGTCGCTCGCCGCCTGCAGCATGGTTTTTGTCGCCGGGGACCGATGGTTGCTCGGGGCCCTCTTGTTGTTCGTCGGACATATCTGCCTGGGCTCGTCGATGGTGGTCTACGACGCGATCCTGTGCGATATCGCCGGACCGGACGAACGTGACGAGGTCTCGTCCCGCGGCTGGGCCGCCGGCTATCTGGGCGGGTTCATCCTGCTGGCGTTCAACCTCGGCGTGGTCACGGCGCACGACGCGCTCGGTATCAGCCAGGGCCTCGCCGTGCGGTTGAGCCTGCTGAGCGCTGGTCTGTGGTGGGGCCTGTTCACGATCGTGCCGTTCCTGCGGCTGCGGAACCGCCCGCCGGTCGCCGTTGTCGTCGTACCGGTGGAGGGCGGCCGGGCGAGCCTGATCCGGCAGAGCTTCGGGCAGTTGTTCCAGACCTTGAAGCACGCCAAGACCTACCCCATGACGTTGCTGTTCCTGATCGCCTATCTGTTCTTCAACGACGGCATCCAGACCGTGATCGCGGTGTCGTCCACGTACGGCGAGAAGCAGCTCGGGTTCGCGACGCAGGTGCTGATCGCGACGATCCTGCTCGTACAGCTGGTCGCGTTCTTCGGCGCGCTGGCCTTCGGGCGGATCGCCAAGCGGTTCGGCAGCCGCCGCACGATCATGGCCGGCCTGGTGGTCTGGATGGCCATCGTGGTGGCGGGCTTCATGCTGCCGAGCAAGCAGATCGTGCCATTCCTGGCGATGGGGTTCACGATCGGCCTGGTGCTCGGTGGTACGCAGGCGCTGTCCCGGTCGTTGTTCAGCCAGCTGATCCCGCGTGGTCGCGAAGCCGAGTACTTCAGCCTGTACCAGGCGGGCGAACGTGGCACCTCCTGGCTCGGTACGCTCGTGTTCGGCCTGGTCCACCAGCTCACCGGTTCGTACCGCCCCGCCATCGTTGCCCTCGGCCTCTTCTTCGTAGTCGGCCTCATCCTGCTGTCTCGGGTGGACATGCGCCGCGGCATCCGCGAAGCCGGCAACATCCAGCCGACCGTGGTGTAGCTCTCACCCGCCGCGGCCGGTCCGATGTCACGCTTCGGCCGGCGCGCGGTGTCGTCCAGCTATGAACCTCAACGCTCCCTCCAGACGAGTCGTGCTCGTCCTGTCGATCGCGGTCGGCCTCGCGGCCGGGGTGCGGCACCACGTGCTGCTGTCGATCGTCGGGATCGACGGCGTGCCGTCCGGCTCCTACGCGGGCAAGTTGGCGCAGGAGACTTTGGTCACGCAGGGCGACGTTCTGTGGAGCATTCTGCGCGCGAAGTCCGCCATGCCCTGGCCGGTCTGACCGAGGCCGGACCCGCGGGTCGTACGCCGGAGCCAGGTGGTCCGGAGGTGGCGCGGCTGGACCACCTGGCGAGGCGGTATCTCCACGCGACGGGCGGTCGTACGCGCGTAATCAGCGTGCCGGTGCCCCGGCGGATGGGCCGTGCCGGCGCACTCCTGACCGGTCCGGGAAGCCACCACGGGCGGATGACGTTCGACAACTGGCTGCGAGGTGACGGGCGAGACATTTTCGGCTCGTCAAGCGTCGAACCGAAGGCCTGCGGCCCGCGTCTACCTGAGTGGCAGGCCGGCTCCGTGGCGGCTTGACCCTGCGTGCGGGCCCATGACCGTGCGTGACAGTTCCGTAACACCGGATGACGGCTGGATGACAACGAAGGCCCACCGTCGGGTGTCGCGGACCGTCAGGTACGTCGCGGGTCGCTGAGCATGCGAAAATGGGAATCATCCGGGCCGACCGACCGTTGACCCGGATGACGAACTCGGAGGTTTGACATGTCTAATCGCGTACTGCGTGGTTCGGGGCTGGGTGGGGTCAGCTTCGAGGATGACCGTGGCGTGGAATTCGCGCCCCGGCAGATGATCAGCTATGACTGCCCCCGCGGTCACGTGGTCGAGGTCACCATGGCGCATGACGCCGAGGTGCCCGCGATCTGGGAGTGCCCGCACTGCGGCAGCGAGGCTGCTCGCTCGACCGGCGAGAAGCCCGAGCCGAAGCAGGAGAAGCCGGCGCGTACGCACTGGGACATGCTGCGCGAGCGTCGCAGCATCTCGGAGCTGGAGGAGCTGCTCGCCGAGCGGGTCCAGCTGCTCCGCGCGGGTGAGATCGGCCCGGCGCACCTGCACCGCGCTCGTAACACCGGCAAGAAGACCGCCTGACCCCAGCCCCAACCTGGGCCAGACGAACGATCGAAGGGCCGCTCGCGCAGTCAGCGGGCGGCCCTTCGCCTGTCCCCTGGCCTCCGGGGTCGAGCGGTGGGAGGCTGAGGCGGTGGACTGGACCCTGGAAGTCATCGCCGTACCCGTCACCGACGTCGATCGCGCCCGCGACTTCTACCGCGACAAGATCGGCTTCCACCTCGACCACGACAGCTGGCCGATGCCGGAGGTCCGGGTCGTACAGCTGACGCCGCCCGGCTCAGGCTGCTCGATCGCGATGGGTGTCGGGGTGTCCCCCATGGAGCCCGGCACGCTCAAAGGCGTGCAGCTGGTCGTCTCCGATATCAACGTGGCCCGGGCCGAGCTCATCGACCGTGGCGTGGAAGTCTCCGAGATCGTCCGGTACGGCGACCGCGACGGCAGCGCGTTCTTCTACTTCGACGACCCCGACGGCAACACCTGGGGCGTCCAGGAGATCCGCGCCCGCGCCAAAACCTCCCCCACCTCCAACACCTCCGCCGACGGCTGACCCGCAAGCTGGCTGCGCGGTCGGCAAGGCTCGGGAGACCGCCGAGGACCGGGCGGTCGGTAAGGGTTAGATCGGGCGTTCGAGGCAGACCAGGTCGGGGCGGTCGTCCCAGGACGGAACGACCTTGAAGCCAAGGCGCTCGTACAGGCCGATTGCCGCCTTGCGCCAGGACCACACCGACAGCCCTACGACACTCGCGCCCATGCGGCTCGCCTCCGCGACACCGCATTCGACCAGCTCGGACGCGAGGCCGACGCCACGGGCCACCGGGAAGACGTACAGCCGCTTCAGCTCGGACCGGCCCAGCTCAGGCGAGGTGACCGCCAGGCAACCAACGGGCGTGCCGTCCTTCCAGGCGAGCAGGACCGTGTCCTTGCCGAAGGCCGCAACCGGATCGTCGACCTCAGCGCGGTACCGGTCGGGCAGCTCGGACACGTCCGACACCGCGAGGCCCTTCTCGGCCTCGGTCTGCAGGTGGTAGGCGGCCAGGAGTGAGGTGAGGTCCTCCCCCGCCCAGACGGTGATCAGCGGTCGTCCGGGTCGACGACCTCACCCTGCACCACGTCGCCTCGCCCGGACCCCGGACGCGCAGGATCGGACGGGTTCTTCGGCGTGGTGAATCCGCCGAACGGACCCTTGAAGGTCGTCGGCCGCGTCGTGCCGGCCGAACCGCCCGGACCGCCTAAGCCGCCTGTACCGGGACCACGGCCGCTGGGCGGATTGCCCGGTGGGTTGCCCATGAAGCCGGTCAGCGGGCCGCTGGTCGAGGCGAGCAGGCGCCTGGTGACCAGGCCGGCGAGCATGCGGCGGGCAATCGGCCGGGTGAACGGCAGGATGAAGAAGAACCCGAAGATATCGGTCACAAAACCGGGTGTCAGCAGCAGCGTGCCGCCGATCAGCACCAGGGCCGCGTCGGCCATTTCCTTACCCGGCATCACGGCGGTCTGCATCGAGCTGCGCAACGCGTTCCAGGCACGCCGGCCCTCGCGTTTCACCAGCCAGGCGCCCAGCGCGCTCTCGAAGATCAGCAGCGCCACCGTCGGCCAGGCACCGATCACCTGTCCGACCTGGATGATGACAAAGATCTCCACCACCGGTACGACGAGTAGTGCGAGTGCGATGAGCCATCCCATGACCGGTCAACTCCCCTGAGACGCGCGCGGGCGATCCGTCGAACCGCGACCGGTCAGTTTGCGAACACCCTGCCGGACTTGATTACCCCGATAGGCCAGGCCCCAGCGCCCGACCAGCAGCATGGCCTCGACCACGATCCGCTGGGACATCTTCGACTGGCCGCGCTCGCGCTCGATGAACGTGATCGGCACCTCGGCCACCCGGAATCCGGCCTTCAGCGCCCGCCAGGCCAGATCCACCTGGAAGCAGTAACCGGCCGACGCCACCTCGGCGAGACCGATGCCTTCGAGGGTCTGGCGCCGGAAGGCCCGGAAGCCGCCGGTCGCGTCCTGCAACGGCACGCCCAGCGCCAACCGGGTGTAGATGTTGCCGCCGCGGCTGAGGATCTCGCGCGACTTCGGCCAGTTCACCACCGAGCCGCCCTTCACATACCGCGAGCCGAGGACCAGGTCCGCGTCGCGAAGCGCCTCCAGCAGCCGATGCAACTGCTCGGGCTGATGTGACCCGTCGGCGTCGTGTTCGACCAGTACGTCGTACCCCTGGCCGAGGCCCCACTGGAAGCCGGCGATGTACGCCGCGCCGAGGCCTTCCTTGCCGCGGCGATGCAGCACGTGCACGTGGTCGTCGTCGATGGCCAGCTTGTCCGCCAGGTCGCCGGTGCCGTCCGGGGAGTTGTCGTCCGCGATCAGGACGTGGACCTCCGGCAGGGCGGCGCGCAACCTCCCGACGATGGGCTCGACGTTCTCGGCCTCGTTGTACGTCGGGATGATGACGAGGATCCGGCCGAGATCGGCGAATCCCCCTGTTGTGGTCACGACTACCGCTCTCCTGCCTTGTCGGCCTTGCTCAGACGGTGACACCTTCAGGACTGGGCTTCGCGGCCGGTGGGGTGGCCGGACGCTGCCGGCGCCGCGCGACAAGCGCGAGCACCGCACCCATCATCCCCAGGCCGGTCAAGATCCACTGCGGCCAGCCGCCGAGCCTGGTGGCCAGGGTATGGCCGTCGCGCACCGGAACCGAGGCGACATACACATCGGCGGTGCCCTGTTTCGACTTGTGCTCGATCGAGCCGTCCGGCCGGATCACGCCAGAGATGCCGTTCGTCGAGGCGACCAGCACGGTCCGCCCGGTCTCGATCGCCCGCATCCGCGTGATCGCGAACTGCTGCTCCGGCTGGCCGGTACCGCCATACGTCGCGTTGTTCGTCTGCACGACGAGGATCTGCGCGCCGCCCTTGACCACGTCGGCCACCACACCGTCGTACGCGATCTCGAAGCAGATCACGTCGCCATAGGTGACGCCGTTGATCGGGACGACGCCGGGCGAGGTACCGGGCGCGGTCTGCCGGCCGACCATCTCGAGGCGCTTGATGTACGGCAGGAGCTGCTCGCGGAACGGGATGTACTCCCCGAAGGGCACCGGATGGCGCTTCGCGTAGATCTGCCCCGGGCCGGTCGCGGGGTCCCACACCACGCCGGTCGTCTGGCGCTCGTTCTCCCCGGGTCCTTCGAGCACGGCACCGACCAGGATCGGGACGCCGACCGCGCCGACGGCCTCCTCGATCACCGTGCGGGTCTGCTGGTCCTTGAACGGGTCGATGTCGGTCGAGTTCTCCGGCCAGATCACCACCTCGGGCTTCGCGACCTTGCCCGCGGCGACATCCCGCTGAAGCTGCAACGTGACGTCGCGGTGGTTCCGCGTGACCGTACGCGCCTCGCCGAGTGGTTCGAGGCCTTCGCCCGGCACGTTGCCCTGAACCATCGCGGCGGACACGGTCTTGCCGTTGCCGTCCATCGACAGTGGCACCGCACCGCTCAGGCCGACAACCGCCACGATCGCGATCAACGCGGCGCCTCGGCCGACCCGGCTGACGCCTTGTTTGGACCAGACGAGCGCGTAGACCAGCACGCCGAGGAAGGCGATGACAAAGCTCAGCCCGGGAATTCCGACATACGCCGCGAGCCGCCCGGGCCACGCGTCGGCGAAGGCCCACGCGAGCCGGCCCCACGGGAAACCGCCGAACGGCACGGAGGCGGTCGCGAACTCCGTCGCCACCCACATCGCCGGCACCCAGAGCATCCACAGCCGCAGCTTGAGGGCCTGGCTGGCGAACGCGCCGAACACGCCGTAGAAGAGGCCTTCGAGAATGGCGAGCGCAATGGCCGCGTCGCCGCCGATAACGCTCAGCCAAGGCACCAGCACGGCGTAGTACGCGATGCCGAAGCCCGCGCCGATCACGATTCCGCCCTTGACCGAAACCCCGCGCAGCGCGATCAGCAATACCGGCAACGCCAGCAACGCCAGCCAGGGCAGGTTGTACGGCTCGAAGGCCAGCCCGAGCACAGCTCCGCCCGCCACCGCCACAAGCAACCGCGGCAGCACGCGAACCCGCTCAGTCCGCTCGGCCTGCTCCACCACAAGACCCCCTCAAGGTCATCCCCGGCACACACCGGCCGCACGACCGTACAACGCACGGCCCCCCAGAAAGTATCCAAACCCCACCAAGCCCCGAACAACTAGACGAAAGTACGGGGCCCCTCCCCCCAACGTCGTACGTCACCACCTCGCTTCGGCATCCGGCTTTGGGATCCGGCTTTGGGATCCGGCGGGACTGCTTCGGCGCTCGGGAGAGCTAGCCACTGGGAGCGTGGGTTACCACCTGGGATTCCGAGGGGGTAACCCACCCCGCCAGTGGCCAGCCACCCCCCAGGGCGTCGCCACAAGTCCCCGCGACCGCCGGCTTGGCCAGCCTGGACCGCGGCACACCACCCGGCCGCCGAGTTCGTACCCGCTGCAGGACTTCGGCCCAGTGCCGGGTTTCGGCCCAGTGCCGGGTTTCGGGGCCACTGCCGGGTTTCGGGGCCACTGCCGGGTTTCGGCCTGCCCGCTACCAGGTTGTTGTGCCACTACCCGGTTGCAGCCAGGTAGTCGCACCAAAACCCGGCACTGGCCCATCCCGGGTGACTTATTCCGAGGGTCGACCGTCGGAATCGGGGGTGGACTCGTCAGATCTGGCACGTCGACCCCCGACCTCAAAGGTCGACCCGGCGACCCAGGCGCGGGCGAACCCAGCGGGTCAGTGCGGAAGGACTCGACGGTCACATGCGGAAGGACTCGACGCTCAGGCGCGGGAGGGCCCGACAACGCGCTCGCCGTCGCGGCGTCGATCGCGAAGGCCCGGCCGCTCACGCGGAACAACCCGGAGGGATAGGTGTACGGGACTACGCGAGGCAACCGGTCAGACCCCACCCGTCCCCCTGATAGCCCGCCGCACTTGGTCGGTTCGGGCCGGGTCAAGGGCGCGTCAGCGTCGCCGGCAGGCGATCTCGACCCTTGACGCGGCCCGAACCGACCTGACCATCGCGGCCACTCAGGGGGACGGGTGATCACCGAGGGATCACCGGCTTCGGTGGTTCGAGGCGGGCCAGCGACGACTCGTCCGAATTCGCCCGCCTGCGTCGGTGACCACGGTGACCGCCGTACGGAGGGGCGAGCGAATCCCGACCAACCGACGCAGCGTCGGGAGTCCCCTCGGCGCCCACGGGCCAGGCTGAGGTCGACGTCGACGCGCGGGCAGCGTCGGGAGTCCCCTCGGTGCCCACGGGCCAGGCTGAGGTCGACGTTGACGCGCGGGCGGCGTCGGGAGGCCTGCCGGTGCCCACAAGGCCGCACGAAGGTCGACCTCGATGCCGGGCGGCAGCGGCGGGAGGCCTGTCGGTGGCCGAAGGGCTGTGCCGAGGTCGGCGCGGGGGCGGTAGGGGCCTGGGGCAAGCAATTCGGGGGAAAGGAAAGAGGCTCGGCGTACCCTTCGGACCGGCCGGCGGCACGCTGGCTGCGGGCCGCTCGGTCGTTGTCTACTGGGCGCCGAGCCTCTTTTACCTTTGCCCCGCGGGGGGCTGACCACCGGCGATCTCAGCCCCCGTCGACTCAAGCCTGGCACTGGCCTGGTCAGCGTCGCGGGATCATCCGGTGGCTGAACTTCTGTTAACCCGTTGAAGATTTCGTTCTGACGACTCGCAAAACATTGCTCGCCTAAGACGCTGGTGTCAACCTCTGCGGGGTCATGACCGGGCGTTGTAACACATTCGCCGAACCCGGCCACTCTCCGTACACCGTCTCTCTTCGCAAACGAGCCAAAGAAAGACTCGTCACGTTACAGAGTCGTCTCGGCGCTGATCGTGACGAGCTCGCGAAGAACGCGCACTTACTGTGTCTTATTCGCAACAGGAACAACGACCGTGCCAACCGCCTTCGTGATCACCAGCGGCTCCGCCAGTACCTCGGCCGCGGATTCCGACAGGTCGGTCCGGCCGCGGCACACCACCGAAGCGGTGAAGGTGATTTCCCTACTGCGATTACCGACTCGGGAGATAGTTGCCTTCACCTCCACAACATCGCCCGCCCGCAACGGCTGCAGGAACTGCACATCCGAGTACGACGCGAACAGGCCTTCGTCGCCATCGGCAACAATGCAGACCTCGGTGGCGACATCGCCGAACAGGCCGAGCACATACGCGCCGTCCACCAGGTTCCCGGCGTAGTGCGCGTGGCTGTACGGCACGTAGCGGCGATGCGTGACGGTCAGGCCGACCGTGGCGTTGGTCATGAGGCACTCCTGGCAAGTCGGCGGGTGACGAGGGTGTCGACGAGATAGCTCGCCACCTCGCCGGGCGTGGTACCGCGGCCGAAGACCCGGTCCACCCCCAGCTCGGGCGCCATCTGCTCGGTGAAACGGGGGCCTCCGGCAACCAATACCGGCCGGGCGTGCTCCGGGTAGGCCTCGCGGAAGGCGGCGGACATCTCCTTGGTGTTGAGTACGTGCGCCTCGCGCTGAGTAACCACCTGGGACACCAGGATCGCGTCGGCCTTCTCGGCCTTGGCGCGCCGTACCAGCTCGGGTACGGCGACCTGGGCGCCGAGGTTGACCACCTTGATCTCGCGGTAGTACTCCAGGCCCTTCTCGCCCGCGAAGCCCTTGATGTTCATGATCGCGTCGATGCCGACGGTGTGCGCGTCGGTACCGATACAGGCGCCGACCACGGTGAGCCGGCGGCGCAGGCCCTTGCGGATGGCAAGGTTCGCGTCCTTGGGCGACAGCAACGGATAGTCGCGCTCGAGCACCTCGACCTTCGAGGTGTCGACCAGGTGGTTCACCGGGCCGTACACCACGAAGAAGGTGAAGTCTGGTCCCATCGCCTTGGCGTGCACGACCAGCGCCGGATCCATGCCCATCTTGTTGGCCAGCTGCGCGGCGGCGCCCTCGGCCCGCTTGTCATGCGGGATGGGCAGCGTGAACGACATCTGCACCATGCCGTCACCAGTGGTGTCGCCGTAGGGCCTGATGATGCTCATGAAGTTGCCTCCAGCAACTCGATGGCCGGGTTGTAGTACGCCGACGACCGGCGCGCGACACCTTCGAGCCCGCGGCCCGCGTCGGCCGGGCGCTTCATCAGGCCGAAGGTGCCGTCACCGATCGCGTTCAGCAGGCCGTCGTCGACGATGCGTTCGAGCAGTTCCACCGACTCCCCCAGCACCTGCCGGGCACGGTTGGCGATGAAGCCGTCCGGGGCCGGGTGGAAGTCCTCGTGAAGGTTGCCCGCGGCCCCCATCACGTACCGCACGTTCTGCAGCGCGAGGTCCCGGTCGGAGATCCACGGCGTCACCACGGCCTCGGTCATCATGCCGACCAGCAGAATGCCCTGCCCGGTCATCGCGCCGACAAGGTTGAAGAATCCGTCCAGCAAATACCCGCGGAACACGTCACCGGTCATATGCCGCGTCGGCGGCATCCACTTCAGCGGCGCGTCCGGGAATAGCTGCCGCGCAAGCAACGCGTGCGCCAATTCGAGCCGGAACGAATCCGGAATTTCCGGGGTGATCTCAAAAGCGTGCCCAAGGCCGAGTTGCCAATCCTCCAGACCGGCTTCCTTGGCGAAGTACTCGTTCAGCAACTGCGACACCGTCACCGTGTGCGCGGCGTCAACGGCATCGGCCGTGGTGAGGTAGTTGTCCTCACCGGTGTTGATGATGATTCCCGCGCGAGCGTGGATCTGCCGGCTGAACCGCTGGTCCACGAACGTACGGATCGGGTTGATATCGCGGAACAAGATGCCGTACATCGAGTCGTTCAGCATCATGTCCAGCCGCTGCAACCCGGCCAGCGTCGCGATCTCCGGCATGCACAGCCCCGAGGCGTAGTTCGTCAGCCGGATGTATCGCCCGAGCTCGCGGGACGACTCGTCCAGCGCGGCCCGCATCAGCCGGAAGTTCTCCTGCGTCGCGTAGGTACCGGCGAAGCCTTCACGCGTCGCGCCTTCGGGCACGTAGTCCAGCAGCGACTGCCCGGTCGAGCGGATCACCGCGATGACGTCCGCACCTGCCCGCGCGGCCGCCTGGGCCTGCGGGATGTCCTCGTAGATGTCACCCGTCGCGACGATCAGGTAGATCCACGGCCGCTGCTCGGGATCGCCGTGCCGCTTGATCAGGCGATCCCGCTCGCGGCGCCGTCCGTCGATCTGCTTCATGCCGACCGCGGCGGCTTTCCGCGCCGCGGACCGGGCCCGTACGGCGTCGCGTCCCTCCGGCAGGCGGAACGTCACCGAACCCGACGCGGCCTTTTGCGCGAGTACGGACAGGTCCTCGGCCTCGCCGCGAACCAGCGCGTCCCACACCGGCAGAGCCAGACCGTGCTCCAGCCCGACGTCGGCCCGGACGGTGTCCGCGAGGCGGTTCACCCAGGGGATGCCGTCGCTGTCGGCACCGGTGAGCCCGGCCAGCCGCAGCACCGCCCGCTCGACCGAGACGGTGGTGTGCTGCTTGGCCAGGTTCACGATCGGCCGGCCGGCCTTGCGCGCCAGCGACCGGGCCTTCCGGACGGTGACCGGATCGAGGTCCAGCTTCTTCACGGCACGGCTCACGTACGCCATCCTTCGCTCTCGTAGACAACGCGACCGGCCACGACGGTTCGCAGGCAGGTCGGTAGTTCGGAATCAGGCTGCAGATCCGGCAGCACCGGCACCCCCGCGCGCACGTCGGTCGACCAGGCCGCGACACGCTCGTCCGGCGTCTGCACCACCAGATCGGTGCTCAGGTCCCAGATCGCGTACGTCGCCGCCGTCCCCGGCGCGAGCACCCCCGCGTCGTCGATCCCGGCCGCCCGCCAGCCCCCGCGAGTGTGGGCCGCGAACGCCGCGCGAACGGTGATCCGCTCGGACGGCGTCTGGTGCCACGCGGCGGCGCGCACGCCTCCCCACGGGTCGAGAGCGGTGACCGGGCTGTCCGAGCCGAAGGCCAGGGCAACCCCCGCACGGGCCATCGAGGCGTACGGGTTCATCCCGGACCAGCGATCGCCCAGGCGTTCGGCGTACATGCCCTCGGCGCCTCCCCAGAGCGCGTCGAACATCGGCTGCACGCTCGCCACCACGCCGTTGCGGCTCAGTACGTCGATCCCGGCCGCGTCGATCATCTCGACGTGCTCGAGGCGATGGCGCGCGGCGACGAGTTCAACCGCGCCGACCTTGTCCGAGGCTTTCGCGAGACCCTCGACGACGGCCCCGACGCCGGCATCACCGATGCAGTGGAATCCCGCCTGCAGGCCGTTCGACGTACAGCCGATGACGTGCTCGGCGACCTCTTCGGCCGTCAGGTAGGCGTGCCCGCAGGTGTGACCGGCGTCGGCGTACGGCGCACTCATGGCGGCGGTTCGCGAACCGACCGCGCCGTCGGCGACCAGGTCGCCCGCGAGACCGGCGACACCGAGTTCGCGGGCCTTGTCGAAGGCGCCGAGCTCACCCCAGTACGTGACCACGTGCAGGCCCATCGCGTCCGCGAGTTCCTTGATCACGAGCATGTCGTCGGCCGGGCAGATGTGCGGGGCGCCGAGCTCGTGGATCGAACCGATGCCGAGCCGGGCGGCGGCCTCCAGCGAGGCCTGCAGGGCGGCCCGGCGCTGGTGGTCCGGAATCATCTTGGCGATGGCGTCCCGGACGACGTGATGGGCGGTCCGTTCGGCGCGGCCGTCTTCGGTCCAGCCGGGCTGCGCCGCGAGATCCGGCACCTTCGCGGCGAGCGCGGGCGAGATCACCGCGGAGTGGCCGTCCACCCGGGACAAGTAGATCAACCGGCCCGGCGCGGCGTTCTCCAGCTCCGCGCCGGTCGGCACGCGGTGCTCGGGCCAGCGGGTTTCGTCCCAGCCGAAGCCGAGGACCAGCCCGTCGTGCTTCGCGGCGTGATCGCGAACGGCGTCCAGGGCGTCGGCCAGCGTCGCCGGAGCGCCGAGGTCGATGCCGAGCAGCTTGAACCCGGTCATGCCGGAGTGCACGTGGGAATCCACGAACGCGGGCGTGACCAGGCGGCCCTGCAGGTCGATGACCTCGTCGGCGCCATTGGCGTACGACGCGGCGCCCGTGTCGTCGCCGATCCAGGTCACCACCCCGTCGTCGAAGGCGATGGCGGTCGCGTGGGGGTCGGCGGGCGAATAGACGGAACCGTTCATCAGGAGTGTGCGCACGGGCTAATCCTGCCTGTCGCTCTCCGCCTCGGCCGCGAGCCGCGCCTCGAACAGTCCACGCACGCCGGGCTCGGTGCGCAGCAGGTCCATCGCGTAGTCGGCGTGACCCGGCACGTAGCCGTTGCCGACCAGCATGGTCACGTCCGCCGCAAGGCCTTCGGCGCCGAGGGCCGCCGCCGAGAACGAGGTGGCCATCGAGAAGAAGATGACCGTGCCGCCGGCGGCCGTGGACAGGACGGCGCCATGCTCGCAGCCGGGCACATCCACGCAAACGACGGTGATGTCGGCCGGTCCGCCCGACTCCTCGACCGCCTTCGCCAGCGCGACCGGATCACGCGCGTCGGCGATCGCCACCACGTCCGCCAGGCCGGCGGCGCGCAGGCTCTCGGCCTCGCGCTCGAACGGTACGACGCCGATGGTCCGGGCGGCTCCGGCGCGAGCCGCCGCGGCCAGTGAAAGCGACCCGCTTTTACCTGCGCCGCCAATTACTGACACGACAGGCTTTGTGCCTTTGTCGACATACTGTTGCACGATCCGGGCGGTCAGTGCGGGTGCTCCGCAGACGTCCATGACGGCCAGCGACAGCTCCGGCGCGAGGTCGTCGGGCAGCTTCGCCACGATCGACCGCGCGAACAAAATGGCGTGCCCCTCGGCCGGAACCTGCTCACTGCGGCCATCCCAGCGGGTCAGTCCGTCGGTGATGCGCAGCGGCGTCAGCGTCAGCGAGACCAGCGTGGCGACCCGATCGCCCTTGCGTACGCCGAGCGGCGACTCCGGTCCGGCTTCGTCCACCACGCCGACGAGCATGCCGCCGGAGCCGGTGACCGGGTTCTGCATCTTGCCGCGGGCCTCGACGATCTCCAGCACCGCCTGCTTGACCCGCTCGCCGTCGCCGCCGTGAGCCTCGGACAACTGCCGGTACGACGCGGCGTCCAGGTTGAGCCGCTCGACGCTGATGCGGACCTCGTCCGGCCAGATTTCGGGCGCCGGGTCGAGCCGTTGCGCCGCCTGCGGCAACACGCCGGCGGGCTCGAGGACCCGATGCAGGCCTACGGGTGATCCGGGGCTGGTCGGCACTGGGCCTCCTCCTGTCGTTACCGCCGGTGGTCCGGCGTGCTTCGGTACGGCGTCCTCGGTGCGGTCTGGCCGGTGTCAGGGCGCTGCGTCAGATCCTGTTACGGCCGCGCAAAATACTACTTCTGCGGGTGTTGAAAGGAAATCTTCCGGCATACTGTTGCATCTAGAGGACGTTCTATCGCTATCCTCACACGAAACGACCACGTCGTGGAGCCCCTGGGAGGACTCGCGTGACCGATCTGATCAACCCGGCCGTCACCACCACCGCCGGCGACTCGCTGAACGGGCAGCCGTATGCCTACAGCCGGGTCCAGCTGGTGGAGCCCGACTGGACCCGCATGCCGGGCTGGAAGGACGTGACCGACGAGGAATGGCGTTCGGTGCAGTGGCAGCGCTCGCACTGTGTGAAGAACGTGCGCCAGCTCCGCGAGGTGATGGGCGATCTGCTCGAGGATCGCGTCTACGACGACCTCGAACGGGATCAGGCCGAGCGCGCGACGATGTCGATGCTGCTGCCGCCGCAGATGCTGAACACGATCGTGCCCGAGGGCGCGGCGGCCGGCGCGGCGTACACCGAGGCCTTTTACGCGGACCCGGTCCGCCGCTACATGCTGCCGGTCTTCACCGACCGCCGCACCGACTGGCCGTCGCACCCGCACGCGGCGCGCGACTCGCTGCACGAGCACGAGATGTGGGCCACGGAGGGGTTGACCCACCGCTACCCGACCAAGGTGCTGGCGGAGATCCTGCCGACCTGCCCGCAGTACTGCGGGCACTGCACCCGGATGGACCTCGTCGGCAATTCCACGCCGGTGATCGAGAAGCTCAAGTTCACGATCAAGCCGCAGCAGCGCCTCGACGACATGCTCGACTACCTGCGCCGCTCCCCCGGCGTGCGCGATGTCGTGGTGTCCGGCGGCGACGTGGCGAACATGCCCTGGCCGCGGCTGGAGTCGTTCCTGACCAGCCTGCTGGAGATCGAGAACATCCGCGACATCCGGCTGGCCACCAAGGCTTTGATGGGCATGCCGCAGCACTGGCTGTCGGACGACGTCCGCGCCGGTGTCGAGCGGGTGGCCCGGATCGGCCGTGACCGCGGCGTCATGATCGCGATGCACACGCACGTGAACGCGGCCCAGTCGGTGACACCGCTGGTGGCCGAGGCGACCAAGGCGATGTTCGACGCGGGCCTGCGCGACGTGCGGAACCAGGGCGTGCTGATGCGAGGCGTCAACGACTCCGTACCGCAGCTGCTGGATCTCTGCTTCGCCCTGCTCGACGGCGCCACCATCACGCCGTACTACTTCTACATGTGCGACATGATCCCGTTCTCGGAGCACTGGCGGGTCTCGGTCCGGGACGCGCAGCACCTCCAGCACGGCATCCTCGGCTACCTCCCGGGCTTCGCGACGCCCCGCATCGTCTGCGACGTGCCGTACGTCGGTAAGCGCTGGGTCCACCAGCTCGACGAGTACGACGAGGTGCGCGGCATTTCGTACTGGCGCAAGAACTACCGCACCGGGATCGAGCAGCAGGACCCCGAGGCGTTGAACCGGCAGTACGAGTACTACGACCCGATCGACACGCTTCCCGCCGAGGGCCAGGCGTGGTGGACGCAGCACGCCGGCGACTCCCTGGCGGAGGCCGAAAAGCGCGCGGCGGCCTCCCGTGGCGCGTCCGAATCGCAGAAGCTCATCCAGATCACCTGAGCCGTGTTCCAGGCCCTACGTCCGGGTGGTCGCCCGGACGTAGGGTGCTTGGGTGAGCGCTTCCGTGGAGGCCGTCTGCCGCGACGGGCGGCACCGGTTCAGCAAGGCGCCGGTGGAAGAGATCCAGCTGATCGCGGGGTACGGCGTCGAGGGTGACGCTCACGCCGGCGCCGAGGTGCAGCACCTGTTCTTGCGGCGCAAAGACCCGGCTCAGCCGAATCTGCGCCAGGTCCACCTCATCCACGCCGAGCTGTACGACGGCCTCGCGCATGCTGGTCACGCCGTGGCGCCGGGCGAACTCGGTGAGAACGTGGTGACGAGAGGGATCGACCTACTCGGCCTGCCGCGCGGCACCATCCTCCAGATCGGCCCGTCCGTACGGCTCGAGGTGACCGGCCTCCGGAATCCCTGCGGGCAGATCGACGCCTTCCAGCCCGGCCTCTTGAAGCAGGTCCTCACCCGCGCCGCGAACGGCCGGGTCATCCGCAAATCCGGCATCATGTCGATCGTGCTCACCGGCGGCCCTCTCCGCCCCGGCGACCCGATCACCGCCATCACCCCGCCCGAACCCCACGAACCCCTCGCGCCGGTCTAGGCCCGCCGGGCTGGGCCTCCTGCGGGCCTACACTGCTGCGCATGCTCGCCCGATTGCAGTGTGTGGTGCTGGATTGTGCCGAGGTTGATGAGCTGGCTGGGTTCTACCAGTCGCTTCTCGGTGGAGTGGTGAACCAGCCCGATCCGCGGTGGGCGGTGAACGCCGACTGGGCGACGCTGCACCTGCTGGGTGGACTGGTGTTGGCCTTCCAACGGGTGGAGGACCATCGGCCGCCACTGTGGGCGGATCCCGCTCGCCCTCAGCAGTCCCATCTTGACCTGGAGGTCGGGGACCTGGACGAGGCTGAGGAAACAGCCCTCGGGCTCGGCGCCACGCTGCTCGACAAGGGCGACGGCGAGCGGTGCTGGCGCGTCTACGCCGATCCGGCCGGGCACCCGTTCTGCCTCGTCCGCCACTAGCAATGACGAGGTGAGCGGCTCGCTGCGATCCCGAACCGCCGCATCCCGCCAACCCGTGAGTGGACGCGTATGCACTCGCGCGAACACGCGTGGCGAGCGCGGCGGGTCAGACGGCAGGAGGGCGGCGTTCGTAGGGAGTGGAGAGCACGATCGTGGTTGTGGTGGCGACGTTGGCCTTGGCGCGGATGACGGCGAGCAGCTCTTCCAGCTTGCCCGGGGTGGCGACGCGCACGATGAGGATGTAGCTCGAATCGCCGGCGACCGAGTAGCAGGACTCGATCTCGCGAACCTCGCGCAGCCGTTCGGGCGAATCGTCCGGCTGGGACGGGTCGATCGGGCGAATCGAGATCAGCGCGGTCAGCGGCAGGTCCAGGGCCTCGTGGTTGATCGTTGCCACGTACCCCTGAATGACACCGCGCTGCTCGAGCCGCTTCACCCGCTGGTGCACGGCCGACGTCGACAGTCCGGTCGCCTTACCGAGGTCGGTGAAGCTCATCCTGCCGTCAGTGGCGAGCAGGGCGACGATCTTACGATCCAGGTCCTCCATCCTGGAGACCCTACTGGTGCCGGTACCGGGCATGAAAGCATCTGCCCATGTCTGACTCTCCCGACCGGTTGATGCTGCTCGACACCGCCTCGCTGTACTTCCGGGCGTTCTTCGGTGTTCCCGACACCATGAAGGCCCAGGACGGTACGCCGACCAACGCCGTGCGCGGGTTGCTGGACTTCATCGCGCGGCTGATCGACAACCACCACCCGACCCACCTGGTCGCCTGCTGGGACGACAACTGGCGCCCGTCCTGGCGGGTCGCGCTGATCCCGTCGTACAAGGCTCAGCGCGTCGAGTTCGTCTCGAAGTCCGGCGAACAGGTGGAGGACGTACCGGATCGCCTCGAACTCCAGGTACCGCTGATCCGCGCCTGCCTCGACGCCCTGGGCATCCCGATCGTGGGCGCCGAGGACCACGAGGCCGATGACGTCATCGGCACGTTGGCGCACCGCGCGCAGATGCCGGTCGATGTGGTCACCGGCGACCGGGACCTGTTCCAGCTGATCGACGACTCGCGGGACATCCGGGTCATCTACACCGCCGCGAAGGGAGTCGGCCGCGCGGACGTACTCGACGAGGCCGCGCTGCTCGCGAAGTACACGATCCCTGCTCAGCGGTACGCCGACTTCGCCACGCTGCGCGGTGACGCCTCCGACGGTCTGCCCGGTGTGAAGGGAGTCGGCGAGAAGACCGCCGCCTCGCTCATCACCACGTACGGCGACCTCGACGCGATCCGAGCGGCCGCGGCCGATCCCGCCACGCCCATGTCCCCCTCGGTGAAGCGGAAGATCCTGGACGCGGCGGACTACCTCGACGTGGCGCCGAAGGTTGTCGCCGTTGCGACGGACGCGCCGGTCGGCCCGTTCGACGCGCACCTGCCAGGTGAGGTCAAGCACCCCGAAGCGTGGCTCGATCTCGTGGACCGTCTCGACCTCGGCGGCAGCGCCCAGCGGGTGATGATGGCGCTGAACGGCCAGCCCCTGCCGGCGATGGGCCAGCCGCAGTGAGCGCGCTCGGTCGAAACGAGAGCACTGCTCTCGAATTAGGGCACCGCTTCGGTCCGGACACGATCGCCCTTCGCCGCGCTCTGCACGAGGTACCGGAGTACGACCTGGACCTGCCGAGGACCCAGCGGCTGATCCTCGACGCCCTCGAAGGCCTTGACCTCGAGATCACCCTCGGCAAGACACTCTCGTCGGTGACGGCAGTCCTGCGCGGCGGCAAGGGCCCCGGGCCCGTCGTCCTGCTCCGGGGTGACATGGA
Source organism: Kribbella deserti (assembly GCF_042434725.1). Lineage (NCBI taxonomy): Bacteria > Bacillati > Actinomycetota > Actinomycetes > Propionibacteriales > Kribbellaceae > Kribbella > Kribbella deserti. The sequence continues at coordinate 541,527 of NZ_JBHLTC010000018.1, read as the reverse complement.
CGCGTTGCCCGTCACCGAGCGGGTCGACGTGCCGTGGGCCTCGAAGAACCCGGGCTACATGCATGCCTGCGGCCACGACCTCCACGTCGCCGGACTCGTCGGGGCCGTCCGGATCCTGCACGAGCTCAGAGCCGAACTGGCCGGCGACGTCGTCTTCATGTTCCAGCCGGGCGAGGAGACGACGGGGGGCGCCCCGATCATGATCCGCGAGGGCCTGCTCGATATCGCGGGCCGGCGGGTGGACGCGGCGTACTGCTTGCACGTCCAGTCGGCGGGCGACCCGCTTGGCATGTGGAACAGCCGGCCCGGGCCGTTCATGGCTGCCGCCGACCAGTTCCACGTGCGGGTGGTCGGCGCGGGCGGGCACGGCGCCGAGCCGTACCGGACGAAGGACCCGATCCCGGTGTTGTGCGAGATGGTGACCGGGTTGCAGGCGATGGTCACACGCCAGTTCAACGTGTTCGACCCGGTGGTACTGACGGTGGGCAAGATCGCCGGTGGAACCAAGGAGAACATCATTCCGGATGACGCGTTCTTCGACGCGACCATTCGTACGTTCTCCGAGCAGACCCGCCACGGCGTGGCCACGGCCGCCGTACGGCTCGTCGAGGGCATCGCCGCGGCGCACGGTCTGACCGTCGAGGCGGAGTACCAGTTGGGTTATCCCGTCACGGTGAACGACGAGACCGAGTACGAGTTCGCCCGCGACACCATCGTGGACCTCTTCGGCCCGGAGCGATTCCGCCTCCGGCCGGATCCGAAGGTCGGCGCCGAGGACATGTCGTACGTGCTGAACGAAGTACCCGGCGCCTACGTCAACCTCAGCGCCTGCGCCTCACCCGACTACCAGAACGCCCCCGCCAACCACTCCCCCTTGGCCAACTTCGACGACTCCATCCTCCCCGACGCCTCCGCCCTCCTAGCCGAACTAGCCCTCCGCCGCCTAACCCGCGGCTAACCGTCTCCGCTTTGGCCCCGCGGCCCGGTCGGCGCCCCCGGACCGCGCGGCGATCGTTTTACCGCGTTTCGGCCTGGCACGATGCTGAGTCAAACCTTGCGGCAGGAGCCGATATGAGTTCATGGGTAGACGACTTGCCAGAGCCGGTCGAGCGCGCGATCGATGAACTGCTGTATGGCCAACCTCCTGTGGAACGGCTTCCGTGCGGAACGTGACCAGTACGTCGTCGTGGCCGTTGCCGAGGACGTGTACGTTCCCTCGTTCGACTCGGCCGCGATCAACGTCTCGGTCGAGCACAGCCAGGGGTTCGCACTCGAGCTGACCACGCCGTACCAGCCGAAGCGCTTCCTCCGTCGAGCCAAACTGAAATTCGCCGATGGTGTGGTCGCCCCAGGAATACTGCGTGTCTGGCCAGAGCGCCGCGGCGACTGAGCCATCGCCGGGCGGCGGGGAATGCTCCTATGGCGGCCACCTGGCGGCCAGCGGGATTGGGGTCGGGCGAAATCGGCAGGGCCCGCGCGAAGGCCGTGCGTGCTCGCGGTCAGTCGCCCGGTGATCGCAGGGGTTGACCGGCGAGTTGGGGGCTTGACGTCTGAAACTTGACGAGTCGACCCCCCATTTCACACGTCGACCCTTGTTATCCCCGCCGCGATCCGCCGCACGGGACGCGTTCGAGCTCGGCCGTGGCGCCGGTGGCCGACGAGCGGGCGCGGCGGGAGGGCGCGGCGGGAGGGCGCGGCGGGAGGGCGACTGGCCATGGGCGAGGAGGGTTACCACGAGTGGTCGCGTCTGCACGCGTCCACTCGCGGCATTCCTGGGGCCCGAAGGCGGCGAGGGACGCACGCGCCCTACCACCCGGGCAACCCCGGGATACCCATGTGGAGAACCTTGCCGCGTCCCGTGCATACGCGACCACTCACGGAAAGAAGGCCACAGCTCGTCACTGCTGGGTGGGTCAGGCCGGCGTGAGGACGCAGAATTCGTTGCCTTCGGGGTCGGCGAGGATGGTCCACGGCACATCGCCTTGGCCGAGATCGACGTCGACGGCGCCGAGCGCGCGAAGGCGGTTCACCTCGGCCGCGTGATCGTCACCCGGATAAGGCCGCAAGTCGAGATGAACGCGGTTCTTCACAGTCTTCGCGTCCGGGGTTCGGATGAACTCCAAATACGGCCCGACCCCCTTGGAGGAACGCAACCGCGCAAGGTCGTCGGTCACCTCGTGCACGGTCCAGTCCATGGCCTCGCCCCAGAACGCGGCCATGGCCCGCGGGTCCGCGCAGTCGACCACCACCGCGGCGATCGGCCCGATGTCCCGGTAGATCTCCCGAGGCTCAAGCACGCAGAACTCGTTGCCCTCCGGATCGGCCAGCACCGTCCACGGCACATCGCCCTGGCCGATGTCGGCGGGTCTCGCGCCGAGATCCGTAAGGCGCGCAACAAGTTCGGACTGATGCTCGGCGGAGGTGGTTGCGAGGTCGACGTGCACCCGGTTCTTTCCGGTTTTGGGTTCCGGCACGGCGATGACGTCGAGGAACAGCGTGGCCGGATCGGGATACTCGAAGCCCGTTGGCTCGACGTTGCTCACGCCGGGGCCTTCGCTGGACAGCCCCCAGCCGAGGGCGTCCGCCCAGAACCGGCCGGCCGCCGCTTCGTCCCGGGCATTCATCGCAATCTGAATCAGTCGCACAGCCATGGCGTCGATCCTATGTCCGGACGGACCGGGGAATCGCCCGATTTTCCCCACCGGGCCGGGATCAGCTCAACGTCACATCAAGCTGATCCCGGCCACTGGGAGATGTCAGACCGCGGCGGTCTCCGGCTCGTCGATGTCGGTCGCGGCACCGCTGAACTGGGCGGCGTACAACCTCGCGTAGGCGCCGTCGGCGGCCAGCAACTGCTGGTGGTTGCCTTGTTCAACGATGCGGCCGTCCTCCATGACGAGGATCAGGTCCGCATCGCGAATGGTCGACAACCGGTGCGCGATCACGAACGACGTACGGTCGGATCGCAGCGCCGCCATGGCCCGCTGGACCAGGACCTCCGTGCGGGTGTCAACCGAGCTCGTCGCCTCGTCGAGGATCAGCAGCTGCGGATTCGCCAGGAAGGCCCGGGCGATCGTGAGCAACTGCTTCTCGCCCGCGCTGACGTTGTTGCCCTCTTCATCGATGACCGTGTCGTAGCCGTCGGGCAGGCTGTGCACGAACCGGTCGACGTACGTCGCCTTGGCCGCGGCGAGAACGTCGTGCTCGGTGGCGTCGAGATTGCCGTACGCGATGTTGTCCCGGATGGTTCCGCCGAACAGCCAGGTGTCCTGAAGCACCATGCCGATCCGCGAGCGCAGGTCCTCCCGTGTGAGCTGGGTGATGTCCACGCCGTCGAGGGTGATCCGGCCCGAGTTCAGCTCGTAGAACCGCATCACCAGGTTGACCAGCGTGGTCTTGCCCGCGCCGGTCGGGCCGACGATGGCGACGGTCTGACCAGGCTCGGCGACCAGGCTCAGGTCGGTGATGAGCGGCTTGTCCGGGCTGTACGAGAAGGTGACGTGCTCGAACTCGACCCGGCCGCGCGAATCGCGCACCACCGCCGGGCTGCCTTCGTCCGGGATCTGCTCCTTGGCGTCGAGCACCTCGAAGACCCGCTCGGCCGAGGCCACGCCGGACTGCAGCAGGTTCGCCATCGAGGCCACCTGGGTGAGCGGCTGCGTGAACTGGCGGCTGTACTGGATGAAGGCCTGCACGTCACCCAGCGACATCGTGCCCGAGGCCACCCGGAGACCACCGACCACGGCGATCACGACGTAGTTCAGGTTCCCGATGAACATCATCGCGGGCATGATGATGCCGGAGATCAGCTGCGCACCGAAGGCCGCCTGGTAGAGCTCCTCGTTCTTCTTCTCGAACATGGCCTCGACCTCCTTCTGGCGGCCGAAGACCTTGACCAGTTCGTGGCCGGTGAAGGCCTCTTCGATCTGGCCGTTCAGGGCGCCGGTGTGCATCCACTGCGCGACGAACTTCTTCTGCGAGCGCTTGGCGATCGCCGCCGTCAGCACCATCGAGATCGGGATCGTCACCAGCGCGATCAGCGCCAGCAACGGCGACACCACGAACATCATCGTGACCACGCCGATCACCGTCAGCAGCGAGGTGAGCAACTGGCTCAGGGTCTGCTGCAGGCTGGTGGAGACGTTGTCGATGTCGTTGGTGACCCGGCTCAGCAGCTCACCGCGCGGAGCGCCGTCGAAGTAGCTCAGCGGCAGCCGGTTGAGCTTGGCCTCGACCTCCTCGCGCAGGGTGTAGATCGTGCGCTGCACGACGCCGTTCAGGATGTAGCCCTGCGCCCAGGACAGCAGGAAGGCGCCGAGATAGAGGGCCAGCGCGATCATCAAGACGTTGCGCAGGGCATCGAAATCGACGCCCTCGCCCGGTACCAGGTCGCGCATTCCCTCGATCAGGTCGGCGAACCGGTCGTTGCCGTCGGCCCGGGCCGCCGCGGCGACCTGCTCCGGCGTCGTACCGGCCGGCAAGTCCTTGCCGATCGCCCCGGCGAAGATGATGTCGGTGGCCCAGCCGAGTACCTTCGGCCCGAGCACGGCCAGTACGACGCTGCCGACGGCGAGCAGGAACACGCCGAAGACCTGCAGGCGATGCGGCCGCAGGCGCGCGATCAGGCGTTTCGCCGAAGGGCCGAAGTTCATCGACTTGTCACCGGGAATGCCCTGCGGCGGGCCGAACCCGGCCCCACTGGTCGGCCGCCGGGTCGCCTTCACGGTCTCTCCCGTGGCGGCACCATCCGTACCCGCGGCTGTCCCGGCCTCAGCGCCCGCGGCGGCCTCCGCTGAAGGGGACGCGGGCGCCGTACCGGCTGGGGTGACGGGCGCCACGCCGGGCGCGGCTGGTGCGGCCGGCGAGGCGGATTCGGGTTGTGCCGGCGTGACCGGCTTGTCGTCGTCGCTCATGCTGCTTCCTCCGCGGACCGCTGGGACTCAACGATCTCGACGTATGTCGGGCAGGTCTGGAGTAGTTCGTCGTGCGTGCCCTTGCCGACCACCCGGCCGTCCTCGATCACCACGATCTGGTCGGCGTCGACGATGGTGGACACCCGCTGGGCCACGATCACCACGCACGCGTCGGCCGTGACCGGAGCCAGGGCGGCTCGGAGCCGGGCATCGGTGGACAGGTCCAATGCCGAGAAGGAGTCGTCGAACAGGTAGATCTCGGGCTTACGAACCAAGGCCCGGGCGATCGCGAGCCGCTGGCGCTGACCGCCGGACACGTTCGTACCGCCCTGGGAGATCGGGGCGTTCAGGCCATCCGGCATCGCCTCGACGAAGTCCTTGCCCTGGGCAATGCGCAGCGCCTCCCACAACTCGTCGTCGGTGGCGTCGGGATTGCCGTAGCGCAGGTTGCTCGCGATCGTGCCGGAGAAGAGGTACGGGCGCTGCGGTACGAGGCCGATCCGGCGCCAGAGCGCGTCCGGTTCGAAGTCGCGCACGTCCACTCCGTCGACCCGAACCGAACCGGCGGTCGCGTCGAAGAGGCGTGGCACCAGCGACAGCAAGGTCGTCTTCCCGGCGCCGGTACTGCCGATCACCGCCGTGGTCTGACCTGGCCGGGCGGCGAAGGTGATGTCGCACAACACCGGTTCGGCCGCGCCCGGGTACTGGAAGCTGGCGCCGTCGAAGACGAGTTCGCCGCGGCCGGTCGTCGCCGTGACCGGGCTGTCCGGCGGCCGGACCGACGACTCGGTGCCGAGTACGTCGCTGATTCGCTCGGCGCACACGGCGGCGCGCGGCACCATGATCATCACGAACGTCGCCATCATGACCGAGAACAGGATCTGAATCAGGTAGCTCATGAAGGCGGTCAGCGCGCCCACCTGCATCTCGCCGTCCTGGACCCGGGAGGCACCGAACCAGAGCACTCCGATGGTGGAAATGTTCAGGATCAGCATGACCACGGGAAAGACCAGCGCCATCAGGCGGCCGACGCTGCGGGCGGTATCGGTGAGATCGGCGTTGGCCTGGCCGAAGCGCTTCACCTCATGCGGCTCGCGGACGAAGGCGCGGACCACGCGGATACCGGTGATCTGCTCGCGCAGCACCCGGTTCACGTTGTCGACGTTCACCTGCATCTTGCGGAACTGCGGCACCATCCGGCCGGCGATCAGGCCGATCGACAGCACCAGCAGCGGTACGGCGACCGCCACCAGCCAGGACAGACCGATGTCCTCGCGAACGGCCATGATCACGCCGCCGATCATCGTGATCGGGGCCGCGACCAGCATCGTGCAGGTCATCACGACCAGCATCTGCACCTGGGTGACGTCGTTCGTACTGCGCGAGATCAGCGTGGGGGCGCCGAACTTTCCCACCTCACGGGCGGAGAACTGACCGACCCGATGGAAGACGGCCGCGCGCACGTCGCGCCCGAATCCGGCGGCGGTCTTGGCGCCGTAGTAGACGGCCCCGATCGAGCACACGACCTGGATCAGGCTAACGGCGAGCATCCAGCCGCCGTGACCCATGATGTAGCCGGTATCGCCCTTGGCCACGCCGTTGTCGATGATGCTCGCGTTCAGGCTGGGTAGATAGAGGGAGGCGATCGTCCCGACGAGTTGCAGGATGACGACCATGGACAGGTTGCCGGCGTACGGACGCAGGTACGTACGCAACAGGCGAAGCAGCATCAGTGGTCCCCGGGTTCGTTGGCGCGGACACCGTCGAGCAGCACGTCGACGATCTCCCCGGCGGTCAGTGGCCGACCGTCGGAAATCAGTGGGTGAGTGGCGGAGAAGGTGAACATGTTCAGCCGCCGGGCGACCTCGTCCGGCGGATAGCGCAACCGCGCGGCATCCGGTTCCAGCAGCCCGGCCAGCGCGGACCGGACCAGTTCGTTGCCGTCGGCATCGTCTCGGCAGGCCTTCTTGGGCTCGGGCGGACGGCCCAGCCGCAGGGCGAAGATGAGCTTGAACAGGCCGCGCAGCCGCTCCTGAAGCACCTCGACGATGGCCTCCATGCGCTCTCGCAACGGCAGAGCGGCATCGATGGCCAGGAGTTCGCGGTGCATCGGCAACGGATCGAAGGCGGTCGCGAGCACGGCCTCGATCAGCGCGTCCTTGTTGCCGAAGGCGCGGAACAACGTGCCTTCGGCAACCCCGGCGGCTTCCGCGATCTGCCGGGTGCTGACGTCCTTGCCGTGCTCGGCCAGCAACGGCATCGCGGCGGCCACGATGGCAGCACGCCGCTCGTCCGGGGTCATCGCGGGGGCACGTGGGCTCATGCGCCGAACTTAGCGGAGTGAGCGCTCACTCCAAAATGATTATTCGGCCGGCAGAACCGCGGCCGACGGCATGTTCATGAACGCCGTCAGCGGGTGGCGAGCAATGCGGCGATGCCGTCCAGTACGCGGCCGAGGCCGAACTCGAACGAATAGTCCGGGTCGTACGGCGCGTTGAACTCGACGCCGACCGCCGTGCCGACCCGGTTCGCCAGCGGGTAGTTCTCGAGCTGCGGCACCTTCGCCAGCACCGGCGCGAGCTGCACCCACCACTGCCCGTGGGTCAGCCCGCTCTCCTTCTGGATCTGGTCGGACTCGATCGCGGCCCGAACCGCACCGTGCACGTATTCGTTCACCAGCGCGATGGCCGCGTCCATGTCGATATCGGACAACCCGATGCCCTCGACGATGCTCAGTTCATGTTCGTACTTCGCCATGATGTTCGGTCCCATCGGCGGCCGGCTGGTGGCGACCTGAACCAGCCAGCGATGCCGCAGGTACAACGCCCGGACGTCGCGCGCCGTCGCCTCCAGATCCGCACGCCACTCCCCCGTCGGCTCCGCCCGGGTGAGTTCACCGGAAACCGTGTCCACCATCAGATCGAGCAGTTCCGCCTTGCCCGGGACATAGCGGTACAGCGTCATCGCGCCGACGCCAAGGTGGTCCGCGACCCGGCGGATGGACATCGCGGCAAGGCCTTCGGCATCGGCGACCTCGATCGCGGCGCGAACCACGTCGGCGACGGTGTGCGCCGGCTTGGGCCCGCGGGTCGGTGCCGCCTGCACGCCCCAGAGCAGTTCGAGGGTACGAACGGGATCACCGGTTCCGCTGTACTCGGTGGTCACGGCGTGGGCTCCGAAATCATGTGCGCGATCCAATCGGGTCGGGTATCGTCGTGGCGCTACGCCGTACACTGTACTCAAATGCGCTCGAAAAGCTGCGCCGGAAAGGCGGCCCTTGACCTCAAGTGTCATTGAGGTTCTACGCTCACACGAAATTGTCGGTGGCGCCTGTCACCATCATTGCCCACTCGTTTTTCGTGACCCAGGAGCCGGTGATTCGGTGTGAGTATGGAGATGACCGCGTGGAACTCGCTGTACCACGCGATGCACGCGCAGGACGACAAGCGGCCGTTCTCGCGCGCGACACTGAAACGTATTCTGGCCTTCGCCAGACCCCATCGACGCCTGCTGATCTTCTTCCTCGTGCTGAGTACGGCGGGCGCGGTGCTGGCCGTCGCGACGCCACTGCTGGCCGGCCGTGTGGTGACCGCGATCGTGGACAGCGCCGACTACAGCGTGGTGCTGCGGCTGGCTCTGCTGATCGCGCTGATCGCGATCGCCGAGGCCGCGCTCGGCCTGGTCCAGCGCTGGCTGTCCGCGAGTATCGGTGAAGGCCTGATCCTGCAGCTGCGCACGGCGGTGTTCGACCACGTGCAGCGCATGCCGATCGCCTTCTTCACCCGGACCCGCACCGGCGCACTGGTCAGCCGGCTGAACAACGACGTGATCGGGGCGCAGCGCGCCTTCAGCGACACGCTGTCCGGCGTGGTGAGCAACCTCGTCATGCTGGTGCTCACACTCGGCGTGATGATCGGCATGTCGTGGCAGATCACCTTGCTCGCGCTTGTCATCCTGCCGGTGTTCGTGATCCCGGCCCGCCGGGTCGGCGCCAAACTGGCCGGGCTGGAGCGCGAGGCCGCGAACCACAACGCCACCATGAGCACCCAGATGACCGAGCGGTTCTCGGCGCCGGGCGCGACGCTGGTCAAGCTGTTCGGCCGCCCCACGCGGGAGTCGTCCGAGTTCGCGAACCGGGCGCGCCGGGTCCGCGACATCGGCGTGCGTACGGCGATGGTGCAGTTCATCTTCATCACCGCCCTGACCCTGGTCTCGGCGCTCGCGCTGGCCCTGGTCTACGGGCTCGGCGGGTTCTACGCGCTGCGCGACCAGCTCGACGCGGGCACGGTGGTCGCGATGGCGATGCTGCTCACCCGGCTGTATGCGCCGTTGACGGCCTTGGCCAGCGCCCGGGTCGAGGTGATGAGCGCGCTGGTCAGCTTCGAGCGGGTCTTCGAGATCCTCGACCTCGAGCCGCTGATCAAGGACAAGCCGGGCGCGGTCGAGGTGCCGCCGGGGCCGGTGCAGGTCGAGTTCGACCGCGTCAGCTTCGCTTATCCCTCGGCGGACAAGGTCTCGCTGGCTTCGCTGGAAGAGGTCGCCAAACTCGATACCCGCGGTGGCGTCGAGGTGCTGCACGAGGTTTCGTTCACGGCCGAGGCCGGGCAGATGGTGGCGCTGGTCGGTTCCTCCGGCGCGGGCAAGTCCACGATCGCCCAGCTCATTCCGCGGTTGTACGACGTGGATTCGGGCTCGGTCCGGCTGGGTGGAGTGGACGTGCGGGACCTGAGCGCGGAGACTCTGCGCGACACCCTCGGCATGGTCACGCAGGACGGTCACCTGTTCCACGAGAGCATCCGGGAGAACCTGCTGCTCGCCCAGCCGGAGGCGACCGAGGAAGACCTGTGGCACGCGCTGACCAGGGCCCGGCTGGCCGAGCTGATCCGGTCGTTGCCGGACCAGCTCGACACCGTCGTCGGTGAGCGCGGTTACCGGTTGTCCGGTGGTGAGCGTCAGCGGCTGACGATCGCCCGCATGCTGCTGGCCCGTCCCCGCGTGGTCATTCTCGACGAGGCGACCGCCGCGCTGGACTCAACCTCCGAGGCCGCCGTTCAGGCCGCGCTCGGTGAGGCGCTGGCCGGCCGGACCGCCGTGGTGATCGCGCACCGGTTGTCGACCATTCGCGCGGCCGACCTGATCCTCGTGATCGAGGACGGCCGCATCGTTGAGCGCGGCACCCACACGGAACTACTCGCCGCGGGCGGGCGTTATGAGCAGCTGTATCGCACCCAGTTCGAGCAGCCCGCCTCTGTCGTGACCGCCGAGATCGGCGCAGCGGACGACGCCGCGGAGGTGGTCGTGGGCTGACGCGGGTGAACCTCACGGCGGCGTGTGCGGACGGCTGAGAGGTGCGTGCGGGTGGGCTTTGGGCGGGTGCGGGTGGACGTACTCGCCCGGCGGCTTCCGGTGCTTCGGCGCGGAAGCCGTCGCGGGGTTGGATCGGTAATGGCACGAGACGGGGAGCGGCGACAGCGTGACGCAGGGAACTATCGAGGCAGCAAACCGGCTCGGCCATCTCGCGGTGGCCTTTCAACCGGCGGATCCGCCTCGCGAAAGCCGGATGGCCTTCTGGTCGCCCGACGGTGCGGAACTTCCGCTTGATCTCGGGGAAACCGGCGAGCTCGAGGTCTTCGATGCCACCGTGCCGTCGGGTCAGGGCGTTCAACGCGTGGTGCTGCTGCCGGTGAGCGCGGCCGTGCCGATTCTCGGCCGGGCCCGTACTGCCGGTGACGCGCATGCCACCACCGCCTTTTGGGGTACGGCGGCGCTCACCGCCCTGCAACTCGTCGCCCGCGGGCGGCTGCTGCCCGGCGTCAGCCCCGAGGGGTACGACGCCTGGCGCGTCGGTCCACTCGAAGCCACCGACGTCGAGCGCATCCAGCACCTCGCCCAGGTGCTGCCAACGGGCGCCCTCGCCCGCCGCACCGACGGCCCGCCTGTGGATGGGGACGCGATGGTTCGGGCGTTTCTGGATGCGGTCGCCGACGGCATGCCGCGCTCCCCTGCCGCCGCGGCCGCTCATGGCACGTTGCCGTTCGCGGCGAAGGCGCCGCAGCGCGTGCCAGGGCTGCCGTCCTGGTCGAACGAGGTCTCGGCGGGTCTCGATTCCGGTGTGCGGATCTCCCTGCGCCTCGATCTCGACCGTGGCCCCTCCACCACCCAGACGACCCGCCTTCACAACGTCGAGACCGGCCTCGATGCCGACCTCGACAGCGATGTCGGCTTCAGTGAGTTCGTCGCGGTCGTCCAGGTACACAGCCTGAGCGATCCGACCCTGGTGCGGGACGCGCGAGAGGTCTGGGCCGGGGAAGTTCCCGGGTTCGGCACGCGGGCGCGGATCGACACCACCCTGGCCATTCGGCGTACGGCCCGCAGCTGGGCACCGTTGGGCCGCCTGCTCGACGCCGCCGTACCGGCCGAGATGTCGTTGACCGACGACGAGGTCGGTGACCTGCTCAGGAGTGGCGCCGCCCGGCTCGCCGCGGCCGGAGTGGACGTGCACTGGCCGAAGGGCCTGCAGCGCAAGCTCACCGCACACGCCGCGATCGGTGCCGGTGAGGCCGCGCCTTCGGATATGCCGAGCTTCTTCGGTGGCGACAGCACGTTGACGTTCAGCTGGCAGTTGGCGCTGGGCGACGATCCGTTGACCGAGGCCGAGATGGACGCGCTCGCCGAGGCGACCCGGCCGATCGTGCGGTTGCGGGACCAGTGGGTGCTGATCGACCCGGAACTGGCGAGCAAAGCCCGCGATCGGATGCTCAAGCCCGTCACCGCGATCGACGCCCTCGGTGCGGCTCTTACCGGCGCCACCGAGATCGACGGCCGCCAGGTCAAGGTCAGCCCGAGCGCCTGGCTGGACGAACTACGCGCGCGGATCGCCGATCCCGATCGGGCCGACGATCCACCCGAGGCACCGGAGGCGTTGCAGGCGACGTTGCGCGACTACCAGTTGCGTGGTCTGCGCTGGCTGGTCCGGATGACCTCGCTCGGGCTTGGCGGTTGCCTGGCCGACGACATGGGTCTCGGTAAGACCATCACCCTGATCGCGCTGCACCTGCATCGCCGGCTCGACCCGCGGACCAGCGGCCCGACCCTCGTCGTCTGTCCCGCCTCCCTGCTGGGGAACTGGGAGCGCGAGGTCAATCGCTTCGCCCCGGGTGTGCCCGTGCGCCGCTTCCACGGCACCGGCCGAACGTTGGAAGGCGCCGGCGACGGTTTTGTCCTCACCACGTACGGAACCATGCGCCGGGACGCGGCCCGCCTCGGCCGGCACGAGTGGGGCCTGCTCGTCGCGGACGAGGCGCAGCACGTGAAAAACCCCTCTTCCGGTACGGCGAAGGCGCTGCGGGAGGTCCCGGCGAAGGCCCGGGTGGCCCTCACCGGAACGCCCGTGGAGAACAACCTCTCCGAGCTGTGGGCGATCCTCGACTGGACCACACCTGGGCTGCTCGGACGGCTCAGCCACTTCCGCAGTCGCTGGGCCGCGCCGATCGAGGCCGACAAGGACGCCGATACCGCCGAGCGGTTCGCCAGTCTGGTCCGGCCGTTCCTGCTTCGCCGGAAAAAGACCGATCCGGGCATCGCGCCGGAACTGCCGCCGAAGACCGAGACCGATCAAAGCGTCTCCCTCACCCGCGAACAGGCCGTGCTGTACGAGGCCACCGTGCGCGAACTGATGGACGAGGTGAAGGCCGGCGACAAGATGGTCCGGCGCGGATTGATCGTGAAGTTGCTGACCGGCCTCAAGCAGATCTGCAACCACCCCGCGCAGTACTTGAAGGAGCCGGACACGGCCAAGCTGTCGGGCCGATCCGGCAAGCTCGAGCTGCTCGACGAACTGCTCGCCACCATCCTGGCCGAAGACGGTTCGGTCCTGATCTTCACCCAGTACGTCGCCATGGCCCGTCTGCTCGAACGGCACCTGGCCGGGCGCGGGGTTCCCAGCCAGCTACTCCACGGCGGGACGCCGGTGCGGCAGCGTGACGAGATGGTCGAGCGATTCCAGGCGGGCGAGGTGCCGGTGTTCCTGTTGTCGCTCAAGGCCGCCGGGACCGGGTTGAACCTGACCAGAGCCGATCACGTCGTGCACTTCGACCGCTGGTGGAATCCCGCGGTCGAGGATCAGGCGACCGACCGGGCCTACCGGATCGGCCAGACCCGTCCGGTGCAGGTCCACCGGCTGATCGCGGAGGGCACGATCGAGGACCGGATCGCCGCCATGCTGACGGCCAAGCGCGATCTGGCCGACGCGGTACTGACCTCCGGCGAAGCGGCCCTGACCGAGCTGTCCGACGACGAGCTGGCTGACCTGGTCGAGCTGCGAGGTGCGCGATGAACGGCGAACAGGCCCGCGGTTTCCCGGCTTTCCCCGCCCAGCGCGGCCGTAGCACGCGGGGCCAGTCGTGGTGGGGGCGCGCCTGGGTGCAGGCGCTGGAAGACACTTCGCTCGATGCCGACCAGCTCCGCAAAGGCCGTCGCTATGCGAACTCCGGTCAGGTCGGCACGATCACGATCAGCCCGGGCCGGATCGCGGCGACCGTGCACGGGCCACACGACAGCTACGACGCGGTCGTGCTGGTGGACCGGCTTTCCGACGCGGACTGGGACCGGTTCCTCGAGCAGATCGCGGCTCGCTCGGGATTCCTCGCGGCGTTGCTCGACGGCGAGATGCCGCATGCGCTGGTGGAAGCCGCGGGCGACGCGGGTGTGCCGCTGCTGCCGGGGATCGGCGACCTCGACCCGTCTTGCTCGTGCGAGTCGTGGGAGTTGCCGTGTCAGCATGCGGCCGCCCTTTGTTATCAAACCGCTTGGCTGCTCGACGAGGACCCGTTCATCCTGCTGCTGCTCCGCGGGCAGGATCGCGACACCCTGCTCGAACGTCTTCACGCGGCTACCCCGGTCCCCGCCGCGCCTCCCGCGGAGACGTCAACCCAGCCTGGTGTCCCTAGCGAGGGCCTACCAGACGTGCCGGCAGCGCCAGGACCCTTGGCGATCGACGATCTGCCGGTCACCGGAATCGAGCCGCCTGACGGTCTCGACCCCAGCACGCTGCCGCTACTGGTGATCGACGCGGTGGGCCGGGCTCGTCGGATGTTCGCGGGACTGGTCGCCGGTGAGATGCCACCTGCCGAGCTGAACGACTGGCAGGATGCCGTGCGGCTGGCCGCAAACTACCCGCCGCTGGAAGCTCGGCTCGCCTCCGCCACTGGACGAGCCGCCGAGTTGCCCACCGCCGTACGGGCCTGGTCATATGGCGGAGCGGAAGGCCTCGACGTACTGGAGAACTCGTGGGCGCCCACGACCGGGGAGGCCGCGCGGGCGCGGGCTGAGCTGGTCGCCGCGTGGGATGACGAGTCACTCGAGGTCGAGCTGATGGACAACCGGCTGACGCTTACGACCGGATCGGAGACCCGACAGCTTCGGCTCGACCGGCTCGGGCGTTGGCATCCGTATGAGCTGCTCGATCAGGTCTGGGCTCCCGCCGGGTCACCGGACCGCGACCCGGTCGGCGTGATCGCCGCCCTGGAAGGATGAGGGCCGCATGACGTTCACGACGCGCCCGACATTGCGCGGCACCTTCGGCATGGTCTCGTCGACGCACTGGCTGGCCTCGCAATCGGCGATGCGGCTGCTCGAGCTGGGCGGTAACGCGTTCGACGCCGCGGCCGCCGCCGGCTTCGTGCTGCATGTCGTCGAGCCGCACCTCAACGGGCCCGGTGGCGAGGTGCCCGCGATCATCACGACCGCCGACGATCCAGCGCCCAAGGTTCTCTGCGGCCAAGGGCCCGCGCCGGCGGGTGCGACCATCGAGCACTACCGCGATCTCGGGCTGGACCTCATCCCGGGATCCGGCCCGCTCGCCGCGGCGGTGCCCGGAGCGGTCGATGCCTGGTTCCTGCTGTTGCGCGACCACGGCACGCAGTCGCTTCGCGACGTGCTGAGCCCCGCGATCGAGTATGCCCGCGACGGTCATCCCCTTGTTGCCGGTGCCGCCGATACCGTTGCGCAGGTCAACGAACTGTTCCAGCAGCACTGGCCGACGTCCGCCGCGCTCTGGCTGTCCGGCGGTGAACCGCCAAAGCCCAACGAGCGCTTCCGCAACCCCGCGTATGCCGAAACCCTCGAACGACTGGTCCGCGCGGGTGAGACCGCCGGCGAGGACCGCGTCGCGCAGATCGAGCGGGCCCGGCAGGAATGGCGTACCGGGTTCGTGAGCGAGGCCATCGACCGTTTCGCGCGTCTGCCCCATCGTGACTCCAGTGGGCGGGACCACCCGGGGTTGATCACGGGCGACGACCTCGTGGCGTACGAAGCCAGCTGGGAGGAACCGGCCACGCTCGACTGGAACGGTTACACCGTCGCCAAGACCGGCCCGTGGGGGCAAGGCCCGGTGTTGCTGCAGTCGCTCGCCACCCTTGCGGAACTGGGCGATCCGGCGGACCTGGATCTGCTCTCGGCGGATGGCGTTCACGTGGTGACCGAGGCGCTCAAGCTGGCGTTCGCCGACCGGGAGGCCTGGTACGGCGATGGCACGGACGTACCGCTGAAGGCCTTGCTCTCGGAGGAGTACGCCGCCACGCGCGCGGCGTTGATCGGAGCCGACGCGAGCGCCGAGTTGCGACCGGGGCGGCCGGAGGGGCGAGAGCCGGTGATACCTGCACTCGCCCAGCCGTCGCTTGCCGGCCATCCGCGAGTCGAAGCCGGGGCGGGCGCCGGCCGCGGTGGGCGGGACGGGAGCGTTGGCGAGCCGACGGTTCGGGCCGACGGGGTGACGCGCGGGGATACCTGTCATATCGATGTCGTCGACCGCTGGGGTAACGCGATCTCGGCCACGCCGAGCGGCGGTTGGTTGCAGTCCTCGCCGGCGATTCCCGAGCTCGGGTTCTGCCTCGGAAGCCGGATGCAGATGTTCTGGCTGGAGCCGGGACTGGCGTCGTCCCTCGCTCCGGGCAAGCGCCCACGGACGACGTTGACGCCGACGATGGTTCACCGCGAGGGCTCGTTCGTCTTGGCCTGCGGATCTCCCGGTGGTGACCAGCAGGACCAGTGGCAGTTGATCTTCCTACTTCGGCAACTCGCGCAGAGGCGGGAGTTGCAGGAGGCGATCGATGCGCCCGCCTGGCATACGCGGTCGTTCGCGAGTTCGTTCTGGCCGCGGGAGTTCGAGCCTGCCGGGCTGACGATCGAGGACCGGTTCCCACCCGGGGTGATCGACGATCTGGTTCGGCGTGGGCATCGGATTACCCGGTCCGATCCGTGGAGTCTTGGCCGGCTGTGCGCCGTGGGACGCGAGCCGGACGGCGTACTCACCGCGGGAGCCAATCCGCGCGGCATGCAGGGCTACGCCGTCGGCCGCTGACCCATCTGCACGGGCGGCTGTCCCCCTGCGACGAGCAGCCAAGCCGCAGCACCCGCACCCACCTCGGCCGCACCCCGATGGCCGCGACGGCCGGATGACATGAACAAGAGGAGACAGATGATCACCGCCCTGGTTGATCCGGAAGCTGGTCCGGCCAGCCGCAGGTTGGCCTGGCTGGCCAGCGACACGGACTCAGTGCCGGTCGGTTCGGCCTTCCTCCGGCTGTACACCTCCCCCGGCCAGGACCACCTCGGCGAGTTCGAGCTCACCGTGCACCCGTCCTCCCGTCGTACCGGCGTTGGCAGCGACCTGCTCGCCGAGATCCTGATGGCGGCCCGCGCGGACAACCGCCGATGCGTCATGAGCCAGGTCGATGCCGACTCACCAGGCGACAAGTTCCTCGCCGCCCGGGGCTTCCGGGTGGTGCTCACGCTGACGTACGCCCGTCTCCCCCTGGCGACGGCCGATCTCGAAGCGATCGAGTCGATAGCCGGTCAGCCCCGTGCTGGCTATCGGCTCGTGACCTGGCAAGGCCTCGTACCGGATGAGCTGGCCGAGACCTACGTCGCCTCGCGGCGCGCGATGGACGACATGCCCATGGACGACGCGGACTACGGACCGACTGTCTGGGATATCCCGAAACTCCGCGCCGCCGCCGAGAAAATCGATCAGCGCGGCGACCACCTGCACACGGTGGCCGCCGTCCGCGATGGGCAGATCGCCGGGTTCACGGAACTGGTCGTGCCAGGCGATGGCCGGGGTGACGCGCAGCACTACGGCACCGGTGTACTGCCCGAGCATCGCGGCCACCGCCTGGCGCTCTGGATGAAGGCGGAGTCGATTCGCCGCGCCAGGCTCGACTACCCCGAGCTCGGCGGCCTGCTGACCGATACCGCCGACACCAACACCTACATGCGTAGCGTCAATGACAAACTCGGCTATCTCGCCACCCATCGCACGGTGCTGCGCCAGCTCGACCTCTAGTTGCCTGCAACAACCTGTTTGCCGATGTCGCAGGACTCGTTGCCCAAGACAACGGCATTAGTGGTTGCCTGAAAATCCAAGTACACTCGGTGACCAGATCGACACTCTTTGTTTCGACGTTCCGCTGCCCATGCGCACAGACGCCGGAGGACCCGTGCCGACCATCAAGTCACCTCACCCCGCCCCTGACCGGACCACTTTCAGGTCCGTGCTCCGCCATGACCTGCCGGCCTCGCTGGTGGTTTTCCTGATAGCCATTCCGTTGTCACTCGGCATAGCCGCGGCATCGGGCGCTCCATTGATAGCCGGGCTCGTCGCCGCCGTTGTCGGTGGTGTTGTCGCGGGCGCGCTCGGCGGTTCCCGCTTGCAGGTCAGCGGTCCCGCTGCCGGCCTGACCGTGGTCGTCGCCTCTCTGGTCGCGCAGTTCGGCTGGGCGGCGACCGCCGCCATCACTTGTGCCGCTGGGTTACTGCAGATTTTGCTCGGTATTACGCGGATCGGGCGGCTCGCGCTGTCCCTGTCCCCCGCCGTCGTGCACGGCATGCTCGCCGGTATCGGCATCACCATCGCGGTGCAGCAGCTACACGTCGTGCTCGGCGATCAGGCGGAGAGCTCGCTGATCGCCAACCTCGCCGATCTGCCGGCGCAGCTCGTCGCGCATCACCCCGCCTCGGTGCTGGTCGGCGTGCTGACCGTGATCATGCTGCTGGTCTGGCCGAAACTGCCGAAAGTGAAGGTGGTTCCGGCACCATTGGTCGCCGTGGTCACCGTGACGGCGCTGACCTCGGCGTTCACGGTGGACGTCACCCGCGTGGATCTGCCCGCCGACCCGCTGCGTGCGCTGATCTGGCCGGCCATGCCGTCGGGCTCCTGGACCGCCATCGCCAGCGCCATCCTGACCGTGGCCCTGGTCGCCAGCGTCGAGTCGCTGCTGTCGGCCGTTGCCGTGGACAAGCTGCATCGCGGCCAGCGCAGCAATCTGGACCGCGAGCTGATCGGCCAAGGCGCGGCGAATGCCCTCTCCGGCGCGCTCGGCGGCATGCCCGTCACCGGCGTGATCGTGCGCAGCTCGACCAACGTCGCCGCGGGTGCGCGCAGCCGTGCGTCGGCCATCATGCACGGACTGTGGATCGCCATTTTTGTGCTCGCGGCCGGCGCGATGCTGGAGCTGATTCCGATGGCGGCTCTCGCGGGCGTTCTGCTGGTCACCGGTCTGCGACTGGTCCAGCTGGCCCATATCCGCACGTTGCGGCACCACGACGAGCTCATTGTGTACGTCGTGACCGCGGCGGGCGTCGCCTTGCTCGGTCTGGCCGAGGGCGTGCTCGCCGGCTTGGCGCTGGCGCTGGCCCGAGTGCTCTACCGGTTGTCCCGGGCAACCGTGACCGCGACCGAAGGTGCCGACGGCGTCTGGACTGTTCGTATTCGTGGCACCCTGGTGTTCCTCGGCGTCTCCTCGCTGGTCCGGACTCTGCGCACGGTTCCGGCCGGCGCGCACGTCCGCCTCGACGTCCGGGTGAACCATCTCGATCACGCCGCCTACGAGGCGATCCAGGATTGGCGCCGCGGCCACATCTCTCGCGGCGGCAAGGTGCTCGACCCGCCACCACTGGTCGCTGAGGTCCCGCCCGCCACTGAGACACTGTCGCCGTCCGTGCGAGCCACCGCGGCGACGGTCCTCGCGCCATCAGCACCCCCGGTCGAGAGCGCCGAGTCGAACGCGCAACGGACCTCGATCCTGCTGGGCATTCGCGAATTCGAGGCCACCGCCGCCGATCAGGTCCGCCCGATGCTCGCGCGTCTGGCCGCGGACGGCCAGCGTCCGACGCAGTTGTTCATCACCTGCGCCGACTCGCGAATTGTGCCGACCATGATCACCACCAGCGGCCCGGGCGATCAGTTCTGCGTGCGCAACGTCGGCAATCTCGTACCAAGGGCCGGTGACGACTCTGGCGACAACTCCGTCGACGCCGCCATCGAGTACGCCGTACAGGTCCTGGGTGTCGCCTCGATCGTCGTGTGCGGGCATTCGCATTGCGGCGCGGCCGGTGCCGCCCTGGGCGAGACCTCCGAAGGCGCTTTGCGCAGCTGGTTGCGCCATCTCGAACCGAGCGTGCGCCGCGCCGCCGACAGGCCGGACATCATCGATCCGGTCACTGGGGAAATCCTCGCTCCGGCCGACAAGCTGTCCGTCACCAATGTCGGCATGCAGCTGCAGAACCTGCGCACGTTCGCCTGCGTTCGCGAGGCAGAGGCGGCCGGCAACCTGGAACTCATCGGGTTGTACTTCGACATCGGCGCCGCCGCGGCCCGGCTCGTCGTCGACCGCGAGCCCTACCTGGTCCGCGCCGACGAAGAACTAGCCACCGCCACCCGACCCCTCAACCACCTGTAACCCCGCTAGCGTTCGTCGATCCGAATCCGCCCTCGCCCACGCCAACCCGCACGATAAGGCGGACCACGAGTGGCCGGATTCGGACCGATGAACGCAGAGTTCTAGTGTCCTGAGTCGGAAGTTCGTGCTTCAGCTCCGGTGTCCAGGTGCGTGCATCGCAAGGCGGAGAAGCGGTCGCGATGCTCTAGCATCGTGGCCGTTTCTCCAACGCCGCGAGGTGCGTGCCTGGGCGCCGGAGATGTGCACGAACTTCCGACTCAGGACACTAGCTGGCCAGAATTCGTTCGACGGCGGCAGCGGTGATCGGGTGATAGCCGGCGCGGGCGGCGGCGTAGAGCTCGCGCGCGCGGTCCGCCTGGCCCGCGCCGACGAGTGCCCGGTAGACCGGTAGGACCAGCTTCATCCGGCCCACCCGGATCAGGAAGTGCCGCAGTTCGTCGTACGACGGCTCGTATCCACTGGCGGCCACGATCGAGTACCAGCGCCGGGCGATCTCACCGTTCGCCGTACCGGTGAAGCCGAACTCCTGGTCGAGCGTGCGCAGCTGTTCGTGGCTCAGCACGTCTGGCATCGCGTCGAGGAAGCGTAACCACTCCTGCGTGGTCCATTCGGCCGTGGCCGCAGGCAACGAACCGCCTTCCAGCCAGGTGGTCCGGCCCTCGTCCACAACGCTGAAGCGAGCCGACTTGGCCCGCTCCGCGAAGGCCGGGATGCCCGGTTGGTCCAGCCAGGCGGCCAGCTCCGTCGCGGTGACCACGCCGGGGTACGGCTCGAGCAGCGCGCGTTCGAGATGGCCGACGAAGTCCGCCGAACAGATGCTCCGGAACGCGAACCGGTCGAAGTAGCCGCGGATGAACGGGTCGAAGACGTCCCGCCCGAACCGCTCTTCCAGCCACGCCAGGAACCACGTGCCCTTCAGCGCGCCAAGACCCGAGGTGCCGTGGTACTCCGTGCCGTGGTTCAGCCCGGGCAGTTCGAGGGCCTGGGTGGCCGGGTCCAGCGGGTCGAGCTTGGTGACGGTGGCGTGCTGCTTGATGGCCGTCTCCATCACCGCGAACTCCGTGCCGTAGACGGCCTCGACGATCCGGTTCTCGACGTACGCCGTGAAACCCTCGTTCAGCCAGATGTCGTCCCAGCTGTCCTGCGTGACGAGATTGCCCGACCAGCTGTGAGCGAGTTCGTGCGCGACAAGGCTGACCAGCGACTTGTCCCCGATCACCACGGTTGGCGTCGCGAACGTCATCCGCGGGTTCTCCATCCCGCCGTACGGGAACGAAGGCGGCAGCACCAGCAGGTCGTACCGCCCCCACCGGTACGGACCGAACAGCTCCTCCGTCACCCGCATCATCTGCTCGGTATCGGCGAACTCCGCCGCGGCCCGTTTCGCCATCTCCGGCTCGGCCCAAACCCCGGTCCGCGGGCCAGTCGCCTCGAACACCAGGTCGCCCGCCGCGATCGCCAGCAGGTACGACGGAATGGGCTCGGGCATCACCACGTCATACGAGCCCGTACGGCGCGAGGCCGTGCCGTTGTCGGCGCTCATCAACACCATCAGCTCGGGTGGTGCCGTCACATGCGCGGCATAGCTGAACCGCACGCCCGGCGTGTCCTGCACCGGCACCCACGAGCGCGCGTGAATGTGCTGCGACTGGCTGAACATGAACGGCAGTACGCCGCCCGCGGTCATCTCCGGCTCCAGCCATTGCAGGCCCGTCGCGGTCGGCGCGGTGCGGTAGTGGATCCGCACCTTGCGATGGCCGGCCGTCCGTATCGTCAGCGCCGAGCCGAGCTCGGCATCCGCCTCCGCCAGCTCGAAAACGAGCGGTTCCCAGTCCGGCTCCGACCAGCCTTCGACCCCTAGAACGGTCAGGTCCCGGGTATCGAGCACAAGGCGGTCCCCAGCGCCTTCGGCCCAGTCGAGGGTATGCGTCGCGGACCCGCTCAGCACCTTCGCGGTGAAGTCGAGCGCTAGATCCAGGTCGAGATGCCGGGTCCGCACGGTGGTCGGTTCGGCATACGAGTGGCGGTCATGGGTCACGGGGGCTCCCGGTGTGGCTGGTGTTCGTTCGGAGGACCATACCCACGCATTGGCCCGTCGGAGTGGCGAAAAAGCGTCACGGCGCAACAGCGTCACACTGGAGGGCATGATGGCGGAGCGGAGTCCGGCCCGTGTTCTGCAGCGACGGCCGTTCGGATCCTGGCTGCTCGGGCCCGCCGATCAGAGCCCGAGAATGCTGCGGATCCGGGTGCAAACACTGCTCACCGTGCTGCTGGTCGGCGCCAACCTCACCGGCGCCGCCGTGGCGTTCGTGCTGGCCGTGTTCGTGCTGCCCGGGCCGGAAACCGAGGGACAGCTGATCCGCGTCCTGATCACCGTCGGCTACCTCACCGCGGCCTTGATCATCGGCAGCATCTGGTGCACAAAACGCGCTCTCCGCGCGACCCGCTGGGCGCAGGAGAACCGGCCGGCGACCCGGCAGGACCAGATCACCACGCTGCGATTGCCGCTGCAGCTGACGATGATCGTGGCCTTCTTCTGGCTGCTCGCGACCGTGTGTTTCACCGTGGTGGCGATCATTCTCGAGCCAGCGAGCGTGGTCCGGGTGCTGGTCACCACGTTCGACGGCGGCATCGTGACGTGTGCGGCGACATACCTGCTGGCGGAGTTCTCGCTGCGGCCGATCGCCGCCCGCGCGCTGGTCGACTCGCCACCGCCGAGGCGGTTGCTGGCGGCCGGGCTGAAAGAGCGCACGATCTTCTTCTGGGCAGCCGGTTCCGGCGTACCGGTGGCCGGCTTGATGCTCGCGGCGCTGCTCTCGCTGATCGACAAGGACGTATCCGCCACGCGGCTGGCGGTCATCATGCTCTCGCTCGGCGGCGTCGTACTGATCTTCGGCTGCCTGCTCACCGTGTTGTCCGCGAAGTCGGTGGTGGTCCCGGTCCGTTCGGTACGGACCGCGCTGGCGGTGATCGCGAGCGGCGACCTGAACGTGCGCATCCCGGTGTTCGACGGCACGGAGCTCGGCTCGCTCCAGGCTGGGTTCAACCAGATGGCCGCCGGGCTGCGCGAACGCGAGCACATCCGCGATGTCTTCGGCCGGTACGTCGGCCCGGAGGTGGTCCGCGACGCCCTGACCCGGCACAACCTCGGCGGCGCGGAACGCTTCGCGGCGGTGCTGTTCGTCGACCTGGTCGGGTCAACCGGCCTGGCCGCCACCCGGCCCCCGGTCGAGGTGGTTGCCCTGCTCAACCGGTTCTTCGCGATCGTGGTGGACGAGGTGGACCGGCACGGCGGGTTCGTGAACAAGTTCGCCGGCGACGCGGCGCTGGTGGTTTTCGGCGCGCCAACCGAACTCGAGGATGCCGCCGGCAACGGGCTCGCCGCGGCCCGGGCGCTGGCTCACCGGCTGGCCGACGAGCTGCCCGAGGCAACGGCCGGTATCGGCGTCACGGCGGGTGTGGTCGTGGCCGGCACGGTCGGGGACGAACGACGCCACGAGTACACCGTCATCGGCGATCCCGTGAACGAGGCCGCCCGCCTCACCGAACTCGCCAAGTCCGTTCCCGGCCGCCTCGTCGCCTCCATGACCGCCGTCGACCACGCCGGCCCCGACGAAGCCGCCCACTGGCAACCCCACGGCGAACTCACCGTCCGCGGCCGAACCACCCCCACCCACCTAGCCATCCCAACCCCTTGACGTTTTCCCACCCACGTTTTGCATGGCTTAGCGGCCGCCGCTGACGTCGAGGGTGGTGCCGGTCATGTAGGACGCGCGGTCGGAGGCGAGGAAGGCGATGGCTTCGGCCACCTCGTCCGCCGTACCCGGACGACCCAGCGGCGGCGTGGACCCGAGACGATCGAGTCGGCCGGGCTCGTGGATGTCGGTTTCGATCAGCCCGGGCCGTACGCCGACCACGCGGATGCCCTCCTTCGCCACCTCGTTCGCGAGGCCGATCGTGAGCGCGTCCACCGCGGCCTTGGAGGCGGCGTAGTCGACGTACTCCCCCGCCGATCCGAGTACGGCGGCGCGGGACGACACGTTGACGATCACGCCACCTTCGCCGCCCGACGCGGTGGACATCCGGCGAACGGCCGCACCTGCTACCAGGAAGGCGCCGGTCACGTTGATGCGCAGCAACCGCTCGAGCCGCGCGGCGTCGTACTCGGCGACCCGGCCCGCCGGGGAGATCACGCCCGCGTTGTTGATCAGCGCGCGCAGCGGTCCGAGGTGTGCCGTCACCTCGTCGAAGAGGCACTCGATGTCGGCCGGCTCCGCCACGTCGGCCTGTACGGCGTACGCCTTGCGGCCGAGCTTCTCGCAGGCGGCGACAACTCGCGCTGCCTGGTCCGCCTCGGTCCGGTAGCTCAGGCCGACGTCCCAGCCATCCGCCGCGAGTGCAACCGCCGAGGCGGCACCGATGCCCCGGCTGCCACCCGTCACCAAGGCCGTGCCGCGGTTCCCCGTCGAGTCACGCTGTTCGATCGTCAGGCCCTGAGTTGCCGTCATGCGTCCAACCCTGCCATGGGCTCAGGGGACCTGTGGCTGACGGGTGAACTGCAACTGCTTCTCGTTGTCGGAGAAGCCCAACGTCCGGTAGATCCGGATCGCCAGGTAGTCGGGATCGGCGACCATCACCAGGGTCTTGGCCTTCAGTTCGCCGAAGCCGTACTGTGACGCGTGATGCACGAGCGTGGTGGCCAGGCCACGGTTCCGGGCGCTTTCCAGGGTTTGCACGTTCTGGTAGCGGGCCACCTCGCCGCCATCCGAGATGAGGCCGAGCGACGACAGCAAGACGTCACCGTCGAACGCGCCGAACCACGCGCCGTGACCGCCTTCGATCAGGCGGCGGTAACCGTCGTTGCGGCGGGCGGAGAACTCCTGGTAGCCCTCAACGTCCATGGTGTTCACGGTCCGGCTGATCGCGAGGTGCTGGAACCAGTCGTCGTCGCTGCGCAACTGCCGGATCGTCACCTCGGCGTTCGGCCGGGCCGGCGGTAGAACCTCGGTCGCGGACATTACGGTATTCGTCTCGATCTCGAACCCAGCCGCGCGTACCTCGTCGACGGCCCCGACGACTCCGTCGGTCGTGTCCAGGCCGAGGGTGAGATGGCTCGCCTCGGGAAACTCCGCCTCGAACGCGGCCACCCGCGCGTCGATATCACCCGGGGCGAACGGCGCACGGAACAACAGGTAGTTGCCCCACCAGAACGTCGGGTTGGCGGGTGTCCGGACGACGACATAGTCCGGACGCTCGGTCACTTCGCTGCCCTCCAACTGAAGCAGCATCAGATCGGTCCGGAACCCCAAGCTCGTGATCACCGGACGATTGTCCATCCGCGCGCCGGATCCGCCTACCGAATTCTCCGGCCGGTCCTATCTGTCGAGATTGCTGCGGAATACGCACAGATTGCCAACGGCAACAATCCGCTCTTGCGTTCCGGTGCGGCCGGGTGAACAGTGAAATTCACCGCAACGAAGGGGAAAAACAATGACCCAGCACGCCGAGGCCGTCGATCACGAGCACCTGCCCGACGACGGCTGCGAGACCGTACCGCACGAGGACCACGTCGACCACGTTCATGACGGCGAGCACCACCCGGAGGCCCGGCTGCACACCGGGCACGACGGCGCGCACACCGAGGGTGACGGCTGCGAAACGGTCCAGCACGAAGACCACCTGGACCACCTGCACGACGGCCATCGCCACTACCAGCACGAGGACCACGTGCACGAACACTGAACCGCCGCGGCCACACCGAAAATCCTGCCCGCCTGATCCGCTCGGCGGGATAGCCTGACGCCGAGGCGAGGGTGGGAGGTTCGATGCTCGAGACGGTCGGCGTGGCGGCTGCCGAGGAAGAGGTCTACCGGGTACTGCTCACGGCACCGGGCAGCACCGTCGCGACACTGGCGGAGCAGATCGGCCGCCCGCCGGACGAGATCGCCCGCTCGGTGGACGAGCTCGAATCCCTCGGGCTGCTGACCCGGCGCTCGGACCAGCTGATGCCGGCCCGGCCCGATGTCGCGATCGGCGTACTGATCGCGCGGCAGCGGGCCGAGCTCGACAAGGTCCAGGCCGAGGCACAGACGATGCTGTCCGAGGTACGGGCGCACGAGCGGTACCGGCCGGAGAACCTGGTCGAGGTGATCATCGGGCAGGAGGCCATCGCCGCCCGGTTCGCCCAGCTACTCGAAGGCACCGAGCGGGAGCTGCTCGTCCTGGACCGCCCGCCGTACGCCGCCGGCGCGGACAAGTCGGACCGGACCGTGCGGAGCCTGATGCGCGACGGCGTGACCGTGCGCGGGATCTACTCGCCGGATTCGCTGGAACAGCCGGGTGGTGTCGACGAGGTGTTCAGCGCGGCGGATGCCGGTGAAACGTCGCGGGTGCATCCGCAGGTGCCGATGAAGCTGGCCGTCTTCGATACGACGGCGGCGCTGCTGCCACTCTCGGTCGATCAACTGGTCGACAGCGCGCTGGTGGTGCATCCGTGCGCGCTGCTGGACGCGCTGATCGAGATGTTCTCGTTGTTGTGGGACCAGGCGGTGCCGATCGTCACGAGCACCCCCGGGGATCAGCTCGACGCGCGGATGATGACACTGCTCGCGGCCGGGTTCAAGGACGACGCCATCGCCCGGCAGTTGACGCTCAGCAGCCGAACCGTCGGCCGCCGCGTCGCCGAACTGATGGACCTACTCGGCGCCCGCACCCGCTTCCAGGCCGGCGTCCACGCCCAACGCCGCCGCCTCCTCGACGACTCAGGACACTAGCTGCCTCCTTAACGACCAAGCCGCGGCACCCCACCAATCCTTGGCGTGATCAGCAGGCGTCGAGCATGGTGGTCAGGGCGGTTTTTTCGGCGGACTGCAGGGAGAGACCGTAGTAGGACTTCACCCAGATCCACTCGCGGGCGTAGATGCAGTGCACGCTGGTGCTGGTCGGCTTCCATGCGGCCGGATCGCGATCGCCCTTCGAGCGGTTGCTGGACGCGGTCACCGCGATCAGCTGTGCCCGGGTCAGGTCGTTCGCGAACTGCTGCCGCCGGCTCGTGGTCCACGTGTTCGCACCGGACCGCCAGGCTTCGGCCAGCGGCACGATGTGATCGATATCGACCAGCGAGTCGTCCTCGACCCAGACCCCGTCGTACACGCTGTACCAACGTCCACCTGTCGGCTCGCAGCCCGAGTCGACCGTCACGCCGGTGCCGTCCCGCTTCAGCACCTGGTCGCGGGTATCGCAGGTTCCGGACACCGTCGACCAGTGCGGGAACAGGTCGCGGCTGTAGCCCGTGCTGGAGCCCTCGGCCCGCACGGTCAGCGCGCTGAGCTGCGATCGGGCGGTAGCTTCGCTCGGTGGCGTCGGCGGATAGGCGTACGCGGCCGGCGCGGTCAGCGACAGCGCCACGGTGGCAACAAACAACACGGCAACGGCGAACAGGCGGCGCATCTCAAGACCTCCGGGCGTCGGGCGGCCCCCCTTGGCTTCGCTGCCCAACCCTTCCCCGTCCCGGCGCGCGGGGAAACCACCGGCAGGTGAACCCTGTCAGTCCCTTTCGACGACCGTGAGCGTCCAGCCGGCGGCGGCGCGCTCGAGTTCGGCGGTCCAGCGCTGCGCGACGAGCGCGTGAATGCCCTGCGCGCTGCGCGGATCCTTGCCCGACTCCAGCAGATGCCGCGCCACCTCGCCGCGGGTGTGCTTGGCGTTGTGCGAAACGACCGAGCGCTTCCCGTCGCGCTCCCGAACCACCGACACCGACACCCAGCGATCCGCCTGCGGGCCGGAAGGCCGCCAGGCGGCAACGTACGTCGACGAGCGGCAATCCACGATCGGGCGATCCCCCGCGAAGGCGCTGAGCGCTTCGGCCAACGGCTCGCGCCAAACCGAAGCGAGCGGCCCGAGGCCCGGCAGCGTCGTACCCATCGAGAGCCGGTACGGCGGGACGCGGTCGGCCATCCGCAAGGCGCCCCAGGCGGCGGATACCACCACGAGGCGGGAGGCGGCTCGCCGTTTGGCGCCGGGTGAGAGCGTCGCGAAACCGAGGGCGTCGTACAGCACGCCCGAGTACAACTCGGCGGCCGGCACCGACGGTTCGGTCCGCCAGCGGGTGTTGCGCTCGACCTCGGCGGCCAGGGACGGGCCGACATCGAGGATTCGCTCGGCGTCCGCGCTGGCGCTGATCTTGGCGAGGGTTTCCAGGACCGACTCGCGGACCGGGTTCAGCTCGGGGAACGACAGGCTCGGCAGGTCGACGGGCTTGCCGCGCGTGCGCCCGGTTTTGCCCTCCGACGGCGGCAGCAGGATCAGGGTCACAGTTCGTCCAGGGCGGCGAGGTCCTCGGCGGTCGGCTGCCAGGCGCCGGCCTCGACGTTGGCGACGACCTGCTCGGGCCGGGTGGCGCCCGCGATCACGGAACCGACCGCCGGCTGTGCGGCCAGACCACCGATGGCGACCTGCAACATGGTCAGGCCGCGCTCCTGCGCGAACCGCTCGATGGCCTCGATCCGGTCGAAGTCCGCGTTCTCCAGCCGGGCGGTCTGGCTGGCCAGGCGGGTGCCCTCGGGCGCGGCCTCGCCACGGCGGTACTTGCCGGTGAGCAGGCCGAATTCCAGCGGGAAGTACGGCAAGACGCCCACGCCGACGTGCTCACAGGCCGGGATCAGCTCGTCCTCGGCGTCGCGGTCGTACAGGGAGTACTTGTTCTGGGCGCTGATGAAGCGCTGGTGGCCGCCGGCCTGGGCGGTCCAGTCCGCGTCGACCACCTGCCAGCCCGCGAACTGGGAGCTGCCGAGATAGCGAACCTTGCCTTCGGCAACCAGCTCCGAAAGTGCCTCGAGCGTTTCCTCGATCGGCGTCAGCGGGTCCGGCGTGTGCAGCTGGTAGAGATCGATCCAGTCCGTGTTGAGCCGCCGCAGGCTCGCCTCGACCGCCTTGCGGATGTACCGCCGGGAGCCACGGACACCCCAGTCGGGACCGTTCGCGCCGCGCATGTCGAGGCCGAACTTGGTCGCGACGATCACGTCGGCCCGGCGGCTGCCGAGGGCCTGCCCGAGCAGGGTCTCGCTCTGGCCGGGCTCACCGCCGTACACGTCGGCGGTGTCGAACAAGGTCACGCCCGCGTCCAGCGCCGCATGCACCACGGCGGTGGTCTGCCCGGCGTCGATCCGGCCGCCGAAGGCGTTGCAGCCGAGCCCGACCACGCTCACGGTCAGGCCCGAATCGCCCAGCTGGCGGTAGTCCCCAAGAGTCATGGCAGCACCTTAGATCCATGGGCCGACGGTTTTTGTCAGCGGCACCGCATAGCATCGGGGCATGCCGAGCCTTACCGCCGAGTCAGCCCGTACCCGGGCGGCCGCACTCACTGTCCACTCCTACGCCGTCGACCTCGACCTGACCCGTGGGGACCGCACGTTCGCGTCCACCGCCAGGATCATCTTCGCGGCGTCGCAGCAGTCCAGCTGGCTCGACGTGAAGCCGGAGGCGCTGACCTCCGTCACGTTGAACGGCGCCTCGATCGACGTCGCCGGCCTGGCCGACGGCCGGCTCGAGCTGACCGGCCTGCGCGCGGAGAACGAGCTGGTCGTGGTCGCGGAGATGGCCTATTCCAACGACGGGGAGGGCCTGCACCGCAGTGTCGACGTGGCCGACGGCAAGCCTTATCTGTACGCGATGTCCTTCCTGGACGCCGCGCCCCGGATCTTCGCGTGTTTCGACCAGCCCGACCTCAAGGCGCCGTACAGCTTCACCGTGACCGCGCCGGCCGACTGGATCGTGCTCGGCAACGGCGCCGCCACCCAGGTCTCCCCCGGCCGCTGGGAACTGGCCGAGACCAAGCCTCTGTCGACGTACTTCGTGACGCTGGTCGCCGGTCCGTATCACCTGGTCCGCAGCGAGCACGACGGCATCAACCTGGGCATCGCCTGCCGCCAGTCGCTCGCGCAGTACCTGGACCCGGAGGACATCTTCGAGGTCACCGGTCAGTCGTTCGACGAGTTCCACCGGCTGTTCGGCTACCGCTACCCCTTCGGCGAGTACCACCAGGTCTTCGTGCCGGAGTTCAACGCCGGCGCCATGGAGAACCCGGGCTGCGTCACGTTCCGCGATGAGTACGTGTTCCGCTCCGCCGTCACCGAGGGCGAGCGCAGCAACCGGGCCCGCACGGTGGTGCACGAGATGGCCCACCAGTGGTTCGGCGACACCGTCACGATGAAGTGGTGGAACGACCTCTGGCTGAACGAGTCCTTCGCCGAGTACATGGCCCACCGCGTCGCCACCGCCGCCACGCGGTACACGGACAACTGGCTCGACTTCGCCTTCATCCGCAAGTGGTGGGGTATGCAGGCCGATCAGCGCTCGTCGACCCACCCGGTCGCGAGTGACGCCGTGAAGGACGCGGCCGGCTCGCTGGAGGACTTCGACGGCATCTCGTATGCCAAGGGCGCCGCCGTGCTCAAGCAGCTGGTGGCCTACCTCGGCGACGACGTCTTCCTGAAGGGCGTCCGCGCGCACATCAAGGACAACGAGTTCGGCAACGCCACCGTGGCCGATCTGCTCGCGAAGTGGACCGAGGCCGGCGCGGTCGGCCTGGACGAGTGGGCCACGCAGTGGTTCAAGACGGCCGGCCTGGACACGATCAGCGCCGAGCGTACGGCGACCGGTATCCGCCTGCACCGCGTCGTACCGGCCGGTTCCTCCGCCCGACGGCCGCACCAACTCGCCGTCGGCGGGTACGACGAGACCGGGCGGGCCGTGTCCGTGCCGGTGCTGCTCGACGCGGATTCCGTCGAGGTCGAGCTGGACCCGTCGCTGGCGGTCGTCGTACCGGACGCGCTCGACGACACCTGGGCCAAGATCCGCCTCGACGCGGAAAGCCTCGCGAACCTGGCGAAGGTGTTGCCGCACATCGCCGACGGCGTCACCCGTGCCGCCGTCTGGAACAGCCTGCGCGACGCGACCGCCGACGGTGAGCTGGATCCGCGCCTCGCGTTCGACGTACTGCTCGCCGCGCTGCCGCACGAGGACTCCGACATCGCGGTGGCCACGTTGTGCAACTGGGCCCGGACCCGGTTGCTCGGCCGCTACCTGCCGTACGAGCCGTACCGCGGTCGCCTCGCCGAGGTCCTCACCGCACGCCTCGGCACCACCCCGGCCGGCAGCAGCCTGCAACTCGCGGTGGCCCGCGGCGTGGTTGGTACGACGACCGACACGGACATGCTGAACGGCTGGCTCCACGGCGATGGCGTACCGGTCGGCCTGGCCGTGGACGCGGATCTGCGCTGGCTGATCACGCTTCAGCTCGCGCGAATCGGTGCCATTGGTGACGCCGAGATCGACGCGGAACTGGCTCGCGACAAGTCGTCCGAGGGCGAGGTGCACGCGGTTCGCTGCCGCGCGGCGCTGCCGACGCCGGAGGCCAAGGAACGGGCTTGGGCCCTGATCAGCAGCGATGCCGAGGTGGCGAACTACGAGTTGTACGCCGCTTGCGAGGGCTTCTGGCATCCCGCGCAGCTCGACGTCACCGCGCCGTACGTCGATCGCTACTTCGCGGAGATCGCCGGAACCGAGAAGCTGCGCTCCGGCTGGGTCATCGCGCGCTCGGCGCTGCTGGCCTTCCCGAACACGGTGATCGACGAGCAGGTCGTCCGCAAAGCGGAGGCGCTCGCCGCCGACGAGTCGGTCTCGACCGGCATTCGCCGTTCGGTCAGCGACGAGGCCGACGACCTGCGCCGGGCGGTCAAGATCCGCGCCGCGTTCAGCTGACGCGATTCGGGTCCGGGATCACTTGTGGTCCCGGACCCTGTGTACCTGTCTGTTAACGCTCAGTGGGATGGGGCTTGTGTGACTGATGTGACACGAAGGGCCCTGCTGAGCAGCCAAGATGGTCTGCCGTGACGTAACCTCCACAATGACCGTCCGGCACGGCGCGCCGGTCTTGGTCAGGCAAGCATCCCGGGAGAGACTGTCTAGAACCGCACAGGAGAACAGAAGGCAATGCGCGAGGCGAAACTCGTTGGCCTGAGCTCGGATGGCAAGCAGCTCATCCTGGCCGTGGCCGAGACGGGTGAGGAGTTCGCCGTCCCGGTCGATGACCGGTTGCGCGCTGCCCTGCGCGGCGACCGTGCCCGACTCGGCCAGCTGGAGATTCAAATGGAGAGCGCCCTCCGCCCCAGGGACATCCAGGCGCGGATTCGCGCCGGGGAAAGCCCCGAAGCGGTCGCGGCGGTCGCCCAGATGCCGATGGAACGGGTGATGGCCTTTGCCGGCCCCGTCCTGGCCGAGCGCGATCACGTCGCGAATCTGGCCCAGCGTGCGTCGGTCCGCCGCCGTGGTGGCGAGGGCCCGACCCGCAACCTGGGCGCCTGGGTCACCGAGCGCCTCCGCGGCCGCCAGGTCGATCCCGCCACCGCCGACTGGGACGCGTGGCGCCGCGACGATGGCCGTTGGGCCGTCCGCGTGTCGTACCAGGCCGAGGACACCGAGCACGTCGCCATGTTCGCGTACGACGCTCCCGGGCGTTACGCCGTGCCCGATGACGAGGAAGCGCGCTGGCTGGTCGGTGAGCAGACCCAGGTCATCGCGCCACAGCAGCCCGAGCGCCGTTTGACCGCGGTGGTGAACACGTTCGACATCGCGCCGGATCATGTCGCCGACAGTTACGAGGCCGGTTTCGAAGCCGGTTTCGAGGACGCGATCAGCATCACTCGCGAGCGGCCGGGGAACCGGGACGAGCGAGGTGGGCCGCGGCGGTTCCAGTCGGTGCCGTCGACCACTGGCAACTCCGGGTCCCCGGACGAAGAGCCGACGCTGATCAACGTGGGTCCGGTGGATCCGCCCGCGCCGATCCGGCCGACGGTTCGTACGGTCGAGCGTTCGCCAGAGCGGCCGGTTGAGGTGCCGCTCGAGAGCCGCGATGTGCCGGCCGATCGCCAGCCGGAAGCGCCTGACGCCACGGTTTCCCGCTTTGGCCAGCCGCGTCCGTCTTCGCCTTCGGGTGACCAGCAGCGCTCCGGCCAGCCTGGCGGCGACCAGCTCCGTTCCGGTGAATCCCAGCGTGGCGAATCCCAGCGTGGCGAGTCGCCGCGTGGCGGTGAATCCCAGCGCGTGGGCGAGGCGCAGCGTGGTGAGGCGCAGCGTGGTGAGGCGCAGCGTGGTGAGGCGCAGCGTGGTGAGCAGCGTCCGGCGGCGGGTGGCGAGTCGTTCCGTGCGGCGGCGCCTGATCGGGCTGGGCGGGTCGAGCGGCCTGAGCCGAGTGACGCCCTTCCGTTCGAACCAGCAGCCCCTTCGCCGACATCTCCGGCCGCGCGTCAGAACCCGGTGCCGCGGCCACCTCAGCACCAGCCTTCGCAGCCTCAGGGTGAGCGGGTCGGCGGTGAGCAGGTAGCACGCACTGCCACTCCGTCCCCGACCGCGCCGGTCGCTCCGGCTACCGAGGCGCGGGCTCCCAAGGTCGAGTCGTCCCCGGCTCCGGGCACTCCGACGGCCCAGCCGGGCGCCGACACTGGTCCGGCGGCAGGCGCTGGTCCGGCGGCGAGTGCTGGCGCGACGGCTGGAGCCGATGCGACGGGTGGTACCGAGGCGGCGCCGGAAGCACCCGCGCCCGAGCCGAAGAAGAAGCCGGCCCGTCGCGGTTCGAAGCGCGCGAGCGTACCGAGCTGGGACGAGATCATGTTCGGCAAAAAGGCCGACTAGCCGTTCTGCTGAGCACGAATCGCGATCAGACCGCGAACAGGCTGCCCGGCCTCGATCGCGCCCAACGTGGACGCGCGCGACTGCGTCTGCAGCTGAGGTGACGTCCGCTGCCGACTTTTGTGGCCACTACCTGGCTGCAACCGGGTAGCCGGCACAAAACTCGGTAGCGGACGCCCCAAAACCCGGCATCCGCGCTGAAGGCCGGTACTGCTGCAGCCGCGTCCGCGCCGAAGGCCGGTAGCCACGCCGAATCCCGGCTGTCGGTTGGCGGGGTCGCTGCGGTGGCAGGGGGTGTCTCAGATCGTGGGTCGGGATTGGCAGCGGCTTCGGGGTCTGCCATCATCTTTTCCATCATGCGAATCACCCTGTGTTGTCTCTGTTGTTGTCGCTGACGTACGCCGTCACCGGCGTGCGAGGCCTTGCTCCAAGCCCGACGCCAACAACACAGACCACAGGAATCCGGATTCGCCACGATGAAGCTCTCGTCTTTCGCTGACCTGCTTGCCGCCCGCGGTCTCCAGCTGCTGCCCGGCTCGGCCGCCGTACCGGTCGAACTGCTGGTCCGGCTCCCCGACCGCACCGTCGCGCACTTCACCGCCCGCGGTACGACGCTGCGCCTGCGCCTCTTCGCCGAGCACGCCCTCGCGCACGTGGTCATCGCGCCCGAGTGCGGTTGCGCCGATCACCACCCGCAGATCGGTCCGGACCGCCTCGTCGTCGGCGCCCACGCCATTCCGCTGGCCGAACGCGAGATCAACGGCAAACTAGCCTTCGGCTGGCACCACCACGAGGCCGGCCTCCTCCGCCTAGCCGACGCCATCCCCCACTTCTTCACCCTCCTCGCCGCACCCCAGCCCGCCCCCGCCGCCCCCGCCGCAGACACCCGCACCCTCGTCTCCATCGGCTGACCACCCACCCGCGGCGTGTCGCCGTTCATCGGACGCTTGTGACGCGGCGTGTCGCCGTTCATCGGACCCTTCTGACCAAGCCAGCCGTGCGCCGGCCCAGGTCTTGAATTAGTAACACGCATGGTTTAACTTAACCGAACTTGACGGCCGGGCTGTGAGAACCGGTTGTTCGCTCGGGGCCGCCCCTGGAGGTTTGTTGATGACCGTGCGCCGTCTGCTGGCGGGACTACTACCGACCACTTTGCTGCTCCTGGCGTTGCCCGCGCCGGCGGAGGCGGCTCCGATCATGTATCCGAGCGGCGTCGGCGTGGACCTCGGTCCGGCGCCGACCACGCTCGGCGTCAAACCGGCGGCGGGTGAGGATCCAGCCGGGCTGCGGACGGGTACCGAACAAGGCAAGGCCTACTGGCGTACCACCCGGGCCGCCAACACCGAATTCCTCTCATTCGACGTCGACGGCGACTACGTGGCGGCTTTGAGTACGAACGATGTCGTGGTGACGGTGACGTACCTCGACACCGGCTCAGGCGTACTCAAGCTCCAGTACGACGCCGAGGCGGATCCGACGACCAGCGCGACGGCGATCCCACTGGCCAACTCGGGTGAATGGAAGACCGGCACGTTCGAGCTGGCCGACATCAAGTTCGCGAACCGCCTCGGCGGCGCCGACGTACGGTTGACCGGCGATGCGGCCGCGAACAACGACATCACGATCGCGGGCCTGCGGATCAGCACGTTCGGCGCCTCGGCCCAGCTCGGCGCCAACCCGCAGCAGAACGGGATCAACGTCCGGGCCGGCGACCGCGGCGAAGGCCTGATCACCGGCACGGAACAAGGCCGGACCTACTGGCAGACCAACCTGGCGGCACCGCCTCCCGGGACGGGCTTCTTCTACCTGAACGTCTCCGACACGTTCCTGTACGACAACCGGAACCTGGTTCTCGTCAGCATCGACTACTTCGACGAGGGCAACGGCCGGCTCGGCTTGCACTACGACTCCCCCGGCGACGAACTGATCGACAAGTTCAAGCCCTCACCGGTCTTCCAGTACGGCGACACCAAAACGTGGCAGACCCACACCTTCGCGCTGACCGATGCCGTGATGACCAACCGGTCGAACGGCGCCGACCTGCGCCTCCACGTCGGCGAGGGCTCGGCCGATCTCAAGGTGGCCGCCGTCCGGATCGCCAAGGTCGCGAGCACGCTCAACCTGACCGAAGGCCTGCAGAACCTCATCGCCGAGGCCACCCGGGTGCAGACGGCGGCTCGCGAAGGTACACGCGACGGCCAGTTCCCGGTCGGCAGCCGCGCCACGCTGCTCGCCGCGATCGACCAGGCCCGGGCCGTCGCCGCCAAACCCGGCGTGACCGACACGGAGGTCAAGGCCGCCTTGTACGAGCTCGACGCCAAGCTCACCGCCTTCCGGGCCGCCGTGGTCGATACGAACATCGCGACAACCGGTACGGCGACCGCCAGCTCAGGCGCCAACCCGGCCGCGGCCGTCGACGGCAATCCCGGCACCACGTGGGTCTCGGCAACCGGCGGGAACGGCGAATGGCTGCAAGTGGATCTCGGCACCGCCCGGGCGATCAACGACGTACGGGTGAACTGGGGCGGCGGCTACTCCCCCGACTACGTTGTCGCGCTCTCGACCGACGGCACCACCTTCACCCCCGCCGGGCGGATCGGCTCGCCAGGTAGCGACCAAACCAGCCGGACCCGGTTCGCAACCACGAGCGCACGGTACGTCCGGCTCGTGCTCGACCACTACGCGCCGAACTCGGCCACCTTCGCGGTCAAGGAGCTACAGATCCGGCAGGTTCCGGTCCCGAAACCGCAGGCCAAGCTCGTACAGACGGTCAATCCGACCGAGGACGGAGTGATCGCGGACTTCGACATCACCAAGTACGACGTCGACCGCACCGGGCAGCTCGATGCGACGAAGGCGATTCAAAAGTCGCTGTACGACTGCCAGGACGCGGGTGGCGGCACGGTTTGGCTGCCCGTCGGTAAGTACCGCGTGAGCGACACGCTCGAGGTGCATGCGTTCTGTACGCTGCGCGGCGACCGGCGTGATCCGGACGTTGCCCGGGGCCACTACGGAACGATGATCATCGCGGATCTGCCCGCAGGCGATATCCCGCTGTTCCGGATCGGCGGTAGCGCCGGGGTGATGGGCGTGACCACGTACTACCCGCGGCAGAACGCAACCGCGCCGGTGCCGTACGGCTACACCTTCGAAATCCCCGGTGGCGCCTGGATCGGCAACGACAACTACATGATGTCGACGGTTTCCGACGTCACGATGCTCAACTCGTACAAGGGCATCGGCATCAGCACGATGGCCAACGATCGAGGTGGCGCGCCGAGTTCGGGCCAGGTGCACGAGTCGACGACGATCCGCAACGTCAAGGGCACGGCGTTGTTCGAAGGCACCCGCGCGTACAACGGCGCTGACGTCGGCACCTGGGAGAACGTCACCTTCAGCAACGCCTACTGGGCAGCCGCGCCGAACGGCCCATCCCGTGCCGCCCTCGACGCGTGGACCCGGGCCAACGGCACCGGCTTCGTGCTGGGCGATCTGGAGTGGGACCAGTTCCACCGGATCAGCGCCAGCGACTACAAGGTCGGCATCCACATCGTGGCCGGGCAACGAGCCAGCTTCACCGGCAGTTTCCTCGAACCCGACATCCGCCGTACCACGATCGCCGTACTGGCCGACACGATGGACGAGCGGTGGGGTATGACGTTCGCGGGCGGTCGGCTCGAGGGCAAGATCCAGAACGACTCGCGCGGATACGTGAAGATCACCGGCACCGAGGTGGTCGGCGAGACCTCGGGCACGGTCCACCGAATGGCCGGGACCGCGCCGACGTACAACCCCGGACCGTTGCCCAGTCCAGCGCGCAGGGTGCTCTACAACGCGGGGAACGCGCCGCACGGCGTCGGGTACCTCCCGAGCGCTGACGCGACCAGTGCGATCCAGAAGGAACTTGACCGGGCTGGACGCGCCGGCGGCGGAATCGTCTACCTACCTGCGGGCTGGTACCGGATTAGCTCTCACCTGCGGGTTCCGGCCGGGGTAGAGCTCCGAGGCGCCTCTGCCGTGCCGAACCGGGATCAGTCCGGTCTAAGCGGCGGTACGGTCTTGCACGCGTTCGAAGGCCGAAACGCCCCTGCTACGGCTCCCCCGCTAGTAACGCTCGACGGAACTCGCGCAGGCGTACGCGGCCTGAGGGCGTTCTACCCCGAGAACAACCCCGGCAAGCCGGAAGGACTCGTCCCGTACCCGTACGCCATCCGCGGTAAAGGCTCCTCGACGTACGTCGTCAACGTGGGCCTGCCGAACGCGTGGAACGGTCTGGACTTCGCCACGCATCGCAACGACGGCTTCATCATCCGGAAGCTCGCGGGCGCCTTCTTCGACACCACGATCGCCGTCGGCAACAGCAAGAACGGCCGGATCGAGGGCATGCTGTCGAACGGCAACGCCGTCACCCGGGTGGGCTACCAGGTACCGAACTGGATGACCGAAGGCGACATCTTCGCGCTGGTGATCGACAAGTACATGCGCAAGAACGCGAAGCTGGTCACCGTCGACGGCGCGACCAATCTGAAGGTGTTCAACATCTTCGGATACGGCTTCCACGACGGGCTGAAGGTGGCTTCCGGTGCGGTGGACGTGTTCAACATCGGCACGGACAACCTCGGCGAGGACGGTTTCACCATCGCCGTCGCGGCCGGTAACAACGCCGACGTGGACGTCACAAACGTTGCCCGCTACAACGGTTCGACCAGCACCGGGCCGCTCAAGCTGCGCAACGTGATGGCGATCAACATGGTCGAGCGGTCCATCGGCGCGACGGCGGCACCGGCCAACGGTGGCACGGTCAGCCTGCTCGGCAACGAGTCGTCACCCGGGCGGTACGAGGCGCGTGTGACCGTCACGGCTTCAGCCAAGGCGGCCGACGGGTTCGTGTTCCGCGACTGGACGGTGGATGGCGTGGTGGTGTCGACCGCCGCCGACTACACCTTCACCGTGAGCACCGGCCAAACCCTGACCGCCAACTTCACTACCCGCTAGCCAACGCCCCTGCGGCCCTGAACACCTCAGGGCCGCAGGGCGGCAAGGGCACTACTTGGGTAGCCGTCGAGCCTGGCTGGAACCACCCACGCGCGGAGTGAAGGCGTCGTGGAAGATCGTCGAGGCGGCACCGATCGCGGCCGCGTCGGCCTGCAGCATCGACTCCTCCACCAGCACGGTGCGCGTGGCCCGGGCGATCGGATGGGAATTCACCGCGCGATCGATTTCGGCCAGGAATTCCGGCGCGATCTCCTTTTCGAATGCCGGTCCGCCCAGAACGATCAGGTCGATATCCAGCAGGTCGACCAGGCCGACCGCGCCCTGCGCAATCACCCCGGCCACTTGTGCCACCGCTTTCCGGGCGGCCTCGTCACCGTTGCCGGCGGCTTTACAGACGGCTTTGTAGCGGCTCGCCTCGTCATTGCCGGTGGATTCGGCCTCGACATATCCGAAACTCTCCGCGATGACCGGTAGCGACGCGGTCGGATTGCACTCGGCCATCATTCGTGGACCACCGGCGGCATCCCACTCGCCCATGCGCAACGCGCACAATTGGCCGAACTCGCCGGCATTCGCCGTACCACCACGATAGATCGAGCCGTTCAGGATCAAGCCGCTGCCAACGCCCGTCCCAAGATAGAGATAGGCGAAGTCGCGGGCCCGGGCCGAACGGCCGATCCAGCGCTCACCGATGGCCGCGGCCGTACCGTCCTTCTCGACGATCACCGGGTGGTTCAGCCGCTGCTGCAGCAGCTGGCGGATCTCCAGATCGCGCCAGGCCGGCTGGAGCGGCAGGTTCAGCAGGGTGCCGTCGGCGTTGATCGGGCCTGGTACGGCGACACCGACGCCGAGCAGCGTTTCGGTGTGAATCCGGCTCGCGCCCACCACCGAGGTGACGGTTGACGCGGCGAGATCGACCAGGGTGGTCGCGTCGAGATCCGCCGCGAGGGCAACGGTTTCGCGCGTGACGATCTGACCGTCGAGATCGACCACGGCGACGGTCAGCACCTCGGGATCGATGTGAATGCCGACGGCATGCGCCGCGTTCGACCGGAGCCGCACCGGCGTGCGGGGTTTGCCGAGCCGCTCGGCTCGTTCCTGGGCCTCCTCGACCAGCAGCCCCTGCTGCAAGAGGATGCGCAGGATGCGCGAAACCGACTGCTGGGTCAGCCCGGTCCGGTTCGAGATCTCGGTCCGGCTGATGATGCCGGCCAGCCGGATAGTCTCGATGATGACGGCCTCGTTGAACGTGCCCAGGTCGTACTGGTTCGCGCCGGAGCGGCGTAGCTCGTCGAGAACGGAAGCGTCCCCGTTGGGCGTGACCACCGCCCCACCTCCTCTGTCTCGCGGCTGGAAAACTAGTGCGGATCGTACCGTGCGGCCCGGACATTCCCGGGATTCATTGACACGTAGACAGATATGTCCGGGACGCGGATAGCGAATTCCCCGAACACGTCGTTCTTTACATGCCTTTGTGCGGGATTTTCACCCTTCCGATCACGGCGCCTCCAAAGCCCCGTCAGGACGTCGTACGCCGGCCGCCCACTCATCGTGTCCGGACAACTCCGCCGGGTACGACGCGGCCGCCTCCAGGTCGATCTCGATACCCCAGCCGGGCGCTTCGTTCGGCGTCAGCCAGCCGTCCACGATGCGCAGCGTGCCGGGAAAGACCTCATGCACGGCCTCGCCGTACACATGGCCCTCCTGGATACCGAAGGCCGTCGAGGTGACGTCGAGCGCCACGTTCGCGGCGGCTCCGATCGGCGAGGTATCCCCCGGCGCGTGCCAGGCCGTTCGTACGCCGCACAGCTCGGCGAGATCGGCCAGCTTGCGCGCGGGCGTCAGCCCGCCGATACCCGAAATGTGGCTGCGAATGAAGTCGACGCCGCCATCGCGAACCAGCCGGACGGCATCGGTCATCGAGGTGGTCAACTCCCCCACCGCGATCGGCACCGGGCTCGCGGCCCGCACCTCAGGCAGGCGGTCCCAATGCTCCGGCGCGAGCACGTCCTCGAGGAAGAACAACCGGTACGGCTCTAGCGAACGCGCCAGCAACACGGCCTCTTTCGGCGTCAACCGCGAGTGAACGTCGTGCAGCAGTTCCACGTTGTCCGGCAACGACTGACGAGCGGCGGCAAACAGCGCTGGCGTCGTCCGCAGGTAGTCCCGCGCGCTCCACCCATTCCGGTACGGCGCGTCCGGGTACTCCGTCGAGAGCCGGGGAGCGCCGTACCCACCGCCACCGGGCGTCGAGACCTGCAGCCGGACGTGCCGCCAACCACGCGCGACGAAGTCCTTCGCCTGATCCAGGGTGTCCTCGATCGAAATCCCGCCTGCGTGAATGTACGTATCGGCCGCGGCCCTGACCTTGCCACCGAGCAACTCGTAGACGGGCATGCCCGCGCGCTTACCGGCGATGTCCCACAAGGCCATGTCGATGCCCGAGATCGCGTTGTTCGTAACGGGTCCACCGCGCCAGTAGCCCGAGAACGCGGCCAGCCGGACCAGGTCGCCGATATCGCCGGGGTAGCGTCCGATGAGCAGCCGCGACAGGTGATCGTCGACAAACGTCTTGACCGCCCGCCAGCGCTGGGTGAACGTCGCGCAGCCCAGGCCGTACAACCCCGGCTCAGTGGTGTCGATCCGCACCACGACGAGCGGAATGCCCTCGGGCGCAGTGACGATCGCCTCCACCTTGCGGATCCGTACGTCGGACCGGACCGGCCAGGGCTGCGAGAAGGTGGCAGGCGTTTCAGCCATCAAGGCGTTCTCCATCAGGTAGATCCAGCAGGAAGGTTCAACGTGGGCAGATCCAACTCGTACGACGCCTGGAACCCCAGCAACGTACGAGCCACCGTGAGATCCATCGGCACTTCCCGGCCCACGAACCGCCTCAGCTTCGGTACGCGCGGCGCGAACGCCTCCAGCAGTTCCTCCGTTCGGTACGGCGCATTGGTGGTCGAAGCCGCCGCGAACACCACATGCGCGCCTTCCACCGGACGGGTCAGCCCGAGCTCGATCACCCGCGCCGCGTCCCGGCTGTCCAGGTACGCCCAGCCCTCGCGCATGCCCTGCACCGGGTCTTTCCGATACCACTCGGACTGCCCCAGCAACGCCTCCGGCGAATGCACGTGCGGGAAACGCAGCGACACCACGTTGATCCCCCAGTGCCGACAGGCCATTCGCGCGGTGTTCTCGTCGTTCTGCTTGGACAGTGAGTACCAGTCGTCGATGTCGACCGGAATGCGCTCGTCCAGCGGGAAGTACGCCGGCGCGACGTCATGGTGGTTCATCGGTACGCCGTACGCGTTGATACTCGAAGCCACCACGGCCCGGCGAATCCCGGCCGCCCCGGCCTGGGCCAGCACGTTGAACGTCGACACCACGTTCGTGCTGTACACGTCGTACGGCGTACCAGCGTCGCGGTGAGCGATCGCCGCGAGGTGTACGACGTACTCGACGCCTTCCAGCGCGTTGGCCACATCCGCCTCGGCGCGGGTGTCCCCGACCAGGACGCGATCGGCCTTGAGGTCCGGGTCCGCCTGGTTCGACAAGGTGGTGACGAGTGCGCCCAGCTCGTTCAGATGGCGGACCAGCACGGAGCCGATCCGGCCGGTCGCGCCCGTCACCAGCACACGCCGGCCCGTCAGATCACCTTCGGTCATTCCTTGATTCCTCCCGACATCCCGACACCACGAAGAAACTGCTTCTGGAAGACCAGGAACAGCACCACCGGCACCAGGACCGCCAGGAACAGAGCGCTGAGCTGCAACGAGATCTCCGTCGTCTCCGATACCCGCGGCAGCGCCACCGAAATCGGCTGCTTCTTCGGATCCGGCAGCACCAGCAGCGGCCAAAGATAGTCCTTCCACGAGCCGATCACGGTCAGTAGCGCCACCACGCCGAGAATCGGCTTCGACAACGGCAGGACCAGGGCGGTGAACAACCGCGCGTTGCTCGCGCCATCGATTCGCGCCGCCTCGATCAGCTCGCGTGGAATCGCGTCGAAATACCGCTTCATCACGAGGATGTTGAACGCGCCCGCCGCCTGCGGCAGCCAGACGGCCCAGAACGTGTTCTGCAGGTTCACCCCGATCAGCGGCATCTTCAGGATCGTCAGGTAGAGCGGGACCAGCGAGATGACGCCGGGCAGGAACAACGTGGCCAGCACCGCGCCGGTCACGATCGGCCCCCACCTCGGCCGGAGCACGCTCAGCACGAAGGCGCCCGTCGTACAGACGAAGAGAGTGGAGAGCAACGAACCGATCGCGATGATCGCGGTATTGCCGAGATACGAGCCGATTTGGACCTGGTTCCACGCGTTCGGGATGTTGGCCCACTGGATGCCGCTCGGCCAGAGCTCCATCGGGCCTTGCAGGATGTCCTGGCTGGTGGAAAGACCCGACTTCAGCAGCCAGACCAACGGGCCGAGCCCGGCCACCACCACGCCGACGAACAGCAGCACCTGGATGAGCGGCAGGCCGATCCGCACCAATGGCCGGCGCCGGTCCGCGGTCGAGATGATGCCGCGCTCGCGGGCCTCGACCTGGCGGCGCTTCCGCTTTGTCATCGGGGTCGCGGCCGCCACGGGCTCGGCGACCTGCTGCGGGACGGAGACGCTGGTCATGTCGTACTCCACCTTCGGGTGAGCAGGTGATAGACCATCGACAGCACGCACAGCACGATCGCCAGCAGCACGCTCAACGCGGTCGCCGCGCCGAAGTCGCCATTGATGAAGGCATAGCGATAGATCAGCAGCAGGATCGTGGTGGTCGCGTTGTCCGGGCCGCCGCCGGTAAACAGGAACGGCTCGGTGAAGACCTGGAAGGTGCCGATCAACTGCAGCAGCATCATGATCAGGATGATTCCGCGGATCTGCGGCAGCGTGACATGCCAGACCCGGGACCAGATGCCGGCGCCGTCCAGCTCGGCCGCCTCGTACAACTCGGTCCGTACGCCGGTGAGCGCGGCGAGATAGATGATCGACGTGGCGCCCGCTCCGGCCCAGGTTGCCTCCAACACGATGGCGGGCATCGCGAGCGTGGACGAGTTCAGCCAGGGCAGCGGGTCGATGCCGATCCAGCCCAGCATCGTATTGAAGACGCCGCTGCTGCTCGGGTCGTAGAAGAACTTCCACAACAGGATCGCCGCCACCGGCGGAACCACCGCGGGCAGGTACGAGAACACGTTGTACAGCCAGCCGGTACTGCGTAACTCGCTGATGAACACCGCGAGGAACAGCGGCACCGGGAAGCCGAAGATCAACGCCAGCAAGGCGAAGTACAACGTGTTCATCGCCGCTTGCGGCAACTGCGGATCGCTCAGCACGTAGCTGAAGTTCGCCACGCCGACCCACTCGGGCGTCGTGACGAGATTGTTCTTCTGGAAGCTGAGGACCAGCCCGCGCACGATCGGGCCCCACGAGAAGTACAGGAAAACCACCAGCAGGGGCAGGACGAATACGACGGCGCTCAGGCCGCCTGACCGGTACCAGGAGGCGATCCTGCTGGTACCGGTCATCTGGTTCGTGATGGCCATGGACGACTACCGGCCGAGTCGCGCGTCGATCTTCGTTGCGGCGTCGGTGAGTAGTTTGTCGATGTCGGCGTCCTTCTTGGTCAGGATCTGCTGGACGACCGGATCGAGCAGGGCGTAAACCTCCTGCGCCTTGTTCGACGGCTCGGGCAGCAGCTTGAGCGTCTTGGTCGACTCGACGTAGCCCTGGAACTGCTGGACCGGGACGTTCGTGTACGGTTCGCGCCACTTGTTGTACTGGTCGTACGTCTCCTGGCTGAGCGGGGAGATACCCGGGCGGCCGACAAAACCCTTGTCCGCGATGGTGGTCTTCGCGTTCTCGACTGCAAGCGCCTCGCTGGTGTACTTGTCGAACTCCTGCGACTTGATCCACTTGAGCGCGGCAACGATCTCGTTCTTGCTCGCCTTCGGGTTGAGCATCTTGATCGAGCCGCCGCTGAGCGTGCCGTGCGGGCCGCCGTCCTGCGGCAGGCCGCCGTGACCGTAGTCCGCGGGCTTCATACCGAAGTTCTTCACCGCCATGTCGTACGCGTCGGGCGCCTGCAGCACCATGCCGATCTTGCCCGCCGCGAAGTCCTGGCGAATCTCCTCCTGGTTGTAGAGGAAGTTCGTGCCCATGGTGTCGTCGGTCCAGCGCATGTCCTTCAGCAGCTGCAGCGCCTTCTTGGTCGGCGCGTCGTTGAAGGTGCTCTTCTTTCCGTCGGTGCTCTGGACCGCGCCACCCATGCTGTACGTCATCGTGGTGAGCATCCAGCCGCCGGTGTTGTCCTTCGTCAGCTGGGCGTATCCGGCCTTACCGGTCTTCTCCTTGATCTGCTTCGCGTACGCGCGGACCTCGTCCCACGTCGTCGGCGGCTTGTCCGGGTCGAGCCCGGCCTGGGTGAACAACGCGCGGTTGTACGCGAGGCCGACCGAGAACACGTCGATCGGTACGCCGTAGATCCGGCCCTGGTCGTCCTGAACGATCTTCAGCGTCTCCGGGTTCAGGTCCTTGGTC
Organism: Kribbella deserti; assembly: GCF_042434725.1. Classification (NCBI taxonomy): domain Bacteria; kingdom Bacillati; phylum Actinomycetota; class Actinomycetes; order Propionibacteriales; family Kribbellaceae; genus Kribbella; species Kribbella deserti. Next base: position 496,663 of record NZ_JBHLTC010000018.1, on the reverse strand, counting down.
AGATCCACCAGCTTCAGCTCCTCGGTGATGTCCGGGAGCTGCTTGTTCGGAATCATGTTCTGGGGTTCGGTGAAGCTGATGTTCATCACCGTCGGCAGGGATCCACCGGCCACCTGAGCCTGGAAGGTCTGTGCATCCCACTTCGTCTCCGTGGACTTCACGGTGATGTTCTTGTGCTTGTCCATGAACGCCTTGACGTTGCGGTCGAACGCCGCGACATCGGCCGGTTTGTCCGGCGTCGGGCGGTCCCCGATCGTGATCGTGACCGGCGCGTTCTCGTCGATCGATCCCCCGGCCGCCGGGCCGGCGTCATCCGCGCAAGCGGCCAGCGACAGCAACGCGGCGGTTGTGGTCAGGGCCGCGAACGACCTGGCCGAACTTCTCCTCATCGGAACTCCTCAGGTATCCGGGAGCCACCCACCACCAAGCGGTCAGGGTGCGCTTCAGGCCACACAGGCCCGGGTGCCGAGTAAGTTAAACCATTGGTGTTACTTTATCAATCCCCCACCACCCGGCTCCCAGCAGGCCCTTCCCACCACCCGGCGCGCCCTCCTGTGGACATCCCCGCCACGGTCGGACGCCAAATGCGGCCCGGGCTGTGGACGTCACCGCGACGGTCGGACGCAAAACACGGCCCCGGTTGTGAATGCCACTGCGACGGTCGGACCCAAAATGCGGCCGGTTGTGGATATCGCTGCGACGGTCGGACCCGAAATGCGGCCCGCTGTGGATGGTGTGGCCACGGTCGGACGCAATTTGCGGCCGCTTGGCGCACCGGCGGATGCACGGGCGGTGGAGGTCCGCATTTCGCGTCCGACCGTGGCTGTGCTGTCCACAAGGGAACGCAAAGTGCGTCCGACCGTCCGGCGCCTGTGCACAGGTGGGCCGTATTTCGGGTCCGACCGTGGCCGAACTGTCCACACGCCCCCCGACGAGGCCGCATAGTGCGTCCGACCGTGGCGGGGTTTTGCACAGGCGGGCCACGGCCGGGGTCGGCGTCGGCCGGGGTCGGCGTCGGCCGGGGTCGGCGTCGGCCGGAGTCGGGATCGACCGGGGTGGGTGCGGTGTGGGTTGTCGGTCGCGTAAAGAAATTGTGGCGGGGCGTGGGTTGGTGGGGTGCGGGTTCTAGGGTGAGGGCGTGGAGAAGGTTCAGTTCACCGAAGAGCAGTCCACGATGCTGGCGACGCTGTACGGGCGGGCACTGGATGCCCGGTCCGCCGAGCCGATATTGGGTGATCCGACCGCGCAGGAGGCGGTCGCGCGGATCGACTACGACTTCGGCAAGTTCGGTATGGGCCCGGACCAGGCGCTGGCGATCGCGTTGCGGGCCAGGGTGTTCGACCGCTGGACCAGGGACTTCATCGACCTTCATCCCGAAGGCATGGTGGTTCACCTCGGCTGCGGTATGGACGGCCGGGTTTACCGGGTCGATCCCCCGTCGTCGGTGCTGTGGTTCGACGTCGACTACCCGGAGACGATCGACGTACGGAAGCGGCTCTATCCCGAGCGTGCGTCGTACCAGCAGCTGGGTAGTTCGGTGCTCGACCTCAACTGGCTCGATTACCTGCCGGCTGATCGGCCGACGCTGGTGCTCGGCGAGGGCCTCACCATGTACCTCGATCCGGTTGGGGCGCCGGCGTTGCTGTCGGCCCTCGTGCGGTATTTGCCGTCGGGTGAGATGGCGTTCGACTTCTACAGCCGGTCGGGCCTCAAGGCGCAGAAGCTCAACTCGATCATCCGGCGGGCCGGCGCCACGCTGACCTGGGGTATCGACGACGCGAGCGAGCTGGAACCACTCGGGCTCAAGCCGGCCGAGCGCTTCGGCGTACTGGACTTCATCACGCCGGAGGTGCTCGAGCGCGCCTCCCGCGGGATCCGCGCGCAGATGTGGCTGGCCCGCCGCATTCCGTACGTCGCGAACATGGGCCAGCTACTCCGCTTCACCTTCTAGGCCGGACTATGAGGAGTAGTACCCCTCGAACGGAACGCGGGCCTCGTCCAGCAACCCGGGCCCTTCCAGCGCGAAGGTCGCGGCCGGGCGGGCCGGCTTGAGTTCGTTGAGCTGGTCGGTCGACAGGGCGAAGACCACCCGGCCGAGGCCGGACCGTTCGATCGCGCCGGTGCACATGCCGCACGGCTGGCAACTGGTGTACATGGTGGTCTCGGCGGCGGTCACGGCGTCAAGGTTCTGCGCGGCCCAGCGGGCGAGCTTCAACTCCGGGTGAGCGCTGATGTCGTCGCCGCTCAGCACCGTGTTCCAGTCCTCGACCAATACCGTGCCATCCGGTGCCGCCAGCAACGATCCGAACGGCATCTCCCCCAGAGCCCGTGCCTTCTGGGCCAAACCGATTGCCTGGCGCAACAACTCATCCCGCATCTTCGTTCACCTCTCGTCGGTAGTGCGCGGTCACGGTCGCGAGCGCCTGCCACGCGATCTCCGGCCGCAAGGTCTCCTGCGGATCACCCTGGAACGGGTCGAGTACGACGGCCTCGGCGCCGAGTTCGCGCAGCTCGGCCAGATCGCCCAGCACCTGCTCGATCGTGCCCTCCCCCATCAACCGTTCGGGCCCGGCGGGGGCATCCGTCAGGTTGAGGATGATCCTCGGCGCCAGCGCGGGCATAGGCCGGTTCTCCTGCGCAGCAACGGCTTCCAGCCGGGTGATTGCCCCACGCAACCAATCCGCGCGGAACCGGAGCGGGTGCCACGCGTCACCCAGCCGTACGGCGCGCCGCAGGGCCGCCGTACGGCTGCCGCCCACCCAGATCGGGATCGCCCCACCGCGATAGTCGTCGGTATCCCGCCACGCGGCGCGAATATCCCGCAGGTCCGAGTCCGTCTGTCGTCCACGCTCTTCGAACGGGACACCCAGTACGTCGTACTCCTGACGGGCCCAACCGACGCCCACGCCGAGGATGAACCGGCCCTCGCTGAGGTCGTTCAGATTGGCCGCCAGCCGGGCGATCTGCAGCGGATGGCGATACGGCACCACGAGTACGGACGTGCCGAGCCGGACGCGACGGGTCACGCCGGCCAGCCACGCGAGAGTGGTGAAGGGCTCGTAGAACGGCGCCGGGTACTGCTTGGCGACGTCTGGCGTGATCGCGAGATGATCTGACGCCATCAACACCTCATAGCCGAGGCCTTCCACCGTCTGCGCCCAATCACGCAATCGCGACGGGCTGGTACCAGGGCCGAAGTTCGGGACGTTCACACCGAGTTGCACCCCCAAAGGCTATCCGGGGCAGAGCTCACCCTTGAAGGGATTTCTCCCGGTATCAAGGGTGTGAGACCGAGGATGTAGCGGTAGATTCCCCGGGTGACCGAGATTCTCGATTCGACCGATTGGGCCATTCTCAGCGCGGTGCAACGCGACGGGCGGATCGCGCTGACCGAGCTCGGGCGCCGGGTGAACCTGAGCGCCTCCGCGACCACCGAGCGGTTGCGTCGGCTGGAGTCCACCGGCGTCATCACGGGCTACCGCGCGGAGGTCGATCTGGCGCGCGCCGGGTTCGCCGTACTGGCAGTGGTGCGGCTCAAGTATCCCGGCAGCGCGCACGGGCCGTTGCACAAGCTGCTGCAGGAGCGGTTCGAAATCCTCGAGTGCCTACGAACCACCGGCGACGACTGCTACACGTTGAAGGTGACGGCCACGTCGATGGCTCACCTCGAGCAGGTGATCGACGAGCTGGCCCAGTTCGGCAGTACGACGACCAACATCGTCTACAGCCAGACCCTGCCGTACCGCGGCCCGCAGCAGCCCGCGCCGGAACAAACCTGACAGCCGCTCAGTGGCCCGTGGCGATCGGCCGATTCGGGTCGGTGATCCACTCGGACCACGAGCCGACGTAGACATCCGCCGGTACGCCCGCGACCGCCAGCGCGAGGGCCTCGTGCGCGGCGGTCACGCCCGAGCCGCAGTACACGCCCACCGGCGAGGACCCGTCCGCGCCGAGCGGCTCGAACCGGGCCCGGAGTTCGGCCGGTGCGAGGAACAGGCCTGCCGCGTTCACGTTCGCAGCGGTCGGGGCGTTGACCGCGCCCGGGATGTGCCCGGCGACCGGATCGATCGGCTCGATCTCTCCGGCGAACCGCTCGGGCGCCCGCGCATCGAGCAGTACGCCGTCCGCGGCGCGCTCGGCGGCCTGGTTCGCGTCCAGCACCGGCATACCGCCCGACTTGGCGACGAAGGTGCCCGCGCCGGCCGGCGGGATCTCGGCGACGACGGGACCACCCGCGGCCTTCCAAGCGGCCAGACCGCCGTCGAGCACCCGCACGTTCGTAGCGCCGAAGTAGCGGAACACCCACCACGCGCGAGCCGCCGCCATCGAGTTGGCCGCGTCGTACACCACGATGGCCGAGTCGTTCGAGGCACCTGCGCGACGCAGTGCCGCTTCGACAGTAGTTGCGTCGGGCAACGGATGGCGCCCGCCGGCGCCGGGTGGCGCGGCCAGCTCGGTGTCGAGGTCGACGAAGTGCGCGCCGGGCAGATGGCCCGCGTCGTACGCCTCGCGTCCGGGCGGTCCGGCCAGGTTCCAGGTGGTGTCGATCAGGATCACGTCGGCCGTCGCGGCGAGTAGCTCGTCGGCGGAGATCAGGTGGCTCATGCGTTCCCTCCGAACGGGAGTACCTCGGGTGACAGGGTGGCCCGTGCGCGAGCCGCGGTCAGGCGCCTGCGGTGGTGCCGGCGGCAGAGCACCTCGTAGGCCGTCGTACCGGCCGGGTCGTCTTCGTTCTCCAGGTCACCGACGACCAGCTGCTCGCCCTCGGTCACCATCTCGCCATGCACCGTACGGGCGTTGTGGGTGGCGCGTTGACCGCACCAGCACAGCGCCTCGACCTGGAGTACCTCCAAGCGGTCGGCCAGCTCGACCAGCCGGGCCGAACCTGGGAACATCCGGGCCCGGAAGTCGGTCAGGATGCCGAAGCAGAAGACGTCGATCTGCAGTTCGTCGACCAACCGGGCCAACTGCTCGATCTGCTCGGACGCGTAGAACTGGGCCTCGTCGCAGACCGCGTAGTCGATCCGGCCACCGTGGGTCAGCTCGTCGACCGCGTACTGCCAGAAATCGAAGTCGGGACGGACCTCGATCGCGTCGGCGGTCAGCCCTAGCCGGGAGGACAGTTTGGCCTCGCCCGCGCGGTCGTGGCTGGTGAAGATCCGCCCTTGCCGTCCCCTCACCTTGTGGTTGTGATCCATCTGCAGCGCGAGAGTGGACTTGCCACAATCCATGGTCCCGGTGAAGTAGGTGAGAGCGGCCACGGGCGCCAATCTTGCCCTGCCGCCTCGGTCGCGGCGAACGGGGGTCCGCAACACCGCGCGGATGGCTGGCTCTATGGCCCCTCGACGCGGTCTACTAGGGCACCGGAATTCACGAAGTACCCAGGAGGCCCCATGTTTGCGCCGTTGCGCAAACCACTCGCGGCGATCGCTGCCGCCGCCCTTGCCGCGACCACTGCCCTTGCCGTGCCGATACCGACCGCCGGGGCCACCGGCGTGCAGACCACCGCGGGCGTGCGGGCGTACTTCGTGATCACCGCGCCCGGTGCGACCGCCGGTGCGACCGGCGCGATCACGGCCGGCGGCGGCACGGTCTACGCGTCGTACGACGCCATTGGTGTGATCGTCGCGCACTCGACCGCCCCGGACTTCGCCGGCAAGCTGCGCACGGCTCCGGGCGTGCAGAAGGTCGGCGCGACGCGTACGTCGGATATCCCCGCCGCCGCGTCGAACCCGGCGATCCCGCCGGCGGCGTCGCAGGCGCCGGACAACATGCCCGAGATCTCCCGGCCCGACATGACGCAGATCGGCGCCGACAAGGCCTGGGCGGTGAACCCGGGCAAGCCTTCGATCACGGTCGCGGTGCTCGACACCGGGGTCGACGACCAGCACCCGGATCTCAAGGCCAACTTCGACGCGTCCCGGTCGGCGTCCTGCGCCTATGGCAAGGCCGACACCCGGCCCGGGGCCTGGCGGCCGGTCCAGGAACACGGCACGCACGTGGCCGGAACCATCGCCGCCGCCAAGAACGGCAAGGGCATGGTCGGTGTAGCGCCCGGCGTGAAGGTCTCCTCTATCCGGGTCGCCGAGCCGGGCACCTCGCTGTTCTTCCCGGAGAACACCGTCTGCTCGTTCATGTTCGCCGCGGACAAGGGCGTCTCGGTCACGAACAACAGCTACTACGTCGACCCTTGGATGTTCGTCTGCCCGGACAATCTCGACCAGGCCGCGATCCTCGAGGCGGTCAAGCGCTCGATCGACTATGCCGACCGCAAGGGTGTCGTGAACGTCGCCGCCGCGGGCAACGAGGACACCGACCTGGCGAACAAGTCATCGGACGACACCAGCCCGAACGACTCCACCCCGGGCGCTCGCACGATCACGAACGACTGCCTGGATTTGCCGGCCGAAATCCCCGGCGTGGTCGCCGTGAGCGCGGTCGGCATGCTCGGCTCGAAGGCCTCGTTCTCGAACTACGGAACGGGCAAGATCCACGTGGCCGCGCCGGGTGAAGGCGTCTACTCCACGATCCCCGGCGGTCGCTACGCGGCAAACTCAGGTACGTCGATGGCGGCGCCGCACGTCGCGGGTGTCGCCGCTTTGCTGCGCAGCGCGGATCCGAAGCTCACGCCCGCGCAGGTCCGGTCCAAGCTCGCCAGCCAGGCCAACGACATCGCCTGCCCGGCAGCGTCCGGTGGCGAGTGCACGGGCACTCCGGAGAACAACTCGTACTACGGCGAAGGCATGGTCGACGCGGCCGAGGCGGTTGGCGCCGCCAGCGCGGACAAGCCCGGCTCGGACGGTGGCTCCCTGTCGATCACGGCGCCCGCGACGCAGCTCGGCTTCACCGGCTTGCCGCTGATCCCGATCCAGCTCAAGGCCCCCACCACGGTCACCTACAAGGCGGTCAACCTGCCGTCCGGCCTGGCCCTCAGCCCCGCGGGCGTAATCACCGGCGTCGTCAGCGCCCGTCCCGGCGACTACAGCGTCATCGTTACCGCCCGCAGCACCGACGGCCGCGTAGCCCTGAAAACCATCCGCTGGACCATCTGGGGCTTCTAACCCCCACCCCACGGCGTCGCGTCGACGAGAAATCGTGGCGTTCCGTCGGCGCGACGCGAAGTGACCCGCGAGCCGGCAATGTTCGAGGGCCCCGATCCGTGACGCGCCTCCGTCCGCCGAACCCGGCCAATCGCCGGGAGACCGCGGGGGTTGACCGCCGAGTTGGGGGTTTGACGTCAGAGATTTGACTAGTCGACCCCCCATTCCAGACGTCGACCCTTGTAGTCACTGCAGCGATTACCGCGCATACGCGATCGGTGCCCCGAACCTCGCGATGGTCGACGGCAGCGGTTGGGCCGCTACCCGGTTGCAGCAGATAGCCGTACAAAAGCCCGGCAGCCGGCGCCGTCCAGACGGACATCTGCCCGCACAACAACCCGGCATCGGTGGATCCCGGCTTAGTCGGCGAACGGCGAGTTCGGACCGATGGATGCCGAACGCCGTGACAGGTCAGTAGCCGGGGTCGATCAAGAGTGGGATGGCCATTTCGTCTTCGGTGAGCGAGCCATGGACGCCGATCAGCCCGGCTTCCTGCGGGAAGCGGCGGCCGGCGACCAGGGCGAGCGGGCCTAGCGCGGCGACGACCACGTCGCCGATGCGCGGCGCCACTCGGGGCTCGACCACGCCGAACCAGCCTTCGGCGATGGCCTCGTCCCGGCTCAGGACCAGTGCGCGATCGCCCACTCGGGACTTGTACGTCGACAGCACGTCATCCGCCGCGCCCGGAACGCAGTACAGGTGGCGGAACCTCGACTCCCCCGCCACCAGCGTGAGCCCGCTGCTCAGATCGGGCTCGGCGTCGATATCGACCCGGTCGACCGGATCCACATCCACCATGCCGTGATCCGCGACAACCAGCAGGATCGCGTCCCTCGGCAGCGACGACCGCACGCGCTGGGCGAACTGGTCCGCCGCCACGAGCTCGGTCCGCCACTCGGGTGAACCCGAGCCGAAGCCGTGACCGATGTAGTCCAGCTGCGAGTCGTACACGTAAACCAACGCCGACGAACCTTCGCGAATGGCGAACCGCGTCGCGTCCAGCCGGTCCTCCACGCTGTCCGCGCCGCGATGGGAGCTGCCCCGAAACGCGGCCGCGGTCAGACCGGACTTCTCGAAACGGGCCTTGCTCACGTTCCGGGTCATCACCCCGGCCGCGCCTACCCGCTCGAACACGGTCTGATGCGGCTGCCACCGGCGCGGATCGACCGGGGAATCCCAGGCCAGCGCGTTCAGCAGGCCGCCCGTCTCCGGCACGACCGAGCTGTAGCCGACGATCCCGTGCGCGCCTGGCGGCAGGCCCGTACCGAGACTGCTCAGGCTGACCGCCGTGGTCGACGGAACACCCGCCGTGAGACGACGGCCCGTCGGCAGCAGCGAGGCCAGGTACGGCGCGACGTCGGCGTTCTGGCGCAGGAGGTTCCACCCGAGGCCGTCGAGCAGCAGTACGGCGTACCGGGGGTTTTCCGGCAGGCCGAGGCCGTTCGTCTCGCCTGGGACTTTCAGGGCACCCGCGACCGACGGCAGGACATCCGCAAGGGAGGCAGCGCCGTACTCGGGTTTGACCGGCAGCATCGGGGTCAGCGCGCTGCGGTGGCGGCGGACAGCGCGGTGGAGAAGTCGAGCACCTGCTGGATGCCGTCGGCTCCGTCGACCGCGGCGCTGATCCGCAACGAGATGTCGTCGGCCGCGACGGAACCGGTGAAACCGTGATCGGCCTCGCAGTTCGGATCGGCGCAGACCGCGGGCTCGAGATCCACCCGGTTCACCATGCCCCAGCCGATCGTCAACACGACCTCGCCGGTCGCGGCGGCCGGGTCCGAGCCGTTCGACGAGTAGCCGGCCGGATTCGGCACCACCCGGTTCACCACCACCGCGTTCACCCGGTGCAGCGGAATCGCCTCGGTGGAGGTGGACGCGTACGGCGCGCGGATCAGGTCGTCGGCCGCGTGCTCGTCGGTATGGCCCACGATCAGCCGGGTCGGGGTCAGCGCCAAGATGGTGATGTGGCGCCGGACCTCGTCGCGGTCGAACGTCGGCTCGTGCTGCAGCACGAAGGCCCGGATGGGTTCGCCGGCGACCGCCACGGAGAGCGAGTCGGAGACAACGTCTGGGTAGTAGCCACACCGATCGATCGCGGCACGCAACGCGGCGGAGGCGTCTGCGAGCTCCGGGACCGGCGCATTCAGGTCACGCATGCCCTCATCCTCGCACGCGCGGGGCCCGTCGGCGGTCAGTCGCCCTCGCTGACCGCCTTCGATCAGGCCGGCGCTGCCCCAGGATCTGGGGCAACGCCGGCTGTCTCGATCAGTTCGCGCTGGCCTTGCGCAGTACCGGTGCGCCCGCGGCGCCGGCGACGGAAACCAGCACCAGGCCGACGATCACCTGGCCCGCCAGCAGGAACGCCCCGGCGCTACCTTCGCCGAGCGGAAGTGCGCCCGCGTTGGCCAGCAGGCCACAGAACGCGCCCATCCCGATCGTCGGCAGGCCCACCACGATGACCGGCAGGACGGCGGCCAGCCGGGCGGATCGCTCGATCACCTTCAGCGGTACGCCGGATCGCCGCAAGGCCTTCGCGGGACCGGCCTGGTCCAGCGCCGTACCGACGGCTCCCGCGGCGGTCGACGCGGCCCCGGTCACGAAGACCACCCCGAGCAGCAGCAGTACTCCGATCTTGAGGTCGAGCAACATCCCGGCCTCGAACAGATCGCGCTCGGCGCCGGTGATCGGCACGCTGTCCGGCGACACGTCGTACAGCGCGGTGCGGGTCTGCTCGCGCTCCGCCTTCGGGAAGCTGACGAGAACGTGCTGCACCTTGTCGCCGTACGCCTCACCTGGTTGGACCTGCGCGTGCAGACCGGCGTCCTTGATCCGGGTCGCGACGAGCTCGTTTGCCGCCTTCGCGGTGGGCGCATGTACGGCGACCTCGAAGGCGTTGTCACTGCCGTTGCCTTTGAGGTTGAACGGCATCACCACCGAGAGGAATCCCGACACGAACCCGGCGAGTACGAGCGCCGCCACCGGGCGGAACGCGGCCTTCGGATCGTCGGCCAGCCGGCGCCCAGCGAGCAGCGTGGACGGGCTGTTCGCCGTCCGGGCCAGGATCCGGCCGACCCGGTCGAGCACGAACGGCCCGCCGATCCGTACCGCGAAAGCACCCAGGGCGATCCCGATGATGATCGGCACCAGCGCCGTCGCACTGCCGCCGACCACGGCCAGCAGGAGTGGTCCCGCCGCGAGCAGCACCAGCCGGAACGGCGTGACCGCCTTGCGGGTATGGCCGCGGGTGACACCGAGCGGCGTAATGCTGACCCGGCCGAGGCCGATCATCGCGCTCAGCACCGACAGGACCGGTACGAGCACCATCACCAGGAGAACCAGCCACGGCGCCACCGTCAGATCGCTGACGTACCACCGGCCACCGCCGAGCGGTATCCGCGCGATCAACGGCGACAGCACGGTGTACGCGATCAGGCCGACCGCCGCACCGGCGACCGCGAGAATGGCCTGTTCGACCGCACTGAGACGGAGTACCTGCGTCCGGGTGGCACCCGCGAGACGGAGAGCCGCCAGCCGGTGTTCGCGACGCTTGGCCGCAACGCCTGCGGCCTGACCGACGAGGCTCAGGACCGGGAAGATGACCAGCGCGAGACCGAAGCCGACGAGCCACAGCAGAATCTGGATGCGGTCGTCCATCTTCGTACCGCGCCAGGTGCTGAGGTCCGTGCCGCTTTCCTTGTCCGCGAGCGGTTCGACGCCGCGGATGACCACTTGCTCGTCCGGGGAGGACAGGCCCGCGTCGCTGATGACGCCGGTCGGCTTGGGCACGTGGTACCGCTTGCTGAGTTGTTCGCCCAGATCGCCCCTCCACAGCTTGGCGAGGGCCGGAGAGACCCAGACCTCGCCAGGCTTGGGCGTGTGCGGGAGCCCGGGCGGCGGCTGGAGCCCGGCGTTTCGGCTCGGGTTGGTCACGGCGAGGTCGAGCCGGAGGATGGCCGTGCCGTTGGCCACGTCCTTGACGTCGTACACCTTGCCGACGACTGGATCACCCTTGTCCGCCTGCGAAGCGCGCCAGCCGATCCGATCGGAGCGATCCACCAGCCCGAGCGAGCCCGCGATCAGGAAGGTGATCAGCAGGCTGACCACGGCGGTGGCACCGAAGGCGGCGAGATTCGCCGCGCGGCCGCCTTGGCCGGGCCGCCGCACGAACCGGATGGCGAGTTCCCACATTCTCATCGGGTGCTCACCCGGCCGTCGACGATCCGGACCGTACGGTGGCACCGGGCCGCGACCTGGTCGTCGTGCGTGACAACAACCACCGCGGCGCCGCGATGCGTGGCCGCACCGATCAGCAGGCTGATGACGTGTTCACCGGTGGTTGCGTCGAGAGCGCCGGTCGGCTCGTCGGCGAACACCACCTGCGGCTCGCCGACCAGGGCCCGCGCGATCGCGACCCGCTGGGCCTGGCCGCCGGACAGTTCGCCCGGGCGCCGCTTCGACTCCGCGGCGAGGCCGACCTGGGCCAGCATCGTGCGCGCCCGGGCGATCGCATCGCGGCGCGATACACCGTCCACCATCAGCGGCAGGGCGACGTTCTCCTCTGCGGGTAGTTCGGCGAGCAACTGGTTGTCCTGGAAGACGAAGCCGAGGCGTTGACGGCGGAGCTTGGTCCGGGCGGCGTCGCCGAGGTTGTCGATCCGCTGCCCCGCCAGCCAGACCTCACCACTGTCCGGCGTGAGAATGCCCGCGAGTACGTGCAGCAAGGTGGTCTTGCCGTTACCACTCGGGCCCATCACCGCGAGCGCCTCACCGGCCCGCACCGCAACGTCCACCCCGGCCAGGCCGACCACCTCGCCGTAGTACTTCACCAGCCCATGCCCACCGAGCACCGCCTGTCCCTGCTCGCCGTACTGCGCGGGCCGGCCGGGCGTGGGGTGGCCTGGCGCGGCGTGATGAGGGCCGGGCTGGTTGGGCGTGGACGGGTTGGACTGCTGGGTCTGCGCGGGCTGGTAGGCGTGGGGACGGACCGCCTGGGGGTTCTGGAAGCTCATACCCAGAAGCCTCGCGAAATCCGCCCGCCATCTCATCGGCCCTCAGTCGCCACTTCCGCTGACGAACGACACCCCCTGAACGGCCCGCACGTCATCCCCAGGTATTACCCGCCGAACCCCCGTCATCCCGCAGGGTGACGCAGTCAGGCGAAAGCGGACGGGTAGGCGGAGCGGTAGCTTTGCAAGGTGAGAGCGGGGGTGGATACCGGCTCGGCCGCGAGCATCGCGCGAACGACCGCGCGGCTCATCGTTTGCGCTCCCGCGCTGAACACCGCCTCCAGCGCCGCGAGATCCGCGAAGTTGGTGACGGACCACCTCGGCTGATCGGATGGCGCCGTCGACAACGCGAACACCGTGTCCCCGTCGAGCAGCGTGTGGATCGGATCCACCGCGCGCGCCAGCCCGTCGTGCGCCACCATCGCCATTCGGGTGGCTCCCGCCTTGTCCAGCGGCGCGTCCGTCGCGACAACCGCGATAACCGTGTTCATCCCGGGCAACGGCCCTGGCGGCGCCTCCGGTGGACCTTCGATCGGTGTGGCCAGGCCGGCGAATTCCCCGTCGATCCCGGCCCGCTCCCCCAGCAACCGCCCGGCCTGGCCGACGGCCGAACCGACGGCGTTCACGACCACCAGCACTCCCACGGTATGCCCGTCCACCAGCCGGACACTCGCCGTACCGACGCCGCCCTTCAACCAGCCGGCCCGGGCCCCGGCACCGGCGCCAACGTTGCCCTCGGCAACCACTTCGCCGGCGGCCTCGATCGCGCGGCGGCCCCATTCCGCGTCCGGCCGGGCCCGGAACGAGCCACCCCGGCCCAGATCGAACAGCACCGCCGCGGGCACGATCGGCACCACTTCGCTGGGGTCGGGTCCCACCCGGACACCTTCGCCGCGTTCCTCCAGCCAGGCCATCACGCCCGCGGCCGCGTCCAGGCCGTAGGCGCTTCCGCCGGTGAGCACGATCGCGTTCACGCCGGGGTTGGAGTTGACCGGGTTGAGCAGGTCTGTCTCGCGCGTTCCGGGCGCGCCGCCGCGCACGTCCACCCCGGCGACCGCCGTACCGGGCAGGTAGACCACGGTCGTACCGGTCAGATATGGCTCGTCCGTTCGCTCGTACTGCCCGATCAGGACACCTGGCACATCGGTGATCGCGTTCCGCATCCACCCTGTCTATCAAGGAAAATCCGTTGCGCCCGGGAACTACGGTGGAACCCATGCAATCCGTGAATCTCACCGGTCTGCTGGCCGAACCGGAACGACTGCGCACCTTCGCCGCCATCGTGCTCGGCGCCAACCAGCCCGAGCAGATCGCCACCGCCGCGGGCCTGCCCGTCAGCACCGTGCGCACCGCCGTACGGCGCCTTCAGGTCGGCGGCCTCGTCACCACCGGCCCGGCCGGGTTCGAACCGGTCACCGACGCCTTCAAAACCGCCGCCCGGGCCGACCGTCCCGAACGCGAGGCCCTCGACGACGATCCCGCGGTCGACGCCCTGCTCCAGGCCTGCATCCGGGACGGGCGCATCACCACGATGCCCACCTTCCCGGCCAAGCAGAAGGTGGTGATCGGCTACCTGGCGCGCCTGTTCGAACCGGATCGGGACTACTCCGAGCCGGAGGTCAACGACATCCTCCGGTCCTGGTACCACGATTACGCGACGCTTCGGCGTTTTCTCGTCGACTGGCACTTCCTGAATCGCGAGAACGGCGTCTATCGCAAGGCCTGATGCCCCAGCCTGATCAGCCTTGGTCAGGTGAGGCGACGGGCGGGGGTGTCCTGGCGCGGCTTCTCGTTCGGGGCGATGCGGATGGCGGTGTCGAGCACGGTGGCACCGTCGGGGCCGACAAGAACCGAGCGCAGTTCGATCCGGACCACCTCTTCCAGATCGAGCGCGAGCCGTCCGACGCGATGCAGCAGCACCTCGATCGAGGCGATGTCGACCGGGTCCGTGCCGCGGTAGCCGAACAGCATCGGCGCCGCGCGCACTTCCCGGACCATCTCGGCGGCGTCGGCGAGCGTCAACGGCGGCATCCGGTACGAGCGATCGCCCAGCAGGTCCGTCGCGACACCCGACAGGCCGAACGACACGACCGGACCGTACGAGACGTCCTCCACCGCGTCGATCACCACCGGCACACCCGGCGGCACCATCTTCTGTACGACGAACTGGGCCCGCCCCGGGTCCGACGCCACGCCGAAGGTCTCGGTCATCTCGCGCCAGGCCTCGCGCATGTCGTCCTCGTCGTGAATGTGCCGCCAGATGTCGGCGAGGTCCGGGCGCATCCGCCATTGCTCGGCCGTGGCCTTGAGAATGACCTCCCAGCCGAGATCGGCCGCGCACGCGACGGCCTCGTCCGCGGAAAGCACCGGGTATGACGGCAGCACGTTGATGTCGTAGAAGCTCAGCAGGTGCTGGCGGTCATCCGGATCGAGGTCGGCGCCTTGCGGATACCGCTTCAGGTAGTCGGCGACGAAGGCCTCCGCGCCGCTGGTATCGATGTTCGGCAGATCCGGAATGTCGCTGTCGGCCCGGAGGCGCCATTCGGCGTACCCAGTGGCCTTGGCGAGGGCGCCAACGGCGTACTGCGGGGAGGAGTACGACGGGATCGACCCGCGCGCGGCGCCACCGTGCTCGCCTGGCACGCGCAGCATCTCGGGCACGCTCCGCGACGCAAGGAACGACGAGACCACCGGCTTGTCCGAACCGGCCGCGGCGGTCGCGAGTACGCGGGCCACCTCCTCGCCGGTGGTATGCAGCGGCGGCGCGAAGATCACCACCACCGAGTGGACCCGGTCGTCGGCGAACACATTGCCGAGCACGGCGGCGAAGTCGTCCGCGGACGCGTTGCCGCCGAGCGTCATCGGGTCACCGATGATCTCGAGACCGTGCATGGCAGCGGCGTCCATCGCGAGCAGGGTGAGCGCGTCGGAGTTGCTGACGATCGCCACGTTCCGCCCCCGCGGCAAGGGCTGGTGCGCGAGCAACTGGGCCACGTCGAACATCTCGCCGGTGGTGTCGACCCCGATCAGGCCGCTCTGCCGGAACAGCGCCTCGGATGTGGCCGGGGGCAACTGACTGCGCCGGACGGTATGCCCGAGCGGAACGCCCTGGGTGGCGCGGCCCGAGCGCAGCGCGACGACGGGCTTGCGACCGGCCAGACGACGGGCCACCCGGCTGAACTTGCGCGGATTGCCGAGGGACTCCAGGTAGAGCAGGACCACCTCGGTCGCCTCGTCGGAGTACCAGTACTGCATCAGGTCGTTGCCCGAGACATCCGCCCGGTTGCCCGCGGAAACGAAACTGGACAGGCCGATGCCACGAGCAACCACGTCCGCGAGGATCGCGACGCCGAGCGCGCCCGACTGGCAGAAGAAGGCCACCCGGCCGCGATCCGGCATCAACGGCGAGAGTGTCGCATTCAGCGAAATGGCCGGGTCGGTGTTGATCAGGCCGAGGCAGTTCGGGCCGATCACGCGCATACCGTACGACCGGGCTAGGCCGACCAGGCGGCGCTGCCGGCGGCGGCCCTCCTCGCCGACCTCGGCGAAACCACTCGACACCACGACCAGCCCGCGAACGCCCTTCGCCGCGCAGTCGAGCACCACGTCGATCACCGACTCGGCCGGTACGGCGACCACGGCCAGGTCGACCGACGAATCCACGTCGCGAATGGTCGGAAAGGCTTGCACGCCCTCGATCTCGTCGGCTCCGGCATTGATCGCATACAGCTCGCCGGTGAAACCGCCGTCGCGCAGATCCCGCAGCAAGGCGTTGCCGATGGTGCCCTCGCGCCGGCTGGCTCCGATCACGGCCACACTGGCCGGGGTCATCAGCCGCTCGATCGACTTGGCCTCGGACCGTTGCTCGCGCGACTGCATCACGCCGAACGACGTATCGGTGGGCGCGATGTCGAACTCGACCACGATCACGCCGTCCTCGAACTCACGCGCGACCTTGTAGCCGGCCTCGGTGAAGACGGTGATCATCTTGCGGTTGTCCGGCAGCACCTCGGCGATGAACTTGCCGATGCCCTGCTCCCGGGCGGCCTGCGCGAGATGCTCCAGCAGCAGTTGCCCGAGTCCCCGGCCCTGATGCGCGTCCTCGATCAGGAAGGCCACCTCGGCGACGGTCGGCGCGGTTCGTTCATACCGCCCGACGCCGATCATCTCGTCGCCGACCGTCACGATCAGCGCCAGCCGGCCCCGGTAGTCGACCTGAGTGAAGCGGGCCACGTCCCGGCTCGACAGCTCCGGGTACGGCGCGAAGAAGCGGTAGTACTTCGACTGCTCCGACACCCGGGCGTAGAACGCCACCAGTAGCTCCGCGTCCTCGGCCGTGATCGGTCGCAGATGCGCGGTCGAGCCGTCACGAAGCACAACGTCCGCTTCCAGCTCTCCCGGGTAGCCCGGCTGCTCCACCGCTGTCACGCCGCCAGCGTACTCAACCCCCCCGACAAACAACTGGCCCCCGCGTAACGCGCCGGTGCTCCCCGGGGTGGCGGGTGTTGAACGGGGGGAACTGGTGGGTAATAGTGCGGGGATGAGCGCGGAGCTGAGTACCTCGGAGACCACGCGGGCCTTTCGTACGGCGCGGGACTTGCTGGTGGCGTACCGGGAGGACTACGAGACGGCCTACCGGGAGTTCCGGTGGCCGGAGTTCGAGCGGTTCAACTGGGCGCGGGACTGGTTTGACGCGTTGGCGGTGGAACAGCCCGAGGTGGCGGCTCTGACGATCGTGGAGGAGGACGGCGCCGCCGAGACTCTCACGTACGCCGAGATGGCTGAGCGGTCCCGGCAGGTGGCTGGGTGGTTGGCTGCCAACGGCGTCAAACAGGGTGACCGGGTCTTGATCGTGCTCGGGAACGTTGTGCCGCTCTGGGAAATCATGCTGGCCTGCATCCGGCTCGGCGCGGTCATGATCCCTGCGACGACTCTGCTCACTGATACCGACTTGGCCGACCGGATCAGCCGGGGCGACGTTCGATGCGTTGTAACCGCTTCTAGCGACGTAGACCGCTACACCGGGATTGCCGATCACTGCATCCGGGTGGCCGTCGGATCGCTGCTGGACGGCGCCCACGCGTCGGCAGATGCTGCAGCCGGTTGGCTCAGGTACGACGAGACACTCGACTTCGAGCCGGACGCCGTCCCCGAGGTGGATACAGCCGCTGACGACCCGATGCTGCTCTACTTCACCTCGGGCACTACTAGTCAGCCCAAGCTGGTTGAGCACACTCACGTCAGTTATCCCATCGGGCACCTCTCGACGATGTACTGGATCGGCCTGCAGCCCGGGGACATCCACTTGAACGTGTCGTCGCCGGGTTGGGCCAAGCACTCGTGGAGCAACGTCTTCGCACCTTGGAACGCCGGAGCGACGGTATTCCTCTACAACTACTCCCGGTTCGACGCGGCCAAGATGCTCGACGTACTGGCGACGTACGGCGTCACCACGTTCTGCGCGCCTCCGACGGTCTGGCGGATGCTCATCCAGGCCGACCTGTCCGCGGTCGAGGTGGCCGTGCGCGAGTGCATCTCAGCCGGTGAGCCGTTGAACCCGGAGGTGATCGAGCAGGTCCGCGCGGCATGGGACATCACCATCCGGGACGGATTCGGCCAGACCGAAACGACCGCGCAGATCGGCAACTCCCCCGGCCAGCCGGTCAAGCCCGGATCGATGGGCCGGCCGCTGCCGGGTTACGCGATCGCGCTGATCGACCCGGCCACCGACGAGATCGGCGACGACGGCGAGATCTGCCTCGAGCTGGCTCCGAAGCCGGTCGCGCTGATGCGGGGATACCGCGACGCGCCCGAGCTGACCGACGAGGTGATGCGCGGCGGCTTCTACCACACCGGCGACGTGGCCAGCCGGGACGAGGACGGCTACATCACGTACGTCGGACGGGCCGATGACGTCTTCAAGGCGAGCGACTACCGGATCTCGCCGTTCGAACTGGAATCGGTACTGATCGAACACCCGGCCGTCGCGGAGGCGGCGGTGGTGCCTTCGCCCGACCCGGTCCGCCTCGCGGTGCCGAAGGCGTACGTCGTACTCGCGGCGGGTTACGAGCCGAGCCGGGAACTCGCCGGGGAGATCCTGACGTATTGCCGGGAGCACCTCGCGGCGTACAAGCGGATCCGCCGGATCGAGTTCGCGGAGCTGCCGAAGACCATCTCGGGCAAGATCCGCCGGGTCGAGCTGCGCGCGAGCGAGGCCGAACGAACCGATCAGGGCGAATACTCGTACGACGAGGCCGATTTCCGCGACACGTAAACCTGGCGGTGGCCTGCTGAGTAGAGAAGGTGTAGGCCGACACATCAGGGGTGGTAATGGGACGACCCGACTGGGAGTCCGAGTACGTCGATTTCTTCGTGGCGCGGGCACCCGCGCTGCGCCGAACGGCGTACCTGATGTGCGGCGACTGGCAGATCGCCGAAGACCTGGTGCAAACCACGTTCGTGCGGCTCTACGTGCACTGGCGGCGGGTCCGCCAGGAGACCGTCGACGCGTACGCGCGGCGCATCCTGACCAACCTGTTCCTCTCGCGGCGGCGTACGGCACACCGCGAGCAGGTGACGGCCGAACTGCCCGAACTGCCCGGTGGCCACGACACTCCGCAGGAGGTAGGTGGCTGGCTGGAACTGGCCGACGTCCTCTCAGCGCTTACGGACCGCCAGCGCGCGATCGTGGCGCTGCGCTACGTGGACGACCTGCCGGTGGCGGAGGTGGCCGAACTGCTGGGGATCGCCGAGGGAACAGTCAAGAGCCACTCGAACCGAGCGCTACAGGCCCTTCGTACCGCGCTTGAGGCCCAACTGGAAAGGCCGACGCGATGATCGACGATCCAGTCCTTCGCGACGCTCTGAACGCGTACCTGCGGGATGAGCCGCCGATGCGGCTTACGCCTGAGACAGTCGTTCGATCCGGGCGACGCGGCCGGGCCATCCGGCAGACGGCCACGGCCGCCTTCAGCGCTCTGACCGTCGCAGTGATTGCCCTGGGCTTCCACGCCGCAGCCACCCGGAACATCACCCAGCCCGCTACACCCGGCGTGACGTCCACCACCGGCGTTGCGCCAACAGAGAGCTCAGAACCGGTTTCAGGCATCGGTGGCGATCCCGGCTACGTCGAGCCGGTTCCGAACCTCCTGGCCAACGTGGTTCGGCTCACCCTGCCGAAGTCGCCGCTGTACCTCAAGAACATCTACGCGAACGACTGGCGGCAGTCCACGCCGCTATCGCCCCAGGACGTCGAGAACGCTACCAACTGGCATGCGGTCTACCAGCTGGGACCGAACGCCTGGCACGAACTACGCGTCACCTTGTCCGTTAACCCGCCCGAAGCCACTTCAACTGCCGCGAAGGCCCGTCGTACCTGCAAGGGCGTTAAGCCGGTCTGCCTGATCTCACCCGGCCAGCGCGGTACGCACCTCGTCGTACAGGTAATGCCCACTGGACCCGGCACCTGGACTCGAACGGTCGTCCACCACATGTACGGCGACCGGTCGGCGGTGGCGCGTGAGCAAGTTCAGGCGTCCAGCCTGGCTCAGGCCAACAAGAGGTTCGCGATCCCGCTCGCACGGCTCAAGCAACTCGCTACCGATCCACGCCTGGTGGTTCCCGATCCGAAGGTCACTCCGCCTTTGCCGCGGTGAACGGAATCTCGGTTGTCCAGGGCATCGATGAGGGTCGATGCTGGTCGCATGACGTTCGACCCCTGGCCGTTCCGGCACCTCGTTCTCCGTACGCCGCGACTCGAACTGCGACCGGACGACGACGCAGGCCTGCTCGAACTGAACGAGGAAGCGCTCGCCGGGGTGTACGAGCCGGGGACCATGCCGTTTTCTGTGCCGTGGAACGAGGCGCCGCCGGAGGTGCAGGGTCGCCAGACGTTCCAGCACTACTGGGCGCAGCGCGCAGCCCTGGGCCCCGGCAACTGGACGATCAACTTCCTGATCCGCCTGGACGGCAAAGTAATTGGCGCGCAAGGGCTGACGGGCAAGGACTTCGGCGTTACCCGCGAGGTGAGCAGCGGCTCCTGGATCGCCCGGCGGCTGCAGGGTCAAGGCCTCGGTACGGAGATGCGAGCCGCCGTTCTGCTGTTCGCCTTCGACCACCTGGGCGCCCAGACTGCTCGGAGCGAGGCGTTCACGGACAACCCGGCATCGCAAAGCGTGTCGCGCAAGCTCGGTTATCAGCCCGACGGCACGATGACGGTCGACCGGATGGGCAAGCGCGCAACTCAGGTGCGACTCTTGCTGCCGGCAAGCGAATTCGTTCGGCCGGAGTGGCAATTGGAGGTCAGCGGGCTCGAGGACTGCCTGCCGCTGCTGGATCCGGCCGAGCAGGACTGACACCGCGCGTCTGTCGCGCCGTACGGTCGGGTAAAACTGACGGCGGGCGACCGGTATGCCGTTTACCCTCGGCCGGGTGACTACCGAAATGATCGAGATCCGCACCTACCGCCTCAAGCCCGGGACTCGGGACGAATTCGTCCGGGTCATGCAGGAAGAGGCCCGGCCGCTCCTCGCCGCGGCCGGTATCCGTGTCGTCGCCGCCGGCCCGTCACTGGTGGACGAGGACGGCGTCGAGGAGGCGTATTTGATCCGGGCGTTCCCCTCGGTCGAGGCCCAGCAGGAGGACGCGTTCTACTCCAGCGAGCCTTGGCTGAACGGTCCACGCGAGGCGATCGTGTCCCGCATCGAGAGCTACCACACCGTCGTACTGCCGGCGTCTGTCTTCTCGTTGCTCGCGTCGTCCGGTTCGGATCATGCCGAGGGTGTTCAATGAACTGATGTGGCATGACACCGGCCTAGGCCTCGCGGCGGTCGTAGTCCTCCCCCTGCTGGTCGTGATCGCGGTAGTGGCTTCGCGGCTCGCCTCGCTCCGGCACGAACGTGGCGTACTGACGGCATCCTTGCGGGCGGTACTGCAACTGGCCGTGGTCGGCGCGCTGGTCGGGTTCGCCCTGCAATCGATGCTCGGGGCCCTTGCCTTCATCACGGTCATGCTCATGGTGGCGACCATCACGAGCACGCTGCGGCTGTCATCGCTCGCGGCGGTTCCGGGGTTGTACCTGCACTGCGCTCTCGCGATCGCCCTGCCCGCCGCGTTCGTCCTGGCGTTACTCCTGCTGCCGGGCGTCGTACCGCGCAACCCGGCGACCTTGCTCCCGACCGGCGGCATCATCATCGGCGGCGCCATGAACGCCACCACCCTGGCCGGCCGCCGCCTGCTGTCCGAATACGGCGGCCGGTACGGCGAATACGAGGCGGGCCTGTCGATCGGCCTCCTACCGGCCCAGGCCTTCCGGCTCGTGGCCGGCCCAACCGCGGGCGACGCGTTGTTGCCGGCGCTGGATCAAACGCGCACGGTGGGTCTCGTCACTCTGCCCGGGGCGTTCGTTGGCATGGTGCTGGGTGGCGCGTCCCCGACCGCGGCGGCCGCGTTGCAGTTGGTGGTGCTGATTTCGTTGCTGGCGGCCCAGTCTTTGGCCATCCTCACGATCAAGGAATTGCTGGCCCGATCGGTCCTTCCCGACGGGCGTACCGTGAAGGTATGACCGAAGACGGCTCGATCTTCCAGCGAATCGACGAGCTCGTCGGCGAGGAACACGCCCTCCGCGCCAAACTCGCCGCCCGCGAGATCACCGCCGAAGAGGAACACGCCCGCCTCAAAACCCTAGCGGCCGAACTAGACCGCTGCTGGGACCTCCTCCGCCAACGCCGAGCCAAACGCGAATACGGCGAAGACCCCACCACCGCCCAACCCCGCCCCACCGAGGTCGTCGAAAAGTACCTGAACTAACCGACCGGCCCACCTGAGGGCACGGTTGAGCACACCGACCACAGCTGGCGGCGCACGGTTGAGCGCGGCGGGGTGTTACGGCGTTGCGTCGATTCGTCTGTATTCGCTCGCCCCTGACCGCGGCGGGTTCCCTGTGGTCGCTGACGTAGGCGGGCGAATTCGGATGAATCGTCGCCTACGTCCGCGGTGAATCACCCAGGCCGGTAGATCCGTGGTCACCCGTCCCCCTGAGTCTTGCGAATTGTCAGGTCGGTCCGGGCCGCGTCAAGGGTTGGAATCGGCTGCGCCGACGCATGCGCGCCCTTGACGCGGCCCGAACCAACCAAGGGCAGCGGGCTATCAGGGGGACGGGTGAGGTCTGACCGGGTTCGCGAGATCCCGCACGTTGTGCGTCGGGTTGTCCCGTGCGCTCCGCGCCAAGTTGTCCCGTGCGCTCCGTGCCAGGTTGCCCCGCACGCTGGGCGTCGGGATGTCCGGCACACTCCACGTCGGCGTCGCGTGGGTGGTAGGCGGCCGGCGGCTAGTTAGCGACCAACTTGCGGTCCCGATGGCCCGGTTGATCCTTCAGCCGGACCGGCTACCGACTTTTGGTACGACTACCCGGCTGCAACCGGGTAGCGGTCAAACAACTCGGCAGCGGGCCCACCACAAACCGCTAGCCGTGCGAAAACCCGGCACCGGGCCGTACGGAGCACTCAGGAACGTCGGGTTGAGCGGCGCCTGGCCCCAGGTGAGGGCGGTTGGACGGTGCCTGGCGGTGGCTGGCCCTTCGGATGGCGGATTGAGCGGCCCCCTGGGAGTGGCTGGCCCTTCGGAAGGTGGGTTACCACCTCGGAATCCCAGGTGGTAACCCACCATCCGAGTGGCCAGCCACTCCCAGGTTCACCCCGTCGTGCCCGTCTGGGACCGGATCACGGGCGCGGGCGGTTAACGCGGGCCGATGCCGGACGGAGGCGGCAGGTTACGGGAGGCGTCGGGTTGCGCGATCGGCGGGAGGCGTCGGGTTGCGCAGGCGGCGGAGGCGGCGGGGTGGATAGCCTCGGCGCCCCGCGTTTGTCGGCGGGACCAGTTGGGACTCCACGGCAACCAGACCGCCTCGGCCCGCCTCGACCGACCACTTGCGGTGCCACGGCAACCACCCGAGTCGACCGGGCATACCTCACCCGTCCCCCTGATAGCCCGCTGCCCTTGGTGGACCCGGGACGGGTCAAGGGCGCGCACGCGTCGGCGAAGCCGATCTCGAACCTTGACGCGTCCCGGGTCCACCTGACAATTCGAGAGACTCAGGGGGACGGGTGACCACCGAACCCCCTCCCGGCTTCGGGGATTCCCGGGCACGAGAAGTCGTCGATTCGTCCGATTCGCCTGCCTACGTGAGCGACCACAGCGGGCCGCCGTACGAAAGGACGAGCGAATGCAGACGAATCGACGCAACCGTGAGGACGACCCGCCGCGGGGCGGGCGGGCCGTCGCGGGCGGGCGGGCCGTCGTTGGGGTGGGGCGGTGAGGGCTAAGGGGTTTTGATTAGAGGTGGGGTGGCCGGGGTTCGGGTGGGGCGGGGGCGGGACCAGCGGTTCATGGTGGGGCGTTCGATTAGGGCGTAGAGGGCCCAGCCGGCTAGCAGGGTGGCAGCGAAGAGGGCGGCGGTTACGAGCAGGGCGACCGGGGTGGAGAAGGGGTCGGAGGGGAAGAGGGTTCGGCCGTAGAAGACGACTACGCCTTGGCAGATGTAGAAGCCGAAGGAGATTTCGCCGAGCCACCGCCATTTCCGCCCGTTGACGCCGGTGTTCTCGCCCCGGATGTCCGCCATCGCGAAAGCCCCGATGACCAGCACGATCGGCAGGATGCTCGCGACCGAGAATCCGTACACGAACGGCGCCTTGAGCGCGACGACGTACCCGAGAATGATCGCCGGAATCGACCAGCGGATATCGATCCGCGGGAACTTCCCGGTCATCACCGCCCGCGCCACCAGCATCCCGATGATGAACTCGAACAACCTCGGCACCGGGAAGATGTAGCCGAACCAGAACTGGGTTACCGAGATCGGCGTGATCGGCGACTTGGGCGAATCGCTGATCACGTACTGCGTGACAACCTGCACGAGCACCATGCAGACCACCGCCACGCCGATCCACAGCCAAAGCCGGTTCGCCGCGATTCGCCGGATCGGCCGGATCAGCAGCGGAAACGCCAGGTAGAACAGCAGCTCGCTGCACAACGTCCACGACGGCGGGTTCACGCTGACGTAGACATCGCCCTGCGGGAACATCGAATGCAGCAGGAAGATGTTCGGGATCCATGCGCCCGGCCGGGTGATCGCGCCGGCGAAGAGGATCATCGCCAGCGCGAACATGACCAGATGGTTCGGGAAGATCTTCAGCAGCCGCCGACGATAGAACGGCAGCGCGCCCTCCCCCGGCGTCGCCGACCAGGTGATGACGAAACCGCTCAGCACGAAGAAGAACGACACCCCGAGATAGCCGGCTTTACTGAACAACACCTCGAGGAACGACGCGAGGCCTTCGTTCGCGAACGGGTTCACCGCCGTGTTCGGCGGCACCGGCGAGTTCGACAGCGTGACGTGAAAGCAGAACACCAGCAGCGCCGCGATGAACCGCAGCCCGGTCAGCGAATGCAGTGGCGGACGCTTGCCAACGGCAACTTCAGGAGCCATCGGACACCGCCTGCGGGATTTCGTTGCGATAGACCATGACCTTCGCGTCCTTGGCGACGTAGTAGTTCTGCACCGAGTACGCGATCGTGGCGAAGTCGAGCCGCCCGTCGCCGTTGAAGTCGGCGGTCGCGATGCGGGCAACGGACTCGTCGGCTACGCGCCACTTCGCCCAGACGCCGTTCTGCGCGTCGATCGCCTTGTAGTACATGACTCCCTGCCACGGCCAAGGCCCGCGCAGCGCGACCAGGAACTCGTCGTCGCCGTCGCCGTCGAAGTCCGCGCACACGATCTGATGCCCGGGCCCTTCGCCGTTTTCGTTCGGGTCGCCGTACACGTCGAGGATCGTGCGTTGCCAGGCTCCGGCCTCGTCCTTCACGTAGACGCCGACGGTGTTGCCGTGGAAAGGCTCGAGCGCGGCGACGTACGCGAACGGGTCTCCACCGAGGCCACCCGCATCGAGATCACCGCTGCCGCGGAAGCCGGTCTGCTCGAACTGGCTGAGTTCCCCGGTCCCGATCAGCTCCTTGCGCCACTCCCCCTGCGCCGCGTCGAACCAGAGCCAGGTGACGCCTTCGTCGGACGCGAGCAGGATCGACTCAAGGTCGGAACCAGGAATCAGGCCCTTGCGCTTCTCCGCGCCGTGGATCATCCGGAACGAGGTGTCGTCGATGACGGTCTTCTCCCACTCCTCCGCGGCGTACACGTCGTCGGGCTGGGTGAAGAGAACCACCGGCAGTACGGCGTGCACGTCGGCCTTCGCGACGATGGGCAGGCCGATCACCTCGAGGCGCTCGGTCTGGGTGAAGTGGCCGACGCGGAGGCGGTGCATGCCGGTCGCGCGGCCGATGTAGTGCTTCTTCCAGCGTTCATCGGTCTTGCCGGCGTTCCCCGGATTCTCGATCCAGTCGATCTTGCCGCCGGCCTCGTCCGGGTCGTGGATCGTGCCGATCGGGCCGTACAGCTCGTAGCAAACGACGACATCGGGATGACCGTTACCGCTGATGTCGGCGTAGTCGGCGCCGACCGGCATGCGATAGCCGTCGGTCACGAGGCGGCGGGGCCAGCCGGGCTCGTTGGCGTACCAGTAGATCTCGCCGAGGCGGAGGCCGTAGCCGAAGAGGTCCGGGCTGCCGTCGCCGTCGATGTCGGGCGCCTCCAGCCAGTAGCCGTCGCGCAGTTGCTCGGCAACGATCTCAGCGGTGAATTTGGGCGGTGTCACCATGATTTTCCCTTTCCTCCAGGAAGAAACGCACTAAACGGCGTGGTATTCGACGGCAAGCCAGACACAATCCGTGTCGGCGCGGTACTGGTGCCACGGGTAGCTGAAACCGCCATCGGGACGGCTGCGGCAAAACGGCACGGGCGGGGTATGACCGGGACTCATCAGCAGGTCCTCGTACAAGGTCGCGTGATCGCGCTCCTTGAACTTCTGCATCCGGCCATAACCGTCGATCTGCGAGTGGATCTCGATGAACTCGTGCACGTTATGGATCGCGCAATCCGTTCCCGCCGGCGCGAACCACAGGTTCACCGACACCCGGAACGACCGCGGACCAACCGGCCCAGGCTCACCGAGCGCCTCCGCCGGGTCGAACTCGAACACTCCGAGGTCTTCCACCGGTCCGCGGTACAGCAAGGTCTCGCGCGGAAACCCCGGAAGCAGGTCCGCGAACAAACTCCACCCGGGCTCGTCCACAATCCCGGCGATGCCATCACGCCGGGAATGCACCTTGAAAATCAACGCGGATTCACCCGACTCGATCCGGGTGTCCCGCAATACCGTCGAGGAGAACGCCGGAATAGGCCGGACCGGCTCCTCCCCCGCATACAGCGGAGTCAGCCGGGGGTTCACCACGATGGCCCGGCCCTCGATCGCGAAGTCCTTCGGCGCGTCGACGTACAACGCCTCGATGAAGGCGTTCGACGAGTTGATCAGGCGTACGTCGCCGGCCATCACGCCACCGAGGCCACAAGCTCGGGTGCGGGCAGGATCCGGCTGCCCGGTACGAACGGCATCACCGCGGGCCCGTCGCCGAAGAAGTGCGCGAGCGCGCCGACCACCCGGTCGGTCGCCTTGCCGTCGCCGTACGGATTGGCCGCCGTGGACATCCGGGCGTACAGGTCGGGATCGTGTAGCAGGCCCTTGACCTCGGCGGTGACCCGCGCCCGGGTCCGCCCGACCAGTCGCGCCGTACCGGCGGCCACGGCCTCGGGGCGTTCGGTGATGTCGCGCAGCACCAGCGTGGGCTTGCCCAGCGCCGGGCCTTCTTCCTCGGCGCCGCTGCTGTCCGACAAGATGATGTCGCTGCGCAGCATCAACCGGCAAAACGATACGTACGGTAGTGGATCCACAATATCGACGTTGGGCAGGCCGTCGATCTCGGCCAGCATCGCCTTGCGTACGACGGGATTGCGATGCAGTGGTACGACGATCCGGACCGCCTCGTCGGTCGCGATATCGCGGATGGCGGCACCGATCTCGTGCAGCATGCTCCAGGATTCGCGGCGGTGGGCCGACGCCAGGATGACGCGGCGCGGATCGTCGTCCAGGTCCTCCAGGCTCGGGTGGCCGTAGTCGACCGCCTGGCCACTGGCCCAGCGCAGCGCGTCGATCACGGTGTTGCCGGTGACAACGATCTTGGACTCGTTGATGCCCTCGCGAATCAGGTTCGCGTAGTTGCCGGGCGTTGGGGCGAGGTGCAGTTCGCTGATCTGGGCGACCAGCCGGCGATTGGCCTCCTCGGGGAACGGCGAGTACAGATTGCCGCTGCGCAGCCCGGCCTCGATGTGCACCACCGGGATCTGGTGGTGGAAGCCGGCCAGCCCGCCGGCCAGCGTGGTGGCGGTGTCGCCGTGCACCATCACGGCCTCGACACCGGCGTCGGTGAGCGGCCCGGCCAGACCGCTCAGGGCGCGGTGCGTGACCTGCGACAGCGTCTGCTTGTCGGTCATCACGCCGAGGTCGACGTCGGCACTGATACCGAAGGCGGCCAGTGTCTCGTCGAGCATCTGGCGGTGCTGGCCGGTGGACAGTACCAACGGGCTGAATCGGGGATCGTCAGCGAGCGCCCGGATCACGGGCGCGCACTTGATGGCTTCGGGGCGGGTGCCGAGGATGACAGCTACCTTGCGCATGGCGTCCTTCTTCCAGCCGCGGGGCAGCGCCCCGCGACATCGTGAATGGCGAGAATGTGAACGTTTGACTGGTACTGGCTGGGTCAGGCTCGGGCGTGTTGCAGCCGTCCGCGCGCGGGCATACTTGCGGACATGGACAAACCTGCTGAGTTGGGCGACTTCCTGCGCACGCGTCGCGCGCGCCTACAGCCGGCGGCTGTCGGCCTGACCTCCTACGGCGCTCGCCGGGTGCCCGGCCTGCGCCGGGAGGAACTGGCCCAGCTGGCCGGAGTCAGCGTGGCGTACTACACCCGGCTGGAGCAGGGGCAGAGTCAGAACGCCTCCGACGACGTGCTGGACGCGATCGCCCGTGCCTTGCAGTTGAGCGAGGACGAGACGATGCACCTGCGAAACCTCGCCCGGCCGACCCGCCGCAAGCGCCGGACGGCGCCGCGTCCGGAGGCGGCCCGGCCGGGAACCAAGCAGCTGATCGAGGCGATGGACGGTATCGCCGCGGTGGCGATGGACCGGCGCAGCGACGTACTGGCGTGGAACGAACTGGGTCACCAGCTGCTGGCGGGCCACTACGACGCCGACAGCCCGTACTCCGCGGAGACCCGGCCGAACCTGACCAGGATGCTGTTCCTCGACCCGCACACGCGCGAGCTGTACTCCCGCTGGGACGAGGAGGCCAAGCGCTCGGTCGCCTCGTTGCGGCTGGTCGCCGGGCGTCACCCCGACGACCTGCACCTGGCCGAGCTGATCGGTGAGCTGTCCATGAAGAGCACCGAGTTCGCCGGGCTCTGGTCGCGCCACCCGGTGCTCAACTGCACCTTCGGTACGAAGCATTTCCAGCACCCGGTGGTCGGCCAACTGGAGCTGTCGTTCGAGGTGGCACAGCTTCCCGACGACTCGGCGCACCGCATCCTGATGTACAGCGCCACGCCAGGTACGGCGTCCGAGGCCGCGCTGCGACTGCTCCTGTCGGGTGTGGATGACCTGGCCGGCTACAGCGCCGACCCGGCTCACCGCGAGGTTTGACATCGGACAGGTCGTCACGGGAGGTCAGGCCGGTTCGATGGACAACGCGTGGCGGAAGTAGTTCGTCGGGTCGTAGCGCCGCTTGACCTGCTGCAGCCGCGGGTAGTTCTCCTTGAAGTAGAGGGTTGACCACGGCACGCCGGACTTGTTGTGCCGGCTGTCGGCCATGTCGTTGTCGGGGTAGTTGATGTAGCAGCCGTCGGCGTTTGTTCCCGGTACGGGCACTCCCCCGGTCGTCGCGAAGAACTCCGAGAAGATGTCGCGGGCCCACCCGACGTAGAACTCGTCGTCGGACTCCTTCTCCCAGAACGTCTGGAAGCACATCTTGAAGATCGTGTCGCGCTGGGCGTTGGCGGTCGCGTTCGGCCGGACGGCGTTCACCTGGCCACCGAACGAGAACAGCACCAGCATCGTGTCCGGGTTCTGGAAGTCCGGCCGGGTCATGTGCTTGTAGACGGCCGCGATCTGCGCGTCGGTGAAGTTCTTCAACATGTACGCCGACTTGTGCACGCCGCGCGAAGTCGGATTGGTGATGGTCGGGTTGTTCGTCCCGACCAGGCGGGTCGCCTGCAGCCACGGCAGTACTCGCGGCTCGGCGAACCCGGGCAGTACGCCGATCTCCGCCAGCGGCTTGGTCACCTCCTGCGGGGTGATGTCCACGCCTTCGGTGATGGCGGCCAGGTAGTCGTCGAGAATCGCCCGGGCGTTCGGAATGTCGTTCGGCACCTGGGTGAACATGCCGAGGCTGCCGTGCGCGAGTGAGCTCACGTTGAAGAGGCTGCTCAGCTGCACGTTCGGGGACTTCGGTGAGGCGTTGCGCTCGTGCCAGGCGCCGAAGTTCTTCAGCAGCCTGGTGAACTTCGCCTTGGTCAACTGCTGCCACGGGAACTCGATCGCGCTGATCAGCACCGTGGACGGCGGGTTGATCAGCTGGTCCGAGGGGTTGTTGCCCTTGGCATCGGGTGAGCGGAACCAGTACTTCGTCACCACGCCGAAGTTGCCGCCACCCGCGCCGGTGTGACCCCACCACAGGTCGCGGTTCGGGTCGTTCGGCTCCCGGGTGGCGACTACCGTGCGAACCTGACCGCCATGGCCGACGGTCACCACCTCGACGGCGTACAGGTGATCGACCGTGAGGCCGTGGGCCCGGGACAGCAGGCCGTAGCCGCCGCCCGAGATGTGGCCGCCAACGCCGACGCTGTAGCAGATACCGCCCGGAATGGTGACGTTCCAGCCCTTGAACAGCGACTCGTACACGTTGATGAGCCGCGCGCCGGCCTCGACCGCGAACGCGCGGCGGACCTGGTCGTAGTACACCCGGGTCATCTGGGAGACGTCGAGCACGACCTCGATCTCGGGATTGCAGACGAAGTCGGAGAAGCAGTGACCGCCACCGCGGATCGAGACCCGCTTGCCGGCCCGGACCGCGTCCCGCACGGCCCGCTCGGCGTCTTCGGTGGAGGTGATCATGCGGATGTAGTCCGGCTGGGAGACGAAGCGCTGGTTGTTGCCCGTCGATAGTTCGCGATAGCGCGGGTCATCGGGCCGGATCGTCGGCCCACCCGGTACGCCGCCCGTACCGCCGGCCGCGGCCTGGGCAGCCGCGGTGGTGTCCGCCGGAACCCCGGCGAAGGCGGAGGCGGAGGTCGAGCCGGCCGCGGCCATGCCGCCGACCGCTGCCGCCGCGGTCCCTAGCAGAACGGATCTACGCTGCACCCCTGTTTCAGGCATGGTTGTACCCCTCACTGGCTTGATCATCTGGAAAGTCCGGAAATAATCTGCGCGGTCCCCAGGTTGAACAACACCCGAAGACTCCGGAAAGATTCGGATTCACTCAATGCCCCAGCGTGAATCCGAAAATAATCGCCCGCCCCCAGCGGCCGTGAAGTCAGACAATGACTTCGGTACCAGAATCTCTGCAATGTTGCAGTTTCGTCAAGCTAACTCCACGGTATGCATTGTGACGAAGATCACCCATATTTCGGTCGACAGCACAATGCTCGCGATGAATTGCCCGGCCGCAGCCAAACGTTTGTTATCGGCAGGTTTTGCGATCATCAACCAGTAGTTTCCGTACGGCGTTCTGGTTTTACCCACGCAGAAAAGCCCGCCGACAGTCAAAGGACTATCGACGGGTGAAAATGATTCAAGATCTGCTCATGCCGGCGCATTCCGGCGCACCCCGACGCGCCGGCCCGGCCTGCCCCACGAGACCGGCGCCGATCGGCCCCTCCCCAGTAGGCCGATCGGCAGCTTAGAGCATCGCGGTCAGGCGGAAACGCCGGCCATCGCATCGGTCCGGCCCGTGGACATGCCACGGCCCTGGGCGTTGCGTTCCTTGCGGTCAAGGGCGCCCGAGAACACGGCAACAGCCAATCCGGCCAGGGCCAGCGCCGCGCCGACCCAGTTGGGCGCCGTGTAGCCGAGCTGGGCGCTGATCGCCAGACCGCCGAGCCAGGCTCCGATCGCGTTGCCGAGGTTGAACGCGGCGATGTTCGCCGCCGACGCCAGTGCGGGCGCACCTTCGGCCTTGTCCATCACGCGCATCTGCAATGCCGGCACGGTGGCGAATCCGGCCACGCCGAACAACAGGATCGTGACCACCGAAAGCGGCCGGCTGTGCGCCGTCCAGACGAATATCAGCAAAACCGCGGCCAGTAGCGTAAGAATGACGTAAAGACTCGGCATCAATCGCCGGTCGGCCGCCTTACCGCCGAGCACATTGCCCAGGCACAAACCGGCCCCGAACACGATCAACAGCCAGGTGACCGAACCGCTGGAAAAGCCCGCCACATCGGTCATCATCGGTGCGATATAGGTGAACGACGCGAATACACCGGCGAAACCGAGAGTGGTCATCAATAAGGCCAGCCAGACCTGTGGTCTACGGAAAACCGCCAGCTCGACCCGGATACTGCTTTGCTCCCGCGGTTGCGGTGGCACCAGCACGATCAGCCCGATCACGCCGATCAAACCGATGGCGGTCACCGCCCAGAACGTCGACCGCCAGCCGAACTGCTGGCCAAGTGCGGTGCCCATCGGAACACCGAGCACGTTCGCGATGGTCAAGCCGGTGAACATCATCGCGATCGCGCTGGCCCGCTTGTTCGGCGCGACCAGGTTCGCCGCGACCACCGAGCCGATGCCGAAGAACGCGCCGTGGCACAACGCGGTGACGGCACGCCCGGTCATCAGCACCGCGTAGTTGCCGGCCACCGCGCAGACCGCGTTGCCCAGGATGAACACACTCATCAGGCCGATCAGCATCGTCTTGCGCGGCAGGCGGGATCCGGCCAGCGTCATCAGCGGAGCGCCGATCACCACGCTCAGCGCGTAACCCGAGATCAGCAGGCCGGCGGTCGGAATGGACACGGTCAGATCGGTCGCGATCTCCGGCAGCAGGCCGACGATCACGAATTCGGTGGTACCGATACCGAAGGCACCGATGGCCAGGGCCAGCAGGGCGAGATTCACCGCGGTTCTCCCTCGAACACGCAATCCAGGCAGAGCCACTCGCCTCATCGAGAGCGGCGGGCCAATCGTGCCGCAACGACTCGCGCCGTGTCTGACCCTACGAGTGTTAGGCAGCGCAGTAGTGGGCTGTTCAGGGTTCTGGTTGGCGGCGGTCGATCCAGACAGGGTCTAGGCAGGAGCAAGCCCGATGGAAGGAACACCCGCATGTCCACCGTTGAAGAAGTCGGCAGCGACACCACACCGGATCGCAGCCCGGATCTCAGCACCGAACCCAGGATGACCGGCCGCCAGCGGCTGGCCCTGGTCCTGTTGCTCACCGCGAGCTTCACCCTCGCCGTCGACTTCTCGATCCTGAACGTCACGCTGCCGACCATCGGCGCCGCGGTCGGCTTCAGCCTCGAGAACCTGCAGTGGATCGCGACCTCGTTCGCCCTCTGCGCCGCCGGCTTCACCCTGTTGTTCGGCCGCGTCGCCGACCTGTTCGGGCGGCGCCGGCTGTTCCTCGGTGGCATGGCGCTGCTCGGGATCGCCTCGTTTGTCGGCGGAATCGCCACCTCACCGGCGATGCTGCTGTCGGCTCGCGTCGCACAAGGCCTCGCCACCGCCGCGGTCACTCCGGCGGCGCTGTCGCTGCTCACCACCTCGTTCCCCGAAGGCCGGCTGCGGGACAAGGCGCTCGGCCTGAACGGTGCCCTGATGGCGGCCGGCTTCACCACCGGCGCGATCCTCGGCGGCGTACTCACCGATCTGCTGAGCTGGCGCTGGGCCTTCTTCATCAACGTGCCGGTCGCGCTGGCCGTGCTGGTGCTGGCCCCGATGGTGCTGGCGGAGAGCCGCCCGGCCGAGCGGCCGAAGCTCGACGTACCAGGCGCCATCACGGTGACGACCGGTCTGCTCGCCATCGTGTTCGGTCTCACCACCGCTGGTGAGAAGTCGTGGACCGATCCGCTGGCGCTGGGTGCGCTGGCCGTCGGCGCCGTACTGCTGGTGCTGTTCTGGATCATCGAGCAGAAGGTCGCCGCGCCGCTGGTACCGGTGGCGTTCCTGCGCAAGGCCAACATCGGCTGGGGCAACTTCGCCGGTCTGCTGGCCTTCATCACCGAGACGTCGCTTGTCTTCCTGCTCACGCTCTACCTGCAGAAGACACTCGGCTTCACGCCGCTCGGCGCGGGCCTGTCGTTCGCCGTACTCGGTGCCGGAACCGTCATCGGTGGCATCGTCGCGCCGAAGGTGATCGGCCGGGTCGGCTCGAAGAACGCCATCGTCGCGGGATTTCTGCTGCAGGCCGTCGCCACGGTTTCGCTGGTGCTGCTCGGTCAGGACTCGGCCTGGATGGCGCTGCTGCTGGTCGCCACCTTCGTCGGCGGCGTGGCCAACCTGGTGGCCATCGTCGGCTTCATGGTCACCGCCACCACCGGCCTGCCCGACGAGGAGCAGGGCCTGGCGACCGGTCTCGCCACGATGAGCCAGCAGGTCGGTATCACCATGGGTATTCCGATCATGAGCGCGATCGCCACCGCCCGGGTGCACTCCCTCGGCGGCGAAAGCGCCTCGACCGTGCTGAGCGGCGTCACCACCGCCATCTGGGTGAACGCCGGGTTGTGCGTTGTCGCGGCCGCGCTGGTGGCCGTGTTCCTGCGGCAGGCGAAGCGCGCCTGACGGTGGAGATCTCGTGGGGTTCGCTGGTCGTCGGGACTGTGCCCGTACGGATCTACCGCCCGGTCGACGGCTGGCGCGGCTGGCTCGTCTGGGTGCACGGCGGCAGCTGGACCCGTGGGTCCGTGGCCGGGTGGCACGAGGTCTGTGCAGACCTGGCCCGGCTCACGGGCAGCACCGTGATCAGCGTCGACTACCGGCTCGCCCCCCGGCATCCACATCCGGCTGCCCTGCACGATGTGCTCACCGTGCTGGAGTGGGCGACCACCCAGGCGTGTGACGACGAGGTGGCGGTCGGCGGGGACAGCGCGGGCGGCACGATCGCCGCCTGCGCCGCGCTGACCTGGCGGGATCAGGGCCGTCGCCTGGCGGCCCAGATCCTCGCCTATCCCCCGATGGACCCGCACTGCCGCGCCGCGTCGTACGACTGGGAGGTCTTTCCCACCCGGGCCGGCCTGATGGCCTCGTGGCAGGCCTACCTGGGCGCCGGGAAGGGGCTCGGTTACAGCACGCCGTTCGACGCGGCCGACCTGAGCGGTACGGCGCCCGCGCTGCTGGTCGTCGGCGCGCAGGACCCGGTCCGCGACGACGTCGAGGAGTACGGAATGCGCCTGCTGGCCGACGGTAATCCCGTTCGGCTGGAGGTGCTGCCCGGCGTACCGCACGGCGCGATCCTGGCGCCCGGGCCGATGCGCGACTGGGTCGGATCGGCCTTCAGAGAGTTGAGTTCGAGCAAGGAGACGTCATGACGCAACCGCACAGCCAAGCCCTGCTTCGGCACTTCGCCGACCTGCGGGATCGCAACCACGGCGAGACGGCCGTGACCCGGGAAGAGAAGGAAGCGCTGTTCGCCGCCACGGTGGACCTGCTCGATCCGGTCGCCCAGCAGGCCCTCGACGAACTCAACGAGGACCTGTTGCTCGGCACGGGCACGATCTCGGCCAGTGGATTGGGCCGGACGCCGGACGGAGGGGTTGCGGCGATTTGGGCGTTGTCCTGGCCGGAGCAGGTCAAGGCCGGGATCAACCCGATTGCGATCCGGGCGCACTACGGCGCTGGGTTCCATCATCCGCACCTCAGCGGCGGCACGGTCGGCGAGTGGCCCTTGAACGATTTCACCCCGGAACAGGCCGCCGAGGAACTACCCACGCTTCGGGCGATCGCGGCGGCTGACCTGCACAACCTGGTGTTCCAGGCGGACTACCGGATTGTGCCCGCCACGATGAGCGGCAGCCGCTTGTGACGCGGCTGTCGATTCTCGACCAGTCCCCGATCGGCGAGGGCAGTACGCCGGCCGAGGCCCTCCAGGCGACAGTCGAGCTGGCCAAAGCGGCGGACACGCTCGGGGTCACCCGGTACTGGCTGGCCGAACACCACGGCTCCCCCGGTTTCGCCGGTACGGCGCCGGAGATCCTGATCCCGATCATCCTCGGCGCCACCCGGCGGATGCGGATCGGCTCGGGTGGCGTGCTGCTGCCGCGCTACCCGGCAACGAAGGTGGCCGAGGTGTTCAGCATCCTGGCCGGCCTCTACCCCGGCCGGGTGGACCTCGGCCTCGGTCGTGCCGGTGGACCGCCCGAGCATTTCCCGCAGGACGTGACCGACCTCAAGCGCTGGCTCGGGGACGACCCGCAGATCTGGCTACTCGGTGCCAGTACGACGTCCGGGGCGCTCGCGGCCAAGCTCGGTACGGCGTATGCGTTCGCGCACTTCCTCAATCCCCCGCCGGGTGTCGAGGCGATGGAGGCGTATCACGAGCGATCGCCCGCGCCGGCGAGCGCCCTGGCGGTGCGGGTGATCGTGGCCGATACCGAGGCCCGGGCCGGCGATCTGGCCCGCAGCGTGCTGTTGTGGCGCAGCCGCAAGGACCTCGGCGACGATCGGCCCCTGCCGTCGGTCGAAACGGCCCGGTGTCACCGATGGACCAGTACCGAGTTGGAGCGCGCGTCGAACAACAGCCGTGCGCTCATCGCGGGAACGCCGGAGCAGGTCCGTCCCGTATTACTGGATCTGGCCCAGCTGCACGGCACGGACGAGCTGGTGGTGAACGTACTCACGCATGACCCAGCCGACCGCCTGCGCACCTACGAACTGCTAGCGGAAATTCTCGCCCCGGCCTCGAGCGGCGCCCGCCTGGTCAGTCCTTGATACCGGATTGGGTGACGCCCTGGATCAGGTAGCGCTGGAGGAAGGCGAAGATCAGGACCAGTGGCAGGATCGGGCAGGCTGTTCGGTACGACGATCCGCCAGAACGTAGCGAAGTGGCCGGCGCGGTCCACCCGAGCCGCCTTCCAGTTCGCGGGGAAACCCGAGGAAGTACTGCCGGAAGAGGAACGCGGCGAATCCGCTGAACAGCGTCGGAATGATCAGACCACGGAGCGAACCGACCCAGCCCAACGACGAGACCACGATGAAGCTCGGGATGAACGTCACCGCGCCCGGAATCATCAACGTACCGACAATGCCGTAGAACACCTTGTCGGCGTGTTTGCAGGGGATCCGGGCCAGCCCGTAGCCCGCCATCGGCACGTTGTCGTCACTGAACAACTGGCCGACGTTGCCCCATTGCAGATCCGTCGGGAAGAACTTCCACTCGAGCGCGGTGATCTCGGCCTCGGTCGACAACGCGGATCGGCCCAGTCCGCCGGGACCTCGCACGGGTTATCACCCCGGCGAGGACGCGGTTCGGGGCGCTCGGCTCCGACAACGTGTCCCCGGTACCGGGCTTCGGCTCCGCTACCGGGAAATGGTGAACCCACTACCGAGTTTCTGCGCCACTACCCGGCTACAACCAGATAGCCGTACCAAAAGTCGGTAGCCGCTCGCGGTCCCGATCAGGACAGGTCGCCGAGATGCCGCCGGTGGAGAACGCTAGGCATTCATTCGTCGCAAACCGCCCTCACCCGACGCCAACGTCCGCCGTGCGGGCCGACCACAAAGGGCGGTTTGCGACGAATGAATGCCAACCACTGGTACCAAGAACGGCCGCACCCTCTGCGAACGAGGGTGCGGCCGTTGAACAACCGAGGGGTTAGGCGAAGGTTTCGCCGGCCTCGGCCTTTTGCACCAGCAGCGCGGGTGGCTCGAACCGCTTGCCGTACGTCGCGGCCAGCTCCCGCGCGCGGGCGACAAACCCGGCCAGGCCACCGTCGTA
Organism: Kribbella deserti; assembly: GCF_042434725.1. Taxonomy (NCBI): domain Bacteria; kingdom Bacillati; phylum Actinomycetota; class Actinomycetes; order Propionibacteriales; family Kribbellaceae; genus Kribbella; species Kribbella deserti. Next base: position 459,634 of record NZ_JBHLTC010000018.1, on the reverse strand, counting down.
CGCGTTGATGTACTGCAGGGCGCCTCCGTGCAGCGGCGGGAAGCCGATGCCGAAGATCGAGCCGATGTTCGCGTCGGCCGTCGACCGCAGTACGCCTTCCTCAACGCACTTCACCGTCTCCAGCGACATCGCGAACGCCATCCGCTCGCCAAGATCCCCGAACGGCACCTCCACGTCGTCCTTGACGAAGTGCTGCCACAGCCCGGGCCACAGCACCTTCGGCCCGTCCGCCGGGTAGTCGTAGAACCCGGCCCCGGCCGCCTTGCCCTTGCGGCCGAACTCGTCGACCATTCGATCGGTGACATCCATCCCGGCGTGATCGTCGAACGCGCCGGCGCCACCACCGGCCGCGCGGGCGGCGTCCCGGATCTTCTGCGGCAGCGTCAGGGTCACCTCGTCCAGCATCGCCAGCGGCGGCGCCGGGAAGCCGAACTGCGTCGCGGCCCGCTCGATCGTCACCGGGTTGACGCCTTCGGCGATCATCGCCGCGCCTTCCATCACCAGCGTGCCGAAGACCCGCGAGGTGAAGAAGCCACGGCTGTCGTTGACCACGATCGGCGTCTTGCGGATCTGCCGGACGACGTCGTACGCCTTGGCCAGCGTCACATCGGACGTCTTCTGCCCGACGATCAGCTCGACCAGCGGCATCTTGTCGACCGGCGAGAAGAAGTGCATGCCGACAAAGTCGTCCGGCCGGTCGATCCCGTCGGCCAGCGAGGTGATCGGCAGGGTCGAGGTGTTCGAGCACAACAGCGCGTCCGGCTCGATCACGCCGGCGATCTCGGCGAAGACCTTCTGCTTCAGCTCCTCGCTCTCGAACACCGCCTCGATCACCAGATCGCAACCGGCCAGATCGTTCGGCTCGGCCGTCGGCGTGATCAGGCTGAGCAGCGCCTCGGCCTTGTCCGGCGTGGCCCGGCCCTTCTTCACCTGCTTGGCCAGGATCTTCTCGGAGTAGGCCTTGCCCTTTTCGGCGGCCTCGAGCGAAACGTCCTTGAGCACGACCTCGATGCCGACCTTCGCGCAGACGTACGCGATACCGGCGCCCATCATGCCCGCGCCGAGCACGCCGACCTTGCGCACGCGGTACTTCGGTACGTCGGCCGGACGCGAGGCGCCCGCGTTGATCGCCTGCAACTCGAAGAAGAAGGCGTTGATCATGTTCTTGGCGATCTGGCCCGTCGCGAGCTGGACGAAGTACCGCGACTCGATCCGGCTGGCCGTCGCGAAGTCCACCTGAGCGCCTTCGACCGCCGCGCTCATGATGGCCTTCGGCGCCGGATAGGGCGCGCCCTTGAGCTGCTTGCGCAGGTTTGCCGGGAAGGCCGGCAGGAACGCGGCCAGCTTCGGCGAGGACGGCGTACCGCCCGGGATCTTGTAGCCGTCGCGGTCCCACGGCTGCTTCGCCTCGCCCTGGAATTCCTTCACCCAACGGTACGACGCGGCCAGCAACTGCTCCCGCGGTACGACCTCGTCCACGATGCCGACGGACAGCGCGTGCTTGGGCTTCATCCGCTGACCCTGCAGCAGCACCTTCATCAGCGCATCCTGCAGACCGAGCATCCGGACGGTACGGGTCACGCCGCCGCCACCGGGCAGCAGGCCAAGCGTCACCTCAGGTACGCCGATCTCGATCCGGTCGTCATCCGCGACGATGCGGTGGTGGCAGGCGAGCGCGATCTCGAGGCCACCACCCAGGGCCGCCCCGTTGATCGCGGCAACTACCGGGACACCGAGCGTCTCGATCACCCGGAGCTGGCGCTTGACCTCTTCCAGCGTTTCGAACACCTCGGCGGCGTTCTCCGGCTTGATCTGGCTCAGCATCTGAAGGTTGCCACCGGCAAAGAACGTGTCCTTCGCGCTGGTGATCACGATGCCGGTGATCGCGTCCTTCTCCGCCTGCAGCCGCTCGACCGTTTCGGCCATCGCCGTGATGTACCGGTCGTTCATGGTGTTCGCGCCGGCTTCGGGATCGTCGATCGTCAGCGTGACGACGCCGTCGGTGTTGCTCCAGGAGATCATGCGAGCCTCTCGATAATCGTTGCGACGCCCATACCGCCGCCGACGCACAGGGTGGCCAGGCCGTAGCGGAGCTCACGCCGCTCCAGCTCGTCCAGCAGGGTTCCGATCAGAATGGCGCCGGTCGCGCCGAGCGGGTGGCCGAGCGCGATCGCGCCGCCGTTCACGTTGACCTTGTCGTGCGGCACCCCGAGATCCTTCATGAAGTGCAGTACGGCGGCCGCGAACGCCTCGTTCATCTCGAACAGGTCGATATCGCCAACCTCCAAACCGGCCTTCGCCAGCGCCTTACGGGCGGCGGGCGCCGGTCCGGTCAGCATGATGGTCGGCTCGGCACCACTCACGGCGGTAGCGACGACCCGGCCGCGCGGCGCCTGACCGAGCGCCTCGCCGGCCTTCTCGCTGCCGACGGCGACCAGCGCGGCGCCGTCGACGATGCCGCTGGAGTTACCGGCATGGTGGACGTGGTTGATCCGCTCGACCGTCACGTACTTCTCCAGCGCCACCGCGTCGAACCCGCCGTGCTCACCGATCGCCGCGAACGACGGCGGCAGCCCGGCCAGCGTCTCGACACTCGTACCAGGCCGGACCAGCTGGTCGTTGTCCAGAATCGGCAGGCTGTTGCGATCCACGACCGGAACCACCGAGCGGGTGAAGTAGCCGTTGGCCCAGGCCTTCGCGGCACGCGCGTGCGACTCCGCGGCGTACGCGTCGACATCGGTGCGGGACAAGCCGTCGATCGTCGCGATCAGGTCCGCGCTGATGCCCTGCGGAACGAAGCTGGTCTGGATCGCGGTCTCCGGGTCCATCGCCCAGGCGCCGCCGTCGGATCCCATCGGCACCCGCGACATCGACTCGACGCCGCCGGCGAGAATCAGGTCTTCCCAGCCGGAGCGAATGCGCTGCGCGGCCTGGTTCACCGCCTCCAGCCCGGAGGCGCAGAAGCGGTTGAGCTGCACGCCACCGGTGGTTTCGGGATAACCCGCCGCGAGCACCGCCGTACGGGCGATGTCCATGCCCTGGTCGCCGATCGGTGTGACGACGCCCAGGACGACGTCGTCGACGACCGCCGGGTCCAACTCGGGATGGCGCGCGCGTAGCTCGGTGAGCAGGCCGGTGATCAGCTGGATCGGTTTGACCTCGTGCAACGCGCCGGTGGCCTTACCCCTGCCTCGGGGCGTCCGGATCGCGTCATAGAGAAAGGCGTCGGATGGTGCGGTCATGGTGGTCCCGTCGGTCGACCGGTAACGGATGAGTTGATTGTGACAGTTCCACTGTCACGATGGTCAAGTGGGTCCCACTATGATCTGCGCCATGTCACTTGAGCGCACGGCCGAGGGTGCCAGCGGTTCGGCGACGCTGACCGTCGACGAGCTGTCGGCCCGCGTCGGCATGACCGTGCGAACGCTGCGGTTCTACGCCGGCCGTGGCCTGATCCCCCCGCCGGTACGGCGCGGCCGCGTCGGCTACTACGGCCCTGAGCACATCGCGCGCCTCGACCTGGTCCGCGAGCTGCAGGCCCACGGCTTCACCCTGTCGGCCATCGAGGGCTATCTCGAGCGCATCCCGGCGGACGCCACCCCGCAGGACATCGCGTTGCACCGCACGCTGCTCACCCCGTGGATGCGGGACCTGCCGGAGACCCTCGACCGCAAGGCCCTGGTACGTCGTACCGGGCGGGACCTGACCGACGACGACATCGAGATGCTGGTGGCTCTCGGAGTGGTCGAGCCCACGCCCGACGACGACGTGTTCCAGGTGGCGACGGCCCACCTCAGCCTCGGGGTGGAACTGCTCGACCTGGAACTCCCGGTCGAGGCGGCGCTCGCGGCCGGGCGCATCTTCACCGAACACGGCCGGGCCATCGCCGAGGAACTGACCGAAGTCTTCCGCAAAACCGTCTGGCCACACTTCCGCGACGGCGGCAGCACGCCAGAACACCTCCAGCAGCTGATCGAACGGTTCAAGCCTGTCACGATCCAGGGCCTGGTCCTCGCCTACGAACGAGCCGTCGGCGAAACCCAGCGCGACACGATCCGCCGTACCAGCAACCGTCCCAAGCGCTGAGTTCGCACAAGCCTGTCTCCGCCGACAAGGTGGCCGGTTGAGCGTGCTCCGGCTGCGGTGGATCGAGGATAAGGCAGGTGCGTCTCCCGAGGCGCCTTGTTACGGTGCAGCGGTGTCAGCGATCAGGCAGTTTCAGGTGACCTTCGATTGCGCGGAGCCGGAGCGTCTCGCTCGCTTCTGGTGCGAGGTGCTGGGGTACGTCGTACCGCCACCGCCGAAGGGGTTCGAGACTTGGGACGAGTACAACAATTCACTGCCGGCTGAGAAGCGCGGGTCGTCGTTCGCCTGCGTCGATCCGACCGGCGTTGGTCCGCGGCTGTTCTTTCAGCGCGTGCCCGAAGGCAAGGCCGTGAAGAACCGGGTCCACCTTGACGTACGGGTCGGCACCGGACTCGTGGGCGAGGAACGCCTCGCCGCCCTCGAGGCCGAATGCGCGCGCCTGGTTCCGCTCGGCGCCGTACACGTCCGCACGCTGTATGACGGCACCGACTCGTGCATCCCGATGCTGGATATCGAGGGCAACGAGTTCTGCATCGACTGACCGCCAAAGGCGCATGGTGCGGAGTGACCGTCACAGGCCCATGGTGCGGCCGATGATCTCCTTCATGATCTCGGTGGTGCCGCCGTAGATGGTCTGCACTCGGGTGTCGAGGTAGGCCTTCGCGATCGGGTACTCGGTCATGAAGCCGTAGCCGCCGTACAACTGCAGGCACTTGTCGACCACCTTCTTCTGCAGCTCGGTGGTCCACCATTTCGCCATCGCCGCCTCGGACACGGTCAACGTGCCGGCGGTCAACTCGGTGATGCAGCGGTCGACGAAAACCCGGGCGATCTGGGTTTCGGTGGCCAGCTCCGCGAGCACGAAACGGCTGTTCTGGAAGGAGCCGATCGGCCGTCCGAAGGCCGTACGTTCCTTCACGTACTCCACGGTCGAGGCGAGCATGTTCTCGCAGGCCGCGGCCGCGACGACCGCGATGGTCAGACGTTCCTGCGGCAGCTTCTCCATCAGGTAGATGAAGCCCTTGCCCTCTTCGCCGAGCAGGTTCGTCGCGGGCACGCGCACGTTGTCGAAGAACAACTCGGCGGTGTCCTGCGCTTTGAGCCCGATCTTGTCCAGATTGCGCCCACGTTCGAACCCGGGCATGCCCCGCTCGACAACGATCAGCGAGATCCCCTGATATCCCGCGGCCGGATCCGTCTTCGCGACGACGATCACCAGATCCGCGAGAATTCCGTTGGAGATGAAGGTCTTCTGGCCGTTCAGGATGTACGAGTCGCCGTCGCGGACCGCCGTCGTCTGAATGCCCTGCAGGTCACTCCCGGCCCCGGGCTCGGTCATCGCGATCGCGGTGATGGTCTCGCCCGAGCAGAACCCGGGCAGCCAACGGGCCTTCTGCTCGTCGTTCGCGTAGTCGAGCAGATAGGCCGAGTTGATATCGGTATGAATGGTGAACCCCGGACCACTCGCTCGCGCCCGGGTGATCTCCTCGATCAACACGGCGTTGAACCGGAAGTCCCGCGCGCCACCACCGCCGTACTGCTCGGGCATCATGAACCCGAGCAGGCCCTTCTCCCCCGCCGCGGCCCACAGCTCGCGCGGCACGATCCCGGCCTCTTCCCAGGACTCGTGGTGCGGCACGATCTCCTTGTCGCAAAAGGCCCGGGCGGTTTCCCGGAACGCGTCATGGTCGGCATCGAAGATCTGACGTTCCACGCGAACTCCTAGCTGGTGGCGGGACCTCTGCTTGCTGGACTGCTGCTGGCTGAACGGCTGCTGATGGCTAGACGACTGCTGTGGCTCAGGCTTGTACGGCGGCACCGGAGGCGAGTAGGTCCTCGACGGCGGTGACACCCCAATCGGTGAGGGCCGCGCGGGTGTGCTCGCCGGGGCGTGCGGGCGGTTGGCCCAGGGCACTCGGCGTACGGCTGAACCGTGGCGCGGGCGCCGGCTGCCGTACTCCCCCGTGGTCCACGAAGGTGCCGCGGGCAACGAGATGCGGGTGATCGTTCCCCAACGGCAGTACGGGCGACACGCACGCGTCCGTCCCGTCGAAGATCTCGGTCCACTCGGCCTGGGTCTTCGACGCGAAGGCCTCGGCAAGAACCTTGCGGAGTTCGGGCCAGTTCGCCGGGTCGTAGCGATCGGGCGGGGTGATACCGAGCAGCCGGATCAACTCGTCGTAGAACGCTGGTTCGAGCGCGCCGACGGCCATGTGCAGGCCATCCGCAGTCTCGTACACGTCATAGAACGGCGCACCGGTGTCCAGCAGGTTGACCCCGCGCTCGTTGCGCCAACCACCCGAGGCAAGTCCACCCAGCAGGAACGTGGTGAGATGCGCGGCGCCATCCACGATCGCCGCATCAACGGTCTGCCCCTGACCACTCGACCGGGCCTCCACCAGGGCCGCGAGTACGCCGACCACCAGGTACAACGAACCGCCGCCGAAATCCCCAAGCAAGTTGACCGGCACCTGCGGCGGCCCACCAGTGCGACCGATCGCGCCAAGCGTCCCGGCGATCGCCAGGTAGTCGATGTCGTGCCCCGCCGACTGCGCGAGCGGCCCGTCCTGACCCCATCCGGTCATCCGCCCGTACACCAGGCGCGGGTTGATCTCGCGGCAGTCCTCCGGCCCGAGCCCCAACCGTTCGGCCACGCCCGGGCGAAACCCCTCGATCAAGATGTCCACCTGCGCAACAAGCTCCCGCACGGCGTTGACGGCCGCCGGATTCTTCAGGTCCATCGCCACGCTCCGCCGCCCCCGGTTGAGCAACTCCAACTCAGGCGGCCCCAGCATCAGCCCTCCACCCGGCCGGTCGATCCGCACCACGTCCGCGCCCAACTCGGCCAACATCATGCAGGCAAACGGCGCCGGCCCGATCCCAGCCAACTCCACAACCCGAACCCCACTCAGCGGACCCATACCAGCATTGTGACAGTACAACTGTCACAGTAGTCAACCCACCCCGCCCCACCCGACCTTCCAACGCCCGACCCGGAGTGCCCCACCACCCCGAAACTTTCCAACGGTCGGACCCGGAATGCGGCACCACCACGCCAAAACTTTCCGACGGTCGGACCCGGAATGCGGCACCGCAAGGCATTTCACGCCCCCCGTGGGCGGTGACGCTCGACAGGTCCGAATTCCGGGTCCGACCGTTGGAAAGTTTCGGCGGTGGTGGTGCCGCACTTCGGGTCCGACCGTGGCCGGGGGAGCGTCAAGTGAGGCCGACACGGTGGGTGCCGAAGGGGCGGAGGGGGTCGCATTTCGCGTCCGACCGTCGGAAAGTTTTTGACGGCGGCTGATCCCTGGGGAGGGCGTGGGGGCGGTTAGGGCGTGGGGGCGCCTGGGGGGATGAAGGGGAGGTTGGGTGGGGCGCCTTGGTCGATCAGGGCCAGGAGGGCCTTGGTGTCGAGGTGTTCTTCGATGGCGTCGGCGAGGGTGTCGAGGCGTTGTTCGCGAAGCGCCGCGAAGCTGGTTCGGCCGTCGGGGGCTGGTTTGCCGGTCAGCGCGGCCACTTCGGTGAGGAAGGCTTGCCGGGCCTGGTCGTCGTCGAGTAAGCCGTGCCAGATCGTGCCCCAGGTTGTGCCCGTGCGGCAGCCGCCGGGAAATGCCTCCGCGGGTCCGGTCACCGAGACCACCCCGTGGTGGATCTCGTACGCCGTTGGGGCCGGTCGGGCGAGGACCTTTTCGCGTTCGAAAACAGTTGATACCGGCAACAACCCGAGCCCGGTGGTGGTGCCGCCGCCCTCCACGCCGTACGGGTCGTCGATCGAACCACCCAGCAGTTGGTACCCGCCGCAGATCCCGAGCAACGGCCGGCCCGCGGCGGCCCGGGCCACGACCGCGTCCGCGAGACCCGTTGAACGCAACCAGGCCAGGTCCGCGGCAGTCGCGCGCGAACCCGGTAGAACCACCAGATCGGCATCGCGGACATCGGCCGGATCCGCGGTGAAGAAGACGCTGGTCGTTGGTTCGACGGCCAGTGCGTCCAGATCGGTGAAGTTGCTGATCCGCGGGAAACGCACCACCGCGATGGTCAACGCACCACCCGACGTCGCGCGCCGGGCCGGTACGTCGAGGGCGTCCTCCGAGTCCAGGTACAAGTCGGGCAGCCAGGGCAGCACGCCGTACGTCGGACGGCCGGTCGCGTTGCGGAGCATGTCGATCGCCGGTTGTAGCAGGGTCTGATCGCCGCGGAACTTGTTCACCACATATCCGCTGATCAGCGCCTGGTCCTCGGCGTCGAGCAGCGCCACCGTGCCGAACAGCGACGCGAACACCCCGCCGCGATCGATATCGCCCACCACGATCACCGGCGCCGCCATGTGCCGGGCAAGACCCATGTTCACGTAGTCGGATTGCCTGAGGTTGATCTCGGTCGGACTGCCCGCGCCTTCGCAAACCACCACGTCGTACCGGCCGGCCAGGTCGTCATATGCCGCGAACGCCGCCTTGGCCAGTTCAGCCCGCTGGGTGAGGAAATCCCGGGCGGACAACTCGCCCCACGGCTCCCCCATCAAGACGACGTGACTGCGGCGGTCGCTGCCGGGTTTGAGCAGCACCGGGTTCATCGCGGCCTCCGGCTCCGCGCCCGCCGCGACGGCCTGGATCCACTGGGCCCGGCCGATCTCGGCACCATCCGCGCAGACCATCGAGTTGTTCGACATGTTCTGCGCCTTGTACGGCGCCACCCGCACGCCTTGGCGCGCCAGCCACCGGCACAGGCCCGTCACCACGGTCGTCTTGCCCGCGTCGGAGGTCGTACCTGCGACCAGAATCGAGTTCACCCGCCGATCCTAGAGCCGCCCTCACCACCGCCATGGCCTGGCCGCCGTGTGACAACGCTTGCCAATGGGTACCAGGCTCCGATCGATCGACCGAGGAGGGGACCAATGACAAGTAAGCCCTGGGTGCAGCGTGGCGTCGTCACGCTCGTTTTCGCTCTCCTGCTGCTGGTCAGCAGCACTACCGTCCTAGGCCAGCTCTAACGCCTGGTGAATCTTGGGCACTCACCCCATGACGCCAAGGCCGCGAAAATGTCCAGCAGGCTCACCAAGACGGGGTCGGCGCAAGGCAAGCGGTGACTGGGCCGATCGGTCACTGCTCATGCACGCCTCTCCTCCCGGCCTATCCCACGGTTCCGGCGCCCGCACCTCGCGTGAGCGGAATCAAAACGTCCCGCTCGTCCTGCCCGGCACCGCGCCAGCGCCCTACTAAGGTGGAGACATGGAGAACGAGATCACCGTTGCCGATGCCCGCGAGAAGAGCCGCTACGAAGCGCATGACGCCGACGGCAACCTGATGGGCTTTGCCGACTACCGGTTGACCGGCAACACGATCGCCTTCCTGCACGCCGAAACGCTGCCCGAGTACCGCGGCCGCGGTGTCGCCGGCCGGGTCGCCCGCAAGTCGCTGGACGACGCACGCGACGCGGGCCTCCGGGTCAAGCCGTCCTGCCCGTTCTACCGCGACTACGTTTCCGAGCACGATGAGTACGCCGACCTGGTGGATGCCGACGGCCCCGACTCCCTGGAGCCCGCCGGCGCCTCCGACTCCGAAGCCGAGCCGCAGGAGCACCCCAACGGCGAGAACGAGACCGGCGCCGGCGAGGTCTCCGCCCGATGAGCAAGCTCGACTGGCAACCCGCGAAGACCCAGCCCGACCTGCTCGCACCGCCCGTGGTCGCGGCCATCGACACCATCGAGGCCCAGGTCGCGCCGATCGACCCGGGCCTGGCCGACACGGCCGCCTTCTGCGCGGAGTACGACGTACAGCTCGGCGAATCCGCGAACTGCGTGATCGTGCACGGCAAACGCGCGGGCGAGTCGACGTACGCCGCGGTGCTGGTGCTCGCCACCCACCGGGCCGACGTGAACGGCGTGATCCGCAAGCACCTCGGCGTCCGGAAGATCTCGTTCGCGGCGCAGGATGAGGCGGTCGGCTCGACCGGCATGGAGTACGGCGGCATCACGCCCGTCGGCCTGCCCGCCGACTGGCCGATCCTGGTCGACAGTGCCGTCGCGGCGGCGGGACCGGTCGTCATCGGCAGCGGCCTTCGCGCCTCGAAGCTGCTGGTCGAGGGCGCCGACCTCGCGAAACTGCCCAACGCCGAACTGCTCGACCTGGCCACCCCGACCGCCTGATCGCGCGCGATTGCGTCGCGCGGCCCCGGGTACCGGTGCGACTGACCGATCGGAAGGGGTAGCGATGAACGAGCGGGTGATGGTTTTCGCGCCGGCTCCACAGTTGACGGTCACGATCGAGCAGCTCGGCGACGAGCCCGAGTTGCACCTGCACGCGGGCGGGCAGGGATTGTGGCAGGCCAGAATGATCGCGTCGCTGGGTGTGCCGGTGACGTTCTGCGCGGTTCTCGGCGACGGCGAGGTGGGCCGCGCGCTCACCTCCTTGATCGAGGCCGAAGGCCTGGAACTGAAGGCGATCCGGCGCGCCGCCGACAGCGGATGGTACGTGCACGATCGCCGCGACTCGGAGCGGGAGACCGTCGCCGAACATCCCGGTACTCCGCTGGGCCGTCACGACAGTGACGAGTTGTACGCCCTGGCACTCGCCGAAGGTCTTCGCGCCGGTATGTGCGTGCTGAGCGGCGCGGCCGATCCCGGGCTGATCGCGCCCGAAACCTACAAGCGCCTCGGCATGGATCTGCAGCACAATGGCGCGCGGGTCGCGGCGGACCTCAGCGGTGACCACCTGGGCGCCATCCTCGAAGCGGGCCCGATGTTCCTCAAGGTAAGTGACGAGGAGCTGTACGCCGACGGGCTGGCGAACGAGTCCGACGGCAACACCGGCATCGTGAAGGCGATCCACCAGCTCCGTGAACGTGGTGCCGACACCATCGTCATCAGCCGGGCGGAGAAACCCGCGGTCGCTCTGGTGGAAGACGAAGTGGTCGAGGTCCATCTGCCCGATCTCAGCGTCAAGGAACATCGCGGCGCGGGCGACTCGATGACCGCGGGCGCGGTCGCCGTACTGGCGAAGGGCGGCGACATCCGGTCCGCCATCAAAACCGGCGCTGCCGCGGGCGCGCTCAACGTCACCCGGCACGGACTCGGCACCGGCCGTCCCGACGCCATCGCCGAACTCGAGAAGCGGATCCGCCTCGAGCCCCTGGAAACGTGACGGAAGCCCGGTCCTCGCGAAGGAGGGACCGGGCTTCTGAACGAAGGCGGATCAGGCGACGGCGTGGCTCACGTCGATGTTGCCGCGGGTGGCGTTGGAGTACGGGCAGACCGAGTCGGCCGCGGCCACGAGCTGCTCGGCGACCTCACGCTCGATGCCAGGCAGCGTCACTACCAGGCGAACCTGCAGACCGTACGCGGCACCGCCGTTGATCGGGCCAATACCGACCTCAGCCTCGACGGTCGACTCCCCCGCCTCCTGGCGAGCCCGGCGGGCAACCAGCTTCAGGGCGCTGTGGAAGCAGGCCGCGAACCCGGCGGCGAACAGCTGCTCGGGGTTGGTGCCGTCACCGGAACCACCCATCTCCTTGGGCGGCGAGACAACTACGTCGAGCTTGCCGTCGTCGGTGGCGACGCGACCGTCGCGACCACCCTCAGCGGTGGCGTGCGCGGTGTAGATGACCTTGTCGAGAGACATGCGGTATTGCTCCTTCGAGGGTTGGGGATCAGCGGGAGGGGTCGAGCACGAGCTTGCCGACGCTGCGGCGCTCGCGGAGATCAAGGTGGGCCTTGGCGACCTCGGACATCCCGTACTCCCCGCCGACCAGCGGCTTGAGCTCACCCTTGGCCGTCAGGTCGAGCAGCTCGGCCACGGGGTCGGCCAGCAGCGACGGGGTCGTGAAGCAGTCGGCGAGCCAAAAGCCGATGACCGACTTCGAGCCCTTCATCAGCCGACTGGTCTCAATCGGCTTCGCGTTCTCGCGAGAGGCCGACCCGAAGGTCACGAGCCGGCCGAACCGGCCCAGCGCGTCGAACGACTCGTCGAAGGTCGGACCGCCGACCATCTCCAGCACGATGTCGATCGGCTTGCCGCCGTTCGCCTCGATGATGCGGTCCTTGAGGCCTTCGGGGTTGCCGTCGATCGCGACATCCGCACCGAGTTCCAGCGTCTTCTGGCGCTTCTCGTCACTGGAAGCCGTCGCGATGACCCGGCCGGCTCCCCAGCGCTTGGCGAGCTGGATCGCGAGCGAACCAACACCACCCGCACCGGCGTGCACGAGCACGGACTCGCCCGCCTGCAGATGCGTCGACGTCTTGAGCAGGTGCCACGCGGTGGTGCCCTGCAGCACGATGGCCAGCGCGTCGCCGTCGCTCACCTCGTCGGGAAGATCAAAGGCGTACGCCGCGTGGGCGACGGCCTTCTCGGCGTAGCCACCGGAGCCGACCAGGGCCACGACGCGACGGCCGTCCTCGGTCCGGCCGACCACCTCACCACCCGGAATCATCGGCAACGTGGCGCGCTGCAGGTAGCTGTTCTCGACCTGATGAGTGTCGGCGTAGTTGATGCCGGCACGGTCCACATGGATCAGCACCTGGCCGTCGCCCGGCTTGGGCTCCTCGACCTCGCTGACATTGAGTACCTCGGGGCCACCGAACTCGGTGATCTGCACGGCTCGCACAACAATTTCCCTTCTGGTGGAAAGCTTCTCTACGTTGTACTGTACACCGTACGTTATCGATTCCAAAGGAGACCCACGTCATGCCCAGAACGCCGCGGAATACGCTCAGTCCAGAGCTGATCGTCGAGACCGCGCTGGGCTTGATGGAGGCCAAAGGCACCAACGGCTTCAGCCTGCGCGCGCTGGCGGGTGAACTGGGTGTCGGCCCGATGGCGATCTACACCTATTTCCGCAACAAGGACGAGTTGTACGACGCCGTCCGGGATCACCTGCTTGCGACGGGCGCGCCGACACCGGGTGACGGCCCGTGGCAGGACCAGGTCCGCTCGATCTGCGGCGGACTGCGGGACCTGATGCTGCAGCACCCTTGCCTGGTGCAACTACTCGGGGGCCGGCCGTTGAGCGGGCAGGAAACCGTCGGGCTCGCCGAGATCCACCTGCGAGTGCTGCGCTCGGCGGGGTTCGGCCCCGAGGACGCGGCGCGGGCGCACATCGCCTTGTTCACCTACGTGCTCGGGTCCACCTCGTGGGAGACCCAGCTGAAGGCGGAGCGCCAGGACCCGGAAGGCCGGCGGCGGTTGCGTGCGACGATGGAATCGCTGTCTTCGGCGGATTACCCAACGGTGGTTGAGCTGGCGCCGGAGCTTTCCCTGACGTCGGGCGGTCCTGAGCAGTTCGAGTATGGCCTGGACCTGCTGCTGGCCGGCCTCTCCGCGCGATTGGGCTGACGCCTACAGCAACATGGTGGCGACAGCGGTGACGCCGATGATCACGATCAAGGCCCGGAGCGCGATAGGCGGAAGGCGCCGGCCGTAGCGGCCCCCGATCAGACCGCCAACGGTAGAACCGAAGGCGATCAGTGCGACCGCCAGCCAATTGACGTCCGCCACGATGACGAAGAGTACGGCGGTGATGCCGTTCACCACCGTAGCCAGCACGTTCTTGAGGCCGTTCATTCGCTGCAGGTTCGGGTCCAGGCCGATACCGAGAATGGCCATCAGCAGAACGCCTTGGGCCGCGCCGAAGTAGCCGCCGTAGATACCGGTGAGGAACACCGCCGGGATGACCCACCAGGCGCCGCGATGCTTGGCGCCGTTCGGCAGGTTGATCTTGCGCGAGAGCCACGGCTGCAGAACAACGAGCGTGCAGCCGAGCAGGATCAGGCCGGGAACGACGGCGTCAAAGGCGGATCCGGGCAGCTTCAGCAGCAGCACTCCCCCGACCACGGCACCGATCAGCGAGGCCGGCACCAACCGGAAGATCCGTCCGCGCTGTCCGGCGAGTTCGCGGCGATAGCCGATCGCGCCCGCGGCCGTACCGGGCGCGAGGCCGATGGTATTGCTGACGTTCGCCAGCACCGGTGGCAATCCAGCCGCCAGCAAGGCCGGGAATGTGAGCAGCGTGCCCGATCCCACGACCGCGTTAATGGTGCCCGCGCCGACTCCGGCCGCCAGCACGAGGACCGCCTCGAACCATGTCATCGTCGTCAGACTCTACGCACCTGGACATCGTTTGCCGTATCAGTCTCGTCACACGGAAGGTGATGTCGCGCAGCTCACAACTCCACGCAGACGCAAAGCGCCCGGTGACTCCGCAAAGGAGCCACCGGGCGCTGCGTGCGTTCGAGAGGTCAGATAGTCGGAGGCTGGTCCTGGACCGGCGAGGTGGACGACGGCGTCACGGGCTTGCCGGAACCGACGGCGGCCTTCTGGGCAGCCGCGATGGCTTCCTGCACGGCGTTGTCGGCCTCGGCCACGGCCTGGGCCTGGTCCGTCGGCGATCCCGACTCGACCTCCGGCGTGGAGGACGGGCTGTCCAGCTCGGGCTCGGGGAACGGGCCCTCGGCCTTCTGCGGAATACCGGCGATCTGGCCGACGGCACTGCCGAGGCCTTCCATCGCCTTGCCGATCTCGCTCGGAATGATCCACAGCTTGTTCGAGTCGCCCTGGGCGATCGAGGGCAGCATCTGCAGGTACTGATAGGCCAGCAGGCCTTGGTCCGGCTTGCCGGCGTGAATCGCGTTGAAGACGGTCGTGATGGCCTGCGCCTCACCCTGGGCCTTGAGGATCCGGGCCTCCCGCTCGGCCTGCGCACGCAGAATGCGGGATTCCTTGTCACCCTGAGCAGTCAGAATCGCCGACTGCTTCTGACCTTCGGCCGAGAGCACGGCCGACTGGCGCATACCTTCGGCGGTCAGAATGGCGGCGCGCTTGTCCCGGTCGGCACGCATCTGCTTCTCCATCGAGTCCTGGATGGAGGGAGGCGGGTCGATCGAGCGCAGCTCGACGCGGTTGACGCGAATACCCCACTTGCCGGTGGCCTCGTCCAGCACGTAGCGCAGCTTCTCGTTGATCTCCTCGCGCGACGTCAGCGTCTGCTCGAGGTCCATGCCACCGATGATGTTTCGCAGCGTCGTCATGGTGAGCTGCTCGATGGCCTGGATGTAGTTCGAGATCTCGTACGTCGCGCGGACCGGGTCGTTGACCTGGAAGTAGATGACGGAGTCGATCGACACCATCAGGTTGTCCTCGGTGATGACACCCTGCGGCGGGAATGCGACGACCTGCTCACGCATGTCGATGGTGTAGCGAACCTTGTCGACGAACGGCATCAACAGGTTCAGGCCGGGCTGCAGGCCGACCTTGAACTTGCCGAACCGCTCCACGATGCCGACCGTCTGCTGCTGCACCACCCGGACGGATTTGATCAAGGTCACGATCACCAGAACGGCGACCAGTGCCAGGATGACTATGAACGCGGTCACGGGACCCTCCAACTCGAACTGCACCTGAGAACCGACAGTCTTTCGTATGGACGGGCCAGCCACCACCGGGGTTCCCTCACGATCCGGCCACACCTTGCCGGCGGCCTTCAGTTCTTTGTCGCGAGTGGTCGCGTGTGAACCACCCGTGGCCGGATCCACCGACGCCCGGTGGTCACCGCACGATGCGCCGGGCGGTCCCACGCGCGCCCTCCTGGCAAGCATCGTGTCGCTTGTGCTGGTCGTGCCGATTGGGCCGGTTGGGCCGGGTTGTGCGGTTTGGCCGGGTTCGTTGGTGGGTGGCGCCGCTGGTGGTGGCGGGGGTAGATCCTTTCCCACGGTCGGACGCGAAATGCGGCGGTTGAGGCCGGCCAGTACCGGGTTTTGGTGCGGCTGCCGGGTATTCGTACGACTACCTGGCTGCAACCGGGTAGCGCGCAAACAGCCCGGCAGCGGCCGCGCTACAACCCGGCAGTCGCGCAGTAGCCCGGTACTCGGGCAACAATCGGCATCCAGCCGCCACCTCGAAACCGCACGGGCCAGCTGGCGCGGTGTCGTGCGCGTGGCCAGCCATCGCGCCGGTGGGTTAACCCCGGAATCCCAGGTGGTAACCCACGTCGACCGTGGCCAGCCACTCTCTCGCCGGCCATCCGTCGGCCTTCTCGCCGGGCCTGGCCGACCGTGTCGGCGTCCCCATCTCAAACGCGACCACGCGGCGGATCGCAGCGACGTCCGCCCGTCTGATCGCCGCGGATCGCCTGGTGAGCGCGGGGGTTAATCCGTGAAAAGGGAGGTGGCCCCGTCGAATCGCGGACGTTGACCTTCCGTCTCGCGAGTTTACCCTCGAAGAGTCGGATTCGCTCTGCAGGTAAGGGGATTCAGTTCATGGCGCGCTCAAGCCGTCGCCTCGGCGGTGAGTCAGGGCTTAGGCGCTTGGTGCTGAGGGCAACGAGGCCCGTTCGACGGCGGGTACGTCGACTTCGGTGATCCGGAGTCCCCAGGCCGCCGCGGGCTGCGCGAGGGCTGTCGCGATGGCCTGGCGGATGTGGTGCCGCCCGGTCAGGGCGCCGTACTCGTCGAGGGTGCCGGTCACCTGCCGCGCGGCGAGCGTCGCAACCTGCTCGAGGCCCTGGTGGAAATTCGCGACCTCGTAGACGGCGAGGCGCGGATCGATGACCTGGAAGTGGATGACGGGTTGAGCCGAGACCACCTTGTTGTCGTTCGTCACGAGCGGCATCGCCGCCAGCTGCAGCACCATCGGCCGCAGGCTGACCCGATGCGCGACCTTGTCCACGAACGGAATCCGAAAAGCCACACCGGGCTGCAGTACGGTCTGGAACTTGCCCAGCCGTTCAACCAGGCCAGCGGTGTCCGGGGCCACCCGGGTCACCGAGGCCGCCAGCAGGACGAGCACCAGCAGCACGGCGACGAGCAGAACCACCACGACTAACCAAGCTCCTTGTGCGGAGGCGGATCCCCGATCGGATAGACCACGGCGGTCGCGCCGTCGATCTTCATCACCTCGACGCGAGTGCCGGGCGGAATCGTCGACACGTCGTCGTACGGCCGGGCGGTCCACAGCTCACCGCCGAGCCGGATCGAGCCGCCGCCGTCGGGATGGATCTCCTTCACCACCACGCCACTTCGGCCGACCTCATGCGCGTGACCGGTCTTCAGCTCACCATGGTGATGCAGCTTCTTCACCAGCATCGGCCGGATCGCCACCAGCATGGCCGCCGCGGTGATGATCGCGACGAGGATCTGCAACCAGACCAGGCCCGGGAACACCACCGCCGCGCCGGTGGCGGCGAGCGCTCCGGCGGCCAGCATCAACAGGGTGAAGTCGAGGGTCGCGAGTTCGGCGAGAGCGAGCAGCGCCGCGATGGCGGCCCAGATCGCCCAGGGGTTGTCGCCCAGCCAGTCCATGCGCCCAGACTAGCCGTTGTCAGGGCCTCGGAGACCGGCGCGCACGACGTGTTCGCGTCGTACGGCGTCGGTGGGGTCAGACAGCGCGGGCGGAGTAGCGGTTGTTGGCGAACTCGAGGGCCAGCGGCAGACCGAACGTCTCGCTCAACGTCTGCGAGGTAAGGGCCTCGTCCATCGGCCCGGCCGCGACGATCTTGCCCTGCTTGAGCAACAGGGCGTGGGTGAATCCCGGCGGGATCTCCTCGACGTGATGCGTGACCAGCACCATCGCGGGCGCGCCTTCGGCCGTCGCGATACCGGATAGCGAACGCACGAGCTGTTCGCGCCCGGCGAGGTCGAGACCCGCGGCCGGTTCGTCCAGCAGCATCAGCTCGGGATCGGTCATCAACGCGCGCGCGATCTGAACGCGTTTGCGCTCGCCTTCGGACAACGTGCCGAAGGTGCGTTCGGCCAGGTGCCCGATGCCGAGGTCCTTCAGCAACGCGGCGGCCCGTTGGTGGTCCAGGTCGTCGTACTCCTCGCGCCACCGGCCGAGCACGGCGTACGACGCGGAGACGACAACGTCCGAGACGCGCTCCGACTTCGGCAGGCGATCCGCGAGGGCGGCGCTGGTGAGACCGATCCGCGGCCGCAGTTCGAACACGTCGATCGTGCCGAGCACATCGCCGAGCAGCCCGGCGACCCCTGTGGTCGGGTGGATCTGGGCCGCGAGCACCTGTAGCAAGGTCGTTTTACCGGCGCCGTTCGGCCCGATCACGACCCACCGATCGGTCTCGTCGACCGTCCAGTCGATGCCGTCCACCAAATGCGAGCCGCCCCGCACCACCGAGACGCCCGCCAGCTCAACCACCGAAGTCATGGACCAAAACCTACGGGGTCGGTCCAGCGCCTTCGCAGCAGGGCCGCGCGGTTGGCCGGGATGAGATGATCTCCGACGTGCTGACCACTGCTGCCTCGGTGCGTTTCACCGTCTGGACCAACGCGATGCTGACCAGTGCCTGCGACCCGGACACGGCCGCGCGCAAGATCCTCGGCGACGACGTCGGCCACCACGTCGCCGGCCTCGCCGCCCATCCCGCGCCCGCGACGTTGCCGGTCGCCCTCAACCTTCTGCGTACGGCGGGCGCGACCGAGGCCTACCTCGCCCTACCCGTGCCGGGTGATCCGATCGGCCTCGCTGGCCCGACCGCGTTCAACGAGGCCGCGCTCGAATCGGGCGAGGCCGTCGTCGTGGCCGGGGCCTCGGTCGGCCTCGTTCCCGCGTACGTCGGCCCGGCCGTCCAGTGGACGGTGATGCCGGCCAGCACACCACCTCCCGCGGATCTCGGTGAGGCCGACCGTGGTCTGCGTCTGGCCCTGATCGACGCGGCCGAGTCCCTCGCGGCGCTGGATGTCGCCAAGTGGAAGCCGGAAATCGCCGACGCCCTGCTGGACATTCGCAAGATCGGCCGGGGTGATGGGGATGACCTCGCCCCTGGCTACGAACCCCGCGCGGTCAAAGCGGCCGCGACCGCCCGTCGCTGCCTGGCGATCGCCGAAGCCGCCCTCGAAGACGACGGCGCCGCCGTCACCCGGGTAGACGCCGACCTCCGCCGCCGCGCCGTACTAGACCTTGCCGCCGCCGCCCGCCGCGCCCTGGTAGCCGCCTGCGGCCCACCCCTCCCCGACCTCCTCCGCTGACAGTCATGAGGTGAGGGCGATGAGGCTCGCCTCGCCGCCTTCCGCTTAGCCCGTCAGGGCGGGGCGGACCGCCGCACCGACAGTTGACGGGAGGTGTCTGTGAACGCTCGGCGCATCGATGCTCGGTCAAGGCCCATCCGCGTCGTCTGACAGGTAGACGCCGAAAGAGTGCGGCTCGACGTCTCAGCTGAGGGCTCGACGATTGCGTCCTGCGCGACTTCGCGGGTGCCGGGACTTCGCGCCACTACCGGGTTGTGGTGGCACCAGTGCCGAGTAGTTGTACCGCTACCCGGTTGAAGGCAGGTACCCGCAACAAAAGTCGGCAGCCGACCACGGCTTGTCCGGCCAGCCGGTATCCGCCAGAAGTCGATCGACCGGAGCCGAACCAAATGCCGCCAGCTCTCCCCCGCACCGTTCGCTCACCTTGGCGGAAGCAGTGCAACACGCCGAGCGAAGGCGCCCAGGCTCGCGGCCACCTCGACCGCAGCTTGAGATTGGGGTCCGGTGGGCGGACGGGGGTGGGGGTTCGGTAGATTCAGGTATGCCATGAATGCGCAGCCGCCGGTCTCGCCCGAAGCCCCGCCGAATCGCCCGACTCTGCTGGTCACGTTGACCGGTACGGATCGTCCGGGCCTTACCTCGGCGGTGCTCACCACGCTGGCCGGCAAGAACCTCGAGGTGATCGACGCTGAGCAGGTCGTACTACGAGGGCATCTCGTGCTCGGGGTGCTGCTGAACGCGCCGCGCGACGACTCGTCGCTGAAGGCGGAGCTGGCTCAGCTCGCGGCCGACCTGGATGTCGAGATCGAGGTCAACATCGGCCTTGGCGACAACGAGCCGCGCCGCAAGGGCCGTAGCGGTGTCACCGTGATCGGGCATCCCCTGACCGCCTCGCAGCTCGCCGCGATCGCCGGCCGGATCGCGGATACCGGCGCCAACATCGACCGCATCAGCCGGATGGCGCGTTACCCGGTGACGGCCATCGAGATCGCGGTGTCCGGTGCGGATCCGGAGTCGCTGCGTACGGTCCTCGCCCTCGAAGGCGTGGCCCAGGGCGTCGACGTCGCCGTACAGGCTGGTGGGCTCTATCGCCGGTCGAAGCGGCTGATCGTGATGGACGTCGACTCGACCCTGATCCAGGGCGAGGTGATCGAGATGCTCGCGGCCCACGCCGGTCGCGAGGCAGAGGTCGCCGCCGTCACCGAACAGGCGATGCGCGGCGAACTCGACTTCGCCGACTCCCTGCGGTCCCGGGTCGCCACCCTCAAGGGGCTCGACGCCTCGGTGCTGGACAAGGTGTACGACGCGATCGAGCTCGCGCCTGGCGCCCGTACGTTGGTCCGCACGCTGAAGCGTCTCGGTTATCGGTTCGCCATCGTGAGTGGCGGGTTCAGCCACATCACCGATCGGCTCGCGGCGGATCTCGGCATCGACTACGCGATGGCCAACCAACTCGAGATCGTGGACGGTCTGCTCACCGGCCGGGTGATCGGCGACATCGTCGATCGCGCCGGTAAGGCGACGGCCCTGCGCCGGTTCGCGGCGGACCTGGACATTCCGTTGTCCCAGACGGTCGCGATCGGCGACGGCGCGAACGACCTCGACATGCTGGCCGC
Source organism: Kribbella deserti (assembly GCF_042434725.1). NCBI lineage: Bacteria > Bacillati > Actinomycetota > Actinomycetes > Propionibacteriales > Kribbellaceae > Kribbella > Kribbella deserti. The sequence goes on along the minus strand of NZ_JBHLTC010000018.1, from coordinate 438,967 downwards.
GGCCGGTCTCGGCGTCGCCTTCAACGCCAAGCCCATCGTCCGCGACGCCGCCGACACCCACCTGTCGGTCCCCTACCTCGACACGATCCTGTACCTGCTCGGCATCAAGCGCGAAGAAGTAGAAGCCGCCGACGCCGACCAGCACCACTGAGCCCCGGCCGGCCGTTCACCACCTGCGGGCGACGCTGCGCGCGTTAGCCGCCAGTACTACGACCAGTAGACCGAGGCAGCCTCCGAGGCGGAACCGGCCATCGCTACGACACGCGAGCTGGACCGGCAACATGCTGGAGTCATCGGGCACGCCCCGAATGGTCGAGATCGACGGCGCCGAGGCGCAATGCACCAGGCTGCCGTCCTGCGGATCGGCGACCACGACCGGGCTGAACACCACCATCGCCAAGGCGAAGACCGCCGCCAGACAGGCTGCCAGAATGGTCGCTGCCGACGCGTCGAGGCAACGCCGCCGCGACAGCATCATGCCCGCGATCACAGGTGCGGCGAAACCGATGGCCAGCAGCACGAACGCGACCCACTGAAGCGACGGTCCCCACTCGAAGTAGATCCGTTCGCCAGATGGCACGGCGCCACCTCCTTCCTCAACCAGACGCTGTTCTGCGTGTGGAAGTTCGGCGCCGAACGACGCTGACGGGAATCCGACACGTAGCCAGCTGTTGACCGTAGGTGATGAGAGCGCTTCCATGAGGCGAGAACCGGGACGTGGGTCGCGGACAAACCGCCCTGCGGCGCGTACCGGTGGAACCTGGAGGTCGGCTCATGCGCATGACGGAAGTGCTCCCAGCGACCCGGCCGCAACGCCGGCGACGGCAGCGCTGGCGGGGACAGCTGCTACTTCGAAAGCGGCGGACGGCGTTGATCGCGGCCGTGGCAGCGCTGGTGGTCGCCGTACCCGTGAGCATCGCGGCCCAGGCGAGTGTGCCGCCGCCTCCGGCCGGATGGACGATGGTGTGGAGCGACGACTTCACCGGGCCGGCGAACACTCTGCCGTCATCGGCGAACTGGATCATCGACACCGGGCACAACTACCCGGGCGGTCCCGCGAACTGGGGCACGGGCGAGATCCAGAACTTCACCAACAGCACCCAGAACGTCGCCCACGATGGCGCGGGCAATCTCCGCATCACCCCGCTCCGGGATGGCGCCGGGAACTGGACGTCGGCCCGGATCGAGACGCACCGCAGCAACTTCCGGCCACCCGCGGGCGGAGTACTGGCTATCGAAGGCCGGATCCAGATGCCCAACGTGACAGGCCAGGCGGCGCTCGGGTATTGGCCCGCGTTCTGGGCACTCGGTTCGCCATACCGAGGCAACTACTGGAACTGGCCGGGTATTGGCGAGTTCGACATCATGGAGAACGTCAACGGCATCAACTCGGTTTGGGCCGTACTGCACTGCGGAGTCAACCCAGGCGGCCCCTGCAACGAAACCTCGGGTATCGGCGCCAACCGGGCTTGCCCGGGTTCAACCTGCCAATCGGCCTTCCATACCTACAGGTTCGAGTGGGACACAAGCATCTCGCCGAACCAGTTGAGGTGGTACGTCGACGGCCAGCAGTTCCACACCGTCACGCAGAACCAACTACCTGCAGACACCTGGAACAACATGACGAACCACGCGGGCTACTTCATCTTGCTGAACGTCTCGATCGGTGGAGCCTTCCCGAACGCCCTAGGCGGCCAGACGCCTACAGCAGCAACCGTGCCGGGTCGTCCCATGCTTGTGGACTACGTAGCGGTTTCGACTCGTGGAGGTGGCACCCAGCCGCCCACCACTCCCCCGCCGGGTGGAGGCGGTAGCGCGTACAGCACGATCCAGGCCGAGGCCTACAGCCAGCAAGGCGGTGTAATCGTCGAAGGCACCTCGGACAGCGGCGGCGGCCAGAACATAGGTGCAGTGGCCAACGGCGACTGGACGGTCTACCCGAAGATCGACTTTGGCAGTACGGCGGCCAGGCAGTTCAGCGCCCGGGTGGCGTCCGGAGCCGGCGGTGGCGTCAGCGGCCTGGTAGAGGTCCGTCTGGACAGTAGAAGCAATCCACCCATCGGCAGCTTCGCAATCGGCAATACCGGCGGCTGGCAGAGCTGGCGAACCGTGCCCGCCAACATCAGCGGCGTCACCGGTATACATGACGTCTATCTGACCTTCACCAGCGGCCAACCAGCGGACTTCGTCAACGTCAACTGGTTCACCTTCGCGAGGTAGTGGCCCGACCCCAGCAGGGCGGCTCCGGTCCGGTGGATCGGAGTCGCCATGCCGGTTTGGGGGGTGGGAGCACCTATCCTTCGCGTATGTCTGAACAGCATGGCGAGACACAGGTCGCGGGCCGCGGGGCCCTCTTTGCGATCGGCGGTGCCGAGGACAAGCTCAAGAAGCGCATGGTGCTCCAGGAGTTCGTCGACGCCGCCGGTGGTTCCGAAGCGCGCATCGTGGTGGTGCCGACGGCCTCGGCGCTCGGCCCTGACGTCGTCGATGTGTACGCCGCGCTCTTCTCCGCCCTCGGCGCCAAGCAGGTCGTCGGAGTCCGTCCCGAAACCCGTGAGGACGCCGAGGACCCGGCCTTCGTGGAACCACTGCACACCGCCACGGGCATCTTCATGACCGGTGGTAACCAGCTCAAGCTCAGCGGCGTCGTCTCCGGTACGGCGTTCGGCAAGGCGGTCACCGACGCCCACGCCCGCGGCGCCACCGTCGGAGGTACGTCGGCGGGCGCGAGCATCCTGGCCGAGCACATGATCGCCTTCGGTCGCGCGGGCGCCACCCCGCGGCAGCGGATGAGCCAGCTCGCCAGCGGCCTCGGCCTGGTCCAGGGCGCGATCGTCGATCAGCACTTCGCGCAGCGCAATCGCTATGGCCGCTTGCTGTCCCTGGTCGCGCAGTCGCCGGGCCTGCTCGGTATCGGCGTCGACGAGGACACCGCCGCCGTCGTGCACGGTGACCACCTGGAGGTTGTCGGCCGCGGTGCCGTCACGATCTTCGACGGCAGCAACATCACCACCAACGCACACCACGCCAAGCGGTCGGAGACCCTGCTGGCCTCTGGCGTGGTCTTGCACGTTCTGCCCGCCGGTGCGACGTTCAACCTGAAGGCGCGCGCCCTCGTGTCGTACGGCGGACAGCCCCCGGCGGAAGAGCTCGCGGAGATCGAGCGGGCCGAGGCCGACCTGAGAGCCCTGGCCGCGGAGATCGCCGCCGACGGGGTTTCACCCACCTACTACGCGGAGCGCAAACGCCGGGCCGCCAGTCGCAAGCCGAAGAGACCCGTGGCGGCAGCCGACGCAGCTGCCGCCGAGATCGTCGTACCGGCTGAGACTCCACCGACCACCCCGAGCACAGACAGTGGGAGCGCATGAACCAAGAGCAGGGCACCCGGCCCAGCCCCGACCTGAAGATCATCGAGACCCGCGTCTACCGCGGTCCGAACATCTGGAGCTACGACCCGGCCATCCACCTGGTGGTCGATCTCGGCTCGCTGGAGGACTTTCCATCGAACACGATCGACGGCTTCACCGAGAACCTCCTGGCGCATCTTCCCCGGTTGGACCAGCATCATTGCTCGCGCGGCAAGAAGGGCGGCTTTCTCGAGCGCCTGGACGAGGGAACGTGGCTCGGGCACATCGCCGAGCACGTCTCGCTGCAGCTGCAGCAAGAGGCCGGCCACGACATGCGGCGCGGCAAGACCCGCCAGGTCAAGGGTGTGCCCGGTCGCTACAACATCATCTACTCGTACGCCGATGAGGCCGTCGGCCTGGCCGCGGGTGAACTCGCCGTCCGGTTCGTGAACCACCTGGTGCAGCCGGAGCCCGACTTCGACTTCACCACCGAGCTCGAGCGGTTCATCAAGCAGGCCGAGCGAACCGCTTTCGGTCCGTCCACCCAGGCCATCGTCGAAGAGGCGATGTCGCGCGACATCCCCTGGATCAGGCTGAACAAGCATTCCCTGGTGCAGCTCGGCCAGGGCGTGCACGCGAAGCGCATCCGGGCCACGATGACGTCCGAGACCGGCTCGATCGCGGTCGACGTGGCCAGCGACAAGGACCTCACCACCCGGCTGCTCGCGTCGGCCGGCCTGCCCGTTCCCCGGTCGGACTCGGTCCGGACCGTCGACGACGCGGTCAGCGTGGCGAACAGGATCGGTTATCCCGTCGTCTGCAAACCCCTCGACGGCAACCACGGCCGCGGCGTCTGCCTGAACCTGCAGAGCGCCGACGAGGTGCGTGAGGCCTTCCCGATCGCCGCGGACCAGTCCCGCCGCGGCTGGGTGATCGTCGAGAACTTCGTCACCGGTAAGGACTACCGCTGCCTGATCATCAACGGCCGGATGGAGGCCATCGCCGAGCGCGTACCGGCCCACGTGGTCGGTGATGGTCAGCACACCGTGGCCGAGCTGGTCGAGATCACCAACGCCGATCCGCGCCGTGGTGTCGGGCACGAGAAGATCCTGACCCGGATCACCGTGAACGCCGCCGCCGTCGAGCTGGTCCGCAGCCAGGGCTTCGAGATGGACGACGTACCGCCCGCGGACACGATGGTGAAGCTCACGCTCACCGGCAACATGTCCACCGGTGGGATCTCGATCGACCGCACCTTCGAGGCCCACCCGGAGAACGTCGAAATCGCCGAAGAGGCCGCCCGGATGATCGGGCTGGACATCGCCGGTATCGACTTCATCTGTCCCGACATCGCCCAGCCGGTTCGAGAGACCGGCGGCGCGATCTGCGAGGTGAACGCGGCACCGGGCTTCCGGATGCACACGCACCCGACCATCGGCGATCCGCAGTACATCGCGAAACCCGTGGTGGACATGCTGTTCCCACCCGGTACGCCGAGCCGCATCCCGATCGTGGCCGTCACCGGCACCAACGGCAAGACCACCACCTCGCGAATGATCAGCCACGTCTTCAAGGGCATGGGCCACAAAGTCGGTATGACTTCGACCGACGGTGTTGTCATCGACGAGCGGCTGGTCATCCGGGCGGATGCCTCCGGCCCCAAGTCGGCCCGGATGGTGCTGCAGAACCCGCGCGTCGACCTGGCCGTGTTCGAGGTGGCCCGCGGCGGCATCCTGCGCGAAGGCCTCGGCTACGAGCGCAACGATGTGGCCGTCGTGCTGAACATCCAGCCCGACCACCTCGGTCTGCGCGGTATCGACACCCTCGAGCAGCTCGCCGATGTAAAGGCCGTGCTGGTCGAGGCCGTACCGCGAACCGGTTTCGCCGTACTGAACGCCGACGACCCACTGGTGCGGCGGATGCGCCGCCGTTGTTCGGGCCAGGTGGTCTGGTTCAGCGTCGCGGAAGCCGGTAGCGAGGTCCGCGAGTACATCGAGAGCCACTGCCGTCGCGGTGGTCGCGCCGTCGTACTCGATCGCTCGGATCTCGGCGACATGATCGTGGTCAAGCACGGCCGCCGGTCCATGCAGTTGGCGTGGACTCACCTGCTGCCATCGACCTTCGGCGGCCGCGCGATGATGAACGTGCAGAACGCGATGGCCGCCGCGGCCGCCGCCTTCGCCGCGGGCGCTCCGCTGCACGACATCCGGCAGGGCCTGCGCACGTTCTCGACGTCGTACTACCTGTCCCCCGGCCGGCTCAACGAGATCCAGGTCGACGGCCGGACCGTCATCGTCGACTACTGCCACAACGCCCCGGCGATGCGCATGCTCGGCGACTTCGTGGACAAGCTCGGCGACAATCTGGCTCAGTCGTCCGATATCGGCCGGGCCTCGCGCATCGGCGTGATCGCGACGGCCGGCGACCGGCGCGACGACGACATGCGCGAACTGGGCGAGATCGCGGCCCAGCACTTCGACGTGGTCATCGTGCGCGAGGACGTCCGCCTGCGTGGGCGCAAGGCCGGTGAATCCGCCGACCTGATCACCGAAGGCGTGCGCACCGCGATGGAGAACGGCGCCCGCTGCCGCCAGATCGAGACCGTGCTGGACGAGCTCACCGCCGTCCGGCACGCGTTGGCCCGATCCAACCCGGGCGATCTGGTCGTTCTCTGCGTCGACCAGCACCAGACCGTGCTCACCGAACTCGAGTCGGTCTCCCACCTCGCCCAAGCCGGCGCCCGTTCCGGCGACGAAGGCGGCGACCCCGACTTCGTCAAGCCCGACGAACCCAAGTCCGAAGGAGAACCCCCCACCCCGAGCTAACCCCTGCCCGGCGTCTCGCCTTCTTCCCGCGAGCGGACGCGCCCGAACGCTCCGTCGGGAGCGGATGCATGCCGTGGGCGCGTCGGAACGCCTTGTCGGGAGCGGACGCGCCCGAACGCCTTGTCACGGCCGGACGCTTCGTCGTGAGCGGGCGCGCCCGAACGCTTCGTCACAAGTGGACGCGTCCGAAACGCTTCCTCGGGAGCTGATGCTTCGTCACGAGTGGACGCTTCCGAACGCTCCGTCGGGACGGCCGCATGCCGTGGGCGCGTCGGACTCGGCCGTACGTCGGACTCGGTCACGTCGGACTCGGTCGTACGTCTGACTCGGGGGCACGTGTCACTCGGTCGCAGGTGTCACTCGGTCGTACGTCTGACTCGGTCGCAGGTGTCACTCGGTCGCAGGTGTCACTCGGTGACACGTCTCACTAGTCGTACGTCTCGCTCGGTGGCGCGTCGCGATGGCCGGGTGCCAGGTTTCGCGGCCGCTACCTGGCTGCAGCCGGGTAGCGCGACCAAAACCCGGCAGCCGGCGAACCAAAACCCGCTAGCGGCCCTGAAACCCGCCAGCCGAGTGCTCGGTCGACCTGGCGCAACGCACTTGGCGAGGTCCTGCGCAACAACCTCACCGCGAGTGGTCGCGTACAAACCCGGCCACTCGCGGCAGCAGGCACGAGTGCCGCCGCCCGCAGCAGGGCCAGCCACGCGCGACTGATCGTCGAGAGGCCCGGCTTGCCACTGCCACGAGTGGACCCGTTCACACCCGACCACTCGCCGCAGGTGGCGGGTGACCCGGGCGCCGGACTGACCGCGTCCGTACGCGACCATCCGCCGCAGAAGGCCGGCTTGCCTTTGCCACGAGAGGACCCGTTTGTACGCGACCACTCGTCGGAGATCGGGTGGCGCTCTCGTGAGTGGATCCGTTTGTACGCGACTACCCGTCGCCAGCGGGTCGGGGGCACGCAAGCGAGTGGGCGTGGTTGCACGCGTTGCCCGCTGTGGAGGGTGGGGTGAACAAAAGGGGGTGAGGTGGCGTCAACCTCAGCGGGGTCCCAGGGCGTTTGGTGGGATGAGGAAGGGACACCGATGAGAGAACGAAATACGGCCGGACGGGATCCGGGTGATGACTTCGATGCCTTTGTGCGGGCTCGGTGGACTACCACCGCGCGGTTCGCTTATGCGCTGACGCTGGATCGGCAGGCGGCCGAGGACCTGGCGCAGGAGTCGTTCGCCAAACTGTGGTTCCACTGGCAGAAGGTGGGCGCGGAGAACCCGGACGGGTATCTGCGCCGCATCGTCACCACCACGTTTCTGTCCGGCCGGCGCCGCCGCTGGATCGGTGAGCGCCCCACCGCCGCCGTACCGGACCACCCGGTCGGTCCCGAGACGGGCCGGATTGACGATCAGCTGTCACTGCGGCAGGCGATGGGCCGGCTCAGTCCGCGCCAGCGCGCCGCCGTGTATCTGCGGTACGCCGAGGATCTGCCCGAGCAGGTGGTCGCCGAGCTGATCGGCTGTTCCGTTGGCACCGTCAAGACCCACGCCAGCCGTGGTCTGGCCGCACTCCGCGGCGATCAAACACTCGAGTCCGCCGGCGTGTTCGCCGGTATCGCGGAAGGCCATGCCTGATGACCGATGACCTGAAGAGAATGTTCGACAACCTCACCGACGCCCGGCCGGAGCCGACCGATCCGACTGCCCGTGTGCATGCCAAGATCAAGCACAAGCGCCACCGTCGACGTACGGCCATGGTCGTGGCGACCGCTGCCGCGAGCGTGCTGGTGATCACGGCGGTGCCCGCGCTCGGCAACCTCGGCGGCGGCGACACCGGCGTGAGTGACGCACCGGCGCCCGCCGACACGCCCACCCCGCTGCCGAACATCACGGGCACGCCCAAGCCGGTCCCGGATCCGACGAAGCCACCTACCAGCGAGCCGACGGCGAACCCGACCAAGCCCGCTGCGACACCGACGCCGAACCCGACCAAGCCTCCGGCGACGCCGAAGCCGACCGCCAACCCCACCAAGACGCCCACCGGCGTGCCAACGCAGACGCCGAACCCGACGAAGGCGCCCAGCACCAAGCCGACGCCGAACCCGACCAAGCCCCCGGCGACACCGACGCCGACGCCCAACCCCACCAAGACGCCCACACCGATCCCGAACCCCACCAAGGCGCCGTCGAAGTAGCCACCGCTGCTCTGGGGTTTGCGTTCATTCGTCGGAATACGGCCGATAGCTATCCTGCATACCGGCCGTATTCCGACAAATGACGCAAACCCCAGACGGCAAACCCCAGACGGCAAACCCCAGACGGCAAACCCCAGACGGCAGGACCAGTCAGGGGCGAAGGTCAGGGGCGGCGTGGGAGAAGGCGGCGGACGGGTTCTTCGCGATCGATCCAGTCGAGGTCACCGGGGATGAAGGCGTCGTTACCCCGGCCGTCCAAGGCGGAGTCGGCCGGCAATGCGGAAGGCGGCGGTAAAGCCCGTACCTTCATCGCGGTCATCGGGATCGCGAGGAAGAAGGCCGCCGCCAGCCAAGGCCAGTACGCCAGCAGAAACGGGCCGAAGGCAAGGAAGAACGCGTCCGAGGCGCCATCCGCGACCAGGTCGGCGCTCAGGCCCTTGCCCAGATCGCCCGCCACCCGCGCGCACGCCTCGATGAAGGCGAACGACGCGACGTACGCCGCGGTGATGGGCAACCAGTAGTAGGCCGCGCGCCAGCCCGTCCGCCAGATCGCGACGTGGAACAGCACGGCCAGTCCGATCGCGATGAGCAGGCCGTTGAGCTCCCACAGCCAGCGCCACTGGGCCAGCGGTTCCCCCGGCAACACGATGTACGACGCGAGCGGCAACGTCAGCGCGAAGGCCGCCGGAACCGACCGCCGGCTACCCAAGGCGCCCGCGAGTGATCCGGCCAGGCTCGCCACGGACAGCACGATCCACAGGCCGCGCGCCTCGATGAACGAGTGGTCGCTGAACCACCAGGCCGCCGAGGCCAGCAACAAGCCGAGCCCGAGCGAGGCCCGGACCCGGCCTACCAGCAGGCCGACCGCCACGCCGCCGGTGAAGCCGCCGATGATCAGCACGTCCACCGAGGAAGTTGCCGACGGCACCAACGCCCCGGGATTGCCCGCGCTCAGGTACGACGGGGTGAACCCCAGCACGAACCAGGCGGCGATCGCCGACGGGACGGACCACAGTGCGCGCAACATGACGACCTCTGACACTGGCCGTGTGCGGGCGAGGAACCGGTCAGTGCTGTGCTCGTTCGACCTTGCTCTTCAAGGTCTCCGGACTATCGACGGTAGCTCCCTCGGCCCGCAACCAGGCGTCAAGACTCGCCCGATCCTGCAAGGCCATTACCGCGACCACGTCACCGGCCTTGGCTTCGTCGAACAGGAAGTTGGCCGCCTCCAGCTCGGACGGGAACGACGGCACGTCCTCGACGCCGACAGACCGGGTGCCGATCCGGAACACCTCGTCGAGTTCGCGCGGATCGCGCCCGCGAAGGTAGTCGCCCTTGTGGCCGATCACCACCCGGTCGGCCACGCGCGCCCCCATCTCCCCCATCGCCGTGACCATGTCGTCGGCGCGGTCGCCGGGTGAGCCCAGCGCAAGCAGCAGCCGCCCGCCGGGAGCGCGGACGCCGTTCATGATCTCCAGCAGGGCTTCAAGACCGGCCTCGTTGTGCGCGAGGTCGATCACCACGGTGAAGTCGCGCACCGAGTACATGTTCATCCGGCCCGGGTTGTGCTCCGGCCCCGGCCGGAACGAGCTCAGGCCCTCCACCACGGCGGTCTTCGGCAGGCCGAGGCCCAGCGCGGCGGACGCGGCGGCGAGCGCGTTCTCGACGTTGAACCGGGACAACCCGGCCAGCGTCATCGGTACGTCGACCACCTTCAGCAACGGCGTCGGATCGTCCGAGCCCGACAGCACGGTGATCCAGCCGTCGAGCACGGTGGTCGCCCGGCCGCCCTCGTCCAGCACGGTCCGGATCGACGGCGAATCCGCGTCCCGGGAGAACACCCAGCACTTCGCGGGCGAACCGAGCCGCATCGCGAACGTGCGCGGGTCGTCGCCGTTCACCACGCACCAGCCGCGCGGCCGGGTGATCTTCGTCACCACGGCCTTCACCTCGGCCAGCTGGTCCACCGTGTCGATGCCACCGAGGCCGAGGTGGTCCGCGGAGATGTTCGTGACCACCGAGACGTCGTTCCAGGCGACACCGATACCGCGACGCAGGATCCCGCCACGGGCTGTCTCGGTCACCGCGAGCTGCAGGCCCGGGTGGGCCAGCACGGTTCCGGCGCCGGACGGGCCCGAGTAGTCGCCGTACTTCACCAGCTCGCCATCGACGTACACGCCGTCGGTACTGGACCAGCCGACGTGCAGACCGGCGGCCCGGCCGATGTGCGCGATCATCCGGGACGTTGTGGTCTTGCCGTTCGTACCGGTGATGGCGACGACGGGGATCTTCGGGCGCAACGTCGGCGGCGGGTTGCCGGGCGGTTCGTCCCGGACCCGCTCACCGGCGGTGGTGATCACCTGAGCCAGTTCCTCGTCGGGCCGGCCGAAGGCGTCGAGCACCTCAGCGATCGCCGAGCCGAGCGCCTTCGCCCGGTCCTCGTGCACCCACGGATACGCCACCACAACTCGCCGTACGTCGCTCTCGGGCCGGACCCGGACGCCGAGGCGCCCGATCCCGGACTCGCGGGCCAGGCGCCGGACCACATGGCCGACCACCCGGATCGCGAAGCGCTGCCGAAAGCCCGAGCCGATCCCGCCCGGGCGGGTGCTGCCGAGCCCGAGGGCCGACGCGAACGCCTTGGCCTCGGGCGCGGGCGCGTCCATCAGGGCGGTGAGATCCAGCGTGAGCTTGATCGCGGCACGGCTGAAGTAGAGGTTGGCGCCGTCCAGGACACGGAGCTCAACGAGGGAGGTGGTGCTCATTGGCGATTCAGTTGCCCCTTCTGGGCGTTGAGGGCTCAGGCGCCCATCGCGTGGAAGCCACCGTCGACGTGCACGATCTCGCCGGTGGTGGCGGGGAAGAAGTCGCTCAGCAGGGCCACGATGGCCTTACCGGCGGGCTCCAGGTCGGACGGGTCCCAGCCGAGCGGGGCCTGGTCCAGCCACGGGCCTTCGAACTTCTCGAAGCCCGGGATCGCCTTCGCGGCCAGGGTCTTCAGCGGCCCGGCAGAGACGAGGTTGCAGCGGATACCGTTGGCGCCGAGATCGCGCGCGAGGTACCGCGAGGTGGATTCGAGCGCCGCCTTGGCCACGCCCATCCAGTCGTAACCGGGCCAGGCCACGGTCGCGTCGAAGGTGACACCGACCACGCTGCCGCCCGGGCTCATCAACGGCGCGCAGGCCATCGCGAGCGACTTCAGCGAGTACGCCGAGACATGCAGGGCATGCGAGACGTCCTCCCACGGGCCTTCCAGGAACTTGCCGCCGAGGATCGTCTCGGGATTGCCGTACGCGATCGAGTGCACGACGCCGTCGAGGCCGTCCACGTGCTCACGGACCTGGTCGGCCAGCCCGGCGAGGTGCTCGGCGTTGCTGACGTCGAGCTCCAGCACCGGCGCGGGCGACGGCAGCCGCCCGGCGATGCGCTTGGTGATGTTCAGCGCGCGGCCGAAGTTCGAGATCAGGACCGTCGCGCCCTGCTCCTGCGCGACCTTGGCGGCGGCGAAGCCGATCGAGGAGTCCAGCGTCACCCCGGCGATCAGGATCCGCTTACCGTCGAGAATGCCCACGAGAACAGCCTTTCTGCAGAGGAGAAGAACGGGCTACCAGCGGCGTCGGGCTAGTTGCCCATGCCGATACCGCCGTCGACCGGGATCACCGCGCCGGTGATGTAGCCGGCCTCTTCGGAGGCGATCCAGCGCACGGCGTTCGCGATCTCCGTGGTCAGGCCGAAGCGGCCGAGCGGGATCTGGCCCAGGTACTGCTTCTGGGTCTCCTCGGGCAGTACGGCGGTCATGTCGGTCTCCACGAAACCGGGCGCCACCACGTTGGTGGTGATACCGCGGGAACCGAGCTCACGCGCCATCGACCGGGCCATACCGATCAGGCCGGCTTTGCTCGCGGCGTAGTTGACCTGGCCGGGCGAACCGAGCATGCCGACCACGGACGAGATGAAGACGATCCGGCCGCGCTTGAGCCGCAACATGCCCTTGGCAGCCCGCTTGGCGACCCGGAACGAGCCGGTGAGGTTGGTGTCGATGACCGACTGCCAATCGTCCTCGGACATGCGCAGCAGCAACGTGTCCCGGGTGATACCGGCGTTCGCGATCAGCACCTCGACCGGACCGTGCGCGGCCTCGATCTCGGTGAAGGCGGCGTCGACCTGCTCCGGCACGGTGATGTCGCACTTCACGCCGAGGAACCCGGCCGGCGGCTCGCCGCTGCGATAGGTGACCGCGACCTTGTCGCCCGCCTCGGCGAACGCGGTGGCGATGGCCAGGCCGATGCCCCGGTTGCCACCGGTGACCAGTACCGATCTACCCACGGATACATCCTCACTCTCGTCCAACGGACCCGTCGCGCCGAACGCTATCGCCGTACCACCCGGTACGACGAAGCCGGGCGGTCCGTTTCGCTTCCGGGGCCGGGCGGATCAGCTGTCTTCGAGCCGGAAACCGACCTTCAGGCCGACCTGGTAGTGGTCGATCTGGTTGTCCACGATGTGCCCGCGGATCTGCGTCACCTCGAACCAGTCCAGGTGCCGCAACGTCTCCCCGGCGCGCTTGATGCCGTTGGTGATCGCCTGATCGACGCCCTCCTTCGACGTACCGACGATCTCGGTGATGCGGTAGGTGCGGTCGGCCATGACAACTCCTTGGCTCGGGCCGGCCCGGTCTACCCGGTCCGGCGGTTGTTGCGGTTGCTCCGGCCGGATCTGCCCGGTCGGGACGTTGTTGCGGTTGCTCCGGTCGCGCCCGCGTTGGAGCCGCGGCGTACCGTGATTGTTGTCGAGGAGGATAGATGCCGAAGCTGAGCCGCCGGAGCGACGAGCCGGTGATCGCGGTCACGAGTGCGCAACCAGCCCACTCCGAGGAGCTGGACAGCCGGATCGCGCGATACGCCTGGATGATGTCGCTGCGCATCGTGTGCTTCGTGCTCGCCGTGGTGACCCCGTCACCGTGGCGCTGGGGCTTCGTTGTCGGTGCCGTTTTCCTGCCGTCGGTGGCCGTCGTACTGGCCAACGCGCGCAAGACCGCGAAGGCCAAGAAGGTCGATGCGTTCGTCGCGCCGGCACGTCCGCAGCTCGACACCAAAAAGTGATCCGCGCCGGGACTGGATTCTGAAGACACATCCATGCCAGAATCTCCCGCGTGCTCTGAAACACGTCGTTGAAATTTCAGAGCAGAGTGATGCGGCGTCGGACGGCTCCCCCCGTGGCTGTCCGACGTCGCTTCATTTTGCCCGGGGCCAATTGAGGAAATATGCCAGGACAAATTGCTGCCCCGTCAGGAATGTTGTCAGGAGATACCGAAATGACTTTCGATCCCACCCCGGCCGGCGAACTGCCCACGGTCTGTTCCTCCCGGGGCTGCGGCAATCCAGCCACCTGGCGGCTGCTCTGGAACAACCCGAAGATCCATACCCCAGAACGGCGTAAGACCTGGCTTGCCTGTGACGACCACAAGCAGAGCCTGTCGGACTTCCTGGGCGCCCGATCGTTCCTGCGGGAAGTCGAGCCTTTCTGAAAGCCGGGCTTTTCCGACTTTCTCCCGCCGGCTATTAACCGCCGATGGCCGACATCGGCCGCGCGGGTTGCAGGAAGGCCGGATCGTCGATGCCATGACCGGGTAGTTTTCCGCGCATCGCGGCCCGCCAGCGTTCGGCCAGTTCGAGGTCGTCCGCGCCAGCGCGCAGTGCCGTTCGCAGGTCGGATTCGGTCCGCGCGAACAGGCAGTTGCGAACCTGTCCGTCGGCAGTCAGCCGGACCCGGTCGCAGTCCCCGCAGAACGGCCGCGTCACCGACGCGATGATGCCGACCGTGGCCGGGCCACCCGCGACGGTGAACAACTCGGCCGGCGCGCTCCCCCGGGCCGCGGCATCGGTCGGCCGCAGATCGAACGGATCGGCCAGCAGCTCGAGGATCTCGTCGGCCGTCACCATGTCGGCGCGGCTCCACCCGTGCTGCGCGTCCAGCGGCATCTGCTCGATGAAGCGCAGGTCGTAGCCGTGATCGAGGCAGAACCGCAGCAGCTCGGGCGCCTGGTCGTCGTTCACCCCACGCATCAGGACGGCGTTGACCTTCACCGGTGTCAGTCCGGCGCGCTGCGCGGCGTCCAGGCCGGCGAGCACGTCCTTGAGCCGGTCACGCCGGGTCAGTTGCTCGAAACGGTCCGGCCGGACCGTGTCGAGGCTGACGTTCACCCGGTCGAGCCCGGCCTCCTTCAGCGCCTCGGCCTGCCGGGCCAGCCCGATGCCGTTGGTGGTGATGGAGATCTCCGGCCGGGGCGTCAGCGCCGCCGTGCGCGCCACGATGCCCACCACGCCGCGGCGCAGCAACGGCTCGCCACCGGTGAACCGGATCTCGGTGACGCCGAGTTGCTCGACGGCGACCGTGACCAGCCTGACCAGTTCGTCATCGGTGAGCAGCTCCGGTTTGGCCAGCCAGTCCAGGCCTTCCTCGGGCATGCAGTAGGTGCAGCGCAGGTTGCAGCGATCGGTCAGGGACACCCGTAGATCCGTCGCGACCCGGCCGAAGCCGTCCGCGAGTCCGTTGCTGGGCCTCACAGGATTGTTCACCGTCACCTGCCTCTCCGACCCAAGCCTACGGCCCCGGTCCACACCGACCCCCTTGACGGCGACCGGCCGGTGAGACGGACGCCGCTGATCCGGCCGCGAAGTACCTGGCTGCTGACCGGCCGGTGACGCGGATGGCTTAGGTTCGGGGTGTGCGCAAACTGCTCACCCTCCGCTGGCTGACCGCCGCAGCGATGATCGTCGTACTGGCCATCATCTGCTTCGTGCTCGGCGAATGGCAGCTGTCCAGGCTCGGCGAGCGGCGCGAACGCAACGACGTCACCCGGTCCAACCTGGCCGCGACCCCAGCTCCGGTGCTGGACATCGTCGGCCCGGACAAGGTTGTCGGTGAGGCCCACGACTGGCGTACGGCGACCGCGACCGGCACGTACGACGTGAGCCGCCAGCTGGTGATCCGGTATCGCAACGTGTCCGACCGGCGCGGATTCGAGATCGTCACGCCGTTGCGCCTGGCCGACGGCAGCGTGCTGCTGGTGGATCGTGGTTTCCTGCCGCGCGGCAACAACAGCTCCGAGGTGCCACCGATCCCGGCCGCACCGACCGGCGAGGTCACCGTCACCGGGCGGTTGCGCCGCAGTGAGCGCGGCGGGGACACCAAGGGCGTCGTACCGGTGGATGGCAGTGCGCGGCTGATCAACGCGCCGGCGATCGCTGAGGCCACCGGCCAGCCGTTGATCGACGGCTACCTGCTGGCCGATTCGCAGCAACCGGCGGCCGATCCGGCGTTCCGCCGGCTGCCGCCGCCGGAGATCGACAGCGGCCCGCATTTCTTCTATGCGCTGCAATGGTTCTTGTTCGCGCTCCTCGCCCTGGGCGGACTGGTCTACTTCACGAGAAGGGACGTACGTGACGGATCGCCCGAATCCCGCGAACCCGAGGCGGTTGCCGCCGGACCGGCGGATCGAGGACTACGCCCTGATCGGGGACACCCAGACAGCGGCGCTGGTCTCGACTGACGGCTCGATCGACTGGTTGTGCTTTCCCCGGTTCGACTCCCCCGCGTGTTTCGCTGCCCTGCTCGGCACCGAGGACAACGGCCACTGGCGGATCCGGCCGCAGGACGCGACGGCCACCAGCACCCGGCAGTACCGCGGTGACACGCTGATCCTGGAGACGGACTGGGTCACGCCGACCGGTTCCGTGCGGGTGATCGACTTCATGCCGCCGCGTGACGCCGCGCCCGACGTGATTCGCGTCGTGCAGGGCATCTCCGGCCGGGTGGCGATGCGGTCGGAGCTGCGCCTGCGCTTCGACTATGGCCACATCGTGCCGTGGGTCCGCCAGGTCGACGGCCAGGTCGTCGCGATCGCCGGACCGGACGCGGTGGCCCTGCGCAGCGACGTCCACCAGTACGGCAAGGACTTCGCGACGTACGGCGATTTCGAGATCTCCCCCGGCGACCAGGCCTGGTTCGTACTCACCTGGCACGCCTCGCACGAACCGCTGCCGCGACCGGCCAACGCGATGGAGAGCCTGGACCAGACCGAGTCGTACTGGACCGAGTGGATCGCGCGCAGCCGCGACGCCGGTTCGTCCTCGGAAGAGGTCAAACGCTCGCTGCTCACGCTGAAGGCGCTCACCTACTCCCCGTCGGGCGGTATCGTGGCCGCGCCGACGACCTCACTACCGGAGGACATGGGCGGCGAACGCAACTGGGACTACCGGTTCTGCTGGTTACGCGACGCCACGATGACGCTGGCCGCCTTGATCCGCTCGGGTTATACCGAGGAGGCCTCGGCCTGGCGGGATTGGTTGCTGCGGGCAATCGCCGGATCACCGAAGGACGTGCAGATCATGTACGGCGTGACCGGTGAACGCCGGTTGCCGGAACTGACGGCCGACTGGCTACCCGGCTTCGGTGGTTCCCAGCCGGTCCGGATCGGCAACGCCGCCGCCGACCAGTTGCAGCTCGACGTGTTCGGCGAGGTCATGGACGTGCTCGCACTGGCCCGCGAAAGCGAGATCGGCCCGAGCGACGACGCGTGGTCCGTGCAGCAGGGGCTGATGAACCACCTGCAGGGCATCTGGCACGAGCCTGACGAAGGTATCTGGGAGGTCCGCGGCGATCGCCAGCACTTCACCTACTCGAAGGTGATGACGTGGGTCGCGTTCGACCGGGCCGCCCGCGCGGTCCAGCGGTTCGGCCTGAGTGGTCCGGCCAAACAGTGGCGCGCCACGGCCGACGAGATCCATCAGCAGGTCTGTGCCCAGGCGTACGACCCGGACCGGAACACCTTCACCCAGGCGTATGGCGGCAAGGCCCTCGACGCCTCGGTGCTGCTCATCCCCCAGGTCGGGTTCCTGCCGCCGACGGACGCGCGCGTGGTCGGCACGATCGAGGCGGTGCAGCGAGAACTCGCCGTGGACGGGTTCACCCGGCGTTACCGGACCGACCACACCGACGACGGCCTGAGCGGTGACGAGGGCGCCTTCCTGATCTGCTCGTTCTGGCTGGCGGACTCGCTCGCGCTGATCGGCCGGGTCGGCGAGGCCCGTGCCTTGTACGACAAGCTCGTTGCCCTTCGCAACGACGTGGGCCTGCTGGCGGAGGAGTACGACCCGGCGACCAAGCGCATGCTCGGGAACTTCCCGCAGGCCTTCTCCCACCTCGGCCTGGTCAACACCGCGTGGCACCTGAACGAGCACGACAAGTGCACCCCGCTCCGCCCGTCGTCGTACTAGCTCCGCCCACGTCGTACCGCTGTCGGATTCCTGCCGGCCGGGCCATGATCTGGGACACAGGAATCGCGGCGTTGTGGCAGGACCGTAGGTTGTCCGGCGAGCGTGAGGCAGGATTGGCCCGTGGACCTTCGACTGCGGGATCGAACCTATATCGTCACCGGCGCCAGTGGGGGGCTCGGTTTCGCGGCCGCGCAGGCCCTCGTGGACGAAGGCGCCCGGCTGGTGATCTCCAGCCGTGACGAGGAGTCGATCACCCGGGCCGCCGCCACCCTCGGCACCTCCCGCGTGGTCGGTATCGCCACCGACAACGCCGATCCCGAAGGCGCCGAGCGCCTCGTCGCGACGGCCGTCGCCAAATGGGGCAGCCTGCACGGCGCCCTGATCAGCGTCGGCGGACCGACGCCCGGCAGCGCGATGGACACCAACGAGGACGACTGGCGCAACGCCTTCGACAGCGTTTTCCTCGGCGGTCTGCGGATCGCGCGGGCGGTGGCTCGTTCCGGCGAGGACGGTACGTCGATCGCCTTCGTACTCTCGTCCTCGGTCAAGTCCCCCATCGGCGGCCTGGCCATTTCGAACGGCCTTCGCCCGGGGCTCGCGATGGTGGCGAAGACCCTCGCGGACGAACTCGGCCCCTCGGGAACGCGCGTCAACGGCCTGCTGCCCGGCCGGATCGCGACGGACCGCCTCAAGCAGCTTGACGGCAAGTCGGGCAACCCGGACGAGGCCCGCCGCCAGAGCGAGAAGCAGATCCCCTTGCGCCGGTACGGAACGCCGGAGGAATTCGGCCAGATCGCCGCCTTCGTGCTCTCCCCCGTCGCCTCCTACCTGACCGGCGCCATGATCCCCATCGACGGCGGCGCCCTCCGCACCCTCTGACCACCACGACCAGTCCGGCCGGCCCGAGGTTCAGTCGCGCGGGCGGTCCTTGGCGCGGGACGGCTGGACGCGGAGGGGTTCGCCCGGCATCTTCGGGTATTCCGGTGGGTACGGGAGATCGCCCTCGCCGTGGTCGCGTTCGTGCTTGGCGGAAAGCTCCAGCAGGGAATCCAGCGCGAAGGCCTTTTCGCCCACGGCCGCGTGGAGATCGCCCACCTTGGCGAACCGCGCGGGCATCGTCAGTACGTCGAAGTCGTCCGGCATCACCTCCGGCACCTCGTCCCACGTGAGCGGCGCGGATACCCGCGCGCGGGCGTTCGGGCGGACCGAGTACGCCGAAGCGATGGTCCGGTCCCGGGCCATCTGGTTGTAGTCGATGAAGATGCGTTCGCCGCGTTCTTCCTTCCACCAGTTGACCGTCACCTGGTCGGGCATCCGGCGCGACAGCTCGCGGCCCAGCGCGATCACCGCGCGACGGGCTTCGACGAAGGTCCAGCGCGGTTCGATCGGCACGTAGACGTGCAACCCGCGCCCGCCCGAAGTCTTCGGGAATCCCTCCAGCCCATGCTCGGCAAGCAGCTCCTGCAAGGCCGGAGCCACCCGCGCCGCGTCGGCGAAATCCGTGCCCGGTTGGGGGTCGAGGTCGATCCGGAGCTGGTCGGGGTGTTCCACCTCGGGCCGCCGTACCGGCCAAGGGTGGAAGGTGAGCGTGCCGAGGTTGACCGCCCAGGCGACGGCGCCGAGCTCGGTCGGGCAGAGCTCGTCGGCGGGACGGCCGCTCGGGAACTTGATCGTGACGGTCTCGATCCACTCGGGCGCGCCCTTGGCGATGCGCTTCTGGTAGAACGCGTCGCCCTTGTTGTCCATCCGGGTGGACAACCTCGCGCCCTCGAACCAGCCGCCGGGCCAGCGCTCGAGCGTGGTGGGCCGGTCCCGCAGGGCGCCGAGAATGCCGTCGCCGACCGCGAGGAAGTAGTTCACGATATCCAGCTTGCTCAGCCGTCGATCGGCGAAATACGGCTTGTCGGGATTGCTGACCCGGACCGTTCTGCCCGCGATCTCCAGCTCGATAGCTTTCGTGGCCGCCATGGTCCGACCGTATCGCCGTTCCGTAGCAATCCTGCGCAAAACGGGCGTTTTGCAGGGAATCCCGCGAGGTTTTACGAGCTATGGCCACGCTAGGTAACTCGGGGGTAACGTGCTCGCACCTCGATCCGGCACGTGAGGCGTCCGGGTCACTCTCGAAGGAGCATGGGGATGAAGAAATCCGCCCTCCTCGCCGCCGCCACCGCCGTGGCGACCGCGACCGCACTCGGACTCACCGGTCCGGCCACTGCCAACGGAGCGCCACCAGCCGCTCCCAATCCCACGCCCGCCGAGGCCGTCGCGCACGCCAAGGCGGCCATCCCGGACCGCCTCGCCGCCCTGCGCGCGACCGGCGCCGACGCCTTCCTGGTCCGCAACGTCTCGATCGACAAGGACGGCACCAGCCACGTCCGGATGGACCGGACGATCGCGGGTCTGCCCGTACTCGGTGGCGACGTCGTCGTACATCAGACCAAGGACGGCTCGTTCAAGGAGGCCAGCCTCTCGCAGACCGGCTCCGCCAACGTCGCCCGTACGCCGAAGCTGAGCGTGGCCCAGGCGACCGGCAAGGCCATCGCCAAGGGGTACAAGGCCGAGGGCAAGCCGCGCCTGGTGATCGAGGCCCGCAAGGGTGCGCCGCGTCTCGCGTACCAGATCAGGTCGCACGGCGTACAGTCCGACGGCACGCCCAGCGACGTCTCGACCACGGTCGACGCGCTCACGGGTGCGACGCTGGTTCGCGAGCAGCACGTGCACACCGCGGGCGGTGACGGCCAGAGCCTGTACTCGGGCACGGTCGGGATCGACACCACGCCGGTCACCGGTGGCTTCACGTTGACCGACCCGGTTCGCGGCAACGGTTTCACCACCGACGCCCAGAACAAGACCGACTCCATCTGGTGCCAGATCTTCGGTATCGGCTGTCCCGTCGCGGTCAGGTTCACCGACGCCGACAACCACTGGGGCAACGGCCTGAACACCAACCGGCAGACCGCCGCCGTCGACGCGCACTACGGCGCCGCCAAGACCTGGGACTACTTCAAGGTCAACCACGGCCGGAACGGCATCTTCAACGACGGCAAGGGTGTCGAGAGCCGGGTGCACTTCGGCACCAACTACGTGAACGCGTTCTGGGACGGCAAGCGGATGACGTACGGCGATGGCGACGGTGTCGTGGCCGGGCCGCTGGTGTCGATCGACGTCGCCGGGCACGAGATGTCCCACGGCGTCACCACGGCCACCTCGAACCTCACCTACTCGGGTGAGTCCGGTGGTCTGAACGAGGCCACCAGCGACATTTTCGGCAGCCTGGTCGAGTTCTACGCCGGCAACGCCTCCGACCCCGGTGACTACTACATCGGCGAGGAGATCATGAAGGACCGCCCGGCGCTGCGCTTCATGGACAAGCCGAGCCGCGACGGCAAATCCAAGGACTGCTGGTACTCCGGCATCGGCAGCCTCGACGTGCACTACTCGTCCGGCGTCGCGAACCACTTCGCGTACCTGCTGGCCGAAGGCAGCGGCCCGAAGGTGTTCGGCGGCCTGAACCACGACTCGCCCACCTGCAACGGCTCGACCCTTGGCGGCATCGGTCGGGACAAGGTCGGCAAGATCTGGTACCGCGCGCTGACCACCTACTTCACCACCGGCACCACCTACGCGCAGGCTCGCACCGCCACGCTGAACGCGGCCCGCGACCTGTACGGCGCCGGCTCGGCGGAGCAGAACGCCGTCGCGGCGGCCTGGTCCGCGGTGAGCGTCAACTGATCGTTTGACCTCCGTCACCGCCCGGGGAACCCGCACAAGGTTTTCCGGGCGGTACGGCGAAATCGGTGCCGCTTGTTCACCCATTGGGCCTCGACGCCGGGAAATTGTGGTGTGAGAATCCCCCGCATGTCCGCCCTGCAACGACCGCGGCGCCTCGGCGCTGTAGCGGTCACCACATCCCTTGTCTTGTCCGGCGTCAGCGTCCTCGGCACCACCCCCGCCCTGGCCGCGTCGTCCACCGTCGTCATCACCGAGGTGTACGGCGGTGGCGGCAACTCCGGCGCCTCGCACACGCACGACTTCATCGAACTCACCAACAACGGTTCGGCCGCCGTCGACCTGACCGGCTGGTCCATCCAGTACGCGTCGGCGACCGGCAGCAGCTGGACCAACAAGATCAACCTCAGCGGCACGATCGCCCCGGGCGGCGTTTACCTCGCGCAGGGTGCGACCGGCGGCGCCAACGGCGTACCGCTGCCGACGCCCGACGCGACCGGCACCGTGAACATGTCGGGCACCGCCGGGAAGGTGGCCCTGGTCTCGTCGACCACCAGCCTGACCTGCTCGACCGGCTGCGCCACGTTGCCCGGCGTCGTCGACTTCGTCGGCTACGGCACCACCGCCTCCTCCAGTGAGACGGCCCCCGCGCCTGCTCCGTCGAACACCACCTCGGTCACCCGCAAGGTGCCGACCGTCGACGCCGACAACAACTCGACCGAGTTCGCGGCCGTGCCCCCGACGCCGAAGACCCTGACCAGCACTCCCCCGGACCCGGATCCGGTCGACGCCCGGATCCACCAGATCCAGGGCGCGACGCACCTGTCGCCGCTGAACGGCCAGTTTGTTGGCAACGTCACGGGTGTCGTCACCGCCAAGACCACGAACGGTTTCTGGTTCCAGGACCCCGAGCCCGACGCGGACCCGGCCACCAGCGACGGCCTGTTCGTCTTCACCGGCTCCGCGCCGTCCGTTGTTGTTGGCAACAGTGTTGTCGTCAAGGGCAAGGTCACCGAGTTCCGCCCGGGTGGTTCGGGTGGCAGCGACAACCTGACCATCACCGAACTGACCCAGCCCGAGGTCACCATCACCGGTACGGCGCCGGTGCCCGCGGCAACGATCGTCGGCCCGGGTGGTCGCGTTCCGCCGGCCAAGGTGATCGAGGACGACTCGAACGGCGATGTCGAGACGACCGGCACCTACGAGCCGGCTACCGACGGCATCGACTTCTGGGAATCCCTTGAGGGCATGTGGCTCGGCCTCGACCAGCCCGGCGTGACCGGCCTGCGCAGCTCCTTCGGTGAACTGCCGGTGGTCCCGGCCGGTTCCGGTACGCGGACCGTGCGCGGCGGCATTGTGCTGCTGAAGGACGACAACAACCCTGAGCGGATCATGCTCGACGACGTGCTCGCGCCGATCCCGACCGCCAAGGTGGGCGACAAGCTCGCCGGTGTCGTGACGGGTGTGCTCGACTACTCGTTCGGCAACTTCAAGCTGCAGGTGAGCCAGACCCCGACCGTCGTGGACGGCGGGCTGCAGCGCGAGAAGACCCGCGCCTCGCACGCCGCGCAGATCTCGGTGGCCACCTTCAACGTGGAGAACCTCGATCCGAGCGACGGCCCGGCGAAGTTCAACGGCCTGGCGCAGGCGATCGTGCAGAACCTGGCCTCACCGGACATCCTGGCGCTGGAAGAGGTGCAGGACAACGACGGCGCGGTCAACAGCGGCACCACCGCGGCCGACGTCACGCTGAATACCCTGACCGCGGCCATTCGCGCGGCGGGCGGGCCGGCGTACCAGTGGCGTCAGATCGACCCGGTGAACAACGCCGAGGGTGGTGAGCCGGGTGGCAACATCCGGGTGGCCTTCCTGTTCCGCAAGGACCGGCCGGTGCGGTTCGTGGACCGCCCCGGAGGCGGTTCGACCGTCGCCACCACCGTCGTACAGAAGCATGGCAAGCTCCAGCTGAGCGCCTCCCCCGGTCGCGTGGACCCGGCCAACCCGGCGTGGGCCGCGGCGCGGGTTCCGCTCGCGGGTGAGTTCACCTGGCTGGGCGATCCGCTGTTCGTGGTGGCGAACCACTTCAGCTCCAAGGGTGGGGACGACCCGCTGTGGGGCCGTACGCAGCCGCCGGTGCGCAGCAGTGAGGTCAAGCGGCACCAGCAGGCCCGGTCGGTGCGGGGCTTCGTGGACCAGATCCTCAGCAAGGACGCTCGTGCGAATGTGATCGTGCTCGGCGACATCAACGATTTCGACTTCGCCGAGACCACGGACATCCTGGTAGGAAGCGGTAATACCGCTCTGATTGATCTACCGCGTACGTTGAAAGATGCGGAACGGTACAGCTACGTGTTCGAGGGCAACAGCCAGATCCTCGACCAGATCCTGATGTCCAGGAACCTGCTGCCCGGTCACGCGTACGACATCGTGCACATGAACAGCGAGTTCCCCGACCAGATCAGCGACCACGACCCGCAGGTCGTGCGGGTCACCCCGGTACCGAGGTGGTGGCCGTTCCCCTGATCGGTGGCGGGCTCGCGCTAGGAGGAGAGGTCCGGCATGACAGACGACACCCAGCGCAAGTACGTGGTGGAGAAGTCGGACGACGAGTGGCGAGCCCAGCTGAGCCCGGCGGAGTACCAGGTGCTCCGCCAGGCCGGCACCGAGCGGCCTTACACCGGTGAGTACACCGGTACCAAGACCATCGGCGTCTACCGGTGCCGGGCCTGCCAGGCGGAGTTGTTCCGCAGCGAGACCAAGTTCGACTCGCACTGCGGCTGGCCGTCGTTCTTCGCGCCACTGGCCGAGGAGCGGGTGGAGTACATCGAGGACGTCTCGATGGGTATGAAGCGGGTGGAGGTGCGCTGCGCGAACTGCGGCAGCCACCTCGGCCACGTCTTCGAGGGCGAGGGCTACGGCACGCCCACCGACCTGCGCTACTGCATCAACTCGGTCAGCCTGACGCTCGACCCGGCCTGACCTTCCGGCCGGTTCTACCGGTCGGCTCTACCGGTCGGCTCTACCGGTCGGCTCTACCGGTCGGCTCTACCGGTCGGCTCTACCGGTCGGCCGAGGCTCGGCCTTGTGGCCGATCACGACGGTGGCGCCGCGGTCCTCGTCGTACGTCGTTTGCGCGGTCAGGCCGCCGGCCGCCATCACCTGGGTGGCCTCAGCGGCCTGGCGGTCACTCGTCTCCACCAGCAGGTGGCCGCCAGGCGCCAGCCATCCGGGCGCTTCGGCGGCCACCCTGCGCAGTACGTCGAGGCCGTCCGCGCCGCCATCCAGCGCGACCCGTGGCTCGTGCAGCCGGGCCTCGGGCGGCATCAACGCCACCGCCTCGGTCGGCACGTACGGAACGTTCGCAAGCAGTACGTCGACGCGACCGGCCAGATCCGGCGGCAACGGCGCGAACAGGTCTCCCTCGAAGACCGTGCCACCAACCGCCTCGACATTGCGTCGAGCGCAGCGAACCGCGGCTGGATCCACATCGGCCGCGACCAACTCGACGTCATCCAGCGCGTCCGCCAAGGCGATCCCGAGGGCGCCCGAGCCACAGCAGAGGTCGACCACCACGGTTTTGCGCTGGCGCGGGCTGAGGTGGATCGCCTGCTCGACGAGGAACTCGGACCGCCGGCGCGGTACGAAGACGCCAGGATCGAGCGAGATCCGCAGCCCGCGGAACAAAGCCCAGCCGACGACCTGCTCGAGTGGTTCGCCGCTGACCCGACGGGCGATCATCGCGGTCAACACCGCGCCCGTAGCCGCCGTACCGATCAACAGGTCGGCCTCATCCTCAGCGAACACACAACCGGCGGCGCGCAAGGTCCCGACGACGGCGGAACGCGACGGTGCAACCATCAAGCCGCCCCCTCTCCACCCTCGACGGTTAGATCGGGGTGGCTAGGGCTACGGGGTTGCGGTCGGGGTCGGCTACGTAGGCCTGGCGTTCTCCCCACGGCATGTTCGCGGGGGCCTGCATGATCTCGTAGCCGGCCTCGCGCATCTTGGCCACCTCGGCCTCGACGTCCTCCACGTAGACGAACAACTCGAACCGGGGCGCCGTGCCGACTGTGACGCCTAGCTGCGCCTCGGGCCAGTTGTAGTCGGCAATACCCAGCGAGGACTCTCCACCGAGCTCTAGGCCGACGTAATGCGGGTCACCCTCCAGTGGGAACTGGTAGACCTGCTCGTAGCCGAGCTTGGTGTAGAACGCGACAGAGCGCCTCACGTTGCTTACGTACAGCACCGGGAAGGCCCTGCGTCTTATGCCAGACGGACTCATGCGAGGTTGGCAATCAGCTCGGCGAGTTCGGTCCGCTTACCGGTGTAGAACGGCACTTCCTCGCGCACGTGCCGGCGGGCAGTCGAGGCGCGCAGGTCACGCATCAGGTCGACCATGCGGTACAGCTCGTCGGCTTCGAACGCCAGCATCCACTCGTAGTCCCCGAGCGCGAACGAGGCCACGGTGTTGGCCCGGACGTCCGGGTAGCCACGGGCCATCTTGCCGTGCTCGGCGAGCATGAAGCGCCGCTCCTCGTCGGGAAGCAGGTACCACTCGTATGACCGCACGAACGGGTAGACGCAGATGTACTCACGGGGAGTCTCGTCAGCCAGGAAGGCCGGGATGTGGCTCTTGTTGAACTCGGCCGGGCGGTGCAACGCCATCTGCGACCAGACCGGCTCCAGGCTGCGGCCGAGCGAAGTCCGGCGCAGCTTGTGGTAGGCCTTCTGCAGCGCGTCAGGCGTCGGAGCGTGCCACCAGACCATGAAGTCGGCGTCGGCCCGGAAACCGGCCACGTCGTACCAGCCGCGCACGACCACGTCGTCCTCGGCCACCGCCTCGATGGCCTTCCGGACGCCGCTGGCCAGTACACCGCGGTCCACGTCCCCGATGGGCGTGTGCAGTCTGAAGACCGACCACATCGTGTAGCGGATGACGTTGTTCAGCTCGCGGGCCTTCGGCTTGGCGGTGCCTTCTACGGTCTCGGTCACGCCTTCATTCTGACCAACGGCTCAAGATGGTCACGCACCCGGGTGGCTGCGCGCGTGCCGGACGCCACACAGGCGGCGATCCCTACACCCCGGTACGCCGCCCCACAGACGGCTAACCCCGGTATGGCGGCGACGGCTCGTTCAACCCGGTCGACCCGGTCCAGGTGGCCCACGGAGTACTGCGGGAGCGCACCGCCCCAGCGAGTCACTAGCGACGCCACCACCGGCGTATCCAGGCCAATGGCCTTGCGCAGGTCTGACGCGGCTAGGGCGACTAGTTCCTCGTCGGACCGCTGCAGGACGTATTCCTCGCCTAGGCGTCCCACCGAGGCCCGAAGGACTAAAAGGTCGCCGCTGGCCTCGCGGCTCCACTCCCACTTGGCGTGGCTATACGTCGACGCCTTGATCGTTCGGCCCTCGACCGACGGCACTAGGAAGCCGGAACCGCTCGCGCCCTCCGGCCAGGCCTCACGCCGTACAGCCAGGGTGACGATCGCCATGCTCGCGTACTCCACCGAAGCCAGTTCCGCGGTTGCCGACGGGACCACGTCGGCAAGCATCCGGCTGGCGGGTAGAGCCGGTGCAGCCACTACAACCGCATCGGCCTCGACCAAGACGGGCGCGACGGCCGGACCGGTCTCAAGCGTGAAACCCTGCGCCGCGCGCGACACGCGCCGTACGGTCGTCTTGGTCTGGATCTCGACGCCCCGAGCCTTGAGGTCGTCGGCGAGCGCAGTGATGAGCTTGTGGACGCCACCCCTTACACCTGCGAATACCGGCCCGGGCGCGCGCTTCTTGCCTGCGGCCTGCATATCCGCCGTGGCCGCCAGTACCGACGGCGCGTCGGCTAGACGGGCGAACAGGTCCGGGACCGCCGCTGCGAGCGAGATGTCCTCCGCGCGACCGGCGTAGACCCCGCCGAGGAGCGGATCCACCAGCTTGTCCGTGACGGCTTGCCCCATGCGCTCGGCGACGTACCGGCCGATGGAGACATCTTCGGTCAGCCCCGGCGCGGGCAGGCCCGCCTCCGCGGCCACCCGCGCGGCCGCATCCGGCCCGAGCACGTCCGCGACCGCGCCCGCCTCGGCGGGAACACCCATCACGGTCGGCGGGATGGCGTGAATGCCGTCGCCGACCCACAAACCCGCTTTGGTCGTCGCCGGATGGACCAGTTCGCCTCCGAGCCCAACCGCCTTGATCAGGTCGACACCCTCGGGCCGGCGGGCCAGAACCGACTCGGCGCCCAGGTCGACCGGAATGCCCTCGAGTACGTCGCCCGCGAGCTTGCCGCCGAGCCGGGGCGATCCCTCCAGCACGGTGATGCGCGGCGGGTTGTTCCCAGTCGCCAGCGCGTGCGCCGCGGTCAGACCGCTGATGCCGCCGCCGACGATGACAACGTGCGGGACCTGTGGCCCGGTCATCGGGCGGATTTCGCGTGAACGGTCTGGACCACCTTCAGCAGAACGTCGGGATCCGCGTTCGGCGGTACGCCATGACCGAGGTTGAAGATGTGCCCGGGCGCGGCCTTGCCCTCGGCAAGGATCCGCTCGATCTCAGCGACCAACGGGCCCTCGCCCGCGAACAGCAGGGCCGGATCGAGATTGCCCTGCACAGGCTTGGCGGCAGATCCGTCCGCGGTGATCCGACGGACGGCCTCGTCGAGCGGAACCCGCCAGTCGACGCCGACGACATCCGCCCCGGCAGCACTCATCAACGGCAGTAGCTCACCCGTGTTCACACCGAAGTGCACGCGCGGTACGCCGTACGTCGAGAGGGCATCGAAGACCTTGGCCGAATGCGGCAGCACGAACTCGGTGTAGTCGCGCGGCGACAGCGCCCCCGCCCACGAGTCGAACAGCTGGATCGCGGACGCGCCCGCCTCGACCTGCACGGACAGATAGGCGATCGCGACGTCGGCCAGCCGGTCGGCCAGCGCGTGCCAAAGCTCCGGGTCGCCGTGCATCAGGGCCTTGGTCTTGGCGTGATCCTTGCTCGGCCCCCCCTCGACCAGGTACGACGCGACGGTGAACGGCGCTCCGGCGAACCCGATCAGCGGGGTCCCGCCCAGCTGCCGCACGAGCTCCTGCACCGACTCGGTCACATACGAGACGTCCGCGGGTGTCACCGGGCGGATCGCGTCGAGATCGTCGGCCGACCGCACCGGCTGAGCCACCACCGGACCGACGCCGGGCTTGATCTCCAGGTCCACGCCGACCGCCTTCAGCGGCAGCACGATGTCGGAGAAGAAGATCGCCGCGTCGACGCCGTAACGGCGAACAGGCTGCAGCGTTATCTCCACGACGAGGTCGGGCCGCATACACGACTCGAGCATCGTCGTGCCCTCGCGGATCGCTCGGTATTCGGGCAGTGAGCGACCCGCCTGGCGCATGAACCAGATCGGGGTGTGCGGTACCGGTTCGCCCCGGGCCGCCAACAGAAAGGCAGAACGCGTCAGGTCGGTGGTCGGTGAATCGGAGCCGTGCTGGGCGCCGGTGGGTGTGATCGCAGTTGGTGAAGGCAAGGACACACCCGCCATGATCCCATGCCTGAACATACTTTCCGGCGCGTCGCCATCGGCGTCGGAGAGTGATCGGCCGTAGGCTGCGAAGCATGGGTGCCCGCAAGCAGGTCGACGCGCCCCCCGCCGAGTTCGCCGAGGCTTTGACGCAACTGCGCGGGGCGCGGTTCCGGCCCGAAGTGTTCGTCGAGGAGATGCCCGCGCCGCAGCGGATAGCACCGCACGCGGCCGCGGTCAGTGCCGATGTGACCGTCGAGGGTGACGATGTCGCCACCGGCCGGTTGGTGCTGCTCTATGACCCGGCCGGCAACGACGCCTGGCAATCCACCTTCCGCTGTGTCGCGTACGTCCGGGCCGCGGTCGAGCCCGAGATGGTCACCGACGCGCTGCTCGGCGGCGTCGGCTGGACCTGGCTGATGGAGGCGCTGGCCGACCACGGTGCGCACTACCTTGCGCCGAGCGGTACCGTCACCCGCGTGGTTTCGGAGAGTTTCGGCGGCATGGCCGACGATGAGGCGACGGCGGAGATCGAGATCCGCGCGTCCTGGAGCGTGGCCGTCGAGCCCGGTGACGAGGTCGACGTGACCTCGCACGTCGAGGCCTGGGGTGACGTGCTGTGTACGGCGGCTGGGCTGCCGCCGGTTCCGCCGGGAGTGGTCGCGATGCCGACCCGGCGCGGTCAGCGGGGCCGATGAGCCAGGCTGACAACGAACCCACGATCCTGGCTGCCGAGGTTCCCGAGGACCCGACCGTCGAACTGCCGCTGCTGGAACTGCGCGACGGCCTCTCCGACGTGGTCGAGACCGCCCCTGAACTGGCCGAGGTGATCGAGGCCTTCCGCGGTGGCAGCGGCCCGGTCGCAGTCGACGCCGAACGCGCCTCCGGCTACCGCTACTCACACCGCGCTTACCTGGTCCAACTGCGCCGGGCCGGTTCCGGCTCCGCGCTGGTCGACCCGATCCCGTTCGGTGATCTGTCCGCCCTCGGCGACGCGATCATCGACGCCGAGTGGATCATTCACGCCGCGAACCAGGACCTGGCCTGCCTGGCCGAGGTCGGCATGGTGCCGCGCACGGTTTTCGACACCGAACTCGCCGGCCGCCTGCTCGGCTACCCCAAGGTCGGTCTGGCCTCCCTGGTGAGCGAAGTACTCGGCTACCGGATGCGCAAGGAGCACTCGGCGGCCGACTGGTCAACGCGGCCGCTGCCCGCCCCCTGGCTGGTGTACGCCGCGCTCGACGTCGAGATGCTGATCGAACTGCGCGACGCGATCGAGGCCGAACTCCGCCGCGACGGCAAATGGGAATGGGCCCAGCAGGAGTTCGCCGCGATCCTCCAGGCCCCGCCGAAGGAGCCGAAGCCCGACCCCTGGCGCCGTACCTCCGGCATGCACCGCATCCGCAACCGCCGCGGCCTAGCCGTCGTACGCGCCTTGTGGGAAGCCCGCGACCAAATCGCCGCCAAGGCCGACATCTCCCCCGGCCGGATCCTGCCCGACTCCGCGATCGTCGAGGCCGCCGCCGCGATCCCGGCCGACCGAGACACCCTGCAACGCCTCACCGCCTTCAAAGGCCGCGGCGCCCACCGGCACATGCGCGTCTGGTGGGAGGCGATCGACCACGCTCGCCGCCTGCCCGACTCGGAGCTCCCGAAGCAAGGCGCCCGGTACGACGGCCCGCCGCCGGCACGTGCCTGGGCCGACCGCGACCCCGACGCGGCCGCACGGTTGTCCGCCGCGCGCGCCGGGGTCAGCGAGATCGCCGAGCAGCACCGCCTCCCCACCGAGAACCTGCTCTCCCCCGACACCATCCGCCGCCTCGCCTGGTCTCCACCGGCCGACGCGGATCTGGCCGTCTTCACCGAGTTCCTCCGCACCCACGGCGCCCGCCCCTGGCAGATCGCCCTGACCGCGGAAACCCTCA
Organism: Kribbella deserti; assembly: GCF_042434725.1. Taxonomy (NCBI): domain Bacteria; kingdom Bacillati; phylum Actinomycetota; class Actinomycetes; order Propionibacteriales; family Kribbellaceae; genus Kribbella; species Kribbella deserti. Next base: position 408,168 of record NZ_JBHLTC010000018.1, on the reverse strand, counting down.
CCGATGCCCTAGCCACCAAACCCGCCCAAACCCCACCCCCGTCGCCCGAGCCCGACGACGCTCCCCCACTCGTCGACCCGGCCTGAGCGACCCACGCTTCGGCTTGCCGATGTTGCGGACCTTTGCGGCCTGACGTCTCGCCGGTCGCACTACGTATCAGGTCTGCGGGCGAGGTCTCCGGCTGATGCGCCTGGTTTCACCTACCGCCGCGCCGGCCTGGACATCACAGCCACCGCGCAGGTGGGTTACCACCCCGGAATCCGAGTGGCTAACCCACCTCGGGAGTGGCCAGCCACTCTCAGATCGTAGGCCTCTTTCGCCCGGCGACCGGGGTTTCGCGCGGCTACCGGCGTTCGGCCCGGCTACCGGGCTTTAGCGCGGCTACCGGGGTTTGCGCGACTGCCGGGGTTTGCGCGGCTGCCGGGGTTTGCGCGGCTGCCGGGGTTTGCGCGGCTGCCGGGGTTTTGCGCGGCTACCGGGGTTTGGTTTGCCCGCTGCCGAGTTGTTGCGCGACTACCCGGTTGCAACCGGGTAGTCGCGCAAAAAGTCGGCATTGGCCTTCGGAATGCCCGCGACCGCACCAACGTGTCGCCCTTGAGCACCATCCAAACCCACGGCACGGAACAACCCACCCAAGGAGCGGAACAACTCCACCTCATGACGCGTAACCCCGACGCGGAGCGTGCAGTAGTCCCGCGCGGAGCTCACGGCAACCCCGACGCGGACGTGCGGCAGTCCCGCGCGGCCTCACGGCAACCCCGACGCGGACGTGCGGCAGTCCCGCGCGGCCTCACGGCAACCCCGACGCGGAGCGTGCGAGACACCCGAAACCCGGCCAGACCTCACCCGTCCCCTGATAGCTGCCACCTTTGGTCGGTTCGGGCCGCGTCAAGGGCGCGCAGCGTCACCGCCAGGTGATTCCCAACCCTTGACGCGGCCCGAACCGACCTCACAATTCGGAAGAACTCAGGGGGACGGGTGACCACGGTTCCACCGGCTTCGGCGCTTCGAGCCGGGCCGGCGACGATTGCCCCGAATTCACCCGCCTAGGTCGGCGACCACCTGTACCGCCGTACGGAGTGGCACCAATCGACGCAGCGTCGGGAGCCGGCGCACAGTCGTCGTGGCGGCGGCCGACGTATCCGCCAAGGCGGCCTAGCGGAAGGTTCGCGTTAGTTCGGCAGGGTGGATTCGATGGCGGTTACGACCTCGGGGGATTCGGGGTCTACCGGGGTGCGGAAGCGGGCTACTACCTCCCCGGCTGGGGAGACCAGGAACTTCTCGAAGTTCCAGCGGACGTCGCCCGCCTGGCCTTCGGCGTCGGCTGCCTGGGTCAGTTCGGCGAACAGTGGGCTCCGGTCCGGCCCGTTCACGTCCGCCTTCTCCAGCAACGGGAAGCTCACGCCGTACGTGGTCGAGCAGAACGTCGCGATCTCCTCCGCCGTACCCGGCTCCTGCCCGCCGAACTGGTTGCATGGCACGCCCAACACGGTGAACCCGCGCTCCGCGTACTGCTGCTGGATCCGCTCCAGCCCGCTGTACTGCGGCGTCGCCCCGCACCGGGAGGCCACGTTGACCACCAGCAGGGCCTTGCCCTTGTACTCGGTCAGGCTGGTGTTCTCACCCGTCAGCGTGTGCAGCGGAATGTCGTACAGAGACATGGAAATCCGATCAGTCGAGGGGTAGGTGCTTCTTAAGAAACTCGGTCGTCCGCGCCCAAGCCTGCCGGGACGCTTCCGGATGGTGGAACATCGGGAGCGGGTTATCGAAGGCATGCCCCGCGCCCTCGTACAACAAGAACTCGGTCTCCGGATTCCCCGTCACAGCGGCGCGAATCCGCTCGACGGTCTCCAGATCGATATATGTGTCGGCCGTCCCGAAGTGATGCAGGCTGACCGCAGTCACCCGAGGCGCCAGCTCCAGCAAATTCGGCAGCGCCGATCCGTAGTAACTGACCAGCACATCCGGCGACGTCACAGCCGCGACGTTGAACGCCAATCCGCCACCAAAGCAGAACCCGACCAACCCAGCGCCACCGGTCACCTCCAACCGACCACGCAGGTGCTCGAACGCCACCGCCGCATCCGTGACCGCCGTATCCCAGTCGAGCCGCGTCAAGATCCCCGCGGCCTTGTCGACCAGATCCGCCGCACTCTCGTCCAGCTCGGTGTCGTCCAGCCGCCAGTAGATCTCCGGAGCGATCACGACATATCCGAGCGCGGCAAGGTCCGCCGCGCGCTCACGGATGTACGGCGAGACGCCGAAGATCTCCTGCAGCAGCAACAGTCCTGGGCCGGTACCGCCCGGCGGCAGCCAGAGATGGGCCGGCATGCTGCCCGACTCCGCCTCGATCCCGATAACCGTGGCGCCAGCCGCGTCAGAGCCCATGCTCGCAGCGTACGACGCGCCTCGGCTCAACCACGAACCAGCGTGTCGGTTGCCACCGAACGCTCACCCACGAACCGACGTATCAACCTCCACGGGCTGAGCCGGCGACGCGGCGTGCCGCCCGGGCCGGAGGGCCTCGCATTCCGCGATGGCTGCCGCGAGTACGTCGTACAGCAGGTTGTCCGGGTTCGGGATGCAGGCCTGGGCGATGCCTTCCACGGCGCAGGCGATCGCCCGTGGCGCGGTCCGCTTCGCGTAATCGGGTCTGCCCCGGTGCGGGCGGGCCGTGAACGAGCGGGCCCACCTCGCCGCGGCCGGTACCTGCGCGAGCGCCGAAGCCGACTCGGGCCGCAGGCTGTGCGCAGGCCGCCCCTCCAGCTCCGCGAGGACCTGCTCGGATACCAGCAGCGCCACGGCCAGGATGTGCTGGCGTTCCTGCGAGACCACGGGCAGGGCGATCCACAGGGTTCTTGTGGTGACGCGCGCTGAGAGCCGCGGGTCGTCGGTGGTCAGGCCGATCACCGACGGGATCAGCGGCGCGAGGCGATTGCGGTTGGCGTCGGTGGTGCAGTCGTTCACGTCGCGGGCGACGGCGGCCAGCAGTGGATGCGTACAGGAGGGGTGGTCCGACCACGGCTCCCCCGCCAGATACGACGCGAACTCCATGAAACAGGCCCCCTTGCGGGGATTCCGGTGCTTGCCACGCGACAGGATCGGCATGGCCAGGTCGAGGTTAACCGTGTTCTTCAGGTTGTTCATGAGGCGCTCCAAAGAGGTTCTCCTTCAGCCAGGATGCGCCCGATCGCGCTGACACGCCATGTTTCGGAGCCGGGTTTACGGGGTTGTCACGAGCTGTGAGCAGCGGCACAGCGGCCGGTGCTTTGGCGAAGGTGTTACCGGCGGGTAGCCTAGGGCTGCTTCCCACCCGTTCAGACGAGGAGGGCCTTGTGCCCCGAGAGATCCGCGATGTCGTGTTCGTCGACGGTGTGCGCACCCCGTTCGGCAAGGCCAAAGGCCAGTACGCCGAGACGCGCGCCGACGACCTGGTGATCAAGTGCATCCGTGAGCTGCTGCGGCGTAATCCGTCGCTGCCGCCGGAGCGCGTCGACGAGGTGGCCATCGCCGCCACCACCCAGATCGGCGACCAGGGCCTGACGATCGGCCGGACCGCCGCGCTGCTGGCCGGTCTGCCGAAGACCACGCCCGGCTACTCCATCGACCGCATGTGTGCCGGCGCGATGACCGCCGTCACCACCGCCGCGTCCGGCATCGCCTTCGGCGCATACGACGTGGCCGTGGCCGGTGGCGTCGAGCACATGGGCCGCCACCCGATGGGCGAGGGCGTCGACCCGAACCCGCGCATCATCGCCGAGAAGCTGGTCGATCCGTCGGCGCTGGTGATGGGCTCCACCGCGGAGAACCTGCACGACCGCTACCCCAGCATCACCAAGGCCCGCACGGACGCGTTCGCGGTGGCCTCGCAGGAGAAGGCCGCGAAGGCCTACGCCAACGGGCTGATCCAGCCGGACCTGGTGCCGATCGCGATCCGCTCCGCCGAGCAGGGCTGGGGTCTCGCGACCACCGACGAGCCGATGCGCCCGGGCACCACGCTCGAGGATCTCGCCAAGCTGAAGACGCCGTTCCGCCCGCACGGCCGGATCACCGCGGGTAACTCGGCCGGTATCAACGACGGCGCGACCGCCTCGATCATCGCCTCCGCGGACGCCGCCGAAGAGCTTGGCCTGACGCCGAAGATGAAGCTTGTCTCGTACGGCTGGGCGGGTGTCGAGCCCGAGGTGATGGGCATCGGCCCGGTCCCGGCGACCGAGAAGGCCCTGAAGATGGCCGGTCTGACGATCGACGACATCCAGGCGTTCGAGGTGAACGAGGCGTTCGCCGTACAGGTGCTGGCCTTCCTGGAGCACTACGGCATCGCCGACGACGACAGCCGCGTCAACCCGTACGGCGGCGCGATCGCCTTCGGTCACCCGCTGGCGTCGTCCGGCGTGCGGCTGATGGTTCAGCTGGCGAAGCAGTTCGAGCAGCGCCCGGAGGTCCGCTACGGCCTGACCACGATGTGCGTCGGTCTCGGCATGGGCGGCACGGTGATCTGGGAGAACCCCAACTACCAGGGAAACAAGGGATGAGCAGCATGACCGACCTGCAGAACCTGATCGACGAGGCCGTCGCGATCGAGACCGACGAGGTCGTCACGCTCGCCCCGTCGCGGGACGTCGTACTGCCCGGTGGTGCCGGCATTCTCGCGCTGATCACGCTGGACAACGGGCACGACCACACCAAGCCGAACACCTTCGGCCCCAAGGGCCTGGCGAACCTCAACACCGCCATCGACGCGGCGCTGGCCCGCGACGAAGTGAAGGCGATCGGCGTCACCGGTAAGCCGTTCATCCTGGCGGCCGGCGCGGACCTCACCGGCGTACCGAAGCTGGTCGACCGCGAGCAGGCGCTCAACCTCGGCCGGATCGGCCACGGCGTGATGCGCAAGCTGGTCGATGGCGGCAAGCCGTCGTTCGCGTTCGTGAACGGTGTCGCGCTCGGCGGCGGTCTCGAGGTGGCGCTGCACGCGACGTACCGGACCATCTCGGCCGCGGCGGGCATGCTGTCGACGCCCGAGGTCTTCCTCGGCCTGATTCCGGGCTGGGGCGGCAACTTCCTGCTGCCGAACCTGATCGGCGCCGACAAGGCCGTCACGGTCATCGTCGAGAACGCCCTGAACCAGAACAAGATGCTCAGCGGTCCGGCCGCCGTGAAGCTCGGCATCGGTGACGTGCTGCTGGAGCCGGCCGACTTCCTCGAGCAGTCGTTGCTCTGGGCATCGAAGGTGCTCACCGGCGAGATCGTCGTCGAGCGCCCCGAGGTCGACCGTGGCGACGCCTGGGACGCGGCCGTTGCCCGCGGCAAGGCCTTCGCGGACGCCAAGGTCAGCGGCGCCGCCCCCGCGCCGTACCGCGCGCTGGACCTCATCGCCGCCGCGAAGGACAACGACCGCGACCGCGGTTTCGCCGCCGAGGACGAGGCGCTCGCCGACCTCATCATGAGCGAGGAACTGCGCAGCGGGCTGTACGCGTTCGACCTGGTGAACAAGCGCGCCAAGCGGCCCGCGGGTGCACCGGACAAGTCGCTTGCCCGCCCGATCACCAAGGTGGGCGTGGTCGGCGCCGGTCTGATGGCGGGCCAGCTCGCACTGCTGTTCGCGCGCCGCCTCGAGGTACCCGTCGTACTGACGGACCTCGACCAGGAGCGGGTCGACCGCGGTGTCGGTTACGTACACGGTGAGATCGACAAGCTGCTGGCGAAGGGCCGGGTGAAGTCGGACAAGGCGAACCAGCTCAAGGCGCTGGTCTCGGGTTCGGTCGACCGGCAGGTGTTCGCGGACGCCGACTTCGTGATCGAGGCGGTGTTCGAGGAGCTCGCGCTGAAGAAGTCGATCTTCGCGGACCTGGAGAAGATCATCCGGCCCGACGCGATTCTCGCGACGAACACCTCGTCGCTGTCGATCACCGAGATGGCGGCGGATCTGCAGCACCCGGAGCGGGTGGTCGGCTTCCACTTCTTCAACCCGGTCGCGGTGCTGCCACTGCTCGAGATCATCCGGGCCGCGCAGACCGACGACGCCACGCTGGCGACCGCGTTCGCCGTCGGCAAGGGCCTGAAGAAGTCCTGCGTGCTGGTGAAGGACGCGCCCGCGTTCGTCGTGAACCGGCTGCTGACGCGCTTCCTCGGTGAGGTCAGCGCGGCGGTCGACGAGGGTACGCCGATTCCGGCGGCCGACAAGGCGCTGATGGCCCTCGGTCTGCCGATGCCGCCGTTCGTCCTGCTGCAGCTGGTCGGTCTGCCCGTCGCGCTGCACGTGGCCGAGACGATGCACAAGGCCTACCCGGACCGGTACCAGGTGTCGGAGAACCTTGCGAAGGTTGTTGCCGCGGGCAAGAGCTCGTTCTACGTCTGGAGCGCCGAGGGCAAGCCGTCGGTCGATCCGGAGGTCGAGGCCATCGTGACCGTCGGCGACAAGTCGTCCACCGCGGAAGACCTGCGCGCCCGGGTGCTCGCCGCCCTCGCGGAGGAGATCCGCATCATGCTCGACGAAGGTGTTGTCGCCGAACCGCACGACATCGACCTGTGCATGCTGCTGGGCGCCGGCTGGCCGTTCCACCTCGGCGGCATCACGCCGTACCTGGACCGCTCCGGCATCTCCGAAAAGGTGACCGGCCAACGCTTCCTCCCGAAGGGCGTGGCCAGCCCCGCATAGTTCCACCTACTGCCGGCTCTCTAGCGGGGGCCGGCAGTTCCCTCGAACCGCTGGGGGTCGGTGCGGCGCCGGAAGCCCGCTCCGACCCCCAGCGTCATTCCCCCACAGGGGTGAACACCAAGCCCGATCAGCACTGGCCCCGAAGCTCCACCGGCGCGGACGGTATTCGCGGCGAAGGCAGACCGTATCTCTTGCTGGGGCTGCAAGTTCCTGCAGTTCGCTGGCCAGGCCAGGGCGGGAACCTCAGACTTGGCTGCGACCTTGACGGCCTGTTGGAGGAGATTCGGCGATGGGAAATAGCGTTCGTAGAGCTGTGGCAACCGCTGCCACCGCAGTAGTCGTCGCCGTGACAGGCGGACAGTCGCCTGCCTCGGCCACAGCACAGTGGGACTTCGACTGGTTCAGGGTCTGCGTCGACCAGGCGGCCAGCATGTGCGTGGCCGGACACATCGAATGGGGCAACCGGACCTCCAAGGTGGCCGCTGACATCACCAACAACGTTGCCGGCGGCATCGCGACGGTCCGCTGGGATGCTTTCGCCAATTCGACGAAGATCGACTCCGCGACAAGCACCGTGCCCGCACGTACCGCCGAGGTCAACTTCACCCTCGGTGATCCCGACTTGCCTGGCGGCGTCAACCGAATCCGAATCCAGATCTGCAGCTCCCCCACCCGATGCAGCATCCAGTGGAACGAGATCAGGGATTGATCGCGCCGGTCCTCGACTTCGCGAGCAGCGACAGGACGGACTGCGGCGACTGAACGCCAACGACCCTCCCGCGAGTGGACGCGTCCGCTCGCGGGAGGGTCGTGCACAGGTCGCCCGTTAGGCGGGGATGTTGCGGTGTTCGGATTCTTCGCGGCCTACGCGGCTTCGTTTGTAGCCGTAGATGAAGTAGGCGACGAATCCGAGCAGCATCCAGACGCCGAAGCGGAGCCAGGTCTCGATCGACAGGTTCAGCATCAGGTAGACGCAGATCAGCGCCGAGATGATCGGCAGCACCGGGTTCAGCGGGACCTTGAACGCGCGCTGGATGTCCGGCCGCTTGCGCCGCAGCAGCGGTACCGCGATCGACACCACCGTGAACGCGGCAAGCGTGCCGATGTTGACCATTTCCTCAAGCTTGCCGATCGGGGTCAATCCGGCGACCAGCGCCACCAGAACGCCGATGCCGATCGTCAGGCGGTACGGCGTACCCCAGACCGGGTGGGTCTTGCCAAGTGACGGCGGCACCAGGTGGTCCCGGCTCATCGCGAACACGACCCGGGCGGCACCGATCATCAGCGTCAGCACCACCGTGGTCAGACCCGCCACCGCGCCGGCGGCGATCAGCGTGGCGAAGCCCGGGCGGCCGACGTTCTCGAATGCCGTCGCCAGGGCGGCGTTCGCGGAGATGTCGGTGTAGTTCTGCATACCGGTGATGACGATGCAGACCAGCACGTACAGCACGGTGCAGATCGCGAGCGAACCAAGAATGCCGCGGGGCAGATCGCGCTGCGGGTTCTTCGCCTCCTCGGCCGTCGTCGCGACAACGTCGAATCCGATGAACGCGAAGAACACCAGCGAAGCGCCCGCGATCAGACCGCTGACGCCGAACGTCGACGGAGCCACGCCGAACAACGCCTGGAACAACGGCGTGGTGATCTCGACCTCACCCGACTCGGCCGGTACACCCGGCGGGATGAACGGCGTCAGGTTCGAGCCCTTGACATAGAAGAAGCCCGCGACGATCACGAACAGCACGATGAACAGCTTGATCGCGACCAGCACCAGGTTGACCCGCATCGACTCCTTGATACCGGCCGTCGCGAGCGCCGTCAGCACGAGCACGAGCAACATCGCCAGCACATTGACGCTGCTCTCCGAGCCGATCGACTCCGGCCAGCCGAGACCGATCTGCTGCAGGAACAACTCCGCGTAGGCGGACCAGCCCTGGGCCACAACGCTTGCCCCGAGCATCAATTCCAGCAGCAGGTCCCAGCCGATGATCCACGCGAAGATCTCGCCCAGGGAGAAGTACGAGAACGTGTACGCCGAACCGGACACCGGCACGGTCGAGGAGAACTCGGCATAACAAAGGGCCGCCAGTCCACAGCAAATGGCGGCCAGCACGAACGAGATCGCGATGGACGGGCCGGCGAACTCCTTCGCGGCCCGGCCGGTCAGGGTGAAGATGCCGGCCCCGATGATGACGCCGATTCCGAAGACGGTCAGGTCGAGGGCGGTGAGGCGTTTCTTGAGCTGGTACTCCGGCTCGTCGGTATCCGCGATCGATTGCTCGATCGTCTTGGTTCGCAGCAGACTCATCTACGCCTCCTCGGTCGGACGGAAACCTCCTCCGACTCTGAACCGTGCGACCGAGGAGGTCAAACGGCCGCGCGGATCCTCAACGTTCTGGTTGGTACTTCTTCAGCGCGAGCCAGAGGCTGGCTTCGGTGTACCCCGTCTGCGCCGTGAGGATGCGGTCCCGCGAGATCTGGTTGATGCCGTCGCGGGCGATCTCGGTGTAGAGCTGGGCCACCTTCTCGATACCGACCTCCTTGATCAGGAAGCGGACCGCCAGCCAGCTCACGCCGTACACGTCGCCGGACTTGTCGTAGAAACCGGCGTCGGTCGGCAACGACTGCAGCGCGGGCATCGCGTCGCGGATCACGTCGGCCTCCCACTCGAGCACCTCGTTGGGACCGCTGACCGCCTCGACGCCGCTCCACGAGACGTACTCCGCGGCACCTTCGGCCAGCCAGAGCGGCTCGTATCCGCCGAGGCGGGCCGTCGCGACGTGGGTGAACTCATGCGACAGCAGGATCTCGTCGACCCGGTCGCGTTCGGCCGGGTTCACTACGACGTACGCGCCGCCGATCTTGCCTTCGGCGGTGACCTCACCCGGCATCTCCGCGAAGGTGGAGGTGGCACTCGCGGCCGACTCGATGTCCTCGTCGGCGAACCGCGCGTCGCGGACCTCGGTCTCGTCCAGCGCGACCACCAGCACGGTTCCGGTCCACGGCAGCGGCCAGTACTTGCCGACCTCGGCCAGAGCCTCCTTGGCCTCGGCCACGATCAGGCGGGCGCGTTTCGTATCGCCCTTCTCGACCACGACGCGGACGCGCGGACCGCGGTGCACCTCGATCCTGCCGAGGTCCCACGGCTCGCGATGGGCGGACGGGCCGAGGTCCAGGTCGAGATCGTTGTCGTCCACCAGGTACCAGCGGTTGGCCCGCCGGGCGAAGGTGTACCCCAACTCGGTCGAGACCGGTACGGCGTCCACGTCGGCGATCTGGTAGCGCATCACGATCCGGACCAGGTACGCCGACGGGCCGTGATTCTTGATCACGACCTGGTCGAAACGTTCCTCGGCCTGCAGGTATTCGAGCCGCCGGAAACCGAGCTCGACCAGGTTCGCGAACAGGGTCTGCTGGGCCCGGCGCAGGCCGACCTCGCTCGGGTCGATGTCCTGCAGGAAGGCCTTCTCGTCGCCTCGCTGAACCGCCGCCGCACGACGGGCCAGGATCGCGTCGATGGCGGTACGGCGAGCGGTCTCGGCCAACTGGGCCGCGCTGGGAGCCTGCGTACGACGCTGGGTGGCGGTGGTCGTGGGCGGCGCGTCGCCACGATCGTGCACGGCGTAGACGACGCCACCACCGGCAAGGGCAACCGCGGCCACGAGCCCGATCCAGCGGCGCGGCCCATGGGCTGCCGTGGTGGTCTTCGATGGTCCGCCGGAGGTGTCGGCCATGGGGGGTTTGACGCTCACTTCGGGTCGATGTCCTCCGGTCCGCCCGTCAACTGCCCGGCCACCCTACTGGACAGCCGGGTTCCTGTGGAGCGGGTACTACGTGTTGGGCTGATTCCGAAGTGCCCGGAACAGGCCCACCTCGGTCACGCCGACGTGTTCGAGCATGATCCGGTCGCGCGCGTTCTGGCTGAAACCGAGCGCCGCGAGCTCCTGGTAGAGCGTGGCCACCTCGGTCGGTCCGTGCTTGCTGAACAGGTAATCGGCGGCCAGCCAGCTGAGCGGATACGAGCTACTGGAGCGGGCGAAGAACGTCGAATCCGCCGGAAGCGCCTTGGCCTTCGCGAGGTACTTCGTCCGGACCATCGCGCGATACGCGTCCAGAGCGAGGTCCCGCTCCCCCGCCATCGGCAGGTACTCGACGTACGTCGCGACACCCTCGACCAGCCAGCGCGGCGCGTGGGCGCCGTACCGGGCGGCGGCCACATGGATGAACTCGTGCGCGAGGCTGCGGGTGTCGAGGCGGCCCCGGTTGCGCGGGTTGACCACGACGTACGAGTCGGCGCGTTCGCCCTCGGTGGTGACCTCGCCGGGCAGCGTGCGGTAGACCCAGGTCGCCATCGCTAGCGCGTCCTCGGCGTTGCGCTCCACGCTGTAGTCGGCGCCACGGACTATCGGGTCATCTACGGCGATGACTACGCCCGCCCCGATCCAGCCGCCCGGCCAGCGTTTTGTGACCGTCCTGACCGCACTGGAGGCCTCTGTGAGCAGGTTGGCGGCCAGCTCGGTCTGCCCGCGCTCGACCACGATGAGAACTCGCGGCGCACGCTGGACCAGGACGGGCCCGACGTCCCAGGCCTCGTGGTGGGAGCCGCGCGGCAAGGCGCGGTCGAGATCGTCGTCATCGGTGATCACCCATTTGCCGTCGGGCCGCTGCACGAAGACGTAACCGACCAGGGTCCGCACGGGCAGCCGGTTGATGCCCTTGATCTGGTAGATCATCACCACCTGGACGGCGTACGTCGTGGGGCCGTGCCGCTCGATCAGGGTCTGGTCGAACTGCTCGCGCTTCTGGTGATAGCTCAGCCGGCTGAAGCCGAACTGCACCAGGTTGTCGAAGAGGATCCGCTGCTCGGCCAGCAACTCCTTGTCGGCCGGATCGATATCCGCCACGAAGGCGGTGGAGTCCTTCGCCAGTACGGCCTTGGCCCGGCGGATCAGCACCCGGTCCACCTCGGCGGAGCGCAGCTGCACGTCCGGGCCGGGAGCGGCCGGCTTGTTCTCAGAGGCCTGCGCCGTCGGTTCCTGCAGCTCCCGCCAGACCAGGCCGCCCGCGGCCAGGATCGCCACCACGAGCAGCAGCAGGACCGGCAGGGCCCTCGTACGGCGGCGTGGCGGGCGTGACCGCCGACGGCCCGCGGACGTGTGTCGCCCACGGACCGGAGGCGGTGTCGACGCTGAGGTCGACCGGTCAGGCGTCACCGGCGGGACCTCGAGATCAGGCCCCGGAGGCGCCGCGGGACGGCGTACCCGGTTGGGTGGCTTGCTCGGGACCGTCCTCGCCGTGGCTGGCGATCAGCTCGATGATGTCGCGGGCCAGCGCCTGCCCGGTGAGGCCGATTTCGGCCAGCACGGTCGGGCGTGGCGCGTGATCGAGGAAGCGCTGCGGAATACCGAAGTCGCGGATCGGTGTCGAAACGCCCGCGTCGCGCAACACCTGGGCGATCGCGGCACCGCAACCACCCACGCGGCCGTTGTCCTCGATGGTGACCACGAACCGGTGCTCCGCCGCGAGATCGATCAACGCGGGGTCGACCGGCTTCACCCAGCGCGGATCCACCACGGTCACGCCGAAGCCCTGCGCGCCGAGGCGCTCGGCCACGTCCACCGCGGTGGCGGCCATCGACCCGACGCCGATCAGCAGCACGTCCTTGCCGGTCGCGGCCAGGATGTCGCAGTCCCCGGCCCGGTCGATCGCCTCGATGTCGGCAAAAACCGCGCCCTTGGCGAACCGCAGCACGGTCGGGGCGTCGTCGACGTCGACGGCCTCGTTCAGCAACTCGACCAGGCGCGCGCCGTCGCGAGGCGCGGCGAGCCGCAGGCCGGGCACCAGCTGCAGGATCGACATGTCCCACATGCCGTTGTGGCTCGGGCCGTCGCTACCGGTCACGCCCGAACGGTCGAGCACGAAGGTCACGCCGCACTTGTGCAGGGCGACGTCCATCAGGACCTGGTCGAAGGCCCGGTTCAGGAACGTGGCGTAGAGGCCGACCACCGGATGCAGCCCGCCCATCGCGAGGCCCGCGGCACTGGTGACCGCGTGCTGCTCGGCGATGCCGACGTCGAAGGTCCGGTCGGGAAAGGCGTCCGCGAACTTGTTCAGCCCGGTCGGATAGAGCATCGCGGCGGTGATCGCGACCACGTCCGGCCGGCGATGACCGATCGCGACAAGTTCCTCGGCGAACACGTCGGTCCACTCGCGGCCCTTGACCTTGGTCGGCCGGCCGGTCAGCGGATCGAAGGCGGCCGGCGAGTGGAAGTTGTCCTCGTCGTCCTGCTCGGCGGCGCCGTATCCGAAGCCCTTCTGGGTCACCGCGTGCACGATCACCGGGCCACCGAAGGCCTTCGCGTTCGTGAGCGCCGTCTCCATCGCCTTGCGGTCGTGCCCGTCGATCGGCCCGACGTATTTCAGGCCGAGATCCTCGAACATGCCCTGGGGCGCGACCATGTCCTTCAGGCCCTTCTTCACGCCGTGCAGCACCTCGTACATCGGGGCGCCGACCAGCGGTGTGCGGCCGAGGTTGGTCTTGACGACGTCCAGGATCTTCTCGTAGCGCGGGTTGGTGCGCAGGCCCGCCAGGTGCGTCGCGAGACCGCCGACGGTGGGGCTGTACGACCGGCCGTTGTCGTTCACGATGATGACGAGCTTGAGGTCCTTGGCGTCGGCGATGTTGTTCAGCGCCTCCCAGGCCATGCCACCGGTCAGGCCACCGTCGCCGATCAGCGCGACCACGTGCCGGTCTTCGCCGCGCAGCCGGTACGCCTTGGCGAGGCCGTCGGCGTACGACAAGGCGGTGGAGGCGTGCGAGTTCTCCACGATGTCGTGCTCGGACTCGGCCTGGCTCGGATAGCCCGAGAGCCCACCGGCCTGCTTGAGGTGGTCGAAGCCCTTGGCCCGGCCCGTGACGATCTTGTGCACATATGCCTGGTGACCGGTGTCGTAGATCAACCGGTCCCGCGGCGAGTCGAAGACCCGGTGCATCGCGAGCGTGATCTCGACCATGCCGAGGTTCGGCCCGAGGTGACCGCCGGTCTTGGAGACCTTCTCGACCATGAAGTCGCGGATCTCCAGGGCCAGGTCGTCGAGTTGCCGATCCGTCAGGCCCCGCAGGTCCCGTGGTTCGCCGATCGACTCCAGCACGCCCATCCAGCTCCTCCGCCTCGCTCGCATTCACGACGATCTGGACCCGTCGTGACCCTGCCAGCACCGCCCATCGCGGCAGTGCCCTGAACGGTCGAGTCTATGTCCGTGGCCGTGCCTTTCCCGAACGAATCCCCCGTCGACGGCCTCGCCGGCGGGAGATCTCACACTTTCGGACGATCGATCCTGTCCGTTCGGACGACCCCCACGCAACCCCAAGCGCGCCGCACCACCACCACCTCAACGCCCCACCCCCTGCCCACCCCAGGTTTCCGACGGTCGGACGCAAAATGCGATGCCACCAGCGCGCGAGCGGTCAGACCCACCCGAGGTTTCCGACGGTCGGACGCAAAATGCGATGCCACCAGCGCGCGAGCGGTCAGGCCCGCGGCGGGGTTTCCGACGGTCGGACGTGAAATGCGGTGGCGGCGGCGGGTCGCTCCGGTATCCGGACGAGTCGCCGTGTCCCGGTCGCTTGGTGAGATGCCGGTCACCTAAAGTCATCGGCATGGAGAAGGTCCGGACGCTCTTCTGCAAGTACGACGGCAGGCCACATCGCCAGATGGACGCGGTCGTGCTCGGCCACGACGTACACGGCCTCTGGGTCGGTTCGCTGCCCGGCGACAAGGCCCGTCGCGGCGATGGCCAATGGGTTTCGGTCGACCACACCCGGGTGCGGCTTTTCCCGCGCGACCAGTGGTGGAGCGCCCTGTTCAACGACCATCCGCACGAGACCGAGATCTACTGCGACATCGCCACCCCGGCCACCTTCGCCGACAACACGGTCACCTCGGTGGACCTGGACCTCGACATCCGCCGGATGCGCGACGGCTCGGTGCACGTGCTGGACGAACACGAGTTCGAGGCGCATCAAGTCAAGTACAACTACCCCTCGCACATCGTCGCGACAGCCCGCCAGACCTGTGCCTGGGTGAGCACCAACATCACCACCGCCGAACCTTTCGCCTCGGCCTACAAGCCCTACCTCGCAAAAGCCCGAGCCCTGTCCGCCGCCACCGCATAAGCTCCACCAATGGACACAGCCGTGCCGCCCGCGCGGCAGATCCGGGCGAACTTCGACGACACCACCGTCACCGTCTACCAGGCCTATTCCGCAGCGATCGCCGTACCGGCGGCAGCCAGCGGCACCTTCGCGGCCACGCCGTTCAAACTCGAACGGATGACCTGGATCAAGCCGTCATTCCTCTGGATGATGTATCGGTCCGGATGGGCCAGCAAGCCCGACCAGGAACGCGTGCTGGCCATTCGCATCACCCGGCCCGGATTCGAAGAAGCGCTCTCCCTCGCGTGCCTGAGCCATTTCGATGCCGAGATCTATCCGGACCACGCGACCTGGGCTGCTCGCAAGGAGGTCAGCCCGGTCCGCGTTCAGTGGGATCCGGAACGCGACCTTACGCTCGAGCCGCTTCCGTGGCGTTCGCTGCAGGTGGGTCTCAGTGGGCCGGCGGCTCGTGAGTACACCAGCAGCTGGCTCGTTCACATCGACGACGTGACCGAGCGCGTGCAGGAGATCCACCGGCTGATCGCAGTGGGCCAGCACGATGTCGCGCGGTCAAAGCTGCCGGCGGAGTCGCCGTATCCGCTGCCGGCCGCCATCGCCGCGACAATCGGCGCAAGCCAAGCGCAGTAGCCGCGGTTGCCACCAGTCGCCGCCGTCGTGGTCGCTGCTGTAGTCGCAGTGGCCGCCGTCGTTGCCGCAGTGGCCGCCGCCGCTGTTGCCGTGGTTGCCGTGGTTGCCGTGGTTGCCGCCGCTGTTGCTGCGGTCTCGGCGCGGCCGATCCGTCGCGTCCTGGGTGAGCTGGGGTTGGGGGTAGGTTTCGGGGGTGCGCAGAGTGAGATCGGTTTACCGGAAGTTCGATGGGGCGTTGCACTGGCATGAGTGGATGGCCTGGCTCGGCGAGGACGAGCACGGGCTTTGGCTGGGAGCGCCCGAGGGCAACGAATGCCAGCGCGGTGACGAACCCGCAGTGGTGATGGACCAGGCGCACGTGGTGTTGTTCCCGCGCGATCAGTGGTGGACGGCGAGCTTCAACGCGCGGCCGGCCAAGACCGAGATCTACTGTGACATCACCTCACCGGTGGAGTTCGTCTCCGACGAGCTGGTCACGATGGTCGACCTCGATCTCGACGTACTGCGGCGCAGGAACGGCGACGTGCTGATCGACGACGAGGACGAGTTCGCTGAGCATCAGGTGAAGTACGGCTATCCGCCCGAGGTCATCGCGTCCGCCCAGGCCTCATGCGACTGGCTGGTGGCGAATGTGGTCACCACCGAGCCGTTCCTCTCGGCCTACAAGCCGTACCTCGACACGGCTCGGCTGATCGAGTGGTAAACTAGAAGTGGAGACGTAGGTTCTCCATTTCTCTTTCCCGGCTCCCGTCTCTCAGGTTGAGCCCACTCCCACCGGATCGCGCTGCTACGCCGCCAAGGATCTCGGTTATGAACATGATTCAGGCATTTCCCCGTCAGCTCGCGCGGTCCCGCCGTTTCACCCTCGGCGTTCCGCGCACCTTCACGATCTCCCCCGACGGCCGGCGCGTGTTGTTCCTCCGCACCCATGACGGCGAGAACCCGACCACCTGCCTCTGGCTCCAGGAAGGCGGCACCGAACGGTTGCTCGTGGATCCCTCGGACGCGGGCGACGTACCCGAGGCCGAGAGGGTACGACGCGAGCGGGCGCGCGAACGGGCCACTGGCATCGTCGGTTACAGCTGCGACCAGGACATGCGAGTGGTCGCGTATGCCCTCAATGGCCGTCTCGAAGTCCTTCAAGACGGCGTACGGCGTGAGGTGGTAACGCCCGGGCCGGTAGTCGACCCGCAGGTGGATCCGTCCGGTAGTCGGGTCGCCTACGTCAGCGACGGCGCCTTACGCGTAGTCGAACTAGCCGACGGTAAGGACGCGGCGTACGCCGAACCCGACGGGCCCGAGGTGACCTGGGGTCTGGCGGAACACGTCGCCTCGGAGTCCATGGACCGCCATCGCGGCTACTGGTGGTCTCCCGACGGCACGCGTCTCTTGGCGGCTCGGGTGGACACGAGCCCGGTGCAGCGCTGGTGGATCGCAGACCCGGCCAATCCCGCCAAGCCGCCCCGGGAGATCGCGTACCCGGCGGCGGGAACTCCTAACGCCTTGGTCTCCCTGTACGTACTTGACGCGGGCCAACCGCCAGTAGAGGTCGAATGGGACCACGAGGCCTTCGAGTACCTGGCGACGGCTTCGTGGGATCAGTTCGGGTTGTTGCTCAGTGTGCAGAGCCGGGACCAGAAGACCGTGCGGGTCCTCGAAGGCGATCCCGCTAGCGGTCGGACCCGGTTGCTGCACGAGCAGACCGATCCGGCGTGGGTTGAACTCATCCCGGGCACTCCTGCTCGCACGGACTCCGGGAAGCTCGTGCACACGATTGACCAGCCGGAGACGCGACGGCTGGTCATTGACGGCGAAGTCGTAACGCCCGTGGGTCTGCAGGTGCGGAACGTTCTCGACGTTCAAGGCGAGTCGGTCTTGTTCCAGGCGAGCGACGAGCCGACCGAGACCCACCTCTGGCAGTACGACGGCGGCGAGCTACGCCAGTTGACCGAGGCGCCGGGAATTCATACCGGCGTACGTGCGGGTGGCACGTTGGTCATCACCTCGCGGACCGAGCGCGACGGCAACACCTCCACGGTGGTCCGCGGCAGCGCGCGAACCACGATCGCGTCGTACCGCGAACAACCGGTGGTCCTCCCCCGGATCACCTGGCTTCGCGCGGGCGCAACCGAAATCCGCACGGCCCTCCTGCTGCCCTCGTGGTACCAACCTGGCACGGCTTTACCCGTCTTGATGGCGCCGTACGGCGGGGCCGGGCTGCAACTCGCGACACGGGCGGGCCAGCTGTACGAGGCCCAGTGGTTCGCCGAGAACGGGTACGCGGTCATCGTGGCCGACGGGCGCGGTACGCCGGGACGCGGTCCGGCCTGGGAGAAAACCGTTCACGGCGACGTGGTCAGCGCTCCGCTCGAGGACCAGATCATCGCGCTCGAGGCCGCGGCGAACCACTGCGCGGACCTGGATCTCGGCCGGGTGGCGATCCGCGGCTGGAGCTACGGCGGCACGCTGGCGATGACCGCCGTACTGCGGCGGCCTGACGTCTTTCACGCGGCGATCTCCGGCGCGGGCGTGGCCGACCAGCGGCTGTACGACACGCACTGGAAGGAGCGATACCTAGGCCATCCGGACCAGCAGCCCGGGGCCTACGACCGCACCTCCCCCATCCACGAGGCCGCGAACCTCACTCGCCCGCTGCTGCTGATTCACGGCCTGGCGGACGACAACGTGATCGCGGCCCACGTGTTGCGGATGTCCGCCGCCTTGCTGGCCGCGGGCAAACCGCACGAGGTGCTACCGCTGGCAGGCGCCACCCACATGCCGACGGACCCGGCCACGGTGGAAGGCCTGCTGAACCATCAACTCGAATTCCTCCAGCGGCATCTCACCGCCTGACCTGGTGAATCGCGACGGACAGGTGATCGAGCTTGAGCAGGCTCGGCACCCGTCCGCTCTGGCCGGCGAACATGTCGGCGACGGGTGACACGGTGAGGTAGAGCGTTTTGCCCGCCGGCACGTCGACGGCGATACCGGGCAGATCCATCACCCGGTAGGCCTTCCGGACCGGCGCCTTCTCGCGCAGTGGCAACGTGTTGTTCTGGATCACCTTGGCATCGAGCGGGGTGGTTCCGACGCTCAGCGCGAGGAAGGCGCCGCCGTCCGGAAGGTATGTACTGACCCGGGCCGACAGACGCGGGATGCCCGCCACGGTGATCGGCCCGCGCGCCACCGGCACGTTGAGCGGAACACCCGCAGTCGTGGTCGTAACCACCTTGCGTACGCCGTACCGCTTGTTGGGCGCGAGGCTGGACTGGGTGACGCAGCGGCCGTCAACGGTCGCGAGGTGGTACTTGCCGAAGCCGGTCAGGCCCGTCTGAATCTTCTGCAGGTTCTGCGTCATGAACCGGTGCGCCAGGGTGGCGAAGTTCGGGCTGCCGAGGGCGATCGAACACGGGTCACCGGGGACCGCGTACCCCGGTGGGAGCACGCTCGGCAGGGTGTGGCCTGCGTTGTACCCGACGAAGATGCTCTTCGAGCGGGCTCGTGCGGTGAGGGCCCGATCGAAGTTGGCGACGCCTTCGTTGAGGTTGAAGAGGTTGTCGGACAGGCCTTGCCCGAGCAGCACCGGGATATCGAGCTTGCGGCCTTGCCGGACGTGCCACGCGGGCCCGTTCTTGGCGAAGAACGCGTCGAGGTCGCGACCGGCCTGCCCGGTCGGCCACTTACCGGTGGCGAGCACGGTCACCCAGGCAGCCGATACCGCTGGCGGGAGGTTCTTGCCGCCGCTGGCGAACAGCAGCGTCATCCACGCCACCCGCGCGGTCTCGTCGGGGGCGAGACTTGTCTTGAGGTCGTTCCAGGTGATCTCCGGCGCAAGCGCGTCGAACCTGGTCCGGCCGCGGTCGCGCAGTTCGGTGAAGGCGCCCGCGAACTGGAAACCGCCACCATACGAACCGCCGATCGCGCCCAGCACGGGATCACCTGGTCGTTGCTTCGTCACCCAATCCAGGCCCGCGACGAGATCGATCAGCTTGATCACGTCCTGGCCTTCGAAGTCCGGGTTCATCACGTGGGCGACGCCGGTGCTCTGGCCGAAACTGCGTTGATCGAAGCTCAGCACGCCGAAGCCCGCGTCGAGATACGGCTTGAAGGTGGCCGGGTCCGTGGTCCGGCTGCCACCCCAGCCGTGGCTGTGCAGGATCAGCGGCACGGTTGCGGCGGCGCTCGCCCCCGCGGGTTTGAAGAGCGAATAGCAGATCTTGACCGGCGTGGTCGTGCCGGGCTCGGGAACGCTGTCCACACAGCCGGTCGACGTCTCGACCGCCAACGACGGAGCCGACGCGGCGGGCACCGCGAGTGGCCCCGCGAGCAGTGCCAGCGCCATGGCGGCGCTGATCGTCGTACCGGTGATTGAGCGGCGGAACGGTGCGCGCATGGGCGGTCTCCCAGGGTGAGCGATCGTGCTTGACCGGAGGTTAACCCACCACGCAAATCCGCAACAGACAACGGCAATCCGCAAAAAACCTGTCGGAGCCAACTGTCAGACTGTGCGCGTGCATATCGCCATCGAGATCGTTGCCCTCGTCTCCGTGGTGGTGGCGTGCGCCGCCTTGGCCAGGCGGCTCGGGATCTCCGCGCCACTACTGCTGGTCGTCGTGGGCGTAGGCGCCTCCTACCTGCCGTTCGTGCCGCGCGTTCACCTCGAGCCCGAGGTGGTGCTGGTCGGTTTCCTGCCGCCGCTGCTGTACGCGGCCGCGATCCGGACCAGCCTGATCGATTTCAGCGCGCATCGCCGCTCGATCAGTACGTTGTCGGTGGGCCTGGTCGCGTTCACCACGGTGGGCGTCGGGCTGGTGGCCTGGTGGTTGCTGCCGATCCCGCTATGGGCCGCGCTGGCGATCGGCGCGGTCGTCGCGCCCCCGGACGCCGTCGCGGCAACCTCGATCGCGCGCAAGGTCGGCATGCCCCGGCGGGTGGTCACGATCCTCGAGGGCGAGAGCCTGGTGAACGACGCGACCGCCCTGGTCGCGCTGCGTACCGCGATCGCCGCCGGCGCCGGGACCGCGATGGCCTGGCAGGAGCGCGCGCTGCATATCAGCATCGACTTCCTCTGGGCGGCCGGTGGCGGCGTGCTGATCGGCCTGGTCATCGCGTTCGTGCTGGCCAAGATCCGGCGCATGATCACCGATCCGGTGCTCGACACCACGCTCAGTCTGGCCGCGCCGTTCATCGCCTACATCCCGGCCGAGGAGCTGCACGCCTCCGGAGTGCTGGCCGTGGTGGTGACCGGTCTGTTGCTCGGGCACAAGTCGCCCGTGCTGCAATCGGCCGCGTCGCGAATCTCCGAGCGCACGAACTGGCGTACCTTCCAGTTCCTGCTGGAGAACATGGTCTTCCTGCTGATCGGCCTGCAGACCCGGTGGATCCTCGACGACCTGGCCGAAAGCCCCTTGCCGACCGGGCAGATCGTCGCCGCCACGATCGGGGTCTTCCTGGCGGTGGTGCTGTTGCGTCCGATCTGGACGTTCCCCGTCACCTATCTCAGCCGGGCGCTGCTCGGCCCCTCTCGCTCCGGCCCGGCGAGCTGGCAGGCCATCCTGCTCGTCTCCTGGGCCGGGATGCGCGGTGTGGTCACACTCGCAGCGGTGTTCGTGCTGCCCGCGAGCACGCCACACCGTGAGGTGCTGGTCTTCATCGCACTCGTCGTCACCGCCGGCACGTTGCTGCTGCAGGGCTCGACGCTGCCCTGGCTCGTGCGACGCATGCGCCTGCCGGGGCCGGATCCAGCCGAGGACGCACTGCAGGAGGCCGCCGTACTGCAGGGTGCTCACCGGGATGCCCTGGTCGCGCTCGACGAGGTGGTCACGCCCAACGATCCGCCCGGCGTGGTCGAGCTGCTGAAACAGCGCGGCGAGGCCCGCACACTCGCGGCCTGGGAGCGCCTGGGCCGTCCGGAGACCGAGGCGGAGACTCCTAGCGAGACCTTCCGGCGGTTGCGCATGGCCATGCTGCAAGCCGAACGAAGGCACATCCTGAAAGTCCGGGACAAAGGCCTGGTGGCCGACGAAGTCCTTCAACGCGCGCAGTTCGCGCTCGATATCGAGGAGTCCATGTTGGATCGCGCCGAAGCCGATGACGTGGGCGGCCGCTCGGACGACCTGAGCGCGCCCGTTCACCCCGGCAAGAACCTGTGTGAGGACCTGAACGCGGCTCCGGCCGTCACCACGCCGACGACGCCCGACGGTTGCGAGGAGTGCCTGCGCGACAACACGAGCTGGGTGCACCTGCGGCTGTGTCTCGAATGCGGGCACGTCGGTTGCTGCGACTCGTCGCCCGAGCGGCACGCGAGCCGCCACTTCGCCGAGGACGCGCACCCGGTGATGCGCAGCTTCGAGCCAGGCGAGTCGTGGCGCTGGTGCTTCCGGCACGAGAAACTCGGGTGACCGCCCGCAAGGACGGCTGTCTGTTCTGCGCGATCGTGGCCGGCGAGACCCCTGCCGCGATCGTGCTGGACACGCCGGAGCTGCTCGGGTTCCTCGACATCCGCCCGGTGTTCAAGGGCCATGTGCTGATCGTGCCGAAGGATCACGTAGACACCCTGCTGGATCTGCCCTCGGAACTGATGACGCCGTTGCTCACCGCCGGACAGGACACCGCCACGGCGCTGGCGGCCGCGGTCGAATGCCAGGGCACGTTTGTCGCGATGAACAACGTCGTGTCCCAGTCGGTACCACACCTGCATCTGCACGTCGTACCGCGAACCAAGGGTGACGGCCTGCGCGGCTTCTTCTGGCCGCGAACGAAGTACGCCGAAGGTGAGATCGAGCAGTACGCCGCCCGAATCCGCGCGGCCTACTAGCCATCGGGCGGGCGTCGGCTGAGGCCTTGGGCCGTCTCTCTTCGCCAATGGCGATCTTGGCTAGGAGAGACGCCTCAGAGGGCTACGGCACGAGCCGGAATGTTTGGGCGGCGCTCGGATGACAGGTCCACTGCTGCAGCAGAGCTCCGTCGTTGGTGGATACGTCCGTCACGTCGAGGCATTGCCCACTGTGGCGTGCCTGGAACGTATAGCCGTCACCGGTCGCGACTGGCTTCCACTGCTGGTTGGTGCCGCCGACGTCTGCCCACAGGTGGAGTTTCGTACCGGGCGTAAGCGCTCCCGAGCCGCCCGCGACGTCCCACACGACGGCACCACCCCGGTTGACCACCTTGTAGTAGTCGTCGCTCGTTGGCCGGAACTGCCACTGCTGGTTGGCCTGAGCCGATCCGCAGGTCCACTGCTGGACCGGCGTACCGTTGGTGGTGCCGTGGTTGGCCGCGTCCACGCACTTGCCGCTGTTCGCGTTGACCACCCGGTACCACGTGGTGGTGCTGATCGGATCAGGAGTAACCGTCTCCGGGCGCCACGTGTAGGTGGCCACGGCACCAGCCGGCAACGTGTAGTTGAACGACTGGCCGTTCGACCGGACTGTGAACGTCTTACCGGCCGAACCGGCGTTCAACGCGATCAGCGCGATCGAGCCGTCTGGGTTGCGGAAGGCAACGGTCTCGATGTCACCGTCATAACTGCTTGAGCCGATTCGCTGTGCGCCAGGTAGTACGAACTTGCTCGCGTGGCCGAGCACGTAGTACTCGACGTTGTAGCTGACGTTGCCGTTGTTGCTGTCGATCGTGACCACGCCGCGGCAATCCGCGCAGCCGCCGTTGGTGGGACCACTGTTCTGGTCGAGAGCCATGTTCCACAACGTGACGCCCTTGGCCCAGTTCCGGATCGACCGGATGATCAGGTTCTGCGTGTTCCACTTGAGGTTCGCGCCGAAATCCGTGGCCCAGTTGCCGCCCGAGCATTCGGTGAACCAGATGTCACGATCGGGATGGGCGTTGTGCACCGTGTTCTGCGCGCTGGGATCACCGGCATAACAGTGGAAGGCTGATCCGGCGACGTACCGCTTGGCCGCCGCGTCGTTGAGCACGCTGATCGGGAAGTTCGGCTCATTCCAGTTGTGGTCCCACGCGATGATCTTGGCGGGAATACCGGCTGCGGCGAAGGCCGGTCCCAGGTGGTTCTTGACCACGGCCGCCTGCTCGTCGGGCTCCATGCGCATCGACGGGTACGCCGCCTCGTGGTGCGGCTCGTTCTGCAGCGTCACCGCGTAGATCGGCAGGCCTTCGGCGGCAAAGGCCTGCGCGTATTTCACGAAGTAGTTCGCGAAGTCGGCATGACGATCCGTGCGCAGCTTTCCGCCGTTGAGCGAGTTGTTCGTCTTCATCCACGCTGGTGGCGACCACGGCGTACCGATGATCTTCAGGTCGGGATTGCGGGCCTTGGCGGCTTTGAGCACTGGCAGTGTGTACGGACGGTCGTGCGCGATGGTGAAGTCGTTCAGGTCGCAGCAGGTGTCGTCGTACGTGTAGTCGGCACTGTTGGCCGTGAAGTCGCTCGCGCCCATCGGCTGCCGCAACAGGCTCAGGCCGATCCCGGTGTTCCGGTCGAACAGTTTGTTCATCATGGCGTCGCGTTGACTGGTGTTGAGCTTGTTCCAGGCCAGCCAGGTGGACGAATCGGTGAACGCCGCGCCGAAGCCGTCCATCGTCTGGTGAACGGTGGCGGCGGAAACATCGATCGTCGTGGCGCTGGTCGCGTTGCCGAACTGAACGTCGGCTTGCCGTGCGAGCAGCTTGGACGCGTCCGGGTTCGTGACCCAGACCTGGGCTGCCGTAGCGGTATTGGCGGCGTTCGCGGTGTTGGCGGCGGTGGTTGAGTCCTTGGTCAAGGTGGCGCTCGCGGGAGGTGTGAGACCGGCGGCGAGAACCGCGGTGGCACAGAGCAGGGCGGAACGTCTCATCTGTCAGCCATCTCTTTCGTGGATCGACGGTGCGGGGCAGCCATCACGTCAGGAGAACCACATGCAGGGATGAGGTTGAGGTTCCGCGGTGCGCGCAGGCCGCGGACCGACCAGGCGGGCCGGCCGAACCTCCCGCTGAGAACAGGTCGTGTTCCGCGAGCGGACTCTGGCCGGCGCCTGCTTTTTCTTGGCCGTGAACTAAGTGGGGATTTACAGTGCCGTTGTAACAACGGACTGTCAAGACGTCACTTCCCCGCCCGCTCAGCCAGGCGGATCGCGGTACCGAAAACCCTTACGGGCGGTCGTTTGTTACACCAGCGGCCCAACGCAGCGCCCCACGCGGCGGCACGCGATCCAGCCACGCGCCGCCGTACTGCCCGGCGCAACGAACTGTGGAGCGCCCGGCCCACGTAGATCCCAGCCAGCCCGCACCGCATCGCGAGGCCGATCGTCCAGCCCGGCCCACGCCGTACCAGCTCGTTGCCACGTATACCTCGCTGCCACGTACCGCGCCCGGCGGGCCAACGCCACCTCGCCCGCCTTGGCCCCTCCCCCGTCCAGCGCGAGTGATCGAGCCCGTCTTGCCGCATCGGCTGGAAGGGGACCCATCGCGTGCTGCACGACCGACAGCGCGGACTCCACCTAGTGTCCTGAGTCGGAAGTTCGTGCACATCTCCGGCGCCCAGGCACGCACCTCGCGGCGTTGGAGAAACGGCCACGATGCTAGAGCATCGCGACCGCTTCTCCGCCTTGCGATGCACGCACCTGGACACCGGAGCTGAAGCACGAACTTCCGACTCAGGACACTAGGGCGCGAGTCATGCAATCCGTCCCGGCAATTCGACCGGGCGAATCCCCCGCTGCCGAGTATTCGCACCACTACCCGGCTGCAACCGGGTAGCCGATACAAAACCCGGCATCGGCCGCACCAAAACCCGGCATCCGCGCCGAAAGCCGGTACCCGATCAGCCGCCGGTCGCGTACAGACGCGACCACTCGCGGGCGACCGCCTATAGCTGCTGGCACCACGCCCGACCCGACCGATCGTCCGTGGTTGAGCGCGAGCGCGTTCGCCACCACGGGACACCCCGACCGCCCGCGAGTGGTCGGGTCTGCGCTCACCCATCGGCCGGGGCGCTGCCGCTGCCGGGTATTCGCGCCACCACCTGGCTACAACCGGGTAGTCGAGGTCGACACAAACGCGACAGCGCCCGCACCAGACCTCGGTATCCGTACCGAAACCGGGTAGCCGTGCCGAAACCCGGTATTCGGGTAGCCACCGTCGCGTGCAGACGCGTCCACTCGCGGCCGACCGCCTTGACCAACCGATCGGGCGATCCGCCGGTCGGGCGGCCGGGCGGTCGAGCGACCAGCCGGTCGGGCGGTCGGGCGGTCGGGCGGTCGGGCGGGCGGGCGGGCGGTCGGGCGGGATTACGCCAGGGTCAGTCGGGGATGGCGCCGCAGGTTAGGTTGAGGATGGAGGCGGTCATGGCGCCGGAGTGGTCCGAGGCGGCGAAGGCGACGGTTTGGCCGACCTCCGCGAGCTTTGGCAGGCGGCCGAGCAGGGTGTCCTTGATCAGCATCGACAGGTCGCCGTCCTCCGCGCCGGGAATCGTCTCGGGCGTGAAGTTGGCCCGCACGCAGATGACCCGTACGCCGTACTTGCCGACCTCGCCGGCCAGGCTGCGGGTGAGCGCTTCGACGGAGGCGCAGGCGAGGTTGAAACCACCCATCTCGTGCCGGGTCTCCTCCGACGCCGAGGCGGTCAGCGTGATGATCACGCCCGATCCCTGCGCGGTCATCTGTTTGGCCGCCGCGGTCGCGGTAATGAACTGCCGCCGGGCCGACTGCACCACTGGCAGCAGGAAGTCGTCCACCGACATGTCGACGAGCGGCTGGTTCTGCCGAGCCTCGGTCGTTGTCGCGTTGTACGAGATGTCGAGTGATCCGGCCTCCCTCCTGACTTCCGCGGCCAGCGCGTCCACCGCGGCACGGTCCTCCACGTCGACGAGCCGGATCTCCGCGGAACCACCGGCCGCCTCGATCTCAGCGGCGACGGCCGCCAGCTTGGGTTCGGTACGGCCCGCGAGCCAGACCCGAGCGCCATGCCCAGCCATGGCCCGCGCGGCCGCACCTCCCATCGGTCCACCGGCCCCGTAAACGATCGCGTTCTTACCGTTCAGCATGCTCGTTCTCTCCTTGCACTGGATACCTGTACAAGACGAGCGAAGCAGTCCGGCGTTTTTCGACACCTTCGCGGAGACCACTTGCAGAAGCGGTGCAGTTCGCGTCCTGCACCAAGGTTCCGGATGCCGCCCTATCTGGCCGCCGACTCGTAGCCGGTGATCTCGTCGGGCGCGATCAGGCCATCCTCGATCGCCCGGGCCAGCATGTCCGCCTTCGTGGGCGCTGTCCTTCCGACTTGGGCGTACTTGACTCTGGCTCGCCGGATGTACACGTCAACGGTGTGCACCGACACGCCCATCCGTCGGGCGACCGAAGCCTTGGACATGGATTGGAACCACCACAACAGCGCCGACCGTTCTTGTGCGGACAGCTGTGGCTTGCTCGCGTCGCGATCACCAACGAGGACTCCGGCGGCGGTCGGGGTGACGTACGGCCGGTCGTCGGCGGCCGCCAGTACGGCGTTGACCAGGTGCGCCCGTCCTTCGTTCTTCGCGACGAAACCGCAGGCACCGGCTTCCAGCGATTCGAGCACGATCCGTTGCTCGGTGAACTGCGAGAAGGCGATGACCCGTTGCCCTGCCGCGGCGAGCGTGGTGATGGCGCCGATGACAAGGTGGCCGTGCAGGTTCAGGTCGAGGATGAGGACGTCCGCGATACCGGGCGCCACATCCGCGGATTCGCCGGTGTGTACCACCGAGATCCGTGGCTCCTCCGACAACCAGGTCTGAATGCCTTCGATGACGACGGGGTGGTCGTCGACGATGGCAACGGTCACGCCGCCGGTTGTGCCGGCCATCGGCTCTCCCACCACAACTGGTCTTCCTCTTGGTCATAGATCGCGGACACTGTGAGCGAACCAGGTGATTCAGCGAGGACCTGCGGCGGGGCATCGGCCACCGCGCTGACGACGACGTCCTGGGGCGTCGCCACCACGGTCACCCGCGCGTGGGTACCCGCAGCGGCCAGGAGCAGCAGGGGTCCTTCGATCAGTTCACGACGGACAGGTGTGGGCAGGACGGGCAGTTCGCCGTAGCTCAGCAGCGTGACACTCACACCGCGGCGCTCGGCGACATCGGCGCAGGCTCGCAGTTCGTGCAGCAGTGGGTGCGGGGTGTCGTCCGTCTCCGCGAACAGCCTGCGCAGGCGGGCCGCCTCAACCGCCGCCCGCCGGCGTACGACGCTGTCGCCCGGGTCTAGGCGACGTTCCGCCAGGCCGCGCAACAGTGGCTCCACTCGGACTCGGAGATATTCGTAACGACGCCGGCGCTCGGCGTGCACTGTCTCGTCCGCTGTCGCCCGCGCCAGAAGATCCGCCTGGGCCGCGGCGGTCTCGGTGGCATCTCGCGCGCCGTCGTTGAGCTGCCGGGCCAGATACATGAACGTCAGCTGGATGCCGGAGGTGGTGCACACCATGGCCAGCAGGCGGGAGACGACGACCTGGTCGAGTGCGCCGTCGGCTGCCATGAAGCCCACCACGACCGCTGTGTTGGCGACGAGCAGAGTGATCAGCTCCCACAGCGGACGCTGGATGAGCAGCAGTACGCCGAACCAGCCGACTGTGTTGCTCGCCCAGCTCAGATCCCCGATCACCTCACCTGGCGGATACGAAGCCACCGCGACGGCACCCGTGAGCAGCGCAGCCGCGGCGAGCAGCCGCGCAGTCCATCTGCTCAGCGCCGACCGCAGCAGCAGGGTCGAGCCGGCCACCAGGATGACCGTTAGTGCAAGCCAGGAGCCGGCGGCGGCAGCCTGAGACTCGTACGACGGCCACCCTCTGACCACCAGCATGGTGTCGAGCCCCAGATGCCACACGCCGACGATCACCATCAGACCGACATTGACGGCGTTGGCGAACCGGGTGGCGACCATCCCCTGTGATGCCACGGTCGTCATGGCTGCCACCTCAGTACAATCCGGGTTCCGGCTCCGGGAGACGAGTCAGCCACGGCGCTGCCGCCTACCGCGCGCATCCGGCCGTAGACCGATTCCCGCAGGCCGCGTCGGTAGGAGGCGACCGCGCCGGGATCGAAACCTCGTCCGCCGTCGCAGACCTCGACGACAACACCATCCCCCGCGCTGCGCGCCGTCACCCGGGCAGTACGGATGTCCGCGTGCCGGGCCACGTTGGTCAGCGCTTCGGCGACCCCTTGGGACAGAGCGAGTACGACCTCCTGGGGCAGATCCAGTGGCGGCACCTCGAACTCGGTGTCCAGGGGCTGCAATCCGACGCGAGCCGTCAGGACCACGGTGCGCAGCGCAACGTCCAGCGGCGCCGGGCCGGGCTCCAGGTCGCGCGCCACCGTGGGATGTAGTCGCAGGTCCGCAAGGACGGCCAGATCTCTCGCGGCCCGCTCCGGTAGTGCGGTGGAGTCACGGGTGATGCTGCCGGTCCCGACGATGGTGAGGGTGCCGAGCACGGTGTCGTGCAACAGCCGCTGCTGGTCCAACTCGTCCCTGCGGGCAGCCGAACGGGCTTGGGTGGACGCACGCACCGAGGCTTCCTCGGCCAGCGCGAGATCCGCCCGCTGTGCTCCACGCCGCAGCAGTTCCACGAGAGCGGCAGCCAGCAGCCCTTGAAGCACCAGGATGACCGGGGCCTCCCGCACGCCGGGGGCGCCCACCGTGTAGGCCACGGCGATGGCGATCGCCGCAGCCATCGCCACGGGCTGCCGCAGGACGAACTGGGCGATGAAGACGCCCGTGCTTGCGACCACGTCGACCCACCCGCTGCCCGCGCTCGCTGCCAGGACGGCGGCCGGAACGAGGTTGCCGTGCGCCAGGCAGATCAGCATGACGACGGCGATGTCGCCCGCGGCGAGCCACGAACGAGGTCCAGGCCTGAACATCGCGACGGTGAACACGCCGCTCCAGATCAGCAGGCCGGCAACGGCGACGAGAACCCAAGCGGCCTTTGCGGGCGGCGCGAAGCCGATCACCGCGACCAGAGTCGCTCCGACGGCGCTGGCCGCCCGCAGTAGCGCGGACAGCCGGGCGGACCTGCGCCGGAACTGACGTTCCGCCGGCCGCTGCACCAGTGGGCCCTCTCGCTCCAGAAAGCCGCCGGGATGGCCCGGAAAGGCGACCGCGCTTCTCACGATGCGTTCCTCCGTGCCGACGAGACAGCGTGTGCGAACGGTAGCGCGGCGGAAGGGGCAAGCCGGCAATGTCACTCGTTCGTGTGACATGTCGTACTCGGGTGCGCCACCTAGGCTCCGGTACGCACCGCGTCAACCGGTTCAGCGCTATTGATGCGCCGCATCGGAGAACGCGAAGTCACGCGGACGCGTGTGATGGCTCAACACTGCTCGCCGGCGAGTTCTTTTCCTCCCCAGAACCGCGACAGAACGGAACAAGCATGAAGTTGCGACACGCAGTTGTCGGCGCCATTTCGGCTGCGGCCATTACGGCCGTCGGAATCGGCACCGCCCCCGCTGCTTTCGCCGACGGCACCGACTCCACCGGGACCATTCTTGATGGGCGCACGGCGGCCTCAGAGGACGGCCTGCAGTCCGATCAGGGCGAGCTCTCGGTCGACGAGATGGCTCCCATGGCGCTGACCAAGAAGACGCGCGGGACCACCTACTCGCAGTCGAACCACCCGAACTGGTTCCAGTACTTCGGTGAGGCCCGTGCAATGGCGAACGTCTACAACGGCCGCCGCTGGATCCAGGCCTCGTTCCACTACCGGGTGGCGGGCGTCAGCAAGGGCGTCAAGAAGTCCAACGCCACGGGCTGCTGGGCTCCTGGCTCGACGGTGAAGCAGACCGTGCTCGACAGCCTGGACCCGAACGCGCCGCAGACCACCTGGTCGTATGGCTTCGCCTCCGTCCCGCTCGGGGTCTGCTGATCGACTGGTCCGCGGTGAACGATGCGCCACCCGCTACGGCGCATTCGTGACTCCGCCCCGATGAGCGTGGGCTGGGCGCGGTTTCTGATCGCGCCCTGCCCGCGCTCAGCGATGAAGGGATCTCGTGAGTAAATATCGACGCTTCGTTGTCGGAATCTGCGCCGGCCTCCATGTCTTCGCAGCCGCGCTGTTCGCGCTCGCGAGCGTGGAATTGCCGCGTGCGGCAGAGCGACTCGGGTACGAAGGGCAAACCGTCGACGTGGCGGTGATTCCCATGGATGGATACGTAGGACCTGAGGTCTTGTCCGCCCGGGTGCTCCGGTTCGCGGCCGACAACAATCTGTCCGTCGCCTATATCCGAGCGAGTGATTCCGGCATCGTGACCATCGAAGACCCAGCCGGCAACTTCCATCATGCGGACGGCGCATTAGCGCGTTTCGAGCCGGGCCGGCATGCCCAGGTGCTGCTCGCGCGCGAGTCCGATCTGCGGGAAGTCGACGTGCACCGCGCGTTGGGTGACGGCGTCCACGTCACCGGCCACTTCACCTCCGACCTCATGTACTGGGGACGGTATCCGCTGATCCTGGCGAATCCTGAAGCGGTTCCGTTCGATTTCGGCACGTACACGTTCGCGGGCGAGGCCCCGGACGTCGACGCGATCTCCTCGTTCTTCGGGCAGCTTGGTCTTGAGCTCGTCAACATGAGGCTCAACCAGCAGGTGCCGACATCACTTGCACAGTCGATGACAGGTCTGATCCACCATCCCTACGGGGTCATCGTGCTGGTGTTCAGCTTGATAACAACGCTTGGCCTCTTGTTCGTGCTGCGGATTCATAGTGTTTTCGCGCGCGAGCGCTACCGTGTCGCCGCGGCGCTCGGGGCGACCCAGCGACAGCTCCAGCAAATCGGCTTGGGCGTGACTCTGCCCGTCGTCGGGGCCGGCTTATTCGGAGGCAGCGTTGCGGCGATTCTCGTCATGCTGACAACCCGTGAGCTGTCGATGGCTGACGACACGGGCCGCAGCTACGCCGTGCTTGCCTCGGTCATGGTTGCCGGCCTTGTCTGCGTATCCCTTTCCTGGCTGGTCGCTCTGATCGAAGCCAAAGGAGCGATCCGTGCTTACGCAGTCTGAGCGTTTTCTGCGTGATCTTCGCGCCGCCGGAGGCTGGATTGCGGCACTCGCCCTCACCGCTTTGCTCGTGGCAGGGATCTCGACCTACATGGCCGCCTTCAGCATCAATAACGCCCGCGGTGGAGTCCTGTCGGCCACCTCGCCGCGCGAGTCGCTCAGTTTCCTACGGGTGGTGGACCTCGGGGAATCGATGATTCACGAAGTCGACGGCAATCCAGTGGGCGAAGAACCGGAAGTCAAAGTGCTCATGTCGGAATTGGCGAATGATGACCGGATGTTCATGGTCCTGGATCTGCATCAGGTCGCATATCGTTTCGACAGCGCGGAGAGGATGAATATTCCCGACGCCACCGCAGTAATCGGCACAGCGCCCGATTTCGTACCACAGGCGCCGCAAGAAGGCCTGGCACTGTTATGGGGTGACCTGGCAACTGCCGGTGGAAACCGCATCGGCGATCTTGACGTAAGTCGCGTCGCCTCCCGTCCACTCGAGTCACGATTCGTGTCGTCCGACGGGCGGATAGTTCAGCTCGGGGAAAAGCCGACCGTCGCATTGACGCCCAAGTCGGCGGAGCGCTTCGGGCTGTCGGGAATCTGGTGGGTGTCCGAGGTGGTCAATGGTGTTACCTGCTACTGCACTCCGGATGAGCTTGCCGGCACCGCCGACCTTATGAACGAAGCGGCTGCCGCGGCCGGGAAGGAT
Organism: Kribbella deserti; assembly: GCF_042434725.1. Taxonomy (NCBI): domain Bacteria; kingdom Bacillati; phylum Actinomycetota; class Actinomycetes; order Propionibacteriales; family Kribbellaceae; genus Kribbella; species Kribbella deserti. The sequence continues at coordinate 376,034 of NZ_JBHLTC010000018.1, read as the reverse complement.
CGCGTGTACTACGCGGTCGGGTACGAGGACCTGATCGGCACGGTTCAGCGTTCTTACGGCCTGCGGTCGACGTTGAACACCGCGCATCTGATCGCAACCGCCATGGGTATTTGGTGCTTCGCGGCAATGGCCGCCGCAATGATGTGGCGACGCCGTTCGCATACCTATCAGGTCGAGATGATTCTCGGGTCGAGCGAATCGGGGCTACAAGTCCGGCAACAGGCACTCGTCTTTTTGTCCTTTACGCTCCCCATGTTGACCGGCTACGAGCTTGTCGACGTCATTCTGCGGCGAGCTGACGACCCCCCGCCCATCCCGGCGGATTGGCGCCTCGGCGTCTACGGCGTGCTTGCACTATTACATGTGGCGATCAGCACGCCGACCATCTTACGAATCCATCGACTGTACGAACACCCGGCGGAAGCGAGGAATAATGCCTGAATCGGGCATTGTTGTTCAAGCGCGTTCGATCGACATGTCCTACCGTGATGGCAACGAATGGCGGGTAGTGCTTGATTCAGTGGACGTCGACGTCCCCGAGGGACAAGTGATAGGCCTGCAAGGTCCTTCCGGCTGCGGCAAGACCACGTTGCTGAACATCATCGCCGGGCTGGCCAGGCCGCGCGGGGGTTCCGTTGCGATGGCAGGACGGGATTACGAGTTCGCGAAGCCGGTGGCCATGGCCGGCATGAGGCGGCGCCACATCGGTTTGATCTCGCAGAACTACGGCTTGATCGATGACGAATCCGTGTTTCGCAATATCGAGTTGCCGCTGAAGTTCGACCGCCCGCGACTGCGACGCGGTGAGCGCCGGGCCAAAGTCGAACGGGCGATGCGCGACGCGGAGCTGGCCGTGGATCCTTCGGCCCGGGTCGGCAGACTGTCCGGCGGTGAGAAGCAGCGCGTTGCCATTGCGCGCGCGGTCGTCAACAGTCCGCAGCTTCTTGTCGCCGACGAACCGACCGCGGCACTCGACGCCGCGACCGGTGCGAAGGTCATTGCCAGGCTTCGCGATATTGCGGCTCGCGGCGCAGGAATCCTCGTGGCGACCCATGATCCACAGGTAGTGGAGGGTTGTGACGTCGTTTACGGGTTCGACGGACCACGAGTGCTCCTGCGCCGGTGAGCCTTTCGCGCGTCAGCCCGTGACAGGCGGGTGGTCAGCGGTCTGGTGCAGTCCGGGCTCGCGGTCCGCGATCGCGAACGAGGCACGCGTGAAGACCGGCGCGTCCGGGGTCTTCACCTGCGGCACGCACCGGAAGTCCGCGTCCAGCGATTCCCGCGTGATCTTGGTGTTCACGTAACCGCGCAGGTTGTTCTGGAACCGCAGGTGCGGGTTGAACTTCAGCCACGGATGCGAACCCGTCGCCGAGTCACTGCCGTTGCCACCCGAGGTGATCGACGAGCACACCAGTTCCGAACCAACGGTCCGCGAGGTCGGGTCGTCGTAGTCCAGCTTCAGGTCCGACGCCCAGTGCGCGTGTACGTCACCCGTCAGCACGACCGGATTGCGCACGCCCGCGTCGACCCAGCCGCGGGTGATCCGGTCGCGCGAGGCGACGTACCCGTCCCACGAATCCATCGACGTGACCTTGAGCGGACCCGAGTTGTTGTCGCGCTGGGCGAAGAACACCTGCTGGCCGAGTACGTCCCAGCGAGCGGTCGAGTCGCGGAAGCCGTCGAGCAGCCACTTCTCCTGCTCCGCGCCGGTGATCGACCGGGCCGGGTCCACCGCGGCAGGGCAGTCCTTGTAGCCGTCGCCACAACCCTGGTCATCGCGGTACTGCCTGGTGTCGAGCATGTGGAACGTCGCCAGCTCACCCCAGTGCAACCGCCGGTACAGCTGCAGGTCGATGTCCTTCGGTTTCGACGTACGGCGCAACGGCATGTTCTCGTAGTACGCCTGGAACGCGGCGGTCCGTCGCGCCAGGAACCCGTCCTCGGGCTTCTCCGGAATCTCGTCGGCCCAGTTGTTGTCGAGCTCGTGGTCATCCCAGACCACCACCCACGGCGCGACCGCGTGAGCCTCCTGCAGGTCCGGATCGGTCTTGTACTGCGCATGGCGCTGCCGGTACGACGCGAGGTCCGTCGTCTCCGGGCCGTCGTGGTCGCGCACGTTGCCACCCGGGGCGACGTACGTGCCCTTGGTGTATTCGTACTGGTAGTCCCCGAGGTGCAGCACCAGGTCGGGCCGGTCCTCGGCCAGCCGCCGGTACGCCGTGAACCAGCCGTGCTCGAACTGCGAACACGAGACGAACGACATCGCCAGTTCCTTCGGGATGGTGCCGCGGGCCGGTGCGGTCAACGCGCGCGCCGTACGGGACACGTGACCTTCGGTACGGAAGCGATACCAGTACTCGCGGCCGGGCTTGAGGCCTTGCACCGTGACGTGCACGGAGTGCGCGTGCTCGGGCCGGGCCACGGCGAGGCCGGACCGTACGACGTGCCGGAAGCGCGCGTCGGCGGCGACCTGCCACTGCACGAGGTACGGCCGCTTCGGCATACCGCCGAGGCCGTCGTCGGCAAGCGGCTCGAGCGCGAGACGGGTCCAGAGCACGAACCCGTCGGGCCACGGGTCGCCGCTGGCCACACCAAGGGTGAAGGGATCACGCCGGCCGGGAGGCGTCGGCGCGGCAACGGCCGGGTACGCCGGCGTGGCAGTGAGGGCGGTCAGGCCGGTGGCGGCGGTCGCCGTCAGCAGACCGGCCTTCAGAACGGATCTACGGGTGGTCTCCATGCGGATGACGCTTGCCGTCAGCGGCAGCCAGATTCCAACACTTGGGTGGCCGCAAGGTGAAATATTCTGGCGACAGTTGCCGGCGTGTCCGGATAACGGCACGGGCGCCAACGAATTCCCGACTCAGACGGTGATTATCAAACGTTTCATCCCTAGCGAGGCCGCAGCGATCACTGTTGCCCTGGATGTGGCGGTTCGATCACTGAGGGGAACCGCCACCGCCTATGAGAGGAAATCGTGAGGCTAGCGAAAAGACTTGCTGCCATCGTCGCGGCTGGTGGCCTGGCCATCGTTGCCCTGCCGGCCAGCGGTAACGCCCAGCCCATCGACCGCAGCACAGCAGCAGCTCCAGTTGCCGCAACAGAAAGTCCCGCTGAGGACACCGTCTACGTCGTTGGCAAGGCCAAGGACGGCAAGACGACCGTCAGCATCTACGACCCGGCCAAGAGCGTCACGCCGGACCAACTGCGCGACAAGCTTCGCCGCAGTGGGGTCGACGGCGTACTCAGCAAGGGCCAACAGCCGCCGAAGGCTCAGCCGGGCCAGCGGACGGCCCTAGCGTGCCAGTCGTACGGAACCGCCCGCCAGTGGTGTGACCACCAGTGGTCGTACGGCGGCTACAACGACCCGCAGGTGTACTTCCTGGACCACACCAGCTCTGCCTGGCCGGTGTCGGCCTCGGTGACCGAATGGAACAAGGCCGTCGGGATCGACTCGTTCTACCGGTACTACACCCTGGGCTGCCCGAGTGGCGTGCACTGCGTTGACGTCTACAACGGCGCGTACGGCACCACGGGCTGGTACGGCCTGACAACCTGGACACCGGGTACGCAGGGCCCGGTCACGGTGAAGCTCAACGACAGCTACACGCTCACCGCGGCCGAACACCGCACAATCGCCTGCCACGAGCTCGGCCACGCGCTGTCGCTCAACCACAACACGGCCACGTCGAGCTGTCTCTTCTCGGGGACGTACGTGTCCCTCGTACCGAACGCCGACGACTACAAGATCCTGCCGTTGATCTACCCCCTCGCGGGCACCTGACCCACGGAGAACAACGTCGGGCCGGTTCTCCCTCGGGAGGCCGGCCCGACGTACTGCTCAGGTCATAGTTGGGCGGGCCTTTCGACGTAGGAGTAGACCGGGTGGGAGTGGTCCCGGGCGGAGGGAAGCGTGCTCAGGTGGAGCCAGGCCGCAGGGTGATACCGGCGCCGGGTGGTATGCGCGCCTACTCGACGCCACGCGTACTAGTGTCCTGAGTCGGAAGTTCGTGCACATCTCCGGCGCCCAGGCACGAACCTCGCGGCGTTGGAGAAACGGCCACGATGCTAGAGCATCGCGACCGCTTCTCCGCCTTGCGATGCACGCACCTGGACACCGGAGCTGAAGCACGAACTCCCGGCTCAGGACACTAGAGGGGGCGGCCTAGGCGGGTGGCGAGGGTGGTTAGGGCGCGGGTGGCGGTGGTGCGGACGGTGGGGTCGGGATCGTTGCGGAGGGACTTGAGCGGTTCGGCGTGTTCGGATTCGCCGGCGGCGCCTAAGGCCCGGGCTCCGGCGGCGCGGACTCGGGGCAGGTCGTGCTCGAGAAGTGGGACCAGGGCGTCGGCCAGTTGGCCGAGTTGGCGTTGTGCGGTGATGCGGGCGACGTGTTCGCGGACTCGCCAGGCTGGGTCGTTCGCGGCGATGAGTAGCGCCGGGACCACGTCGTCGCGCCAGACGTACAGGAACGCCCGGGCGGCCCAGACGCGGACCCAGTAGAAGTTCACCGGGTCGAGCTTGGACCAGCCGCCGGCCAAGGGGCCGCTGATCCACTGAAGCTTCGGCAGCAGGTCGGGCGAGTACGCCTCTTCGGCCGAGACCTCGCCGGTGAGCAGTGCGATACACCAGTCGACGACCGCGTCCTCGCCGTACTCAGCGCAGGCCGCGCCGATCATCTGCCGCGGATGAGTCATCTCCCCAGTAGAACCGACACCACCGACAAAATTCAGAGCGACGACCCATCAGCGCATCGAGAAGACCTCAGAAGATCGAGCGGAGAATGACCACGATCGAGGAGGCGGCCGCGAGGACCAGCACGGCGGTCCGCAACCGTGGGCCCTTCAGCCGCTTCTGCAGCGGTATGGCGAGCGCGAACCCAAGACCCAACGCCGGAATCCACGATGCGCCGTACAGAAGTTGGTGCGCGGTGAGCCGTCCCCCGATCGCCAACGCCGCCAGCGAGGCGATCGACCCGAGCAGGAAGAACGCGGCCAAGGTGGCCCGCAACCGCGGCCCGTGCTCGTGCTGCAGTACGACCGCGGCGGGCGGACCGCCGATAGACGCGGCCGTTCCGGAAACTCCCGCGACGGCGCCGGCGAGGATCAGGTTGGTCCGGGTCGTACGGACATCCAGCCGCCAGGCCGTGAGAATGACCGCGAGCAGCACCACTCCCCCGACCACCCCGCCGATCGCGTTGGCGGGAACCCAGATCAGCACGAGTACGCCGAGTGGCGTGGTCGCGATCCGGGCGCCGGTGAGCCAACCGGCCTGGCGCCAGACGACGTGCCGCCACTCGTGGACCATCGTCATCGCAGGCATCACCATGCCGAGTACGAGCATGCCGCCCGGCATCAACGTCGGGTCGAGCAACGCGACCACCGGCGCCGCGACCAACGAAAGCCCGAGGCCGATCGTGCCTTGTACCAGTGCCGCGACAACAACAGCGAGGCCGGCCAACAGCAGGATGCTCAGATCCATACTGTTGAGTCGGCCTCTCTGTCGTCATTCACTTCGTTCTACGCACCCACAATGCGCGGTATGCGAATTTCGTTCTGGTCCGCGCTCAGTTCGTGATCAGCGAGCGGAGCACGTACTGCAGGATGCCGCCGTTGCGGTAGTAGTCCGCCTCGCCCGGGGTGTCGATGCGGACAACCGCGTCGAACTCCTTGATCGAGCCGTCCGTACCGGTGACCTTGACCTTCACCGTGCGCGGGATACGGCCCTCGTTCAACTCGGTGACGCCCGAGATGTCGAAGGTCTCCTCGCCGGTGAGACCGAGCGACTCGGCGCTCTCACCTTCGGGGAACTGCAGCGGCAGTACGCCCATGCCGATCAGGTTCGACCGGTGGATACGCTCGAAGGACTCGGTGATGACGGCCTTCGCGCCCAGCAGCGCCGTACCCTTCGCGGCCCAGTCGCGCGACGAGCCGGAGCCGTACTCCTTGCCGGCCAGGATGACCAGCGGCACACCGGCTTCGGCATACGCCTCGGAGGCCTCGTAGATCGAGGTGACCGGCGCGTCCGGCTTGGTGAAGTCGCGGGTGAAACCGCCTTCGGTGCCCGGCGCGATCTGGTTGCGCAGCCGGATGTTGGCGAACGTGCCCCGGATCATCACCTCGTGGTTGCCCCGGCGGGAGCCGTACGAGTTGAAGTCCTTACGGTCCACGCCGTGCTCGGCCAGGTACTTACCGGCAGGGCTGTCGCCCTTGATCGAACCGGCCGGGGAGATGTGGTCGGTCGTGACCGAGTCGCCCAGCTTCGCCAGCACGCGCGCGCCGGAGATGTCGGTGACCGGCGACGGCTCCTTGGCCATGCCGTCGAAGTACGGAGGCTTGCGCACGTACGTCGAGTCGGGCGCCCAGTCGAACGTCTTGCCCTCGGGCGTCGGCAGCGACTGCCAGCGCTCGTCACCGGCGAAGACGTCCGCGTAGTCCTTGGTGAACATCTCGCGGTTGATCGAGGTGGCGATGACCTTCTCGACCTCGTCCGCCGTCGGCCAGATGTCGCGCAGGAACACGTCATTGCCGTCGGTGTCCTTGCCGAGGGCATCGGTCTCGAAGTCGAAGTCCATCGTGCCGGCCAGGGCGTACGCGATCACCAGCGGCGGCGACGCCAGGTAGTTCATCTTCACGTCCGGGTTGATCCGGCCTTCGAAGTTGCGGTTACCCGACAGGACCGACACCACGGCGAGATCGGCGGCCTGGACACCGGCCGAAACCTCCTCGGGCAGCGGGCCCGAGTTGCCGATGCAGGTGGTGCAGCCGTAACCGACCAGGTGGAAGCCGAGCTTCTCCAGGTACGGCGTGACGCCGGCCTTCTCGTAGTAGTCCGTGACGACCTTCGAACCCGGCGCCAGCGAGGTCTTCACCCACGGCTTGGTCGCGAGGCCCTTGTCGACGGCCTTCTTGGCCAGCAGCGCGGCGGCCAGCATCACCGACGGGTTGGACGTGTTGGTGCACGAGGTGATCGAGGCGATCACGACGTGGCCGTGGTCCAGCTCGGTCTCGGCGCCGTTCAGGGTGATCTTGGTCTTCTTCGACGGCCGCTGCGGCGCGTCGTGCGGCACGTGCGGGCTGTCGTCCGCGTGGCCGTGACCGTTCGGCGTGGCCGGGTCGCTGGCCGGGAAGCTGCCGACGACCGCGGGGTCGACGTCCAGGTCCTCGACCTCGGCGTAGTCCGCGAGCGCACCGCGGAACGAGGACTTCGCCTCGGTCAGCGCGATCCGGTCCTGCGGGCGCTTCGGGCCGGCGATCGACGGTACGACGGTCGACAGGTCCAGCTCGAGGTACTCGGAGAAGCGCGGCTCGATCGAGGTGTCGTGCCAGAGGCCCTGCTCCTTGGCGTAGGCCTCGACCAGGGCGACCTCGTCGTCCGAACGGCCGGTGAGGCGCAGGTACTCACAGGTGACGTCGTCGATCGGGAAGATCGCGCAGGTGGAGCCGAACTCCGGGCTCATGTTGCCGATGGTGGCGCGGTTGGCCAGCGGCACGGCGGTGACGCCCTCGCCGTAGAACTCGACGAACTTGCCGACAACACCGTGCTGGCGAAGCATCTGGGTGATGGTCAGCACCACGTCGGTCGCGGTCGCGCCGGCCGGGACGGACCCGGTCAGCTTGAAGCCGACGACCTTCGGGATCAGCATGCTCACCGGCTGGCCGAGCATCGCGGCCTCGGCCTCGATACCGCCGACGCCCCAGCCGAGCACGCCGAGGCCGTTCACCATCGTGGTGTGGCTGTCGGTGCCGACGCAGGTGTCGGGGTAGGCCTGGCCGTTGCGGACCATGACGGTCCGGGCGAGGTGCTCGATGTTGACCTGGTGCACGATGCCGGTGCCGGGCGGAACGACCTTGAAGTCGTCGAAGGCCGTCTGACCCCAGCGCAGGAACTGGTAGCGCTCACCGTTGCGCTCGTACTCCAGCTCGACGTTGCGCTCGAACGCGTCCGGGCGGCCGAAGACATCGATGATGACCGAGTGGTCGATCACCAGCTCGGCCGGGGCCAGCGGGTTGATCTTGGTCGGGTCGCCACCGAGCTCGGCGACGGCCTCGCGCATGGTGGCGAGGTCGACCACACACGGCACACCGGTGAAGTCCTGCATGATCACGCGGGCCGGGGTGAACTGGATCTCGGTATCGGGGGCCGCGGCCGGATCCCAGTTGCCGAGCTTGTTGATGTGGTCGGCGGTGATGTTCGCGCCGTCCTCGGTGCGCAGCAGGTTCTCGAGCAGCACCTTGAGCGAGTACGGAAGTGTCTCCGCCCCCTCGATGCCCGCCAACCTGAAGATCTCAAACGACTGCCCGTTGACTTCGAGTGCGCCCTTGGCACCGAAGCTGTCGACGCTGGCCATCAGCCTGCTCCTCTTCACGTACGCCATGTGTACGGACCCCATCCTGCCGAGCGGCCTGGACAACCGCGAGGTCGGGATCCGGTTTCGTCAAACTCTCTCGACATCAAGATACACGACATCGAGGCAAGACCTGCACACAGTCTTCGCGTTCATTCACCGGAATCCGCCCTCCGGCGTTTGGACCCGCACCTGAATCGCGCGGCAGGAGGGCAGGTTCGGGCGAATGAACGCAAAGACGGCAGCGACGTCAGCTCAGTTGGGGTAGGACCTCGGCGGCGATGAGGTCGAGGTGATCCAGGTCGTGGAAGTCGAGGATCTGCAGGTACGCGCGATCGGCGCCGGCCTCGGCGTACCGGCCGAGCAGGTCGACCACCTGGGCCGGCGTACCGGCGATGGAGTTCGCGAGCAGCTCCTCCGGGTCGCGGCCGATCGCCTCGGCGCGACGGCGGAACTCCGCGTCGTTCCGGCCGACGACCGTGCCGTGCGCGATCGACAGGGCGAGGGTCTTCGGGTCCCGCCCGGCCGCCGTGCACGCCGTACCGACCCGGTCGAAGAGCACCGCGGATTCGTCGGGCGACTTGAAGCCCGCGTTGAACTCGGCGGCGTACTTCGCCGCGAGCGCCGGGGTGCGCTTCTTGCCGGCACCACCGACGATGATCGGCGGGTGCGGATCCTGCTGCGCGGGCTTCGGCAGGGCGGGCGAGTCGGTGATCGAGTAGCGCTTGCCGGCGAACTGGTACATCTCCCCCACCGGCGTGTCCCACAGCCCGGTGATCAGCTCGAGTTGTTCCTCGAGCACGTCGAACCGGCTGGGAGTGTCGGGAAAGTCCAGGCCGTACGCCTGGTGCTCGGCCTCGTACCAGCCGGCGCCGAGGCCGAGCTCGACCCGGCCGCCGCTCATCTGGTCGACCTGCGCGACGCTGATCGCGAGTACGCCGGGATTACGGAAGGTGGCCGAGCTGACGAGTGTGCCGAGCCGGATCCGGCTGGTCTCCCGGGCCAGGCCCGCGAGCGTGATCCAGGCGTCGGTCGGGCCGGGCAGGCCGTCGCGATCCCCCATCACCAGGTAGTGGTCGGAACGGAAGTACGCGTCGAAGCCGCACGCCTCGGTCTTACGGGCGAGCGCGAGCTGGTCGTCGTACGACGCGCCTTGCTGCGGTTCGGTGAAAATCCTGAGCAACATGGCCCTGACGCTATCTCGCGCCCGGGCGCTGCCGCTGCGGGCGTATCACCTGTTACCGGTTGGTGGGCTGGAGCTGCTCCAGGTACGTCGGACGCCAGTCGGGCCGTCGAACGGTCAACCGGCGGCGTAATCCGCGCATGTCGATCCGCGGTACGACCGGGTCGTCCCACCACTCGGGGATCTGGTCGTACCACCGGTCGATCCGCAGGGTCCGGCCGGCCGCGTCGATGCGGGCGAACAACCAGCCGTCCTGGCCGTGCTCCCCGGTCGCCTCGGACGCCCAGAGGTCCACCAGGAGCTGCGCGAGTTTGCCGTCGCCGAACTCGGGATCGTCGACCGGCGGCGGTTCGAGGTCGAACCGGTATGACGGGGCCTTCGGGTCGAGCACTTGCACCTGGATCGTGAAGCCCGAAGGCACGATCCTGGTTCGTGCCTTGCACCAGGCGTGCAGCGCCTCGAACGCATCGGAAGCACCTTCCGACGCGGGACGCGGCCGGGGTCGTTCGGGTTCGGCGCGCATGGCCGCTTCGAGGTGCTCGGGCGGTACGTCGACCGGCGCCTCGTCCTCGAACCCCTCCGCCAGGTAGGCCACCAGCCCACCCGGCACCCCAACCTCAACCACCGACCGCCGTGCTTGCGCTTCAGCCTCAGCTTGGGCTTCCGCCTCAGCTTCGGCCTGCGCCTGGGCATCGGCTTCAGCTTGGGCTTGGGCGCGAGCAGCCGCCTCAGCCTCCGCGGCCTCTCGCTCGGCCGCTTCCCGCTCAAGCGCCTCCCGCTCCGCAGCCGCACGCTCGGCGGCCTGCTGCTCGGCGATCTCGCGCTCGACGGCTTCCCGTTCGGCGGCTTCCCGTTCGGCGGCCTCGGCTTCGGCGGCTTCGGCGGCCTCGGCTTCGGCGGCCTCGGCGGCCTCGGCTTCGGCGCGGGCGGTGGCTTCGGCGGCGGCGCGCTCGGCTGCTGCGGCTTCGGCTCGCTCTGCTTCCGCCCGCTCGACCGCCTCGGCTTCAGCAGCGCGCTCGGCCGCAGCCTGAACCTCAGCTTGAGCTTCAGCCTCGGCCTGCGCGGCGGCGATCTGCGCGGCCTCTGCCTCTGCCGCCTCCCTATCAGCGGCGGTTTCGGCAGCGGCGAATTCGGCTACCTGGCGACCGAAGGTCTCCTCGAAATCAGGCGCGAGCCCGTTCTCTCGCTCGAACCGGGTGTACACGCGATCGGCCGCACCGGGAGGCGGCAAATTCGCCAGACTCTCCAGGTCGAACTCGTCATCATCATCGTCATCCGGAGGCGGCGGCCGGTCGATCGGCACCATGTCCCCGAAGGCCGGCGGCGGCGCGAAGTCGAAGACGCCCTCTTCGTCCTCGTCATCCTCGTCGGCCTCTTCGCTGTCCTCGCCGTCCGATGCGTCGTCATCCGAGTCGTCGTACGCCGCCTCGTCGTCCAGCACGGCGTCGACAACGTACGCGCCGGCATGAGCGTCGATGGCGCCGTCTGTGTCGTCGTCGTCCGGCCCGTGCCAGCGAAAGCCGAGCGGATCGCCCGGGAACTCCGACTCAACGGAAGCGCCGCCACCAATGACCAGATCCTCGTCGTACTCCGCCCGATCGAACGAAGGCAGCCGCAGGTACGGCGACGCGGCACTAAGCGCATCCCCCGGCGCCGACCGCAACTCCGTCGACTCCCACGCGGACGACTGCAACGACTCCAACGGCGCGGACGGCGCGGACGGCGCAGACGGCGCAGACGATTCCGGCGGGGAGAACGGGAAGAACTCCCGCGTCGCCTCATCCAGCGTCCACTCGTCGTCAGCCACCGGCGTCGGGCCGGCCGGTGCCGGACCCGCAGGCGCATCCGCGAACAGGCTCGAATAGAAGTCGTCGTCGCCCTCTTCGCCCGTCACCACCTCCGGCACAACAACAGCCGGCGCTTCACCTGACGCATCCCGATCGGCCGGTGACACCCGATCTGCCGGCGCCATCGTGAATTGGGCCGCCGCGGCAACAGCACCCGCGAGATCCGGCTGATGACCCGAATCCCGCCCAAGGTCGAGCCGGTCGAACAACGCCGCCAGGTCGGCCGCCTCGATGCCGCTCTCGGCCGCCTTCCGGATCAGCGCCAGCCCGACCGCCCGCAGCTCGTCGAGACTGCCCAGGTAGTCGGCCCACTCGGCCGCCCATTCGACCAGCTCCGCGGCAGCCTCTTCGTCCGAGGTGAGCCAGCTGCCAACTGCGAGAAAGCCGTCATCGATCGGCTGCCATGGGTCGCCCGGATACTCGGACCGCGCCCACGTACCGGAGAAGTTCGCGAAGACAAACCCCAGCCGACCCTCAGCGATCCGCTCGCGTACGGCGGGTTGGCCCAGCCAATCGGGCGCGCCTTCGAGCAGATCGGTCTCTTTGGTGAGGCTGTACTCGCGGTGCAGCCCGTAGAGAACCGTGCGTTCGTGCTCCAGCTCGATCAGTCGCAGATCGTTGCCGCCGCCATCCTCGTGATGCCAGCCCGCGGCGTCGGCCCACCAGCGCCGGTCGTAGCCGGTGGCATGGGCGATCGCAGCCAGCGCACTCCAGCGAGCGCGGAGCTCGACTGGATCGTCGAGATCGACGAGCGGCATTCAGTTCTCCTACGAAGGACCAGCACTCGGTAGCGGTTCGAGTACAGCCACGCACTCTATGTGATGCGTCATCGGGAACAAATCAAATGCCCGCAATGACGCGATCCCATAGCCCAACGCCCCGAAGGTCTTCAGGTCACGCGCGAGCGCCGCCGGGTCACACGCAACATACGCGATCCGACGCGGTTTGAGACCCGCCACGCGTCCTACGACGTCCTTGCCGGCTCCGGTCCGCGGCGGGTCGAGCACCACCAGGTCGACCGATGACAGGCCTTGCCGGGCCGCACCGGCCAGCACCTTGTCCACGCTGCCCTGCTCGATGGTGACGGCCCGCTGATCGTGCAGATTGCGCCGCGCGTTGCGAACGGCGTCCCGGTCACCCTCAACCGCGAGTACGGCACACCCGGCGTCCGCGAGGAACCCGGCGAACAGGCCGACGCCGCAGTACAGGTCGAGCGCGGTTTCGCCCGCGGCCGGTTCGAGGCCCGCCATGACGGCATCAACCAGGATGGTGGCCGCCTCGGGATGGACCTGCCAGAAGCCGCCGGCCTCGACCCGGTAGCGCCGTTCGTGAACTTGTTCGACCAACCGCCCGGCCGCTACGCCCGAGGTCAGCACCGCCGTACGGCCCTCGGATGAGACGACAGCCTGTACCGACGACACGCCCGGCCATTCCTGCGCGAGTACGTCGGGGCTGCCGGGATGGGCGATCCGGCACCGGTCGATCTGGACCAGCTCGTGCGAGCGATGCGCGTACATCCCGGGACGGCCGTCCACGACGGCGTACCGCATCCGTGTGCGCCAACCGAGCCCGTCGCCGCCGGGTGCCTCCATCACCACGTCTCGCTCGATGCCGCCGATACGGCGCAGACTGTCCCGAACCACCTCGGCCTTCAGCACACGCTGGTAGTCGAGGTCGACGTGCTGGAAGTCGCAGCCGCCGCATACGCCCGCATAGGGACATGGCGGCGCCACACGATGTTCGGACGGCTTGAGGATCTCTACGGCGTCCGCGCGCAGGTACTTCGACGTCTGCTCGGTCACCCGGGCTCGAACCGTCTCACCCGGTATGGCGTGCCGCACGAAGACCACTTGGCCGTCGTACCTGGCGACGCAGTGACCGCCGTGGGCGACGGGACCCACCTCCAGCTCTAGTAGCGAGCCAACGAGGGTTTCGGTCTGTCTGGCCACCTCCACAGGCTACTTGCCGCCTGACGGAGGATTACGCGATCCGCGGCGCACCTGGCCCGCGACGCGCTCTTGCCGCTCCTGACGCTCTTCGGCGACTTGAGACGACACAAGCTGGTACGGCACCGAGGTGACCATGACCCCCGGGGTGAACAGCAGACGCCCCTTGAGCCGTAGAGCGCTCTGGTTGTGCAGGATGTGCTCCCACCAGTGGCCGACGACGTACTCGGGGATGTAGACCATGACGACGTCTCGCGGCGACTGACGACGGATGTCCCGCACGTACTGCAGGATCGGCCGGGTGATCTCCCGGTACGGCGACGCGAGGCGCTTGAGCGGCACCGGGATATTGCGGCGGTCCCACTCGAGCTGAAGCGCCTCGGCCTCGTCGCGGTCCACGTCGACAGTGACGGCCTCCAGCATGTACGGCCGGGCGGCCTTGGCGAACGCGAGGGCCCGCAGCGTCGGCTTGTGCAGCTTGGAGACCAGAACGATCGCGTGCACCCGGGACGGCAGCGTGAGCGACTCGTCCTCGTCGACGGCCATTTCCTGCCCGACCGTCTCGTAGTGCTTGCGAATGCCCTTCATCATCAGGAACAGCACGCCCATCGCGATGATGGCGATGTACGCGCCGTGAGTGAACTTGGTCAGCAGCACGATCACCAGCACCACGCCGGTGAAGGTCAGGCCGATCGCGTTGATCACCCGTGAGCGCTGCATCTGCGAACGCCGGGCACCGTCGCGCTCGGTCGCGAGCAGCCGGGTCCAGTGCCGCAACATGCCGAGCTGGCTGATCGTGAAGCTGACGAACACGCCGACGATGTAGAGCTGGATCAGCCGGGTCACCTCGGCGTCGAACGACACGATCAGCACGATCGCGAAACCGGCCAGAATGACGATTCCGTTGCTGAACGCGAGCCGGTCACCACGGGTGTGCAGCTGGCGCGGCAGGTAACCGTCGCGAGCCAGGATCGAGCCCAGAACCGGGAACCCGTTGAAGGCGGTGTTGGCGGCCAGCACCAGGATCACGCCGGTCGTCGCGGCCACCAGGTAGAAGCCCGGGCTGAAGTGATCGAAGATGCCCTTGGCCAGCTGCCCGATCACCGGGTCCTGGTGATAGTCCGTGCCGAGCGGCTGCCCGTCCGGGCCGATCAGCTGCGACTCCGGGTGCTCCGCGTACCGCAGGTGCATCAGGTTGGCCAGCGTGATCACGCCCATCAGCATGGTGACGGCGATGCCGCCGAGCAGGGCCAACGTGGTGGCGGCGTTCCGGCTCTTCGGTTTCCGGAACGCCGGTACGCCGTTGCTGATCGCCTCGACACCCGTCAGCGCCGCGCACCCTGACGAGAACGCCCGGAGCACGAGGAAGCCCATCGCCAGCGCACCCGCGCCGGCCATCGTCTCGCTGGCCGCGAACTCGAACTGCGCGCTCTCGGCCTGCGGCAGATCCCCGAACAGGTACCGCCCGAACCCGACCACGATCATCGTGATGATCGTGGTCATGAACAGGTACGTCGGAATCGCGAAGGCCGTACCGGACTCGCGCACGCCGCGCAGGTTCATCGTCATCAAGAAGATGACCGCGATCGACGCCACCCAGACCTGGTCGCCCTCGAGCGCGGGAATCGCCGAGGCGGCGTATTGGGCGGCCGACGAGATCGACACCGCCACCGTCAGCACGTAGTCCACCAGCAGCGCGCTGGCCACGGTCAGCCCCGCGGTCGGCCCGAGGTTCGTATTCGCGACCTCGTAGTCGCCACCGCCGGACGGATAGGCGTGCACGTTCTGGCGGTACGACATCACCACCACCAACATGATCACCGCGACGGCGATGCCGACCTTCCAGGAGATCGCGACCGCGGTCAGGCCCGCGACCGCCAGGGTCAGGAAGATCTCATCCGGAGCGTAGGCAACCGATGACAGCGCGTCACTGGCGAACACTGGCAGGGCGATCCGCTTCGGCAACAGCGTCTCTCCCAGCTGGGCGCTGCGCAGTTTGCGTCCGATCAGGATGCGTTTTCCGATATCACCGAGGCTCACGTGAGTGATGCTAGAGGGGATACAAGGTTGACACGTGGTCCGGTGTAGCGTTTCCGCTGCCGAATCGACGCGATTGGCCCCCACTGCGGGCAAGGAGTGAATGCGGAGTGCACGTCGTCATCATGGGCTGCGGACGCGTCGGGTCGACGCTGGCCCGCACGCTCGAGAAGCGTGGCCATACGGTCGCGATCATCGATCAGTCCGCGGACTCGTTCCGCCGGCTCAGCCCGAACTTCTCCGGCCGCACCATCACCGGAATGGGCTTCGACCGGGAGGTGCTGGTCGAAAGCGGTATCGAGACCGCGAGCGCCTTCGCCGCCGTCTCCAACGGCGACAACTCCAACATTCTCGCCGCCCGGGTGGCGAGGGAGAACTTCGGTATCGAGAACGTGGTCGCGCGGATCTACGACCCGGGCCGGGCCGAGGTCTACCAGCGCCTCGGCATTCCCACCGTCGGCACGGTGCGCTGGACCGTCGATCAGATGATCCGGCGGTTGCTGCCGAGCGGTTCGGAGCCCGAGTGGCGCGATCCGTCCGGCACGGTCCGGCTGGCCGAGGTGCACGTGCACACCGGCTGGGTCGGCCGGCGCGCGTACGACATCGAAGCGGCCACCGGTGCCCGGGTGGCATTCCTGACCCGGCTCGGCGAGGGCCTGCTGCCCGGGCCGGACACGGTCATCCAGGAGGGCGACCTGGTGCACGTGGTGATGCTGGAGACCGACGCCGCCGCGGTGGAGGCCCAGCTCGGTACCAAGCCTGAGGAGCTGTGATGCGGGTAGCCATCGCCGGTGCCGGGAACGTCGGTCGCTCGATCGCGGCCGAGTTGCTGGAGAACGGCCACGAGGTACTGCTGATCGACAAGGACCCGCGCGCGATCAAGGCCGAGTCCGTACCGCGGGCCGAGTGGCTGCTCGCGGACGCGTGCGAGCTGTCCTCACTGGAGGAGGCCGCGCTGCAGCGTTGCCAGGTGGCGATCGCCTCCACCGGCGATGACAAGGCCAACCTGGTCGTCTCGCTGCTGGCCAAGACCGAGTTCGGTGTACCGCGCACGGTGGCGCGGGTGAACCATCCGCGCAACGAGTGGATGTTCAACGAGGCCTGGGGCGTGGACGTGTCCGTGTCCACGCCGCGGATCATGTCAGCCCTGGTCGAGGAGGCCGTGTCGGTCGGTGACCTGGTCCGGCTGTTCACGTTCCGCCAGGGCGACGCGAACCTGGTCGAGCTGACCCTGCCCGAGGACAGCCCGATGATCGGTATGCGCGTCGGTGACGTCGACTGGCCCGTCGACACCGCGCTGGTGACGGTCCTGCGCGCAGGCCGGGTACTACGCCCGGACCCGGACGGCACCCTCGAACTCAACGACGAGCTGCTCTTCGTGGCCGCCGACGAGACCGAGGCCCAGCTGGAGGACCTGCTCTCCCCCAACCACCACCCCCGCCGCCCGCACTAACCCACCGCGAGTAGCCGGGTTTGCACGCGACCACTAGTCCGATAATGGATGGGCTGGCTTCGGCGGCTCGGCTTCGGCCGCCGAAGCCGGGTGCACGAACTCGGGATCCGAACGGTCAGGGCCACACTATGCCGGGTGCTGGTGATCGTGCTGGCCACTGCGGACACATTGTGGGAGCCGAGCACCGGGGATCGATGGGCTGCCGTCGGTGGGACGTGCTCCCTTGGCTACGAAGTATCGCGCCGCGCGCCTTCCCCTGCCCTGGCTACCGGGTTTCAACCCTGCTACCGGCTTTCAGCAAGCCCGCTACCGGGTCTTGTACCGGCTACCCGGCTGCAACCAGGTAGCCGCACCACAACCCGGCAGCCCCACTGAGCGCCGACGACCACTCGCAGTGATGCGGGAGGTCGGGTTACTTCTTGTTGCCGCGGAGCAGGTGGATGGCGGTGTCGCGGATCTCGTCCCACTTCTCGGGGGGCAGGCTGGCACGCAGCACCGTGTACGACAGCCAGAGGGCCAGCGCGTAGACGGGCGGGCCGAGGGCCACCTTGGCGATACCGAGGGCGTTCAGGGCGCCGGCGAAGTACAGCGGGACCTGGACCGCGAGGCGCAGGCCGAACAAGCCGACGAAGACCAGCGTGGCCCGGGTGAAGCCCCGGAGCATGGCCGGGTCCTTGCGCCACGCCGTACCGGTCTGGGTGATCATGCCGTAGAGCACGCCGAAGATCGGCCAGCGGATCAGCACCGTGATCAGGTAGACCAGCCCGTATCCGAGGTTGGTCAGCAGGCCGGGAACGTAGACGTCCTCGGCGCGACCGCTCTTGTTGGCGATGTACGCCGAGATGAGCACGCCGATGAATCCGCCGACGATGTTGCGCAGCGGCTGCTTGCGGAAGAACCGCAGTACGCCGACGGCGGCGGCCAGACCGATCGCGACGATCAGCGCGAGCTGCAGATTGTGGCCGGACAGCTGGTAGACCGCCAGGAACGACAACCAGGGCACGGCGACGTCGAACAGCGCGCCCCAGCCGCCGGCCGCGTGGAAGAAGTCCTTGTCCGTCGTGGCGGACCGCTTCTTCTCCCCCGGCCCGTCAGCGGATGCCGTCGAGGCGTCAGGGTCGTTGTCGAGCGCCTCCGCGGCCTCGATCTCGGGGCGGAAGACCTCAGCGAGTTCTTCGTCGACCGAGTGATTCCGGCCGTCGCGATGCTGCTCAGCCATGAGCGACCGACGGGCGCAGCTCGTACCGCGGGTTGAACATCACGCGGTTGCCGTCGACCACGCCGATCCGGCCGGAGACGATCAGATCGGTTCCCGGATGAATCCCGGCGATCCGGCGGCGGCCGAGCCAGATCAGGGTCACGGTGCCAGTGCCGTCGAACAACTCACCCTCCAAGGCGGGAACGCCGCCACGTGGACTGAACGTGATCGTGCGCAAGGTACCGAACAGGGTCACCATCTCACGGTCGTGACAACCCGTGATGGACCGGGCACCACAGTCGGCGACGCCGTCCTGCAGCACCTCCGCGTCGCGTTCGTCCCGGTCTCCCGCGAACCCCCGCAGCGCGCGACGGAACTTCTCTGCCGCTTTCACACCGCTACCCATGGCGTCAGTCTAGTCCGCTCAGGCGGCGATCAAGCCGCCTGAGCGAGGACCAGACTTACGCCTCTTCCTCGCCGGGCTGCATACCGCCCGGCAGTTGCAGGGCGAGCGATTCGCGCGGCGCCATCGGCTCCGAACCGCGAACCACCACAACCTTGCGGAACGACTCCTCCATCGGCTTCGCGGCCTCGGGCTCGACCCCGGCGCGGCCGAGGATCGTGCCACGCAGCAGCCAGCGCGGGCCGTCGACACCGATCACCCGGCTGGTCTGGCTGAAGACCTGACCGCTGTCGGGATCGGTGACCGGAACCACCAGCACCAGCTCGGTACCGAACGGGCCGTCGGCCTCGGTCGCCGTACCGCCCATGCGGGTGGCCTCGGCGGCGATCTCACGCCGTACGTCGTCCCAGATGCCGGCGGTCTTCGGCGCGGCGAAGGCGCGCAGCTCGAGGGCGGAGTCCTCCAGTACCAGCAGGACGGCCTGCACCTCGTTGGTCTGCTCGTCGACCTGGAGCCGCAGCTCCATCCCGGGCAGGCCGGTGATCACCAGGCCGCCCAGGTCGATCCGGTCCTCGGCGTGCAGTTCCTCGTGCGGCACCTCGGTGGAGTCGAACGGGCCGTCGGTACGCGTGCCGCGGGCGTCGGTCTCCGCCTGCGCGGCGTCGGCCTGTTCCTTCTCGATGTCCTCGAAGAAGGCGTCACCGCGAACCGGCTCGGCGGCCTCGGTTTCCTCGTTCTTGGCCTTGCGGCGGAAGATCACTGCGCTTTCCTACTTTCCTGAAATCGTTGGTGAGGTGCGGCCGCCGTAGTCTCCCGCACACCCCAGGTCACAGACCGCACCTGCTCAGCGTGTCACACCCGCAAAACCACCGGTCGAGCCGTGTCCACCGTTACCCCGGGCCGATCCCGGCAAGGACTCGACCTCGACGAAGCGGGCCTTCTCGACCTGCTGGATCACCAACTGCGCGATCCGGTCTCCCCGGTGCAGCGTGACCTCGGCGGCGGGGTCGAGATTGATCAGGCAGACCTTGATCTCGCCACGGTAACCCGCGTCGATGGTGCCTGGCGCGTTGACCAGGGTGACACCGTGCTTGGCGGCCAGACCCGAGCGGGGATGCACGAACGCGGCGTAGCCGTCCTGCAACGCGATGGCCACCCCGGTACCGACCAGGGCACGCTCGCCTGGTTTGAGGGTGACCTCGGTGGTGGCGACCAGATCGGCGCCCGCGTCACCGGGATGTGCGTACGCCGGCAGGGGCAGGTCGGGATCGAGCCGCTGGATCAGTACCTCGGTCAAGGATTCACCTCGTAGTCATGGACTTGTTCGGCCGTCATGTCGGCCCCGTGCTCGGTGAAGTGTTCCACCCCGACGACCACGAACACCGCCGCCGCTCTGATCGCGATCGGCCCGTCGGGCGTGTCGAGACGGCCCTGACCCTTGGCATACATCCGGCGGCCGGAGAAGCCGACGCAGCGGGCCGCCAGCGCGAGCGTCGTACCCACCGGAACCGGGCGGATGTAGTCGGTCTCCAGCCGGCCGGTCACCATCGGCTTGCGCAACAACCAGGACAGGCCGCCGAGCACCTCGTCCAGCGCGGTGGCCAGTACGCCGCCGTGGGCCAGACCGGGCGCGCCCTGATGAGCCGCCGTGACGGTGAACGTACCGGTGACGGTGACGTCCGGACCCGCGGTGGTGACCATGCGCAGGCCGGTCGGATGGTTCGGCCCACAGCCCACGCAGTCGGCGTAGTGCGACGGCAGCACGGTTCCCGGCGCGGGGGCCTCCGGGTGCCGCTCGGGCGGATCCAGGTCGGCGCGGTGCGCGGCGGAACGGACTGGTGGTTCGATCACGGAACGGGACCCTACCCACGCCCGCCGACAACCTTCGTGCCAGGCTGGTGCGGTGGCCGTACCTGTGTCTTATCGCGAGCGTCTGTCCGTCCCGGCGAGCTGGTGGATCGTCGCCCTCGCCGCTCTTGCGACCACCTGGATGAGCGTGACCGTGCCGGCCGGGCCGATCGCCGGCTCCATCGTCAGCGCGCTGGTGCTGATCGCCTTTCTCGCGGGCTATCAGCGGTACGGCGGTACGGCGATCGTGGTGGACGCCGAACGCCTGCGCGCGGGTCGCGCGTCGATCGAGCGGACCTATCTCGGCGAGGTCGAGGCCCTTACCGGCGAGGCCGCGCGGAACGCCACCGGGCGCGACTGCGACGCCCGGGCCTACCTGCTGCTGCGGCCGTACCTGCGCGACGTGGTGCGGGTGCACCTGAACGACCCGCGGGACCCCGCGCCGTACTGGCTGATCGCGACCCGGCACCCCGAGCGGCTGGCAGCGGCCCTTCAACCGGAGGGCGCACCCAGCTCCCAGTAACGGGGTCGCGCAGCAGGAGGGCGCCGCGGTGCGAAATGCGGATCCTGCTCAGTGCGGGGGCAGCGCCTGAGCAGGTGTCCGGACGTGAGTCGCGGGACTGATCCGTCGATGGATCAGCCCCGCTCTTGCTGGTGCCGAACTGATCAGGCCGCGCAGTCGCGGCAGATCAGCTGGCCGTTCTTCTCGCTGGCGAGCTGGCTCCGGTGATGAACCAGGAAGCAGCTCGAGCAGGTGAACTCGTCGGCCTGGCGCGGCAGTACCCGGACCGCCAGTTCCTCGTGGCTGAGGTCGGCACCGGGCAGCTCGAAGCTCTCGGCGGCCTCGGCCTCGTCCTCGTCGACCTTGCCGGAGTTCTTGTCGTGCCGGCGAGTCTTGAGCTCCTCGATGCTTTCTTCGCTCGAGTCCTCGTCGGTCTTGCGTGGGGCGTCGTAATCGGTCGCCATGGTGTTTCCCTGCCCTCGTTCGTACCCGTGGTGATGCCTGCTGGACCTGAAACGGGTATGGCGGCCGATAAATTCCTCAACCACGTGATCCCGCCACAAGGGCCGGTCGCAGACGTCGGGGCGCGGCGTCGCTACCGCTCCCTGAGGCGGTGATTGTGCCTTATCCCGGGGCCTTCGCGCGCGCCGGGGTAGCAGTTGTCACCGGCGTGTCGCACCTGACGTCATGAGTGAACATCGGAATGCTCATTACTGTTCGATTCGAGCAGTAATGAGCAGTTACGCAGCGAACCCGCGCTGTCTATTTCCGTAGCGGGTCTGCGGAAACCAGCAGGTCGTGCAGGTCTTCGAACACTCCCGGCGCCGCCGCGATCGACATCTCCGGCGAGACCGGAGCACCGTTCAATCCACCGACTCGCGCGCCCGCCTCAGCGGCGATCAACGCGCCCGCGCCGTAGTCCCACGGGTTCAGTCCGCGCTCGTAAACCGCGTCCAGCCGGCCACACGCGACGTAACACAGGTCGATCGCGCCCACGCCGATACGGCGGATGTCCCGCACCTTCGCGATCAGCGTGCGAACCACGTCGGCCTGCACTTCGCGCCGCTCCGCGTCGTACCCGAAGCCGGTCCCGACCAGCGCCTTGCCGAGTTCGGTACAGCCCGAGACCTGGATCGGCTGGTCGTCGAGGAAGGCCCCGCCGCCCAGCGTGGCGGTGAAGATCTCCCCGCGCGGAGCGTCCACGACCACGCCGGCAACCGTCGTACCGTCGACCTCCACCGCGATCGAGACGGCGTACGTCGGGATGTCGTACAGGTAGTTGACCGTGCCGTCGATCGGGTCCACCACCCAGCGAACCCCGCTGGTGCCGTGGATGTCGTCGCCCTCTTCACCGAGGAACGAGTCCTCCGGCCGGGCCGCCAGCACCCGGGCGCGAATGAGTTCCTCGGACTCGCGGTCCACCGCGGTGACGATGTCGGTGGTGGTGCTCTTGGTATCGGCGACGGTGATCACGCCGCGGCGCCGTTCGACGATCAGCGTGGCGGCCTCGGTGGCCACCGCCACGGCGAGCTTCAGCAGGTCCTGAGGGCTTTCGGTCATGCCGGCTCCTCGTTCATCGATGCGGTGGTCGGGGTGGTGCTGGGGGTGGACGGCCGGCGCGGCGCCGGGCAGCAATCCGGGCGGCAGTTGTCCCAGCCCGGGCCGATCAGACCGCCGCACGGACGATCCGGCTGCTCACCGCGTTCGGCCGCGGCGCGTTCGATCACCAGGTCGCGCAACATCGCCACGAAGTCGGGGTGCACTCCCGGCGTCGCCGCCCGCGCCATCGGCAGACCCAGCTTGGCCGCGGTGGCCGCGGCCTCGGTGTCGAGGTCGTAGATGACCTCCATGTGGTCGCTGACGAACCCGATCGGTACCACCGCGGCACCGCTGGCGCCATCCGCCGTGAGAGCCTCCAGGTGGTCGTTCACGTCGGGTTCGAGCCACGGGACCTGCGGTGGGCCTGAGCGCGAGCAGTAGACCAGATCGGTCCGGCGGGCCCGGCCGGTACGGCGTTCCACCTCGGCCGAGATCTGCGCGGCGACGTCCTCGTGCCACGCGACGTACCCGCCGCCGGTGGGACCGCTGGTCGCGTTCATCGTGGTCGGGATGGAGTGCGTCACATAAGCGATCGCCGCGTCCTCCGGAAGGCCTTCGAGCGCCTTGAGGGTGGCCTCGACGAACGGGCCGACGAAGCCCGGGTGGTTCGCGTAGTGCCGGAGCTTGTCGAAGTGCGGCGCACCCGGAACGGCCTCGGTGACGTCGGCCAGGTTCTCCCGGTACTGACGGCAACCCGAGTACGACGGATAGGCGCTGGTCACGACGACCACGGCCCGTCGTACCCCGTCGGCCACCATCTCGCGCACGGTGTCGGTCAGGTACGGCGTCCAGTTGCGGTTGCCCCAGTAGATCGGCAGGTCCAGCCCCGCCTCGGCGAACGACGCCCGCAGCGCCGCCAGCAGTTCCCGGTTCTGGTCGTTGATCGGGCTCCGGCCGCCGAACTGGTAGTAGTGCTCACCGACTTCCTTCAGCCGCTCGTCGGGGATTCCCCGGCCGCGCGTGACGTTCTGCAGGAACGGCAGCACGTCCTCGGCCTTCTCGGGTCCACCGAACGAGAGCAGCAGTACGGCGTCGTACGGGGTGGGATCGGATCTTGTCGGCGCTTGCGGGTCGGCCATGTTCCGATGCTCTCAGGCCCGCCCTATACGGTGTGCATGGTCCCCCATGCTGAAGCCATACGTTCACCTCATGCAGAGACCCGGTGCGGGCGCGTTTTTCGCCGCCGGGATCCTCGGCCGTATGCCGATCTCGATGATCGGCCTCGGCACCGTCATCCTGATCGCCCAGGAGAGCGGCTCGTACGGATTGGCCGGCGCCGTCTCCGGTGTCGCCGTCGTCGCGGGCGCGCTCACCGGGCCGATCCAGGGCCGCCTGGTCGACCGGTTCGGCCAGCGCCTGTTGCTGCTGGTCGGCAGCGTCGTCTGCACGGTGGCGTTGTTCGCCCTGCTGCTCGCGGTCCGGGCCGACGCGCCGGTCTGGCTGCTGTACCTCGTCTCGTTTGTTGCCGGAGGCACCCGTCCGCAGGTCGGCTCGTTCGTCCGCGCCCGCTGGACGCATCTGCTCGGCCGCGGCCGAGCGCTGCAGACCGCGTTCGCGCTGGAGGCCGTCGGCGACGAGGTCGTGTTCATCATCGGCCCGGTTCTCGTCACCGCCCTGGCCACTCAGGTCAGCCCGTACGTCGCGTTGATCGTGGCGGGCGTACTCGGTCTGGTCGGCACGCTCTGGCTGGCGGCGCTGCGCGCCTCCGATCCGCCCGGCCGCGGTGCTGCCAACGGCGAAGAACGCGCGCCCCTCCCCTGGCTCTCGCTGCTCCTGCTCAGCATCATCGGCCTCGGCCTCGGTGCCACCCTTGGCAGCGCGGAGGTCGTCACCGTCGCCTTCACCGACGAACTCGGCAAGCCCGGCATGTCGGGCGTCGTACTGGCCGTCTGGGCCCTCGGCAGCATGCTGGCGGGTCTCTGGTACGGCTCGGTGCACTGGCGCGCCCCGGTCGAACGCCGCCTGTTGCTCGGCACGATCGCCCTGGCCATCACGCTCGCGCCGCTGCCCTGGGTCGACTCGATCCTGCTGGTCGGCGTGGTGCTGTTCGGCGCGGGTTTGACCATCGCGCCGACGATGGTCGCGGTCACCGCCTGCGTGGAGGAATGGGTACCGCCGGAAAGGTTGACCGAGGCAATCACCTGGACGGTCACCGGCCTGCTGCTCGGCGTTGCCCCCGGCAACGCCGTGGCCGGACACGCGGTCGACCGCTACGGCTCCTCCGACGCCTACTGGGTTCCCGTCATCGTCGGCATCACCTGCGCCCTGGTAGCCAGCGCCGCCGTGGCGTTCGCCCGGCCGAAGGTGCGCTTCGCGCACAACTAGTGTCCTGGCTCCGCTCCGGTGGGCGTGAGGTTCCCGCTGCCGGATTTTCGCGCGGCTGCCGGGTTGTGGTGTGTCCGCTGCCGACTTGTTGGGCCGTTACCCGGTTGCAGCCGGGTAGTCGTACGAGAACCCGGCAGCCGCACCAAAAGCCGCTACCGCCCGGCCTCAACCACCGCATTCCGAGTCCGACCGTGGGAAAAGATCCACCCGCACCACCCATCAACGGCGCCAACGACCAACGAACCCGGCCAACCCGCCAGCCCGGCGCGGCAGCACGACGGTAAATCGGATATGACGCGACGCGCGGACCATCCGGCACTGCAGGATGGGGAAACCACGAGGGCCAGCGCCTTCAACGGATTGACGCCAAGACGGGCAAGCCGGGTCAGGCGGGGCGGGGGATGGGGGCGTTCCAGCCGCGGCGGATGGCCAGCAGGCGGATCAGCGTGCAGATGGCGGCGGCGGTTACGGCTACCCAGGGGGCGTGCAGGCCGAGGGTGTAGGCGACCACCACCAGGCCGGCGCCGAGGAAGGCCGGGGTGGCGTAGATCTCGCGGCGCAGCACCACCGGTACGCGGCCGGACAGGACGTCGCGGATCACCCCACCACCGATCCCGGAGATCGTGCCGACCAGGGCCGCGGACAACGGCGGCAGGCCGAACGCGAGGGCCTTCAGCGCGCCTGTCACGCAGAACAGCCCGAGCCCGGCCGCGTCGAAGATGTTGACGAGCCGCTCGACCCGCCCGATACCCGGATGCAGGAAGAACGTGATCAACCCGGCCGCCACCGGAACGGACAGGTAGCGCCAGTCGGCCAGCGCCGCGGGCGGGGTCGCGCCGATCAGGACATCGCGAATGAAGCCGCCACCGAGCCCGGTCACCAATGCGAGCACCTGGATGCCGAACACGTCGAGCTGCTTGCGTACGCCCACCAGCGCGCCGGTGATGGCGAACACGAAGATGCCGATCAGATCCAGACCCACCTGCAGACTCACACCCCGAACGCTAACGGCTCGACCGCGACCAGCCGCCGCAGCCCGCCTCAACTCGCTGCAGCGTGCGAAATCCCCGCGCGGCGACCGGCAACGAGCCACTAAGGTCCGGAGGCATGAACCAGCCGCCGGCCGTCGACTACGCCGCCACCTCCGCCCGGCCCGGGTGGAACGAGCTTCCGGCCGAACTTCAGCAAGCTCTGGTGGTTGCCCTCGGCACCGAGATCGCCGAGGCGGGTCCGTCGGTCGGGTCCGGGTTCACCGGCGGCTTCGCGGCGCCGCTGCGGCTGGCCGACGGCCGCGAGGTGTTCGTCAAGGCGGCTGCCGACGACATGCACGCGTACGGCGCCTATCAGCGCGAGGCCGAACTCGTGCCGGCACTCCCCCGCGCCATCGCCATCCCGCCGATCGTCGCGACGGCGCACGCGACCAGCGACGGCAAGGCCTGGTTCGCGGTCGCCGCCAAGCGGATCCACGGGCGCCTGCCGGGTACGCCGTGGACCGAGACCGACTTCGCCCGGGTGACGGCGAGCTGCGAGGTCATGGCGACGTCCCTGACCCCTTCGCCGGTGCCAGGCCTCGAGTCACTCGTGCAGGACATCGAGTCGGGTGGTCTTCCCGTCGCCGAATTCGCCCGGCTCCGCGACACGGGCGAGGACGTGCCCGACGGATTCCAGCCGTGGCTCCCCCATCGGCTGGACGAGTTGGTGAAGCTGATCGAGCTCTATCCCGAGGCGCTGGCCGGCACTTCGGCAATGCACGGCGACCTGCGTCCGGACAACCTGCTCGTGGACGAATCCGGAACCTGCTGGACCGTCGACTGGAACTGGCTCGGTCTCGGTCCGGCCTGGGCCGACTGGGTGGGCCTGCTGCCGGTCGCGCACCACCACGGCATCGACACCGCGTCGACCGTCGCGAACAGCCCGCTCACCGCCGACGTACCGCCTGAGCATCTCGACTGCTGGGTCGCCGCGGTCGCGTCGTACATGCTGACCGCCCTGCACGAGCCACCGCCTCCGGGTTGTACGCCGGAGCTGCGGCGGCATCAACGGTTGATGGGCTGGACGTTCCTCGAGTGGCTGGCGATACGACGCGGCTGGTGACCGCCTACCGTGGGGTCATGAGCAAAGGTCCGACCACCCGGGTGAAGGTCGAAATCCTGGACGGCGACAAGGTGTCCCGCCGCGAGGACGCGGTTGTCACCGAGGAACCGCTGGAGCTTCGGCTCGAATGGCCGGGCCGTGCCGCCGAACCGCTGGTGGTGACGATGCGCACCCCCGGGTCGGACTTCGAACTGGCCGCCGGGTTCTGCCTGAACGAAGGGTTCAGTGCGTCCCCGCGGACCGTGGCCTACTGCACCGATATCCGGCTCAGTCGCGAACAGCAGTTCAACACCGTCACGATCTCCCTCGACGCGCCGCCCGATCGCGAGCCCGTCAGCCGGTACGGCGTGACCTCCGCCGCGTGCGGGGTTTGCGGCCAGCAGAGCCTGGAGGAACTCGCCGAGCGCGACTACGCCCCGGTGGACGACGTACAGGTCGAGGCCGACGTGGTTCGGCGGCTGCCCGAGTTGCTGCGCGAGGCCCAGCCGACGTTCGGCCGGACGGGTGGTTTGCACGCGGCCGGGTTGTTCACCGGTACGGGCGAGCGGGTGCTGGTTCGGGAGGACGTCGGCCGGCACAACGCCGTCGACAAGGTGGTCGGCTGGACCGTACTGAACCAGCACGACCGGACCGGCCAGGTCCTCGCGGTCAGCGGCCGGGCTGGTTACGAGATCGTGCAGAAGGCCGTCGCCGCGGGGATCGGCATGGTGGTCGCCGTCGGTGCCCCTTCCAGCCTGGCCGTGGACCTGGCCAAGCGGTTCGACGTCACCTTGGCGGGGTTCGCTCGCGGCGAGCGTTGCGTCGTCTACAGCCGGCCGGACCGCATCACGCACTGAACCATCCGTTCGGCTCACTGCTCCGAACAACCTTCGACAGATGACCTGGAACGAAGGATCAACAGTGAGCGACGAGTCGACGGCGCTGCCCTGGCCCCTGCTGGTCACGGCAGGAAGTACGCCCGCGGACGCACCGGCAGAGCTGATGGCACGAGTGGCACGAGGTGATACCGCCGCCTTCGCCAGCCTGTACGACGCCTTCGCGCCGCGGGTCTACGGCCTGATCAAACGGGTGCTGCGCAACCCGGCTCAGTCCGAGGAGGTCACCCAGGAGGTGATGGTCGAGGTCTGGCGCACCGCCGCCCGGTTCGATGCCGAGCGTGGCTCGGTCGCGTCCTGGCTGCTGACGATGGCCCATCGGCGAGCGATCGACCGGGTCCGATCCGAACAGTCGGCCACCGACCGGGACCAGGCCGTGGCGGCGGCCTCCGGGAGCACGGCGTACGACGAGGTGTCCGAGGCGGTTACGACAAGCCTGGAGGCCGAACAGGTCCGGCACTGTCTGGGCTCGCTGACCGATCTGCAACGCGAGTCGGTGACGTTGGCCTACTACGGCGGATATTCGTACCGGGAAGTCGCGGAGCTACTTGATGCCAAGCTCGCGACGATCAAAGCGCGGATGCGCGACGGCCTGATCCGGCTGCGCGACTGCCTGGGTGTGGAGGCGAGGTGAGCACCATGACTACCCCAGACGTGCATACGCTGACCGGACCATACGTCCTGAACGCGCTGCCGGAGGACGAACGAATCGGGTTCGAGCGGCACCTGGCCGATTGCCAGTCCTGCTCGGCCGAAGTGACCGGGCTGCGGGAGGCCGCCGTCCGGCTCGGACAGCCGGTCGCGGAGGTTCCGCCGGCCGAACTGAAGGCCCGGGTGATGGCCCAGATCGCCGCGACACGGCAACTACCGCCACAGATCCGGCCGGAAGCCCCAGTGTCCGCAGGGCCGGATCCAGTGGCGCACGCCGAACCGCGGCGGTGGACCCGGCGCTCGTTCTTCTCGCTCGCCGCCAGCGCCGCCGCGGTGGTGGGGGTCGGTGGCGTGGCCCTCGACCAGTACCGCGACAACCAGAACACGCAGCGGGAGAACCAGCGCCTCGCGGCTTTGCTGGCCCAGCCGGACGCAAAAACCGTACGCGGCAACGTGTCCGGCGGTGGCCAGGCGACGGTGGTGATGTCGGCCCGCCAGGACACCGCGATCGTGCTGCTGCACGGCCTGCGCAAACTGCCGGACGACCGGACCTACCAGCTGTGGCTGATGGACAAGGCGCAGGACGCGTACCCGGTCGGCCTGGCGAGTCCCGCGGTGGCGGACCAGACCCACGTGATCGAAGGCGGTCTGGCCGGCAAGGTCATGTTCGGCCTGACCGTCGAGGCCAAGGGCGGCGCGACCAAACCGCACCTGCCCGCCGCCGCGCTCATCCCGATGGCCTGACGGCTGCCGGCCCGGCCGCCCTCACCCGGCGGCCGGGCCGGTTCCACGCCGCGAGGCTCAGGCAGCGAGCGGTACAGGGCTCAGGCCAGGATCGGGGTAGAGCTCAGGCTTCGAGGCGGATGAAGGTGGCGCGGGGTACGTATTCGTAGCGCTCGGGCATGCAGGTCAAGATGATGACCTGGCCGTGGTCGCCGGCCCGGCCGAGCAGTGCGCCCATGTCGCGCAGGCGGCCCTTGTCGGACCAGCCGAGCGCGTCGTCGAAGATGACCGGCACGCTGCCCTCGCCCGTACTGACCAGGTGGCTGATGGCCAGCCGGGTGATGATCGCCAACTGCTCGCGCGCGCCGGTCGACAACGCGTCCACGCTCAACCGAACGCCGTCCAGCTCGCGCTCGGAAACGGCGAGATCCTCGTCCAGGGTGACCTTGAAGCTCGGGCCGTAGACCCCACGCCCGAGCGCCTCGATCCGGCTCTGCAGCGGATCCGAGTACCGGCTTTGCGCCTCGGCGCGGTGCCGCCCAAGTGTCTCGTGCACCCGGAACGCCGCTTCGGCCCGCCGGTTCAGGGCCTCCCAGACATCGCGCACGGAGGCCAGTTCCAGCTCGGCCGTGTCCAGCCGGGTCGCCAGGCCGTCGCGTCCGGACTGTTCGAGCCGGCCTTCGGTCGTTCGCAGGCTGTCGCGCAAGGTGTCGCGCTCGGTCTGCAGCCGGGCGGCCACGGCCAGCGCATCGTCCAATAGGCCGGCCACCTCGTCGGCACCGACCGCATCGGCTTGTTCCTGAACGGCGGTGAGTTCCTCCAGCAGGGCCTCGACCTCGGTCAGCGCCTCGGCCTCAGTGGCCTCCGCCGCCTCGTCCGACATCTCGGCGCGCGCGGCCTCCAGGGCGTCGGTCGCCGCGGCCAGACGCTCGGCCGCCAGTTCGCTGCGCGCGCGGATCTGCGCCGCCTCGGCACGATCCGCGTCCGCCGCTTTGCGGGCCTGCGTCGCGGTGAACGACGCGTCGGCGACCAACCGCTCCGCCAGGGCCAACTCCGCCCGCGCGTCCTCCAGGGCCTGCTGCGCCGCCTCGACCCGGGCGCCATCGCCCGCGACGGCCGCGAGCAGCTCGGCCGGATCCACCTCGGGCTCGTCGATGGCCTCGTCCAGGTCATCGAAAAGCCCCTCGAACAAGGACATCTGGCCTGGTACGCCTTCGACCGGCTTGGCCGCGGGCGCCGCTTCCTCGGGCTCGGGCTCTTCCTCCGGCGCACCGGGCACGATGCCCAACCGCGCCGACAGCAAGGCGATTCGCTCGCCCGGATCGCCACCGGCGGTCAACGACTTCTCGGTACGACGCGCCTCCTGCAGCTCCGCCGAAGCGGTATCACTGCGGCGCAGCATCTCCCGGGCATCCGCCAGGTCGCGCACTCCGGCCCGGCCGAGCAGATCCCGCTCGCGGCGAACCGCTTCTTCCAGCGCGGCCCGCAGCGTGGCCGCTTCACCACCCGCGCGAACGGTCAATTCCAGCTGGCCCGGAACCGTGACAGTCAGTTCGCCAGATACCAGCAGCTGCGCGCTACCACCTTCGCCGAGCTGTTCGGGAAGGGCTGGCACGCCCGCGTCGATACCCGACCCGGACAACTCGACCGCCGCCGCGCCCAATCGCCGTACGTCGATCTCAGGTACGCCGGCCGCGAGGGCGGCCCGGGCCTCGACCACCCGGGCGCGCGCGTCCTCCAGCGCCACGACGGTGTCGTCGTCCAGCCGGATCCCGTCGAGCACGCTCGTGGCCGTGGCGATCCGGGCCCGCACGTCGGCCAGTTCGGTCTGCTGGCCGAGCAGTCGCTCCAGCTCGGACCGGTCCGTCAGTTCTGAGAGCAGTTGCTCGGCTTCGTGCACTGACTCGCGGCGCTGGTCCTTCAGCTCGACGGCGTCCGCGAGCACGGCTTCGGCCTCGCGTACCGCGTCGGCGGCCTTGCGCGCGACCGTCTCGGTTTCGGCCCGCAGCGTGGCCAGTTCCGCCTCGGCCTCGGTCAAGCGCTCGACCTCGGCCGTCAGCCGCTCGCGCTCGCGGCGGGTGCGCGTGTGGTTGTCGAGCTTCGCGCGGGCCAGCTCGGCCCGGTCACGAGCCGAATCGCGGCGCAGCAGGATCTCGTCCGTGGTGCGCTTCCGCTCGCGCAGCACCTCGACCTCGCGCAGGTGGTCGGCGAGCCGGACGCTCAGGTCATCCAGCTCGTCGGCCAGCCGTTCGGCCTTTCGCACGTCGGCGGCGACCTCTTCCATCGCTTTCGCGGCGCGGGTCGCGAGTTCCTGCGCGGCCGCGACGGCCTGCGCGGAGCGTGCATACTCCCCCGTGGGCTTGCCGCCCTTGGTCCAGTAGCGCAGGTATTCCTGCTCGACCGCGAGCACCAGCGGCATCGAGGCGCCGTCCACCGGCGTACCGGATTCGGCGTTGACGGCGGCGATCAGCGGCTCGGCGTCGGCCGGTGCGGGCTGCACCAAGGACTGGCCCTGGTTCACCATCAGGGTCTGCCACAAGACCGGATCGACGTGCTCGGCGAAGAGGCGCTCGGCCTCGTTGTGCGCCTCGCGGCCGGTCCAGTCCTTCTTGCGGCCGTTCGGCCCGGTGACGGACAGCTCGGTGGTCCGGTTCTTCAGCCAGCGCTTGAGATAGCGCAACCGGGTCTCGCCGAACGACACCTCCGCGATCACCTCGGGACCAACATCCTGACCGACCGGCTGGATGTCCCTGATCCGGGTGGACTTGGAGTCGTCGGGCAGTTCGAAGACCAGCGCGAACGCCTCGACCAGGCTCGACTTGCCGATCTCGTTGTCGCCGATGACAACCGTCGTACCGTCCGCCGGCAGGGCCACCGTGCGGTCCTTGACGCCACGGAAGTTGCGCAGGGTCAGTTCATGCAGCCTCATCCGGCATCCCGGGCCAGCCGGTGCATCAGGGTGAGCGCGGCGCCCGCCGATTCGTCGCCGCCCGCGAGGGCCTGGCGCAGTTCCTCCATCGCGGCGCGGGCCGGTCCACTCAGCTGCAACATGTCCAGATCGCCCGCGTCCGGCGCCGGCTGCACGGTCCAGAACTTGACCCAGCGCTCGACACTGGCGAAAACCTCACCTTGGGCGTCGATCATCGCGTCGAGCCGGCTCAGCAGCGGCAGTGGCAACGATCCGCGCGCGGCGAGCCGTACATAGGTCCGTTCCTTGTCGGGCAGTTCGGCGAACCAGTCCTCCAGCGCCGTGAGCGAGTCCTCGTCGTCCAGCTCGGCGTGGTGCTCGACCATGTGCCAGGCACCGACGCGAATCGGCTCGACCGCGATGGTGTCGTTCGCCGGGTCCAGTGTCACCGCCAGCACGTTGCCTGGTTCGAGCTCTTCGGGTGCGGTGACCTCCTGCGTGCCCGAGTACCAGATTCGGTCGGTGACGCGAATCATCGAGTGGCGGTCGCCCAAGCCGACGTACCGCACCTTGCCCTCGGCGACCGCGGCCTCCAGCGCCGCCTGATTGATCGTCGGTACGTCGGACAGGCCGCCGCTGAGGCTGGCCAGCTGCCCGTGCGCCAGCAGGATGCGGGTCTTGCCGTCGGCGGCCAGCTCCTCGTAGCCCGGCGCGGCCGGATCGCTCACCGGGCGGCGCGAACGCCAGGGCGCTCCGACGATCTCGACCCCGGGTAGCACCTCGAACGGTTCCGTACCGGTCAGGACCGTGACGTGGTCCGGGGCGTGCCCGGTCCACTGCGCCGAAGTCCACAGCGAGCCAGGCTCGAGGGCGTCGTGATTGCCCGGCAGGAGGATCACCGGGACCTCGATCCGCTTCAGCGCCTCGCAGGCCCGCAGGATCGTCTGCCGCTCGACCTGGTTGTGCTCGAACACGTCTCCGGTGACCACCACAAAGGCCGCGCCAGTGGTTTTCGCCACCTCGCCGATCCGGACGATGGCGTCCAGGCGCGCCTGAGCGAACCGGGCCTGCCCGTCCGGGCCCAGGAACCGGCGCATCATGCCGAGCTGCCAGTCGGAGCTGTGCAGGAAGGTGATCGAGTCGTTCATCGCGGGACAGACGCTAACCCGAGCCACCGACAGAACCCGAGTTGGCACGCCCGGTAGCACCGGATCGACCGCACTCCGTACACAAAAACCCCTTGCCGGGCCGTCCGCGGACCCCGAGCATCAACCTCATGGAGTGGTACATGAAGACCGAACGCCTCGCGTTGCGCCAGTTCACCAGCGCCGACGTGGACCTGCTGGTGGACCTGGACTCCGACGTCGAGGTGATGCGATACCTGACGGGTAAGCCGACGCCGCGCGAGACCATCGCCGAAACGGTGCTGCCCACGCTGCTCGCCACGTACGACCGCCATCCGGGTCTCGGTACCTGGGCCGCGCACGAACGGGCCACCGGCCGGTTCGTCGGCTGGTTCGCCCTGGAGCCGGGCAAACCGGACGAAGCCGAGCTCGGCTACCGCCTGCGCCGCGACGCGTGGGGTCGCGGGTACGCCACCGAGGGCGCGCGGGCCTTGGTCGACAAGGGTTTGACCGACCTCGGCCTGACCCGGATCAACGCCATCACCATGGCGGTCAACGCCGGTTCCCGTCAGGTGATGCGCAACGCCGGGCTGCGTTTCGTCCGGCTGTGGCACGAGCACTTCGACGACCCCCTGCCCGGTACCGAACACGGCGAGGTCGAATACGCCATCACCCGGGCGGACGCTCTTGGGGAGGCCGACCGGTCAGGGTAGGCGTCAGCCGGAATCTGGTCGGCCTCCGATCAGCACGCGCGGCACGACGGAGTTCGTGCGCCTTCACTGGCCGATCGTGACGCGACTGCCCGCGAGTCCCGGCGTGTCCCCGCGAGCAGGGGGCAACCGCAGTTGTCATTCAGGTCGATTGCGGAGCTGCCCACCTCATCACTGCTCAGTCGAGCAGGGCGCGCCAGGTATGCAGGGCGGCGTGCAGCACGTCCGGGGTCTCCTCGCCGAGCCACGCCGGGTCCACCTCGTCGGCGGTGAAGAACGTCGCCTCGGGACCGACCTTGGCCGGATCCACCGCGCCCAGGTAGAGCACGGCGTACGACTCGTCGACCTTCGTACCGCGGATCGGCTTGGTCCGCCGGAACGCGAAGGCCAACGGCGAGACCAGCTCCGCGCCGGTGCCTTCGCGCACACCACGGACGGCTCGCTCGATCGCCGTCTCCCGCTTGCCCTTCGAGCCACCCGGAAGCTGCCAGGTCTCACCCGGCCCGCTGATCAGGACCAGCCGGGAGTCCCGGTCGAGCCCGAACGCGAACGCCTCGACAACCCTTTCCGCCAAGGGCATCTCGTCCGACACCACCGTCTCGATCTCGAACGAGGCCTTACCCGAGTCCCGGGTCTTCCGCTCCACGACAAGCTCAACCATGGCGCAGATTATGGAGTACGCCGAACACGCGGCGTAACCCGGCCATGACGGCATTGCCGTGGACACCCGGACCAGGGCGGCTCGGCGTGGGCGTGGCACGATTGGGCCGTGCCCGAAAGCGATGAGAAGCCGTTCGCCGTACTCGACATCGACGCGACGTTGTCGGATACCCGGCACCGGCTGCACTTCATCAAGCAGCGGCCGAAGGACTGGGACGGCTTCTTCGCCGCCGGTAAGAACGACGAGGTCCTGCCGGAGGGTCACGCCGTCGCCACTTCGCTGGCTCGCGGCCACGACATCATCTACCTGACCGGGCGGCCGGAGCGCATCCGCAAGGACACGCTCGACTGGCTGAAGAAGAACGGATTCCCGCCCGGCCGGTTGCTCATGCGCGGCAACGTCGACCGCCGTCCGTCAGTGGTGATGAAGCTGGAAAAGCTCGCCAGACTCGCCGCCGAGCGCAAGATCGCCGTACTGGTGGACGACGACGTGGCGGTCGTGCGCGGCGCGGAGAAGGCGGGTTACACCGTTCTGCACGCCGACTGGGCGCTCGACGAGGAAGTCCAGCCCACGCTGTTCGAGGCCCAGGAGACCGAAGGCCGCACCTGACCGGCTGGTCCCTTGGACCACGCCGACCAGGTGCCGGGAGTGAGTCAGTCCGCGTCGATCAGCTGAACCCGGTCTGCACGGGGGCGGCCTTCGCGTGAGCGGGTCAGGAGGTAGACGGCGCCGGCCGCGAGCAACGCGCCGACGAAGAAGCCGGGAATCCCCCAGCGCCAGCCGCTTCCTTGCTCGGCGGGCGACGCCACGGCCGCGGTCGGCTCGTCCTCAACCGCGGGCACCACGTCCTGCTCGGCCGGCGAATCCTCCACCACCCCACCGGGCGGCGCCACCGGACGCTCGAAGATGCCGAGGGATTTCAGCGCGTTGATCAACCCCTGGCCGCCGCCTTTATGCCAGCGAGCCGTCTCGGCCAACTCACCGGAGCTGTCCGTCTTGCGGGTCGCGACCCACGGGCCGCCGGGCGCGTCCGGATAGATCTCGTCGACCCGCCAGGCGTGCACATCGTGCAGGTACCAGACCACGCGGATCACCTCGCCGTGCTCATGCGAGGACTGCGGCCCGGACTGCGGAGCCGACTCGTACAACGCCTTCTCCAGATTGGTGTACGCGGGATCGGAATTAACGATCGCCGCCGCCGTTCCCCGATCATGAGCGACCACCATCACGCTCGTCGGCCCGCCCGCCACGGCCGGACTCGCGCCGAACACCACCACCGCCCCCAGCACCACCAGCCCCGCCACCACACGACGCAACACGGACATCAGGAACTCCCTCTCCCTCGACATACCCCCCATACACCGCCAACGCCCGAGGCGTTCCGCTTCGTCGAACAGAAGGAGCTAGTGTCCTGAGTCGGAAGTTCGTGCTTCAGCTCCGGTGTCCAGGTGCGTGCATCGCAAGGCGGAGAAGCGGTCGCGATGCTCTCTAGCATCGTGGCCGTTTCTCCAACGCCGCGAGGTGCGTGCCTGGGCGCCGGAGATGTGCACGAACTTCCGACTCAGGACACTAGTGCTGGATCAGCCCACCGACCGGCACCGAAGCGACGTGGCCGGTCGGCGGAAGCGTCTGCGCCAGTGTCAGACCGACGTCCACCAGGGCGGACCTGCGCAGGCGGGCTACCTCGGGAATGGGAATCCAAGCGGCCTCGGCGGTTTCGCCGTTCGGTTCCGGACGGAGTTCGCCGCCGGTGATTCGTACCTGGTAAAAGACACCGACGTTCTGGTGGTCCGCCCCTCCCAGCAATCGTTCTGCCGCTGGGATCAGGCGCGAGTCCACCCCCAGGAGACGTTCGACCACCGCGTCATGACCGGTCTCCTCGGCGACCTCCCGGATCACCGCGTCGAACGGATCTTCCCCATGGTCGACTCCCCCGCCTGGCAACGTCCAGGTCCGCTCGCCCTTCGGTGGTACGTACCGGGCGAGCAGTACCCGCGCGTCCACGATGCACACGGCGTACGCCGCCAGCCGGAAACTCATGCCCGTACCGTAGGGCCTCACTCAGCGGGTGGTGTCGGCGATGGTCAGGGCCTGGTTCTTGGTGAGGGCGCCTTCGAGGCGGAGGGTTCGGCCTGGAACGGTCCAGACCAGCGTGCGGCCCGCCGTACGGGCCGCCTCCGAGTGGGCCGAGCCGGACTCGTCGATGACGCGCAACTCGTGCGGCTGCTCGAACCAGAAGCCCTTGCGGGTCAGTTCGAACGTCCCGCCGAACTGCTTCTCGTAGTACGGGATGAGCCGGTCCTCCAGCTGGTCAAGGCGAATCGTGCCCGCGCCACTCCCCCAGCTCAGCGAGATCACGCGCCGGTCAGCCGACACCTCGACACCATCCGGAACTCCCAGCGCCGATGGCATGAGCGGCCTGAAACCGGCCAGCCGGGTCGCCTCCGCCACGGTGAGATTCGCCGCGGCCGTCGGTGGCGGCGGTGCTTCGGACGGGCCTGGACCCGGCAACGGGCGTACGACGACTCCCCCGATGCCGAACCACTCGGCCACCGTCGCACGCACAGGCGGAGCCGCCAGCAGCCCGGCCAGTACGACGAGCACGGCCGCCACCATCCGGCGCCGGTCCCGCCGCAACCCACGGCTCGGCTTTTCCTCGGCGACCCGGTTCATCACCGCGGCGGTCAGATCGGGCGCCGCGGCCGGGGTAGGAAGCGATCGCCCGAGCGCGCGTAGTTCCTCAGCCAGCAGGTCGTCGGCCATCGCGCACCTCCTTCCCAGCATCGACCACAGCATCGTCACCGAGGTGGTCCCGTAGTTTCGTCAGCGCGCGGGACAGCCGGGACTTCACCGTTCCCCGCGGCCAACCGAGCACCTCGGCGGTCTCCTGTTCATCCAGGTCGAGCAGATAGCGGCAGGTCACCACCAGCCGATGTGGTTCGGACAACCTCCGCAGTGCG
Organism: Kribbella deserti; assembly: GCF_042434725.1. Lineage (NCBI taxonomy): Bacteria > Bacillati > Actinomycetota > Actinomycetes > Propionibacteriales > Kribbellaceae > Kribbella > Kribbella deserti. The sequence goes on along the minus strand of NZ_JBHLTC010000018.1, from coordinate 338,646 downwards.
ACGAGCAGTTCGGCCCGCCGTTCCGCGGACAATGCGTGTACGGACGGATCCAGCTGATCCGGATCTGCCTCGGGCCAAGCGGCCTCGCGCCGGGTTCGCCGTACCCGGGAACGGTGCAGGTTCTTCGTCTCGTTCGCGACGATCCGCAGCAGCCAGGGCCGGAAGGCCGCGTCCGCGCGGAATCCGTCGAGCCCGCGATACGCCTTCACGAAGGCTTCTTGCACCACGTCGTCCGCGTCCGCGCCGGCGCCCAGCAGGAACGCCGTTCGCTTGGCGATCGGGGCATGCCGGCGGACCAGCTCCGCATACGCGCCGGTCTCCCCGGCTCGTACCCGTGCCAGCACCCCGCCTTCGTGCTCGACGGCCTCGATCCCACACCTCCTCGATCCAGCTCTCCCCCTCCTTACACCACGGGTCGCCGGAGGGTTCCCCTGAAATGCGGAAAACCTCAGTTGATTGCGTCGGCCGATGCCTTAGGGTCGGCCGTGTGCCTGAAGTCGATGCTTCCTTCCTAGCCCTGCCCCGTCGCGACCTCGCCGATGCCGCGCTGCATCGGGCCCGCGATCTCGGCGCAAGTTACGCCGAGTTCCGGCTCGAGCGGATCCGCACCGAGTCGATCGCCTTGCGCGACGGCGTGCTGGAGGGCGCCCGCGACGACGAGGATCTCGGCATCGCCGTCCGGGTGATTCACGACGGCACCTGGGGTTTCGCCGCCGGCGTCGCGCTGACGAACGACGAGGCCGTCCGGCTGGCCGAGGAAGCGGTGAACATCGCGCAGGTCTCGCGCGCGATCAACACCGAGCCGATCGAGCTCGCCGACGAACCGGTGTACGACGACGTCCAGTGGACCTCCGCCTACGAGATCGACCCGCTCACGCTGCCCCGGGCGGAGAAGATCGCGCTGCTCACGGACTACGGCAAGCGGCTGCTCGACGCGCCCGGCGTGACCCACGTCGACGCCCGTCTCACCTCGGTCAGCGAGTGCAAGTACTTCGCCAATTCCGAAGGCACTTCCACCACCCAGCAACGAGTCCGCGTCGGCCCGCAGTTCGAGGCGTTCGCGATCGACGCCGAGGCCGGGCGATTCGACTCGATGCGGACCTGCGCGCCGCCCGCCGGCCGCGGCTGGGAGTACCTCACCGGCACCGGCTGGAACTGGGACGAGGAGCTGGCGAACCTGCCCGGCTGGCTCGCCGAGAAGATGGCCGCGCCCTCGGTCGAGCCCGGGGACTATGACCTGGTCATCGATCCCACCAACCTGTGGCTCACCATCCACGAGTCGATCGGGCACGCCACCGAGCTCGATCGCGCCCTCGGCTACGAGGCCAACTACGCGGGCACGAGCTTCGCCACTCTCGACAAGCTCGGCACCTTGAAGTACGGCTCCCCGATCATGCACGTGACCGGCGACCGCACCGCCGAGCACGGCCTCGCCACCATTGGATACGACGATGAGGGTGTCGCCGGGCAGCAGTGGGACCTGGTTCGCGACGGCGTTCTCGTCGGCTACCAGGTCGATCGCCGAATGGCGAAGGTGAACGCCGGCAAGCTCGGCACGGACCGCTCCAACGGCTGCGCCTTCGCCGACTCGGCCGGGCACATCCCGATCCAGCGCATGGCCAACGTTTCGCTGCAGCCGGCGCCGGACGGCCCGACCACCGAGGAACTGATCAGCCGGGTGAAGAACGGCATCTACATCGTCGGCGACAAATCCTGGTCGATCGACATGCAGCGCTACAACTTCCAGTTCACCGGTCAGCGCTTCTTCAAGATCACCGACGGCAAGCTGGACGGCCAGGTCCGCGATGTCGCCTACCAGGCCACCACGACGGACTTCTGGGGTTCGATGGAGGCCGTCGGCGGTCCCGGTACCTATCTGCTCGCCGGAGCGCTCAACTGTGGCAAGGCCCAGCCCGGACAGGTCGGAGCGGTGAGCCACGGCGCGCCCTCGGCGTTGTTCCGCGGCGTCCGCATTCTCAACACCACGCAGGAGGCCGGCCGATGAGCGCCGCGCAGCTGACCCCGCAGGACACCGTCGACAACGTTCTCGCGCTCGCCGCGCAGGCCGGCGCCGACGGCTGCGTCGTACTGGTCGACGAAACCTCCAGCGCCAACCTGCGCTGGGCCAACAACACCCTGACCACGAACGGCGCCATGCGTGGTTCGCGCATCACCGTGATCGCCACCGTCGGCGCCGGCGAGGGTACGGCGGCGGGCGTCGTCGGCCGTTCCTCCACCACGGGCGACTCGCTGCCCGAGGTGGTCGCGGCAGCCGTCGCCGCGGCCCGCGAATCAAGCCCCGCGGAGGATGCCCGCCCGCTGGTCGACGGTTCGGTCGGCCCAGGCTGGGAGCAGGAGCCGGGCGAAACCTCGGTCCGGGTGTACGAATCGTTTGCCCCGGCCCTCGGCGAAGCCCTGGTGAAAGCCGGCAAGGAGAACCGCTGGCTCTACGGCTTCGCCGATCACGAGGTCACCACCACGTATGTCGGATCGTCCACCGGCCTCCGCCTTCGCCACGAACAACCCAGCGGATATGTATCCGTCACCGGTAAGTCCGGCGATCTCAGCCAGTCGGCCTGGGTCGGTTCGGCCACGCGCGACTTCGCCGACATCGACGCCACCGCCCTCGACGCCGAGCTGACCCGCCGCCTCGGCTGGGCCACCCGCACCGTCGCGGTCGAAGCCGGCCGCCACAACACGGTGCTACCGCCCGCCGCGGTCGCCGACCTCACGACGTACCTCTACTGGCAGATGGAGGGCCGCGACGCGCACGAGGGTCGCAACGTCTACTCCAACCCGTCGGGTGGTTCCCGCATCGGCGAGCAGCTCAGCCCGCACCCGGTGAACCTCCGCTCGCTGCCGCACTACGCCGGACTGGAGTGCTCGCCGTTCGTGACGGCTCGTTCGTCCGGCGGTTCGCAAAGCGTGTTCGACAACGGGCTCACGCTGTCCGCGACCGACTGGATCCGCGGCGGCAAGCTCCAGCACCTGATGCAGAACCGGTTCTCCGCCGACCTCACCGGCAACCCGGTCACCCCGATGATCGGCAACTACGTGCTCGAGGTGGAAGGCGCCACGGGATCCGTCGACGACCTTGTCGCAGGCGTGGACCACGGTCTCCTGCTGACCTGCCTGTGGTACATCCGCACCGTCGACGAGCAGACCCTGCTGCTCACCGGCCTCACCCGCGACGGCGTCTACCTGATCGAGAACGGCGAGGTCACCGGCGCGGTCAACAACTTCCGCTTCAACGAAAGCCCTGTTGACCTGCTCTCCCGCTTCACCGCGGCCGGCGAAACCGTGCCCTCCTTCTCCCGCGAATGGGGCGACTACTTCCCCCGCACCGCCACCCCACCGCTGCTGGTCCCCGACTTCAACATGTCCAGCACCAGCCAAGCCAGCTAACGCCGTCGAACGGACGTGTGGGCCGACCGTCCCGGCCGGCCCACACGTTTTATCTGGCGCTCAGCTTCAGGTAGTCGAGGTTGAAACCGCCGGTTTCGCAGAAGACGGTGACCACTTGTTCCCCGGCCGGCAGCGTTACCTGGGTGTGGACTGACTGGTACGTGGCCCAGCCGCCGGTGTCCGGTACCGAAACCTTCGCCAGTACGGCGCCCGCGGAGTCGCGCAACGATACGGCGTCCGGCGCAACCGCACCCGTGCCGTTCGCAACGCGGAACTCCAGGTCATACGTACCGGCCTGCGCGACGTCCAGGCGGTACTGCAGCCATTTACCGGGCGCCGTCCAACCGATGTTCTTGCCGCCGCTCGCCGCCGGGTTGTTCTCGACGAAGTCCGCGCCGCCGTCGGTCCAACCGCTCTGCGCGACGTACGACTCGGCCTCGGCCTTCTCCCCCACCGGCGTGCCCTGGGGCCGGACGGTCACCTGAACGGCGATCTCGTCGTTCGCCGCGCCATCCGTGACCCGGAATTTCAGCTTCAGCTCACCGGCAACGGTTGGCTTCAACGTCACCGCGCCGGTACGCGCGTCGAGGCTGACGCCCGCCGGAAGGTCGGTGGCGTAGTACGCGAGCCGGTCGCGGTCCCGATCGGTCGCGGTCAGCTTCAGCTGAGTGGTCGAGTACTGGTCAACCGCGACATCCGGAACGCCGCCCAGCACCGGCGCGTGGTTGCCGCGCGCCGACGGAACGTCACCCTTCCAGCGGTACGTCGCGAAGGAGTTCGCGGGCACGGTTGTCTTGAACGACTCACCGCCGAGCACCACACGCACGGTCGTCGGCGTCGCGTTGGAGTTGGCGAGGATCGCGACGAAGCGGTCGCCACGGTCCTTGAAGATCACGTTGCTGACGCCGTTGACGGTGGCGCTCGACTCGACGCGCACGTGCTCCGGGCCGACGTACTTCGCGAACTGGCCCATCGCGTACAGCTCGTCCCGGACCGTGAAGGTCTGCGTGGTGGTGTTGACCTTGACGAGGCGGTTCGGCCACTTCATCGTGCGACCGACTTCGGCCCAGTCGATGTTGTTGTCCTTCGACGGCGTCCAGTGCAGCGTGCCGCCGTCCTGGTCGGTCGCCTGCGCCCACATCACGTACGACGAGGCGTCCAGCCGGAAATACTCCAGAATCGTCGCGGGCGACAAGATGTTGGTCTCGGTCATGTGCACCGGCTTACCGGTCTGCTCGTACGCGTCGCGCATCACCTTCGGATCACCCCAGTACGGGTGAAACGCGATCGCGTCCGCTGCCCGGCGCGTCTGCGGATCGTCGAAGATGCGGTGATAGTTCTTCGTCTGCGTGCTGTTCGGGTCGCGCCAGTCGTAGAAGTTGAAGTCGTGCACGTAGAGCTCGGTGCGCAGCCCGGCACGCTCGACCGCACGCTTGATCGCGACCGCGAGCTTCTTCTGCTGGTCGATGCTGATGTCCATCGCCGGGTAGACGACGTCGATCCCGGGTTCGTTCAACAGAGTCAGCGCGTCGACCTTCACACCGAGCTTCGCGTACGCCTGCAGGAACTTGACGTAGTACCGCGCGAAGACGTCGATGCAGTCGTCCCGCAACTTGCCGACCTGGTAGTAGGCCGTCGTGCTGCCGGGGAGAAGGGCGACCTCGCCGGTGAAACGGTTGTTGGTCTTCATCCAGGCCGGCGCGCTCCACGCCGAGGCGAGGAACGTCGCGCGCGGGTTGTACCGCTGGATCAGCTTGACGGTGTCGATGATGTGCGCGTCGACGTCCCGCTCGATCGAGAAGTACTTCAACCCGAAGTCCTCGGTCACGCCCGCGGGCAGTTCGTCGTACGACCAGAACGGCAGGTGCTCGATCAGGTCAGGGCTGCCGATGGTCAAGCGGAACCGCTCGAACCCGGCTCCCGTTTTCGGGTCGACCAGCAGCCGGATCGCCCGGTCACGTTCGGCAGGCGTGAGCTTCCAGAGGTTGGAGACACTGGTCTCGTCGAGGGAGAACCCGATTCCGGTGTAACGCTGGCGAAGCGCGCTCGGATCGATCACCACCGTCGCGTCTACACCGCCCGCGCCGTCGCTGGTGCCGTCGGTGACGTAAGTCGTAGGCAACGGCTGCCACGCCTGCGCCGGACCACTGGAGTAGGTGCCGGTGACGGCGGCCCTCCGTCCCGATTGGTCGCCAACCACCGCTGGCCCCGCTGCGGCCTGGAGGTCATTCCCGGCCAGCGGCCGACCGGCGCTCGCGCGCTGGGCGTCATTTCCGGCCATCAGCCGGCCGGCGCTCGCGGGCTGGCCGACGGCGGCCAGAACCAGGCCGGCCGCAGCGGTCATCACCGCCGCCGCAGTGAAGGTTCGCCTCACGAATATCTCCTCGCTCGAAGGAAACCGCTTGCATCGAGCAGCGACTGTAACCCTTCAACCGCCCTTCGTCCACGTCTTGAACTAAGCTCGGACCTTGCCCTTGCCTATCAGATCGAGCGGCATGATGGCGCTCCTCCTCCGGTTGTTCTCAACGGTTCGGCGGGTTCACCGACCACCGACCGATCCGTACGCCTGCCGCAGCAAGCGCGACGCCCACCCACCACCGCGAGCCGTGACGCGTGCACACCCGATATCGCGAGCCGTCACGAATGCACACCCGGTACCGCGAGTCGTCGCATGTGCACGCGTCCACTCGGGGAGGTGCGGACCTCGGCGCGGCAGGTCGGGAGCGGCGGCGTACGGGATCCCGGCCGGAGCGTCAGGTGGGTTCGCTGGGCTGGCGCGCCTCAGCAGCCGCACTGGGGACACTTCGTGGAACCGAGCACCTCAAACGGTGTCCATGCAGGGGTTATTACTCCTGCACCGACCCGGCTCCCCCTGCTAAGACCCCGTTTCCCCGCTAGGACCGCCGCCTCGAAGCGCAGCCCGCCATGCACCACGACCCACCTCCACCCGCGGGCCTCGTATGCACATCGTTAGGAGTCTGCTGGACAAAATTCCGCTGCAGAAATGTCCAGCAGACTCCTAAAGAAGGGCTAGGCGCAAAGGTGAAGCGGCGAAGCACGAGGTGACGACGCGGCGATCGGCAGTACGAAAGGTCGCCGACCGACGACGAACGGACGACGCCGACGCGGACGCGGGACGGACCCCACGCCGACGCCGGACGCACCCCAACACGAACGCGCGACGGAACCGACACCGACGCCGACGCCGACGGCGACGCGGGACGGACGCGGGCGGGGGTGCGGGGCGTTCTTGCGTCAGCGGTGTTGGCGGGTGGCGCGGGGTGGGGTTGGTGGGGTGGCGATGGTCAGGTGGGCGACGAGTTTTTCGGTGATGGTGGCGAAGGATTTGAGCTCGGCCGGGGTCAGGAGGTCGACGAAGTTCTCGCGGACGGACTCGACGTGATGGACAGCGGCGGCTTGGAGGGTTGTCCAGCCTTCGTCCGTGAGCGCGACCGTGAAACCCCGACCGTCGTCGGCACTGCTCTCACGGCTGACCAGACCGCGCTGCTCCATCCGGCTGACGTGGTGGGACAACCGGCTGACGGACCACGCCATATGTGCCGCCAACTCCCCAACCCGCATCCGCCGGCCGTCCGCATCCGAAACCGTCGAGAGCACGTCGTAGTCGGCGTCCGACAGCCCCGAGTCTGCGGCCAGATCGCGCGTGATCTGCAGATCGAGCAGGGTCCGCAAGCGCCGATATCCCAGCCAGGCACGCATTTCGGCCGGCGTCAGCCATCGCGGTCCACTCATGTCGTCGATCCCGGTGCGCTCATGGCGCCAGCGTAGCCTCTCTGTTTGACATGTCAAACAGAGAGGAACTAGCTTGCTTGATATGTCAAACACATCGCCACCGCTAGCCACATCAGGCCGGTCACCCATGTACGGCGATTCCCCGAAAGCCCGTTCATGATCACCTTCGGGCTGGACGTGCCGGCCACTTCCTTCGGACCCGGGCCGATGGTGGATCCGGTTCGTGCCGCGCAGCGGGCGGAGGCGCTCGGGTTCGACTTCGTCTCGGCTTCCGATCATCCGAGCGGGACCGCGCCGAGCTTCGAGAACTGGACGATGCTGACCTGGATGGCCGCGCACACCAGCCGGTTGACGGTGATGTCACGTGTGCTCGGCGTACCGTTCCGCAATCCGGGCCTGGTCGCGAAGATGGCCGAGTCCCTGTCCCGGCTGTCCGGCGGGCGATTCGCGCTGGGGCTCGGCGCCGGTGCCGCTGATGGCGAACTGCGCGCATTCGGCCTGCCGGTCCCCTCGGCGCGAGACAAGGTCGACGGACTCGCGGAGGCGATCGAGATCACCCGGGGACTGTGGACCGAGCCGGCCTTGTCGTACGACGGACGCGTCTTCCGTACCGCGGCGGCACCGCTCGAGCCCAAGCCGACGTACCCGATTCCCATCTGGGTCGGCACGTTCGGCCCGCGAGCTCTCGCCTTGACCGGCCGGCTCGCCGACGGCTGGATCCCGTCGCTCGGCCATGCCCCACCGGACGCCATTCCGGCCATGCGTTCGCGGATCGCGGCCGCCGCCGAATCCGCCGGGCGCGATATCAGCCAGATCGAACTCGGTTATCTGCTGGACGTACGGCTGGGCAAGAGCGATGCGGAGCACGTGGTCAGCGGTACGGCCGAGCAGATCGCGGAACGCCTCATCGAGTTCACGCGCCTCGGCTTCACCACCTTCAACCTCAAGGTCCGCGACGACGAGGCCGATCGTGTGGCCGCAGACGTCATCCCCTTGGTCCGCGAAGCCGCCTAGCTCCCGCACGTTCACACCGAGGTGCCGTCAAAACCACTCGCGAGCCAATGCCGTCACAACACCACCACTCGCGGGCTGGCGGCGGACAACAACCTACTGACGGTCGGACGCGGGAAACGGCAACGCCCGCCGCGAAGACCGTCCGCGGCGGGCGTTCCGATCGAGCGACCGTGGTGTGGTCAGCCCGGAGTCGTGCGTTGGTGCGGGATCAGTTGGTGCAGGATCAAACGGTCGGGTAACCCGGCTCGCCGCCGGGGAAGGGCTGGTTGCCGCGCTCGGCGGCCTTGGGGTCCGGGCCGTACTGGTTGGCGCCCGCGTCGCCTTCCTTGACGTTGAAGATGATCCAGAAGACGAAACCGACGCACGGGATCAGGTAGATCAGGAACCACAGGCCAGGCTTGTTGATGTCGTGCAGCCGGCGAATGCTGACTGCGATCGACGGGACCAGCACGGCCAGGCCGTACAGCGTGGTGAGGATGCCGTACTCGTAAGGCGCCGTACCGTAGGTCAGCCCGGCGAACCTGTCGATGATCGACAGCACGATCGAGATGATGAAGCTGATCAGCGCGAACATCCAGAATTCCTTGCGGCGGGCCCGGCCGCTGAAGTCCGCGTACTTCTTGAGGACCCCGGTGTACCACTCCATGTGTTGTGCTCCTGCTCGTTTTGGGCGATGTGGTATGCACAGACAACGTGTCGCCTCCTAGGTGTCACCGCAACAAAACACGCCGAACACCCAGGCAGCGAATAGGTATCATCCGCTGGGGTCGCCGAAGCAAGTTCAGCCAGTCACCAGCGCAAGCACGGCTAGGCCGTTAGGCGGGCTTGGCCTGGGTGACTCGCCACAGCCGCCGTGGTTCGGGACCCTCGGTGCACGCGTCGGCCGCGCCGAACTCCCAGCCCTCGGCGAGTTCGTCCACCAGCTCGCGGTCGAAGTACCGAACCGCGAACCCGTTCTGCTCGAACAGATCGTCACCGTGGTCGATGCCGCAGGCAACCGAGGCGTCATCGGTTGACCACGCTGTGTAGACGAACAGGCCGCCCGGTCGCAGTACCCGCCGGATCTCCGCGACCAGCCCGCGCAGTTCGTCGCGCGACAACGCCATGCTGAGCAGCTGATTCGCGTACACCGAGTTGACCGTGCCGTCGGCCGGCGGCAGCGGATCGCGTACGTCGTGCAGCGCGGCGGTCACCCGGTCGTCGAGGCCTTCGCGCTGCGCGGCCAGCCGGAGCTGGTCGAGCGCGGTCTCGCTGAAGTCGGTGGCATGCACGCTGAATCCCTGCCGGGCGAAGTACAGCGCGTCACGACCTTGGCCGGCGCCGAGTTCCAGTACGTCGTCGATGCCCGCGGCCGCGAACAGGCGGGTCGTCCACCTGGCGGCCTGCGAGGGTTCGGCGCCATGCAGCCGGGGATCCGACGCATACGCCGCCTGCCATCGTTCTTGCTGAGCCCGTGCGAGCTCTACGTAACCAGTCTTCATCTTGCTCCCCGTGGTCGTCCCGCCGCGGTGATGCCGACGGGACCCGAGCAGCCTACGCGAAGATGGTTTCGCTGTCGTCAGCCGCGCAGCGGTTCGGCCGGTACGTCGTACATCGGATTCGGCATCCGACCGGTGACCGGGACGGGCGGCCGGGTGTCGAGATCGGCGTAGCCCAGGCTCAACCGGTAACCATTCAAGGGATATCGCGCGTACGTCTTGTCGAGCAGACCCGTCGCCGCGAGACGATCGGCGTACGCCGGATTGGCGGCGGCATACCGCTCGATCTCACCGCGAGTCAGACCCCACAGGCGTGCCGACGGCATCAACCCGGCGTCCTCGAGTACGTCGCCCATCGGTCCGAGCACGCCGAGGAACAACGCGTCCACGAGATACTGCCGCAGAACATGCCAGGGCTTTCGCGGTAACACCCGGTCATGGCCATCGGGTTCCATGCCGCGCGCGGCCACCGGTTCGGTCGAGAGGTTCACGTCGTCGACCAGGTCCTTGATCACGATCCGTGCGGGCAACCCCTCGGGACCGCAGACCACCATCAGATTCTCGCCGTGCGGGTTCACCGTGATGCCGTAGTGGTGCATCACGTGCAACAACGGCCGGAGCAACGCCGCGAGCAACGCGCCGATCCACGCGTCCGCGTCGCACCCGGCCCGGGCGATCAAGTCCGCCAGCAACGGCTTTCCGGCCGAGTCCACGTGCAGTACGGCGGCCAGCGGCCACGCGGTCTCCCCGGGCTGGAGGCGCGGGTCGAGCGGTTCACGCCAGATACAGCCGAGCGTCTCGACCCACTGATAGGGAACGCCCGGCGCGTTCGACAACTGCGGATGCCGAACCGTCACGGACGCCACCTCGCCGAGCAGTTCGGTGCCGAGTTTCGAGAGCACCTCGTCTCGTTGCCAAAGGCCCTTGAGCCATTGCGTCACCATCGGCGCGGCCAGGCTGCAGTGCTCGGGGATGCCGCGATAGACCGAGGTGTTGAGGATCTTCAGCGGCAGCTTGACCTGGTACCGGCCGAACGCCGACACGTTCACCATCGTGCGAATCGACTGTGTCGGCAGGTATTCGTCAGAACTCTTGCCGAGTACAACGATCTGCCCGGTCGCCAGCTCGCGGGCCCATTGCGTGCGAACGACATGATCCAGCTGCCACGGGTGACATGGCAACCAGACATAGGTATCCGGGTCATAACCCGCGTCGGACAACACCTGCCGGAATACCTCGACCGTGCCCGGATCCAGCTCCGCCGCAAGGACCGAATGCTCGGACAGATCCGGCGTACCGCGGAACTCGGCCAGCCCACGCCGTACGGCGAGCCAGGTCAAACGCAACCGGGTACGGGCCTCGGGCGGATAGCGGCGCGAGTCCTTCGCGGAGAACCCGAGGCGGCCCTTGTTCGCGACCAGCAACGGGTGTCCGGTGAGATGGCCTTCCAGCTCGCTGTGGTGCCGCCCGATCAGCTCGTCGTTCCGCACCGCGGTCGAGGCCATCGCGACATCGGCGGCGAGCGTGCTGCTGAGTTCGGCGATGTACCCGGCGACGGTCTGACCGCTGATCCGCAAAGCCGAGGCGGCATCAACGATGAACTGCGCCGGGTCGATGGCCGGTTCGCTCTCGTCGTTGCCGAGGATCCCCGTGACCGTACGGCGAATCGACGCCGGGTCGATCCGCCAACTGCCGAAGGCGCCGCGACGTGAGGTGAAGCTGTACGACGCTCCCCCGAGGTCGAGCCGGTCATCCATCGGCGTGAGCAGTTCCTCCGCGCACAACTGGCCGATCAGCTTGGCCAGCAGCGCCGCGGAGGCCCGCTCCCAATCACCCGACGAGGCTGAGGAAGCTGCCCAGCTTGCGGAAGCTGAGGTCATTCGGCGCCCGGCACCGCGAAAGTGGTGAACGCCGTCTGCTTGGGCAGGCGGAAGCACTCGCGCCCGGCGATCGCGTTGAGAATGCCCGCGTTGCGCACGGCCCCGATTCCGAGGTCGGGTGCGGCAACACCATGGCTGTGCAGGTCGGCGTTCGCCACGAAGAGCCGTCCGGCCAGATCACCCTCGGCCGCCACGCTGTGGTCCCGGTTGATCGTCCAGCGGCCGGCCGCGTCCAGCTTCACCCGGTCGACCAGCTCACCCAGGAACGGCAGCGGGCGGTTCCGATAACCTGTCGCGGCGATCACGACATCCGTCTGGTGCTTGAAGGTGCGCCCGCTGTCCGTGTGCCGCAACGTCAGCTCGACACCGTCCTCACCGGCAACGGCCGACTCCACCGCGACACCGCACTGCAGCTCAACCGGCGCGACCGGTTCGGCACCGAGGTCGCGCTGGTACAGGACGTCGTGAATGTCGTCCAGCGTGTCGGACGAGATGCCCTTGTAGTGGCGCCACTGCTCCTTGACCAGCCGATCCCGCGAGGCCTCGGCCAATTCGTGGAAGTAGTCAACGTACGACGGTGTGGTCATCTCGAGCACGAGCTTGGAGTAGTCCAGCGGCGCGAACGACGGCGTCCGGGTCAGCCAGTTGACCGCCGGACCGCCGTCCGAGTTCGCCCGGAGCAGGTCGAGCGCGCACTCGGCGCCGGACTGACCCGAGCCGACCACTGTTACGCGACCGGCCTTCAGCAAGTCGTCGCGCCGGTAAAGGTAGTCGGCTGAGTGCAGGAACTTCTCCGCGGGAAGGCCTTGCAGCGCAGGCGGAACCGACGGCTCCGTACCGACGCCGAGCACGAGGTGCCGGGCGGCCAGCTCGGCCTTCTCGTTGCCACGGGCAACCGTCAGCTGGAAGTCGTCGCCGTTCCAGCGGACGTGCTCGACCTGGTGCCCGAAGTGCAGCGAGTCGAGCTGCGCGGCGGCCCAGCGCAGATAGGCCTCGTACTCACGGCGGGTCGGGTGGAACTTCTCCCGGACGTAGAACTGGTACAGCCGGTCGTTGTCCCGCAGGTAGGACAGGAAGGACAGCGGGTGCGCCGGCTCGACCAGGCTGACCAGGTCGGCCAGGAAGGAGACCTGCAGCATCGCGTCACCGAACATCAGACCGCGGTGCCAGGTCAGCTCCGGTCGTCCGTCCAGCACGGCGAGGTTCACGTCGTCCAGCCCGCTGGCCAGTGCGGCCAGACCGAGGTTGAACGGCCCGCAACCGATCGCGATCGCGTCGTAGGCGGGGTGGGCGGTGCTCATCTGGAACCTTCCTTGTTTCTCAACAGTTGCCTCACTTCAGGTACTACGCGGCCGCATCATCAGCACGGCCTTCTTCTCCGGCAGGTCGATCTCACCGACGGTCTCGAACCCGGCCGCGGCGAACGCGCGCACCGAGCCCACGTTGGTCACGTCGGGCTCGGCGACAACCCGCGGGCAGCGGGGATCGGCCCGCAGCACGGCAGCGGCCACCGCGGCCAGCAACCGCCGGCCGATCCCCTGACCGGTCCGGGCGGGCTCCCCGATCGCGACGTGAACACCCCAGTCGTGCACGTCGTACTCGTAGTAGTCCGCGATCCGGTCGTGCCGCACCCGGTACAGCTCGACGTATCCCAACTGCTCGGAGTCGAGCGACACCACGCACGGCAGCGAATGCTCTCCCGCCGACTGCTCGGCGATCTGCTGCGCCCAGCGTTCGACGGACCAGTCCTGCCGCCACCACCGCTGCACGTGCGGACGGCTCATCCACAAGGCGATGGTGGGCGCGTCACCTGCAACAGCGGGACGCAGGTCGAGCCCGTCGTCCAGGTGCAACGACCCGCACGAGCCTTCCGCCAGGGCCGTCACGGTCAGACCACCGCCAGCGGGTTCGGCACGTCGACGTACACGGACTGGTTGTCCAGCGGCGCGACCACCTCGTCGATGCCCTTCAGCCGGGTGGCGATATTCGCTTTGCAGGGCAGGGTTTCCGCCGTCAGCCAGCGCCGGGCCAACCGATCACCGTCCGGCCCGGCCGCCTTCAGCCCGGGCAGCGCCGCGTCCAGCCGATCCCGTACGACGGCCAGCAGGTCGTTCTCGTCCGCGAGGCCGTCCATGGCGAGACAGCCGACCGGAGCGAGGGCCTGGTTGTGCAGCAGGTAGTACGTCAGCCGATCGTCCACGATCGGGTCTTCGACTACCGCGAGGGTGGAGTCGCTCTCGCCGCTGACCTTCAGCAGACCGTCCAGGTACGACGACGCCAGGTAGTAGCCCTGGTTGTCGCGATAGGCGCCACCGGCGACTCGGCCCGCAACATCGGTCTTGACCAGGGTGTTCTGCTGATGCGCCTCCAGGCCGATCCCGGTGGCAGCGTAGAGGTGCAGCATCGGCACCAGAACCTCATCGATGTACGTCGCCACCCAGGTCTGCGCGGCGTCAGGCCCTTGCGACGCGACGGCCTCGCCCAGCCGGCTCAGGCCGCCCGGGCGCGGCGCGACCAGTCCGGCCAGGCAGGCGTACGAGTCGATCCCGGGTGGCACCTCGCGAACCGCGACATCCAGGCCGGTCAGGGCCGGGCCGCCCTGGGCCTGGGGTTCGTCGAGGGCCACCCAGGCCGGATCGCGCACGATCGCGAACCGGGGATGAGCCTGCTTCGTTTCGCCGGCGTATCCGGCGTCGAGCAGACGGTTGATCTCCAGACCACGCCGCAACTCGGTGCGGGTGGACTCACGCCGGGAGTTGGTGATGCGCAGGCCGAGAGAGAGTTTGAGCATCACCGGCAGGTCCGGGTGATAGACCGTGCGCAGACTGGAGGTCGGGTACCACTGGGCACCCAGCGGGCCGAGAGCCTTCAGCCGTCCGCTGGCCAGCAGCGCGGCGACCCGCGGCCGTCGTACGGCGTCGGCGGCCTGCCACGGGTGAGCCGGCACCAGCACGGTGCCCGGCTCGGGAGTGGTGCCGGCCAGCGCGGCCATCAGCTGCAGAGCGTCCAGTCCCTGCAGTGATGGCGCGCCGGCCACCTGGTCCGCGGACACCAGATCGGCGTCCGCCGCGAACCAGTGCACCTGGAAGGCGCCGCCCAGTTCTGGCGAGTACGTCGCCAGTTCCACACCTTCCAGACCGTCACGGCTCTTCGGTGCCGGGTGATTCAGGTGGCCGAGCAGCAAGGCCTGCTCGGCATCCAGGAACCGCCCCATCGGACTGCGAGCCGAACCACTCGCGCCCACGAAGGTCGTGACGTTGCGAACGGACTCGGCGGTACGCGACACCAGGTCGGCCACCTCGCCCGGTTCCGATCGGATCTCCTCGGCGAGGAGTCGCACCAGTTCGGCCGGGTCGGCGGGGACCACGCCACCTGAAGCGGTCCTCACCTGAACCCGGCTGAACTGGTGCAGGCCGGTCCGCGAGGCATGGCTGACCTCAGCGGTGATCGTGATCGCGCTGATCGGTAGCTCGATCGACAGCCGGCCCGGCTGCACCGCGATCCCGGTCTCCCGGGTCCAGCAGCGCAGCACGGCATTAAGGTGCGCCTCGACGGAGATGTGCTCCGCCTCGGTCGGACCAGTGTTGGCTGGATGGGTCACGCCGCGCCCTCTCCGTTCGCCTCCCGGCGGCCGGCCAGCACCTCGTGCCCTGTAGCCACGACGAGGTCCAGCAGACCCTCGATGTCCGTCGGGGTGGCATTGGGGTTCAGCAGCGTCAGCTTCAACGCCACCACGGCGGGCCGGTTACCTCGGGCCGGCACCTTGGTCCGGCCGATCAGCGCGCGACCCGACGTCAGCAACCGCCGCCGGACCTCACCCTGGACGGCGTCCAGGCCGGCCGCGTCCAGGTCCTGACCCGCGACCCGGAACAGCACGGTCGTCAGGGTCACCGGTGCGAGCAGCTCCAGGGAGCTGTCCGCGACGACCCGGGCGGCGGCCGCGTGCGCGAGCTCGTGACAGGTGTCGAGCATTGTGCCCAGTCCGGACCGCCCGTAAGCCGTCAACGTGGTCGCGACCTTCACCGCGTCCGGACGGCGGGTGGTCTGCAGGCTGCGCCCGAGCAGTCCGTCCAGCCCCGAGTCGATGTCGTCGGCCGGGTTCAGGTAGTCCACCGACCGGTCGAACGAGGTGAACCGGCTCCGGTCGGCCACCAGCAACATGCTGGTCGCGGCCGGCTGCCAGCCGATCTTGTGCAGGTCCAGCGTGACCGAGTCGGCCAGCGGCAGGTCCGCGAGCAACGGCGCGAGCCGGTCCGAGAACAGCGCGCCGAATCCGTAGGCCGCGTCCACGTGCACCCACGCGCCGTACCGGCGGCCGAGCTCCGCGATCTCCGCGATCGGATCGATCGAGCCGTAGTCGGTGGTACCGGCGGTCGCGATCACCGCGAGCGGCGTACGGCCCTGGTGACGGAGTTCCAGCTCCAGCAGGTCGGTCCGCATCCGGAACTGGTCGTCGCTGGGGATCGTGATGGCCGCGTCTTCGCCGAGGCCGAGCGCCGCGCAGGCCCGCTGCACCGAGAAGTGCGCCAGCTCCGAGCAGAACACCACCGGGCGGTGCAGACCCTGCAGCCCGTTGCGCCGTACGTCGATGCCGACCGCGGCGGCGGCGCTGTCGCGGGCCAGCAGCACGGCCAGCAGGTTCGAGATCGAACCACCCGGCGTCAGTACGCCGTCGGCCTGCGGGCCGAACCCGGCCAGCTCGGCGAGCGCCTGAACCACCCACTTCTCGACCGCGAGCGTGGCCGGACCGGAGTCGTAGGTGTCCATCGAGGCGTTGCTCGCGGAGGCCATCATGTCGGCGTCGACCGCGACCTGGAGCACCGGCGGCTGCAGGTGCGCGGCGGCGAACGGGTGGCTCAGGTCGATGCCGTTGTCGTCCAGCAGATCGCTCATCAGGGCCAGCGCGGTCGACTCGCCGACACCAGTGGCGGGAACGCGGGCCTCACCGAGTAACTCGGTCGTACGACCCAGCACGGCGGCGGGCGAACCGGCCGGCATGGGGCCACGGTCGCGGTCGGAGACGGTGGTCGCCAGCGGCCACTTCTCCGGTCGGGTCGGAACAGAGCTCAGCACGGTCAGACGCGCCTGATGCGGCATCCAGATCTCCAGAAGAGTTTGTTAGGTAAGCCTTAGTAAGGCAGGCCTAACCTATGTCTCCGGGGCTGGTCCCTGTCAACTCAGCCGCGCGCCGTCCAGATCCCGGTCACCCGGTCGGTACCGGCATTTTCCACCACCTGCAGACACCAGCACACCACGCAACGTGGCGATCCTCACGCTCGCCGTTCCAGCCGTGGGCGGCCAGGTTGGTGACGGCGTTGGCTCCTTCGACCTCGATACTCTTACGGCCGCCAGAGCACCTTCAATCTGACAGCATCGTCGGACACCAATCAGCGGGAGAGCGATGCGAACCCTGGACATCCACGATGACGACGGCATCCTCGCGCTGGTCGACCTCGCCAGCTATCAGCAGGAGGTCGATTGGGTTCTGCTCGACCCCGATCTCATCGACCATTTCGAGCGTGAACTGCAGGCGGGACACGCGATCGTCTGGCAAACGAGTCCCCTCGGCGGCGGCGAGTTCGAGATCACGTTCGTCGACGAGGCTTCGGATGCCCCGTCCCACCGGGAACTGACCGGGCAGATCGACGTGACCGACAACAAGCTGTACCTGGTGAACTACACCGATCTGACCTCGGCCGCCGACGGCCTCGGGCGCCTCCCCGGCCCGATGGCGACCGACTGGTTCGTCGAGGTGCCGAACGGCTCGTACGCCGTCACCATCCGGCAACTGTTCGACCCGGCTTCCGCCTTGCAAGCCGATGACGGACCGTCGTTCGAGATCGTGATCGCCGCGGGTGCGACCGCAACGGCCACCGGCACGGACGACCTGTTCTGGCGCGCCGCCGAAGCCGTCGCACCATCGGCAGACCCGTCGGTTTCCCCCGGCATGTCGGCATTGCTGGAGCGGGTCCGAACGATCAGGGCCGCGGAAGCAACCGCCGACGGCGAGCTCACTGTCTTCCTCGATCTGCTCGGCCGGGACATCGGTGACGAGTCGGTCGCGCGTGCGATCGCGGCCTCCGGCGAGCCGACCTCCTGGGAGAGCGAGATGCTTCCCGACGACAGGAGTCCCGGCTTCGAGCTCGTACGCGTCGCGCCGGCCGGCCTGCGGATCGACTTCCAGGACGGCACGGTGACGGAGCTGTCCCTGCGCATGGTGGACTCGTCGTACAACGAAGACGAAAAGGCGCATCCGCGCTCGGCCTCGTTGTTCCCCGGCGGCGCGACAACGTGCGCCGGCTTCCGGGCGCTCTACCCGGACTGGGCCCGTCACTCCGCCAACCAGGACACCGTTCGGATCGACGGAGCCGCGATCAGAGTCATGTACTCCGTACAGGCCAAAGGCTTTTCGGCCCCTGCGGCCGATGACGACCCGATCTCCCTCGTCACCCTGACCCACCGTCCGAGCGGCCCGCGGAGAGCCTGACCGTCAGCCGGCGTAAGGCGTGCGGGTGAGGATGAAGGTGGCGAGGTTGAGGTGGGTGGAGTGGGCCTGGAGGCGTTCGCCGGCGAAATAGCCGTCGAGGCCTTCGTAGAGGTCCTTGCCGATGACGCGGAACCGGGTGACCCGGCTGCCGTCGGGATTGGCCAGGACGAGAATGCCGCCCTCGATCGTCATCAGGTACGGCGTATTTCCCCAATGCCAAGGCCCGAGCAGTTCCTCACCCACGGGCAGTTCCGGCTCGGGCACCCACTCGGGTGGCAGCGGCGGTTCCAGCGCGCCCACCTTCCGGACCAGCTCCAGCGCGAGGCTCGGGGCCTTTCCGCTGGTGGCGTTCGCGAGCGTGACGGCCCCGATCCGGCGGCCCCGGTCCACGAACAGCCCGGCCAGGAATCCCGGCATCGAGCCGGTATGACCCGTCAGCACGTGCGGGTCGTCCGCATGCAACCGAAGGCCGAGTCCGTAGCTCGCAGTCAATCCCTCGTTCGGGTCGTTCGCCATCGGCGCGGCCATCTCATCGACCGTCGCCGGGGCGAGTACCTCCGAAACCGGGTCGATCCAGAACGACGCGTAGCGCGCGAGGTCCTCCAGCGTGCTCCACAACTGCCCCGCCGGCGCCATCGCCCCCGAGTCGTACGCCGGCTCGTCGTCGAGGCGATGCGTCCACGGATGGATGGAGAACCCCTGCGCGGCCGGAGCCTGCGGCAGGTACGTCGTACGGCGCATCCCGAGTGGATCCAGTACGCGCGCCTGGGCCAGCTCCATCCACGGCTTGTCCCGCAGGCGCGTGACCAACTCGCCAAGCAGGCCGAAGCCGAGATTCGAGTAGTGGAACCGGCGATCCGGCACACCCGCGGCGATCGACTCGTCCAACGCGGCCGCGAGTTGCTCGAACGACACCCCCGGGTTGCGCTCCCACCAGTCCCCGACCGGCTCGGCGTTCATACCGCCGGAGTGCGCGAGCAGGTTCCGTACCGTCAGATGGCCGTACCCGATACCGGGCAGGTGTTTGCCGATCGGGTCCGACAGCGCGAGCAGGCCGTCGTCCCGGCACTGCATCACCAGGATCGC
Organism: Kribbella deserti; assembly: GCF_042434725.1. Lineage (NCBI taxonomy): Bacteria > Bacillati > Actinomycetota > Actinomycetes > Propionibacteriales > Kribbellaceae > Kribbella > Kribbella deserti. The sequence continues at coordinate 319,543 of NZ_JBHLTC010000018.1, read as the reverse complement.
CGTGAGCGTCTTCGTGATCGACCCGATCCGGTACTGCGTGTCCGGGCCGGGCAACGCACCACCGCGATCCGCGAACCGGCCGCGAGCGGCCGACCAGACCAGCTCTCCGTCGCGGACCACGCCCGCGACCAGCGACGGCAAGCGGGACGCAGACTGAACCGCCGCCACCTCCCGAAGGAGAGCGGCGGCGGTATCAGGACGGACAGAGGTCACTCGAAATCCTCCGGCGGCGGGCAGCTGCAGATCAGATTGCGGTCACCGTGCGCGCCGTCGATGCGGCGAACCGGCGGCCAGTACTTCGCGGTCCGGTCGACCGACTGCGGGAACGCGGCCTCTTCGCGGGTGTACGCGTGCTCCCACTTGTCGTTGATCACGGCCGACGCGGTGTGCGGCGCGTTGACCAGCGGGTTGTCGTCGGCCGGCCACTCCCCCGCCACCACGCGGTCGATCTCGTGCCGGATCGCGATCATCGCGTCGCAGAAGCGGTCCAGCTCGCCCAAGTCCTCGGACTCGGTCGGCTCGACCATCAGCGTGCCCGCGACCGGGAACGACATCGTCGGCGCGTGGAAGCCGTAGTCGATCAGGCGCTTCGCGACGTCGTCGACGGTGATTCCCGTCTCCTTCGTCATCGGGCGCAGGTCGAGAATGCACTCGTGCGCGACCAGGCCGTTCTCGCCGGTGTACAGCACCGGGAACGCGCCCTCGAGCCGCTTCGCCACGTAGTTGGCCGTCAGTACGGCGGCCTTCGTCGCGGCGGTCAGGCCCTCGGCACCCATCATCCGGATGTACGCCCAGGAGATGGCGAGCACACCGGCCGAGCCGAACGGCGCCGCGCTGATCGGGCCGACGCCGGACTCGGGACCGGCCTGCTCCAGCAGCGGGTGGTTCGGCAGGTACGGCGCGAGGTGCTCCGCCACGGCGACCGGGCCCACGCCGGGACCGCCGCCACCGTGCGGGATGCAGAACGTCTTGTGCAGGTTGAGATGGCTGACGTCGCCGCCGAACTGGCCGGGCTTGGCCAGACCGAGCAGGGCGTTCAGGTTGGCGCCGTCGACGTACACCTGGCCGCCATGTTCATGCACAGTCGTGCACACCTCTTTGACGCTCTCCTCGTACACGCCGTGGGTGGACGGGTACGTGATCATGATCGCGGCGAGGCGCTCCTGGTGCTGCTCGGCCTTGGCCCGCAGGTCGTCCAGGTCGATCGTGCCGTCGTCGTTGCCCTTGACAACCACAACCTTCATACCGGCCATCACCGCGGAGGCGGCGTTGGTGCCGTGCGCGCTGGCGGGGATCAGGCAGACATCGCGGTCACCGTTGCCCAGGGCTTGGTGGTACGAGCGAATGGCCAGCAGGCCGGCGAGTTCGCCCTGGCTACCGGCGTTCGGCTGGATCGATACCTTCGCGTAGCCGGTGACCTCGGCCAGCCAGCGCTCCAGCTGCGAGATCAGCTTCACGTAGCCGGCGGCGTCCTCGATCGGCGCGAACGGGTGCAGATCCGCGAACTCCGGCCAGGTGACCGCCTCCATCTCGGTGGTGGCGTTCAGCTTCATCGTGCAGGAACCGAGCGGGATCATGCCGCGGTCCAGCGCGTAGTCGTAGTCCGACAGCTTGCGCAGGTAGCGCAGCATGGCCGTCTCGGACCGGTGCGTGTTGAAGACCGGGTGGGTCAGGTACTCGCTGGTGCGAGTGACCTCGGCCGGCAGCGCGGAACCCGTGAGTGACCCGTCGAAGGTGACGCCGAAGGCGCGGCAAACCCGGCCGAGCGCGGTGGCGTCGGTCTTCTCGTCACAGGAGATGCCGACGTGATCCGCGTCGACGAGGCGCAGCCAGATACCGGTCTGCCGGGCGTTGTCGACGACATCCGCCGCACGGCCCGGAACCCGCGCGAGCACGGTGTCGAAGAAGTTGTCATGGACGACCTCGACGCCACCCGCGCGAAGCGACGCGGCCAGGCTATCGGCGTGCTCGTGGACGCGCGTCGCGATCGCCTTCAGGCCGTCGGGCCCGTGGTAGACCGCGTACATCGAGGCGACAACGGCGAGCAGCACCTGCGCCGTACAGATGTTGGAGGTCGCCTTCTCACGGCGGATGTGCTGCTCGCGCGTCTGCAGCGCCAGCCGGTACGCCGGCGCGCCGTCGACATCCCGCGAGACACCAACGAGGCGACCGGGCAACGAACGCTCGAGGCCGGCACGAACCGCCATGAAGCCCGCGTGCGGACCGCCGTAGAACAGCGGTACGCCGAAGCGCTGGGACGAGCCGATCGCGATATCGGCACCGGCCTCGCCCGGCGAAGTCAGCAGCGTGAGCGCCAGCAGATCCGTCGCCACCGCGACCAGCGCGCCGGACTCGTGCGCCGCGTCAACGAGCGGCTTGAGGTCCCGCACGACGCCACCCGAGCCCGGGTACTGCACGAGCACGCCGAAGAAGTCGCCCTCCGGCAGGCCGTCGGTCGTATCGGCGACCACCACGTCCAGGCCGAGGGCCTCGGCGCGGGTCTGTACGACGGCGATGGTCTGGGCGAAGCAGTCGGCGTCGACCAGGAACCGGTTCGACTTGGACTTCTTGTTCGACCGGTGGGCCAGGGTCATCGCTTCGGCGGCGGCCGTGCCCTCGTCGAGCAGGGAGGCGTTCGCGGTCGGCAGGCCGGTCAGGTCGGAAACGACCGTCTGGAAGTTCAGGAGTGCCTCGAGGCGGCCCTGGGAGATCTCGGGCTGGTACGGCGTGTAGGCCGTGTACCAGGCGGGGTTCTCGACGAGACGGCGGACGATCACCGAGGGGGTGAACGTGCCGTAGTAGCCCTGGCCGATCATCGAGGTTGCGACGTTGTTGCGCGCGGCAAGGCCCCGCAACTCGGTCAGGGCGTCGACCTCGGAGGCCGGTTCCGGCAGCCGAAGCGGCTCGGTGGACCGGATCGAGGCGGGTACGGCGGCGTCGACGAGGGCGTCGACATCGGCGTAACCCAGGGTCTGCACCATGCGCGCGACCTCGTCCGGGCGGGGCCCGATGTGCCGGTCGGCGAACACGGCGGAGGTCTGCGGGTGGGATTCAGTCATCGAGAAGGCTCCGTTGCTGCTGACAAGGATGTCGGTGCTGCAGGTCGCCCTCCCCCTCTGTCACGGGCAGACCGCACCCACTTCAGAGTCGCCTGTGGCACCCGGTCCATGGGCCTGAGAGGTTCCGGGGAGGAATTGCCCCTTCGGCGCCCAGGCGATAACGGCCTGGGACTCTCCCGAGTGCTGTGCACGGCGGTAGTTCAACTACTCCCCGAGCGTACCAGCGTGGTACCCCCGGTCCAGCATCGAGCCTGCGGTAGTCGTACCACCGCAGGCTCGTCGTACTTGCTGACAGCTTTTGTTGCCGGGTCAGCCGGTCATGCGGGCACGGCGGCGGGCGGCGAGCTCGTCGTTCGCGTGACCGCTGTCGCCGTCGCTGCTGACGCGCTCGGTCGGCAGCTCGGACAGTGAGCCCTCGACCTCACGCCAGACGCCACCGAGCGCGATACCGAACACGCCCTGGCCACCGGCGAGTAAATCGATGACCTCGTCCGGCGAGGTGCACATGTAAACGCTCGCGCCGTCGCTCATCAGCGTGATCTGGGTCAGATCGTCCATGCCCTGCTCACGCAGGTGGGCGATCGCCGTACGGATCTGCTGCAGCGAGATTCCCGCGTCGAGCAGGCGCTTGATCACCTTGAGCAGGAGAACGTCGCGGAAGCCGTACAACCGCTGCGTGCCCGAACCCGTCGCCGGGCGCACGGTCGGAGCCACCAGACCCGTCCGGGCCCAGTAGTCCAGCTGGCGGTAGGTGATACCGGCGGCGGCACACGCGGTCGGACCGCGGAAGCCGACATCGTCCGGCATCGGTGACAGGTCGTCGTCGAACAGCAGACCCTGCACACCCGCGGTCGCGGCGGCCTCGGCGTGCGCTTCCGACCTCTCTTGTGCGACGGTCTGCGCCGTCACATCGGTGTCGCCGGTGCGTGTCACGCCAGAGCCTCCCTAGTAAAACCGTGCTGATGCCTGAAAGGAGCGGATCACATCCGTGGAGTTACAAACCCCACAACTCCTTCACGGTAGGCCGCGGGACAGGGCCGGTCAACGACGTGGGCATCGAGCGAAGTGCGTGTCGCATCAACCAGCCTCAATCGTTACCTGAGGTCGAGACTCCCCCACCCTGGTGAACACCACAACCACGGTCGGACCCGAAATACGGCCCCCTGTGGATACCGCCGCCACGGTCGGACCCGAAAAACGGCCACCTGTGCACAACGCTTGCCACGGTCGGACCCGAAATACGGTCACCCTGTGGATACCTCTGTGACGGTCGGACCCGAAATGCGCGCCGGGGAACGCTCGCATGGTCCTCGGACCCCGCTGAACGCTCCACGGGCGCATTTTGCGTCCGACCGTCGCAGCGGTATCCACAGCTCCCCGGTCGCGTCGCGGTTGTTAAGGGAGACCGGGCACCCGCATTTTGCGTCCGACCGTCGCAGCGGTATCCACAGCTCCCCGGTCGCGCCTGTTAGGGCGAGACCAGGCGGCCGCATTTTGCGTCCGACCGTGGCGTGGATATCCACAGGACTCCGGTCATCCTCGGTAAAGGGCGACTGGGCGACCGCATAGTGGGTCCGACCGTGGCGGGGGTATCCACAGGTACGCGCTGCCGGCGGGGCCGCGGTAGCAGAGGGCGGGGCGGACCGGCGGAGGCGTGGAGGGGGCTGGGTCAGCTTTTGTCGAAGTCTTCGGGTGAGACGTGGTCGAGGAACTCGCGGAAGCGCTCGACCTCTTCCTCTTCCTCGACCTCGTCGTCGGCGGAGTCCAGCTCGGGCACCGGGATACCGGCCTCGGCGAGGATCTCGTCCGCGCAGAACACGGGCGTGCCGGTCCGCAGCGCCAGGGCGATCGAGTCCGACGGACGCGCCGAGATCTCGGTCTTGTCGTCGAATACCAGGACCGCCTCGAACACACCCTCGTTCAGATTCACGATCCGGACCTGGGTGAGCCGGTGACCGAGCAACTCGATCACCGAGGCGAACAGATCGTGGGTCAGCGGTCTCGGTGGTTCCATGCCCTGCTGGGCGAACGCGATCGCACTCGCCTCCGCTGCCCCGATCCAGATCGGCAGGTAGCGCTCGCCACCGACCTCCCTCAACAGGACGATCGGCTGGCTCGAGGGCATTTCAACCCGTACTCCGACTACGTCGACTTCGCGCACATCTTCAGCCTACTCTGCGGCCGGGAAGGCCCGGGCCGACCAGGCGCGCCCCGGGCGATTCGCCCAACCACCCAGCCCCGCCGTACGACGCACCCGGCGTCGGCGTACTGCGCACCCGGCGTCGGTGTACGGCGTGCTGACGAAGGCGCGTACGGCGTACTCGCGGAAGTGGTCAGCGTTTGGCGCCGCGGGGGCGTTTGAGGCCGGAGCGGACCAGGGCGGCGTGGAGGCGGACCGAGAGCGCGGCCAGTTCCTTGACGGTGTCGTCGGCCTTGCGGGCGGCTTCGGAACCACGCTGACGCGCGAGCGGGCTCACCACTTGCTCGATCAGGCCGATCTCGCGGTCGGCGGCGGTACGGAACGGGCGGAGGTGGCGCGGTTCCACGCCGTACGACGCCAGTTCGTGCGCGGTCTTCGCGATCAGCAGGGCCTCGCCGTCGTAGTGCCCGTCTCGCGCGATGACCAGGCCGTAGTTCTCCAGTTGGCCGAGGACCTCGTCGGTGATGCCGGCGGCGGTGAGCAGCTCCGCCCGGGTCAACCGCAGATCGGTCGACGGCGGGCTGAAGTCGTGCGCGGTGGGCAGATCGGCGGGCTCGGCCAGATCCGAGGGCGGTTCCGGGTTCGCGGTGGCGATCGCCGGCGGGCGCAGACCGCGGTCCATCGCGGACAGGTGTTCCTTGATCACCTTCAGCGGCAGGTAGTGGTCGCGCTGGGCCGACAGCACATACCGCAGCCGGGCCACGTCCTGCTCGGTGAACCGGCGGTAGCCCGACGAAGTACGGGCCGGCTCGACCAGCCCTTCCGCCTCCAGGAAGCGGATCTTCGAGATCGAGATCTCCTCGAAGTCGGGACGGAGCCGGGCCAGCACCTCACCGATGCTGAAACCCGGCTGCGGACTGCCGCTGGTCACCTCACTGGCCGCTGGCGTAGTAGACCAGGCGGTACTTGCCGATCTGGACCTCATCCCCGTTCGCCAGGGAGAGCTCGTCGATCCGGTCGCGGTTCACGTAGGTGCCGTTGAGGCTGCCCACGTCGCGCACCTTCACGCCGTTGCCTTCACGCCGGAACTCGGCATGCCGGCGGGAGACGGTGACATCGTCCAGGAAGATGTCGCTGTCGGGGTGCCGACCGGCGGTCACCACGTCGGTGTCGAGCAGGAAGCGGCTGCCCGCGTTCGGTCCACGCTGCACGATCAGCAAAGCGGATCCGGCCGGCAGCGCGCTGACGGCGGCCTCGTCCTCGTCGGACAACTGCTCGCCGGAGTCGAAGCGCTCGGTCTCCGGTTCGGCGCCAATGGCGGTCAGCATCGCGGTGTCGCTGACGCCGGGCGGCGTCACCGGGCGGTCAGCGCCAGGGAGCATCGATCCGCACTGCGAGCAGAACCGGCTGCCCTCGGAGTTCTCGTGCCCGCACTGGTTGCAGAACGGCATACTGTCATCCTCCAGATCGCCGGAAAGCGGTGTTTCGCCCGGATATATAAGAACTGCCCTACCGGAATGCCGATGGTATTCCGGACCTCAACCCTCAACCAGCGGTTGAGGTCCGGTTAACCTATCAGTTCTGTTCGAGCTGTCCCTGGTAGGTCTCCGCGTCCATCAGCGCCTCGACCTCTTCGGGGTCCTCGACGTCGATGTCCAGCAGCCAGCCCTCGCCGTACGGGTCGCTGTTCACCAGGTCGGGCTGGTCCGCGAGGGCCTCGTTCACGGCGATGATCGTGCCGTTGACGGGGGCGTACAGATCGCTGACGCTCTTGGTGGATTCCAGCTCGCCACACGAGTCGCCGGCGCGCACCTTGGCACCGACCTCGGGCAGCTGGACGTACACGATGTCACCGAGTGCGTCCTGCGCGAAGTCGGTGATACCGACCCGGGTCGGCCCCTCGCCCGTCTTCACCCACTCGTGCTCGGCCGTGTACTTCAGGTCTTCGGGGTACACCGTTGTCCTCTTTCGCTCAATGGAACTGGCACAGCTTGATCTGGCTCAGGAAAACTGACAGCTCAGGCGATTGGAGATCACCTGGTCGGGCTGGGCGCCGGGCGAGCGTAGCGATGCTCGTCCGGCCTGTGCAAGGCGGTGATCTGGATGCTGCGCAACTCGGTCACCTCGGCGGTGCCACCGACCTGCGGGCCCTCGATCTCGCTGATCAAACCGCCGGGGAAATTGGCCGCCTCGGCGAGGTTGTGCGAATCGCCGATCGCCTCGATCACGTACGGCGAACCGACCTTCTCCCCGTCGATTCGCACCCCCGGGGAATCGTCGACCAGGTCCGTACTCGCGACTACCCGGACCGAACCGTTGATCTGGATCGCCTCGGCGCCGGCGTCGCGCAATTCCTGGATCGCGTCGATCAGATTGCTCGAGGTGACCTTGTCCTCGGGGTCGTTCAGGGTGATGCGCACGCCAGGACCTTGGGCTTTCGCCGTACCCGCGAGAATGCCGAGCACCTTGACCTGCTCCTCGGCCTGCTGGCGGGCGGTCGCGGTTTTGTCCGCACTCGACGACAGGGACTCCTTGCGGGCCTGGAGTTCGACGATCTCGCTCTCCAGCCGGCGGGTGGAGTTGCCCAGGCCGTCCAGGATCGCGATCAGGTCCTCGCGTCGCGCGTTGGCGTATCCGTCGTCGGCCCGGTTCACCCTGACCTGTACGACGGCCATGAACGCGACCAGGCCGAGTACGACGGCGACGATGGCCTGGCCGCGGGACGGTTTGAAGCCCGCGCGGATCCGGCGCCAGGCCGGGTTCGGCGGTTTGGGTCCGGGCATCGGCGTCGGTTTCGCCGGGTGCTCTACCGCGTCGCCGGAGGGCTTGGTGTCGGCCACTCGCACGAGGTGTTGCGTTCGCTCGGCCTCTTCGAGCGCCAGGGCCGCCGCGGTCGTGAGCTCGGTTGGCGTCTCGTCCGGACCAGCCGCACCTCGCTCCCCTGCCCCAAGCTGCTCGGCCGCGCCGGGGCGCGCCCCTGCCCCAGGCTGCTCGGACGCGACGGGTCGCTCCGGCGTACCGAGCCTGGCGGGCTGCTCCGGCGAGGCGGCTTGGTTGGGCGTGACGGATTTCTCAGTGGTACCGGGCACCTCGGGCGTGGCGGGCTGCTCCGGCGTGGTCGGTTGCTGCGCCGGAGTGGTGGGTTGCTCGTCCCTCGGGGCGTTGTCGTTGTTCGTATCGCTCATCGCTTCGTCCCTGTCAGGCCCGGAAGATGTGGCGCCGGATCGCGGCCATGTTGGTGAAGATGCGGATACCGAGCACGACCACCACCCCGGTCGACAATTGGGAGCCGACGCCGAGCTGGTCGCCGAGATAAACGATCAGCGCCGCGATCAGCACGTTGGAGATGAAGGAGACAACGAACACCTTGTCGTCGAAGATCCCGTCCAGGAAGGCCCGTAGCGCGCCGAACACCGCGTCGAGCGCCGCGACCACGGCGATCGGCAGATAAGGCTGCGCCCATTCCGGTACGTCGGGCGCGACCAGCAGGCCGATCACCACGCCGAGCACCAGACCGAGTACGGCGATCATCGTGGCATCGCCTCCGCGTATCGCAGCGCGATGGTGGCATCGCCGGGCACCAGCAAGGAGTCCTCCGTCGTGATCGTCATCCGGACATCGAAGTTCGTGACCAGATACTGCATCCACTGTCCGCCGGAACTCTGCGCGAATCGCGCGGGCATGGTGGCCCGGTCACCGATCGCGTGCACCGTGTACGGCGGAGTCAGGGAACTGTAGTCGACCGTGATCGCGCTACCGGCGCCACGGATTGCGGTCAGGGTGGTGAGGCGATGGCCGTTCACCGAGATCGCCTCGGCGCCCGCGGTCCACAGCCCGTTGACCAGCTGTTGCAGATCGACGTCGAGCAGCCGGCCTTGTTTGTTCGTGGCGTCCTTCGCGTCGTCGACCACGGCCTTCAGACCCGGGCCGGTGACCGGCACGGAACCGGTCTCCAGCTCCAGTTGGTCGAGCTCCTTCTGCAGCCGCGTGCCTTCCGCGTCATTGCCGAGGCCGCTCGCCTGCAGGCCGCGCACCTCGCCCGCCAGTCGGGACTGCTCGCCGCGCAGTTCGTTCAGCCGGACGTCGGCGTCCTCGATCCGGGTGATCAGCTGGTTGCGCTGCTTCTCCGCCTCGGGCGCGCTGCGGTAGTTCTGCGCGGCCGCGATGGCCAGCAGCAGTCCAACCGCCGCCATCGCGATGACACCGAGAATTCGTTGCCCTAGGCCACGCTGCTTCTCCGGGTCACGGCTGCGCGACCGGGCGGCATCGGCATACCCCTCGTCGAGTGGGTGGGCCATCAGGTTGTTCAGCAGCGACATCGAGGCGTCGGGCCGCCGCTGGCCGGCCGGGGTCTGCCCTGGCGGCGCGGAGCGGGGTGGAGACTGCTGAGTCACTGGTTCATCCTTGCACGCGGTGCGGTCGCCAAAGCTCAGCTTCGCCCAGGGCTGTCGACCGCGACCTTCGACAGTGGTGGCACCGTCTCCACCAGGTGTTTCAGCTGGGCGAAGTACAGCGCGCCGGCCCAGTAGTACAAGGCCGTGCCCCAGATCGCGAAGGCCCAGCCGAAGACGCGGGCCAGCAGGTTCAACGTGCCGTCGCCGTCACCCAGCAACAGCAGGGGGAACGCGTACAACAAGTTGAAGGTCGCCGCCTTACCCAGGAAGTGCACGGGCAACGCGTTGAAACCGCGCCGGTGCAGCACCGGCAACGTGAACGTCAGCAGCAGATCGCGCAGCGGCAGCGCGATCGCGAGCCACCACGGAATGATGTCGCGCAAAGCCAGACCGAGCACGGTCGCGAAGATGTACAGCCGGTCCGCGACCGGATCGAGCATCTGACCGAGCCGGGTGGTCTGATTCATCCGGCGGGCGATCTGCCCGTCGGCCCAGTCGGTGAAGCCGGAGATCATCAGTACGACGATCGCCCAGCCGTCCTCCTGCGGCCCGAGGATCAGCCAGAGGAACACCGGCACGCCCAGAAGCCGCAGCACGCTGAGCGCATTCGGGATCGTCAGCACCCGGTCGGACACTTCCAGTTCCGCCACGAGACCCTCCCGATCCACCCGCTGCCCCAATGCGTAACAAGTACGCCCCTGTCCCGATCCGTACTGTACTTCGGCCCACCGACAGTCCCGGCACAGGCACGTCTCCGGCCCCACCCTGCCCGGCCTGCCGCCCGATTCCCACCACGGCCCCGGCGTTTCCAGCGAGGGTGACCCGATCGAGACCTTCGCCGTACACCGCGACAGCCGGGCGATTTCGCCGGTGCGCGAGAATGGAGACCGACAGCCGGATTCTCAGGAGGATGCAATGGCCCGGGCGAACCTTGATCGGCAAGCCGCGAAGAAGCTCGGTGGCGCCGGCGACCGGCTCACCGCGATCATCAACGGCATCGCCGAGACCCACGCGGACAAGCCGGTCGAGGAGATCGAGGCCGAACTGATCCGCCAGATGGGTCTGGTCGGCGTGACCGGCAACTGGCGCAACACCGCCGAGGCCATCGCGGCCGGCGAAACCGTCGAACTTCGCGTCCCCTAGTTCCGTACCGCCGACTGTCCGCCCACAGCGCCGGGCTTAGGCGGGAGTGCGCAGGGACGCCAGTGCGCGGGACCAGTGGATCAGCCCGTCGAGCATCTCGGTCAACGCCTCACGCTGATGCGGCCGCGGCGTGAACTCCCCCGGCTCGCGCGGATCCACGATCGCGAAGTCGTCGTACACCGACAGCGCCACCTGATCAGCGACGCCCGCCACCTTGAGCTCGGCCAGCGTGAGCCGGAGGTGCTCGACCGCCCGCGCGCCCCCTTGGTTGCCGTAGCCAACGAATCCCGCCGCTTTGTCGGCCCACTCCGCGTAGAGATAGTCGAGCGCGTTCTTCAACGCCGCCGGCATCGAGTGGTTGTACTCGGGCGTGACGAACACGAACCCGTCGTACGCCGCGATCGTTTCGGCCCACGCCTGGGTGTGAGCGTGGCGGTACTCGCCGAACCTCGCGGGCAACGGCTCGTCCAGCAAGGGCAATCCGAAGTCGGCCAGGTCCACCAGGTCGACCCGCGCCCGCCCGGCCTCCACGGCCGGATGCGTGCGAGCCGTCTCCATCACCCAACGGGCCACGGCCGCGCCCCGGCGCCCCGGGCGGGTGCTGCCGACGATGACGGCCAGACGGATCTCTTCAGTCCACGACATGTTCTGCCTCCTGTGTGCGATGTAGAGACAAAGTACAACGCTCGCGGCACTTTTTACAACGAGCGTTGTACTTCAAGGTAGTCACGTCAGTCCGCAGGCGGGCTGACCGCGCGGATTACCGCCACGTCTTCCTCGTCAACATCGGCGGGGATCGTTCCGGCGGCCTGCTGCGCGCGCATCAGCGGACCCAGCGGCCCCCGGCGGCACTCGCGTACCTCGACGTCGATCAGCCCCGCCCAGCGCAACCGCTCCATGGTGGTATCGATGCCGATAAGGGACGAGTGCACCAGCAGCAGAGCGCCACCCGGACGCAGATGGGAGGGCGCTTCGTCACACAGAGCGTCGAGGATGATCCGCCCGTCATGGCCGGCCTCCCACGCCCGGCGCGCGCCGTACCGAGGCAGGTCAGGACGCGGCGACGGGACGTACGGCGGATTGCTCGCGATGAGGTCGAACCGCTCGCCGGCGACCGGCCCGAACGTCCGGCCCCGCAGCGTGCGCACGCGGAGCCCGGACCGGAACGCGTTGAGCCGTACGGTGAGCAACGCCCGCCTGGATACGTCGATGGCTGTCGCGGCCGCACCGCATTCCGCCGCAGTGAGCGCCAGCACCCCGCTCCCGGTGCAGACGTCGAGCGCCTTCGAACCCGGGCCGAGCTCCTCCTGACGGATCGCGTCGGCCAGCATCCACGAGTCGGAGATGGGCGCGAATACGCCCGGAAGGGTCAGCAGTTGCTTCATACGGTGAACACCTCCGCTAGCCACGGAACTACGTGGTCAGGCCCGAGCGCTCGAAGTTGCTCCACGGGCGGATCGGCCACCAGCGCCCGTGCGTCGTCCAGGCCGCTCGGCGCGTACGGCTCGGCGGCATCGATCAGGGCGTGAAGGCGATCGCGGGTGGATCGCGCCTCGCCGGTACGGAGATCGAGGAGCCGGCCTGCCACGCCGTCGCGCAGCGCGGACCAGCGGTTCTCCGCGATTCGCCAGGTCGGGGCGGGTGGCTGGAGTTCGCCGAGGTGGTGCAGTTCGGCGAGCCTGGCCGCCAACGCGTGCACGAAACCCGCGATCGCGCTGGTTCGATCCACTGTGGCTTGTACGTCGAGGACGCGCAGCTCGAGTGTTCCGTAGCGGAGGTGTGGCCGGAGCTCCCACCACCACTCGGACGCGTCGGCCGCGGTGCTGCCACGGATCATCCACGCGAGGTCGTCGGCGAACTGCTCCCACGAATCGATGATCGGAGGTACGCCTTGGCGAGGCAGCTGCGAGGCGACCACCGGACGCACCGAGCACAAGCCGGTGTCCCGTCCAGCGGCGAAAGGAGCTGCACCCGCTAGTGCGGCTAGTTCCGGCAACAGGTCTCGCAGGGCGTGGTAGACGCCTAGCGTGCAGTCTGCGTCACCGAAGGCCAGGTGGACCTGCAACGACGAGACCAACTGGCGGCCGACGACCTCGCGGTAGCGCGCTCCAAGGCTTGCGGCCCGTTCAGTCGGCGACAGCTCGGTTGGCCCGTTTAGCAGGGGGTGAACCGGCGCGGCGATCGGAACTACGTTCGGGTCGCAGGAGGCGGCCACTAGCGCTCGGCACGCGCGTAGTTCGTCAACCGCGCCTGCCACGTCCTTGTGTACTGAGGTCGCGATTTCGAGTTGGCACGCCGGCAGCTCGGGCTTCACCCTTGGGTCGCCAATAGCCGTCACGACGGCGGCGGCGCCTGCGGGCAGCCAGCTGTCCCGGTGCACCAGCAGGAGTTCTTCCTCGAACCCGACCGTTCCGGCGACCGTACTCGAGAACAGTGCCCGGAGCCCTTCGCCATCAAGGGAGGCGCCAGGCGCTGCTGCGGGGGCGTGGAGGGACTTGGCGTCGGTCACGGAAACCTCTCATCCGTGCCGGGCGCAACGCGCCGGCGTTCCAAAGGCTCCCCTCTGAACCCCGCCATCCCCGTACCCGCCTCCCCCGTCGGCCAACCCGGCCGCGATCGCTTGGCGAAAGTACAACGATCGTGGCACTATCTACAACGAGCGTTGTACGAGCCGAGGAGGCAGCTATGGCCAGAGTGGACAAGCGGGCGGCACTGTTGGCCGGGGCAACAACGGTGTTCGCGCGCGACGGCTACACACGGGCGAGTATTGACGCCATCGCCGCCGCCGCACAGGTGTCCAGCCGGACGATCTACAACCACTTCGGCGACAAGGCTCAGCTCTTCCAGGCGGTGATCCAGGAGAGCGCCGGGCAGGTCGCGGGCGCGCAGATCGCGCTGATCGAGCGCTACCTGCACAAGGTGACCGACCTCGAGGCGGACCTCTTCGAGTTCGGTGTCGCCTGGCTGACGCCGATCCCGGGTTTCGCCGACCACTCGGCGTTGGTGCGTCAGATCAACGCCGAACTGGAGCACATTCCGCAGGCCGCGATCGACAGCTGGCAAGAGACCGGGCCGCTGCGGGTCCGGCGCGCGCTGGCCGAGCGATTCGCCCAGCTCGGCGCGGACGGCCTGCTCCGGATCGACGACCCGGAACGGGCCGCCCTGCACTTCGGCGTACTGATCTATCCCGACGGTCCACTGCGGCGACGCACCACCCGCACGGAGGCCGAGATCGTCGGCTCCGTGCGCGCCGGCGTGCGGACTTTTCTGCACGGACATCTCAACCAGTGAGGACCTCCTGATGTGATACCGCCTGCTCGGCCGGACCGGCCTGCGCGTTTCCGAACTGTTCCTGGGCATCTCGGCGGTAGCGAGATCGTGACCGGACAGGCGATCGAGGGCCGGCGCGGTGCTGTCCGTCGGTATCAGCGACGCGCCTGCCTGGGTAGTTGCCCGGGGCAACACCTTGGCCGAGTGGCGTGGGTGGACGCCCTCGACGTACAACTCCCGCCTGAGGCTGTCGCCCGGCTCGGGCAGGCCACCGGGTTCGTGCGGCCTGGTCAGGGTCTCGGCGAACCGGCGGGATATCTCTTGCCGGTGCTGGCGATTGCGATTACGTTACGTGATCGTGCTTATTCCGTCCGCACGCAAACGCGTCCTGTCCACCCTCGTGGCCGGTGTCTTCGCCGGTACCGCGCTCCTCCTGCCGGCCGGTTCGGCCTCCGCCCAATCGGCGGCCCCGACTTCGGCTCAGTCGTCGGCGCAGACTCCGGCGAACGAATGCTCGGCCACCTTCCACCTGGGCGACCGGCGGTTCGGTCCGGAGATCCTGCCGAAGCGCGGAGTCGTCGCCGCGGGCCTGATCGGCTATCGCCGGACCGGCTCGCTGTCGCCGCAGCAGTTCCTCGACAAGTACTGGGATTCGGCTGCCGCCTGGTGGAAGTACCCGCCGCTCGACGGCTACCTGCTCGATCGCCAGGGCAAGCCGATCATCGTGCCGTCGAAGCTGCGGCCGGGCCAGTTGGTCGACCGCTACGGCAGTGAGTTCGGCCAGTTCCTCGCCCCGATCGGCACGCCGTACACAGCCCGCGCGATCCCGCCGCAGAGCCTGGTCAGCACGCCCGCCGGGTACTGCAACTACCGCGCCTACAAGGTGCTGAAGCCCTTTACCGTGGACTCCGGCCCCATCGCGCCGTGGTTCGAGCAAACCGGCTACGGCTGGCAGTACGTCCTGAAGAGCAGCAACATCCCCGGCGCCCCGTCTCCCCTGACGATCAAGTGGCTCCTCGAAAACGGCTACCTCCAGCGCGTAATCGGCCCACCTCAGACCTTTGCCGAATCCCTCGTCCCACCCCTAGACCGCGCCCCCGTCTCCTAAACCCTTCCCTCCTACGAGGCCAGGCTCCCCACCGGGGCGCCTGGCCTCTTTATCGTCCGTGACGGCGCGACGTCGGGATGGGTTCGTCTCAGCGGACGTGACGGCGGTGACGTAGCAGGCGGCCGATCGGTATGCCGACGGCTAGCAAGCAAGCGGCGATGCCTACCCCCATCCATAGCCGAACGCCGGAACCGTCCAGCCCAAGGCCGGATTCGCGGGCATAGATGTCGGCGCCCTGAACTCGGTATTGCACCTCGATCCGAGCACCCTTCTTGGGCCGCGGGTTGTCGTAGAAGTCTTTCAGCGTGGTCCGTACGGTTCGCCGATCGGGCAGCACGAACTCGACCTCGATGTACGCCGAGCCCTTCACTTGGGACAGGTTGGTATCAGTGACGGTCGCGATCGCCACGGGAGCACCGTTCAGCAGGCGATTCTCGGCGTTTTCCAGGTAGGCAGCGGTGAACCCGAGCAACCCAACGAGCAGCGCCCCGATGGCGATCGGATCGACGAGCACCTTCCAGCCCGACCTTGGCTTCATAAAGACAGTCTGCTGGCTGTGGAGGTCCCGGACTCCGGATGACCCTCCGCGCTCTCGTACCCGGCGAAGGCCGATGGCGAGTCGAACAACGAGCTAAGCAGTCAGATCACCGGTCGGGGTTGATCCAGCCGTCGCGTTGAACGTCTCGCGAGACTGGGTTGCGCGGTACGTCGCGTGGCTGGCCGTCGTCTTGGCGAGCCTCGCCAGGCAGTTCCTGCTGCCGGTCTTCGTCGTGGTCAACGACCTCTTCGACCGCGGCGCTACCGGCCTTGCCCACGCCCACGAGGGTGAAGATCAGCCAGACGACGCCCAGCAACACCAGCACCCATATCGCGATCAGCAGTGGCACACCCATCTCGATCACCTCCGGAGCAGAGACCTACAGGTGCCCTTTCCACCGCCGGCCATGCATCTCCGGATCGCGCTCAGCCGCGAGCAGGGCGGAGGTGATGCGATCCGCATGCCGTTCGAGCCAGCCCTGGCGGCGCTGGATCTTGTCCCCGACCCCTTCGTCCCACATCCGTTGCCAGCCGTCGCCCACTATCCCGACCAAGCCAAGCCGCCGCACGGATCCGGTGGCGCTTTGCGAATGGGCGCATTGCGGGCGCGGGTGCCGTCGCATGCCGGTCAGGCGGTACGGGTGGAGTGCGGGCAGGGGGGTGCCATGACGGCGGCCCAGAATCCACTTTGCGTCTGGACTTGCTCTTCCTATGGAGGTTCTTTCTCTTATGCGTAAATCCCTCGTGGCCACCGCGACCGCGCTGAGCATGGCCGCGGCCGGGCTCGTTGCGACCGGAGTCGTGATCGCCCGTCCCGCGACCGCGGCCATCGACGACGTACCGGCGGACTGCTTTGTCGCGGCGGCGGCGTACCGCTCGGACGGACAAGCGCTCAGCTACCGGTACTCCGCCAAGAAACCCAGCACTCAGGCGATCTCCGGCGACAAGCTCGGCTGGGTACCGACCGGGCTCGTGACCTTCCTCGAGTCCGGTGATGACAACGGGTACCGCAATCGCAGCTTGGTCACCCACCCGACCAACGGATACATCTACGCGGTGGACCGCGTAGTCGAGCGGGTCGACGGCGGCTGGAAGGCCACGAAGCACACCGTCACGCGGGTCAAGGCGGGGTTCGGCGGCACCCGGCTCCTCACGATGGCCTACCCGTATCTGTACCGCGTAGCAGGCACCTCGCTCTATCGCTACAAGTTGTCGTTCTCGAACGGCGTGCCCACGTTGTCTGCACCGCTGCAGCTGAGCAGTAGCGGCTGGGATGTGGTCAACACCTTGGCGTACGAGCGCACCGCGGGCGTCGGCAGCGCAGCTGTGGACACCCTGATCGGCGCGACATCCACCGGGCACCTCAAGGAGTGGCGGATCAACTACGCCACCCCGGCAAAGATCACGGGGAAGAGCCTGCGGGCGTCTGGCTGGGGATCCTTCACCAGCGTCAACACGGGATTCTGCAACTCCCACCCCAACGGCCGCGCCCTGCTCGGGATCACCGCCGACGGCAGAGCTTCCGTGCACTTCGACGCGAACCGCACCGACGGTGTCGGAACCGACATCAAGGGCGGCTCCCTCGGTTCGCTCGGCTGGACGGCGAAGAGCTACAACCACTAAGTTCGTGCTTCAGCTCCGGTGTCCAGGTGCGTGCATCGCAAGGCGGAGAAGCGGTCGCGATGCTCTAGCATCGTGGCCGTTTCTCCAACGCCGCGAGGTGCGTGCCTGGGCGCCGGAGATGTGCACGAACTTCCGACTCAGGACACTAGCGACGACAACCCGGCCGGTCGGAGTACGGCGGTTCCGCGCACTGCCGAAGTGGTTCGGGAATGAGGCGCGAAACGCTCGGCCGGAAGTTCACGGTCGAGCGTTTCGCGGTAATCGTCAGCTGAATTGATGGGCGATCACTTCAGGCGGGCCCGATGCCGCACGTACCGCTTTCCCAGTTGTGCGAACGGAGGAGGCGGGACGTTTGCAGGTTCCCTCTGGCGCCGCGCGGAATGCAACCGACCGTATTCCGGTAGGCAGTGCTGATGTAGTAGCGAATACCGGTGAATGCGGTATTGGTGATGTTGTTCCGGACCGATTCGGCGCTGTCGGTTCTGGCCCAGGGGCAGGTGACGGTACCAGCCAGCCAGTCATCATCAGCGCCCGTCCAGCTGCACACCCGGCCGGTTCCATCCGTACCGGAGAAGAAGCAGATCTCGCCGATCGAGCAGGTCCAGGCGGCGACGAGTTCCTGCTTCCGCTCGTCCCAGGCCAGCCCGGCGCCTTCGGCGACCTGTCCCATGTCCACCACGGTCGGCGCGGCGGCAAGTTCCGGGGAGGTGCTGGCCTGAGCCGGCGCGGACACCGCGAACATCATCGCGAATACACCCAGGATGGCTAATAGCGATTTCTTGGGAAATTCCATTCGTACTCCACTCTAATCCTCAGACTGCTCGGCACGTGCTGGCAACTCAGGGGATTGGTTCGCGTGGAACGCTAATGCAGCCGTCTGGCCGGCGCAAGCGCCTGATGTTGTCTATTCAGTACGGGCGAAGTACGGGCAGCGCACCGCCATCGGCAATGCGTAAAATGCGCCCCACCGCCCCGAATTGACGCCATCAAAAAGAATTCGGACCTGATAAATACTGAGGTGAGGGCACGTTCGGACCCGATGAATACTGAGGCGAGGGCACGCTCCGACCGATGAACGCAGAGGTAAGGCAGGTTCGGACCGACGAACGGAGTGGCGAGGCGGAGGTGGAGGTGGAGGTGGCGACGCTGAGGTGGCGGGGTGGCTGACGGTGGGATGGCCGGAGATGGGGTGGGTGTGGTGGGTCAGTCGTAGGTGGCTTGGGTCCACCAGTGGCCGTTTCGTACGGCTAGGAGCCAGGCTCGGCCGTCGGGGCCTACCAGCTGGAAGCGGGCTAGGCGGTTTTCGGCTTCGGCGTCCCACCAGCGTTCGTCGACGGGCCAGGGGCCGGCCCAGGCGGTGACGGGCTGGAGGTCGGTGTCGAGGTCTGGGCTGAAGTGGGCCGGGTTGTCCGAGAGGACCCCGCGCGCGCTGACCGAAACCGAGCGACCGTCCGGACCAAGGACCCGGGCCGGCCGAGGTTCGGGATAAACCGTCGCGGGTGCCGGAGCGGGCAGACCACCGGGCCAGGGCAGTTCGGGCGCCAGCTTCGATACAGGCCGATCACCCCAGGGCACCAGGTTCTGCCGCTCGGCCGGACCTCGACCGCCACCGATCACCACGGAGGCGACCGCGCCGTGGCCGAGCATGCTCTGGACCCGGGACAGCGCGCGGTGGATGCGTTCGTCCGGGCCGCCGCCCCACAGGCCGTCGGCGTGCGCCCCGACCGGATCCACGCCGGCCGGGATGAGCCGCACCCGGCTGACGGGCGACGTCAGCTCACTGGTCGCCGTACCGCTGCCCTGGAGTTGCCAGCGCACGCGGTCCACCACATCCGCGGCGCTGAACCAGCGCGGGTGCAGCCACTCGCGGTCGTGGATCCGGCCCGAGTCGGTGCCGATCTCAACGTGCAGAGTGGTGCAGACCAGGCCCAGCGCGGCCAGACCGGTGATGAACTCGTCCGCCAGGCCCCGGATCGAGAAGGCCACCTGGTCCACCCGGTCCACGGGTGGTTCCAGCTCGACCGTGCGGGTGAGTTCGGGTGGCGCCTGCCGCGGTACCACCGGACGGTCGTCGTCACCCCGGGCCAGTCGGTGGGCGAAGGCGCCGTCGCCACCGAACCGGGTCAGCACCTCGGTCGCGGGCAACGCGGCGAAGGCGCCGAGCGAACGCAGTCCCAGCCGGCGGAGCAGGTCGGTGAGCGCGGGTTGTGCCAGCACGTCCACGCTGAACGGCGCGAGGAACTCGGCCGAACCGCCCACCGGCACCACCTGGACCCGGCTCTCGGGCGAACTCGTCCGGGCGGCCTGCTCGGCGGCGAACGGCCCGTCGGCGATACCGATCCGCCCGCCTGGTACGTCGTACGTCTCGAGGCGGTCGAGCAGTTTGAACGCGGCGGCCAGTTCGCTGCCGTAGAAGCGGCTCGGGCCACGGGCGCGCAGCGCGCACATGCCCGGGCGGATGACCTGCACCCCCGGCGTGAGCGCCTCCAGGCACGCCACCACCGGGTCGAACGCGCGGGTGTCGATCACCGGGTCGTACTTCAGCACGACCAGGTCCGGGCAACGGGACTGCGCGTCCCGCGTGCGCAGCCCACGCCGGACGCCGCTGGCGCGTGCGGTCGCGGAACTGGCCAGCACCTTGCCCTTCTCCAGTACGGCGACGGGGGCGTCCGGGGGTAGTCCCGCGGCGGTCGCGGCGGCGGTGACGGGCCAGTCGGGGCACCAGATCACCATCGTGCGGGTCAACTCGGCACGCGATCGCCCTGGCAGCGTCTCCGGAGAGGTCGTCATCCCGCCGCCTCCTGCTGCCAGACCGGCCCAGCCACAGCGCCAGCCAGCTCGGCCACCGCCCCATCAACAGGAGCAGTGGCAGAACCCACCACCGGATCCACCGCCTGGACCGAGCCATCCTCCGCGGGCAGCCAAAGCAGATGCCGATGCGGGCGGACCGCCGAACCGCGACCGGTCACGGCGATCGTGGCCTGCCGGGCGAGCAACCGGCCATGACCGAGCTCCAGCCCGGTCCAGCGCGCGCCTTGCACCTCGAACCGGGCGTCACTTCCCGGCCAGGCGCCCACCGAGATCAGCACCGCGCCACGGGACCGCAGCCGCGCGGACAGCCGGGACGCCTCCCCCGGTGTCACCACGCCGGGCGGCCGGACCACCACCACGGTCAGCGCGTCGACGAGAGCGGCGACAACGCTGAGCCAGTCCTGCTCGGGCTCGGGCACCAGGACCAGCCGGTCGAGATCGACGCCGAGCCCGCGCGCCGCCTCCGCCCCGAACGTCGGCAGGCCCACCACGCCACACCAGGCGCCCTCGGCCGACGGACCAGCCATCATCGCCATCACCAGCGAGGTCGAACCGCGAACCGAATAGGCCGCGCCACCACGCAGGGAACCGCCGAGCAGCAGTTCCGAGACGGCCGGCAGGGTCGGCAACGTACGATCCTGGGCGGCCGTGTCCAGCGCCTGCTGCACCCGGGTCTCGGTCGTTCGCGGCGCCGGCACATTGCGCGGCACCATTACCCCACCCGGCACCACGGCCACCTGCTGCCCACCACCGCCCGAAGCGCTCGAAGCGGCAGCAGTAACAGCGTCCGAAGCAGCGGCGGCAAGGCGGGCGGCCTTCTGCTCCCGGGCTCTGGCCAGCAGAGCCCGGGCCTGGTCCATCGGGGCATGCCCGTACTGCGATCCCCGTGCCGTCACTCACCCATGTTCGAACACCTGTTCGAGCATGTCAACTAACGCGGAGGGCAATCAGGCAACCACCGCGTGCGGCCGCCGGAAGCCCGGCAACAGCTCGTCCACCAGGGCGTCGGTCTCCGGCTCAGCGCCTCGCGGACCGCCGTGCTTGGCCAGCGTCGAGTACATCTGGGCCGCCACCGTGCTGACGTCCTCGCGGCCACCGAAGTGGTCCGCGAGCCGCAGCGTCGCACGCCACAGCTCCTCCGAGGCCGGGTCGAACTTCAGCCCGGTCTGCAACGCCGTACGAGCCAGGTTGCCGTCGCTGGCGCGCAGTGAGGCCTCGGCCAGCTTGAGCGCGGCATCCACCACGGCCTCGGCCATCCGGCGCTCGATGCCCGACGTGGCCAGCCAGGAATAGCGCCCGGCGGGCAGCTTCGACCAGGCCGGGCCATGCACGAGTCCAAGGGCCGTCGAGAGCGGACCACGCGGATCGTCCATCAGCGAGGCCTGCTTGGTCAGCGTGCGGAAGACGTCCCAGTCGACTCGAACCACGGTCCGGTTGAGCATCCACCGGCCACTCTCATCGGCGTACATCGCGTCCGGGCCGAGCCAGCGCCGGGTGTGCTCCAGCGCCGCGTCGCGCAGCTCGTCGCTGATACCGCGCGGCCAGATCGCGCCGACCAGCACGTTCGGGTGAACGCCGTAGTCCTGGCTGGCAAGGAACGCCGCGATCTCCGTGGCCAGCTCCACCCGGCCTTCTTCCAGCGGACCGCGGGCGTCGACCTCGACCGGTCCGAGCAGGTCGATCTCGACCGGCGCGGCCTGGCTGAGGTCGCTTGCGGAGTACTCGTAGGCGGGCATGTCCTGCTCGGCCCGCACCTTGTCCCGGGCGTCGGCCTCGGCCGCGTCGAACAGCGCGACCAGATCGGCGAACTGCTCGGGAGCGATCCGGTGCGCGTCCACCTCGAGCCCGAGCAGGCGGCAGACCAGGCTGTCCTTCTCGTCCACCACGAATCGCCACGGCGCGGTCATCACGTCACCGACGACCAGTACGCCGACAGCGCGCCGCGGGTCGGCCGCGAGCTGGTTGAGCTGGTAGGCCTCCTCCGGCGACGGCGGTGCCGACAGTACGACGATCTCCGGTCCCCACAGATCCGCGTCCGGGTGAGCCACCCGGGCCCGGGTGACCGAGTCGATGCCGTACCGCTCGCAGGCCTCGGCTTGAGCGTTGGTCCGGCGAAGTACGTCGGTCAGGGCCTCGCTCAGCGAACCGCGGTACCGCAACCGGCTCGGCGCCAGCGCGGACAGGTCGTCGCCGAACCCGACCATCGAGACGCGAGCGCCTTCGGACCACAGGTTGGTGGCCAGCTCGACCGCGAGCGAACCCACCACGTCCCGGGCCGCGCCGACGACACCACCGAAGCTGGCGATACCGTGCGCCTGGCTGAGGTCGACCAGCACGATCGCGTGATCGGCGTTCCGCCCGACCGTCACCAGCGCGGGGTACGGCGAGGGGGCGGTGATCTCGGCCTCGGGGGCATACGCCCGGCGCAGCACCCACCGGCGCCCATCGGCGATGACCTGCCACGGGGGCGGCGGGGGCACCGGGTTCTCCCCTGGGGCCAGCACCAGCGTGAGCGCCTTGTCCGTTACCAGCGCGGCGACAACCGCCGGCAGCGGCTGGTGCTGCTGCTTCAGGGCCGCGCCGAGGTGGCGCAGCGCGCTGTCGACGAACTGCGCGGTCGGTACGTCGGAGGCCAGTCGCAGATCCACCTCGGTCTGACGGTGGCTAGCGGACTTCGGGCCCGGGCCGAGCGCCCAGCCGCGACGGCGCTTCAATGCGAGCGCGAGGCCCGCCGCGAGCAGCGAGGCGCCGAATCCGTACAGACCGGCCTCAACCGGGTCGAACCCGCCATCCTGCGGAGCTACCGGCGCGGGCGCGTCGTACACCCTGGTGCCGCCGGCGCCCGCGTCGGCGCCGTCCGCGCCGGGCACGTGCGGGGCGACCTTGTCCGGCTTGACCGCTCCGGGCTTGGCGTCCTTGGCCTTGGGGTCCTTCGAGGCGTCGCCGATCTCGACCGTCGAGGGCTTCTCCACCTCGGTGATGCCGCCGTCGCCGGTGCGGCTCACTCCGGTCCGCCCGTCCTTGTCCTTGGAGGGCTGCAGCCGGTGGTCGCCGGAATTCTTCTCGCCGGCCTTGTCGGTCGCTTTGTCGGTCGCCTTGTCCGTGGCCTTGTCGGTGGACCGGTCGACCGCGTGGTCGATGACCTTGTCCTCGACGTTCACCTTGACGGTGTGCACCCCCGGGCCCTTGGCGTCCGCAGGCAGCCGGACCTGCCAGCCCGGCATGATCAGGTCGGGGTTGGTCAGCCGGCGGCCGTCGGGCTGCAGCTTGTTCTTGTTGAGGTCGTAGATCTCCTTGTAGCGACGGCCGTCGCCCAGGTGCCGTTCGGCGATATCCCACAGGCAGTCGTAGTTACGGCCTTCAGGCGGCTTGACCTCGGTGTACTTGACGACCTTGCCGGTCTGGTCGTTGTTCGTGCGGACCCCGGTCACGCCGCCGAGGTCCACCTGGCTCGGCTTCTCGGTTTCGAGGTACGAACTGCGCGAGTCACCGCCGGAAGTGGAGGTGATCGAGCTCTGCGGGCCAACGGTGGACACCGTCGCGGCCGAGGCCACCGGCAGGGTCACGCTGGCGGCACCCACCAGCAGCACCACACCGGAGATCAGCCGTCGCGCCAGCGTCTGCGAACCGCCACCGAGCGGGACGCGCGGGGACAACCCGTGCCCTCTGCGCTCGGCGATCGCCTCGGCCACCAGGCAGACCAGGAAGTGCGCCCAGGCCACCCAGATGAAAAACGCGATGATGCTCAGCACCGACTCGGCCGTGAGCTCGCTGAA
Organism: Kribbella deserti; assembly: GCF_042434725.1. Classification (NCBI taxonomy): domain Bacteria; kingdom Bacillati; phylum Actinomycetota; class Actinomycetes; order Propionibacteriales; family Kribbellaceae; genus Kribbella; species Kribbella deserti. The sequence continues at coordinate 295,682 of NZ_JBHLTC010000018.1, read as the reverse complement.
CAACACGTCGCGGCTCGGCATCTGCTCCGGCCAGGGCGGACCGAAGAAGGTCAGCAGCACATACGGCACACCGCCGACGATCGCGAGGATCGCCAGCAGCGACGCCAGGCCCTTGAACCGGTCTGCCGCGCTCGTGGGCGGTCGCTGCGGCAACCTGGCAGCGGTTCGCTGCGGCGTACCCGTCGTCCTCACCATCGTGCTTCCTCCATCGCCATGGCGTCAGCCACCGATCGCCTGTACTTCCTGAACCGGAAGCCGCTGTACTGCCTTCACCTCGAAGCGCCCCAGATCCGACCACGAGTTCTGGTCGGTGCGCCACAGGGCGACATCCCAGAACACGCTGATGTTCACCGTGTACATGCCGTCCTTCTCCGCGGCGCTGGAGCGCTTGTAGACCACCTTGCACGGATTGGTCTGGTGGAACGGGTCCTGATTCTCGTCGTAGCCGTCGGACTCCAACGGCAGCAGACCGAGCTCACAGCTCACCGGCTTCTGCCCGTCGCCCGGGTCGATCACGATCTTGCCGACGATCGCCCGCATCCGGACCAGGCAGGTCGAGCAACCACCGCGGAAGCCGATCATCGGCTGCAGGTGCTCGTCCAGGAACACGGCCGAGCTGTCCGGCGTTAGCTTGAAGTAGGCCGGCACGTTGACGCGGGGCGTGTACGTCGGGTGGATCTGCAGGATCGGCGTCGGATAGGTCGTTCCGAAGCGCTCCCAGAACGGGTCCATGTAGTCGAGCCTGCGGCACTGATTCCGCTCGGACTCGGACAACGCAACAATCTCCCGCTCGAGGTGAACGTTCGGGCCGCCGTAGACCTGGTTCAGGTCGTAGTCGACGATGTGCACCCGCATGCGCCATTCCTTGCCCTCCGGCGGCGCTGGCAACCGGATGCCGGGAGGCACGTCGTAGTCACGGCAAGGCACGAACACCCGCCCATCGAGCCGATCGGCCCAGGTCCGCGCGCGCCGCTGGTCGAAACCGCCGCCGCAGTAGCCGCCGAAGCCGCGCGAGTTCGCGTAGTAGGTACAGCCCTGGTCCGGGTAGCTGCCGGTCACCTGAGCGGTCGCGGGTTGCACGACGGCCAGCGTGGCCAGCACAAGGCAGAAGGCCAACAGGCCACGGCCTAGTCGGTTGCGCATGCTGACTCCTGTAACTGGTCTCATCGGAGCGTATCGCCCGGCAGGGGCATTTTGCCTGTTAGCGCACGGCGAAGAAAGTCCTCCCGCTCACGCTGGGTAGGGAATGCCCGCGCAGGTGAAGCCCGCATTGCGCGAACCCAGCCAGCGGTACATCACGAACGTTCCGTTGAGCGGTGCCATCACGATTACGTCGGGTGTTCCCTTGGGTGCGCTGCGTACCCACTTCTTGGCAACGGGATCGAAGTACTCGGTCCGTTGCGACCGGCAACTGCCGATCCGGAACTTGCCGTCCGGCAGCTTGTCCACCTTGCGCAGCACGATGCTGCCCGGCGGCCGCATCACCCAGCCGGCCCTTTTCGCCACCGCGATCTGCGCCTCGACATCGGCATGGAAGTACGACGGGAAGGTGCTGCGCAGCACGGCGTCGTCCCGATCGACCAGAGCCTTGAAATAGACCGGGTACGCCGAGGCGAAGGCCTGCACCACCGGCTGGTTCTTGAAGATGTGCGTCACCACGATGATCTGGCGAGCCGGGCCGGCGGGGGTGGTCGCCGTACTGGCCGGCGTGGTCGGCTTGTCCGTGGGCGTGCTGGCCGAGGCGGACGGCGTTTCACTCGTCTCCCCACCCGCGCCGGGATCGATCGGCGTCGGCGCGCCACCCGTCGGCTCGTTGCCACCGCAGCCCACGGTCAGCAACAGCACCGCGGACACCACCGCGGCGCCCATGCGGGTATGACCAGCCATTCTTCGCTTCCTCCAGCCATCTGCGTTCATCGGTCCGAATCTGCCCGTTCCCGCCGCTCACCAGTACCCGTCGGTGCTGCCTCAGCGGGCAGATTCGGACCGATGAACGCAAAGCACAGGGGGCAACTGCCGCCAGGCTCAGGGCATCCGGGGTTACGGGGGTTCCGTCGGGTCGGTCGGGTCCGTGGGATCGGTGGATTCAGTCGGGGTCGGCGTTGGGGTGGGGGTGATGCTCGGGGTGCAGCTGGCCGGCATCGGGAACGGGTCGAGCGTCCAGGTCGGCGTCGGCGCACCGATGGTCCAGTTCGGCGGGCACGGAATGTCCAGCGTGGGCGGTTGCGCGGTCGGATTGACCGTCACGTCCGGGTCCTCGTTGGTCGGGATCACCGTCAGCGGCGGTACCGTCGGCGAGTCGTCCGCCTTGAGAATGCCCTGTTCCGCATGGGCTTCACCCGCGCCCTTGGCGGTCAGGTCGGTATAGCCCACCACCGCGAGGAACGCCGTCTTGCTGCTCAGCTGGACCTCGACCCGGACCTGTTCGTCGTTCAGCACCGTCGGCTCGCATCCGGTCACCGCGGTGTCGTTCGCCATCACCTCACGACAGAACTCGCCGATCGCGTCACCGGCCTTGGCGACGTCGATCTTCGCCTCGTCACTGTTCAGGTCGATGGCGGCGGCACCGGCCCGGGCCGCTTCCTGCGCATAACCTGCCGCGCGGGAACGCGCGCCGAGCTGTCGGCCACCGTCGAGCACCAGTCCGGCCAGCAGGAACACCATCGCGATCAGGATCACGATGGCCGGGCTCAGCGAACCCCGCTCGGTACGCGACCGCCTAGCCATCGGAACCGTCCCGCACGCCTCGGTACGGATCGACCGACGAGCTGAACGTTCGCGACACCACGGTGTCACCGCTCAGCCCGAGCAGGCCGAGATCCCGGTAGTCGATCGTGCAGGTCACCTCGACCGACAACGTCTCCCCCGGCGCGAATCCGCTCGTGATGGACCCACTCGCCGTGTCCGCGCATGACCGGAACGCCTGGCCCGCCGCACGGTCCACCGCATCGTTGAGCCGGACCTCCGCGTCCTCGACCGACCGGGCCTGGCTGGCCGCGCGAGCGCCTTCGCGGGCGGCGTTCTCCAGCAGCGAGGCGGTTTGGTAGTACCGCCCGCAGGCCATCAAGAACATGAACAACATCAGCATGATCGGCGCGAGAATCGCCAACTCCAGCGCCATCGTGCCCCGCTCGCCCTGCATACCGCCGCGGTCGTCGCGTCGCTTGTCGCGTTGCTCGCAGCGTCGTACCGCCGCGCGCCTGCTGATCGGGCCGCGCATCAGTTGTCCGCCTCGAACTGCTCGATCGGGCCGGTCGCGGTCCGGGTAACAGTCAACGTCACCCCGGGAATCAGGGAAACCGTGTCACCCGCCACGGTCACCGATACCTGGCCCGCCACGTCGTCGTACGTCAGGTCCGGCACTCTGGTGTTGCGCAGGGCCGTTCCGCCGAGACGGGCGGCATAGGCCTGGGTCTCGGCACGAACCTGCTCGCCGAGACCGTCGTTGTACACCGGCGGCTGGATCAGCCGGAGCTGCGAGACACCTTCCTGCGCCGCGTTCAGCGCGACGGACCGGCCGTAGAGCCAGAGTGCGGCCTGCACGGACATGAAGATCAGGCCGAGCAGCATGGGGGCGATGATCGAGAGTTCGAGCGCGCTCGCCCCTCGCTCGTCGCGCTTTCTGCCCGGCACCGGTCCTTAGCCCTGGTCGATCTCGGCGGTGCGCTCGGTGATGACCCGACGCACTACCAGGCCGATCGCCAGCGCGGCGCCGACCAGGATCGCGGAGATGATCGCCCATTCCAGCGCCGAGGCGCCGATCTGGCCGCGTCCGCGAGCCCGCTGGTTGTGGGCTCGCGCCAAGGCGTAGCCGACCATCGCGCGCACGAACTGCACTTCGCCGTTCATCCGGTTCCTCTCACACTTCTGGGTCCGCGTAACGACCCTGATTGGGGCTCAGTATGCCTTGTACCCCGGTCCTTCGATGTCACCCGCCGGTCTCAGTTCGCGAGGATGGCGGCGGCGGCAGGGTAGGCCAGGAAGAGCAGGAATGCCGCGCACATCACCAGCTGCGCGACGAGCATGGACTGGGAACGTTCCCCGGCCTTGCCCTCGACGTCGGCCAGCTCCTTGCGGCGCAGGCTGGCCGCGCGCGACAGCAGCGAGGCGCGGATCTTGGCGCCTTCGTCACCGGCCAGGGCCAGTGCCGAGGCCAGGTCGCGCAGTTCGTCCACGCCGAGGTCCTCGCCGAGCCGGGCCATCGCGTCCCACGGAGTGATACCGATCAGCCGGGCGTTGGCCAGCGCCTGCCGGATCCGGGCCATCGCCCAGTGATCGCCGATCGTCGAGGCCGTCATCAGCGCCTCGGGCAGACCACGGCCACCGGCCAGGTTCATCGCGACCAGGTCCAGGAAGCTACCGACCACGTGCCGGAAGTCCCGGCGCCGGATCTCGGCCTGCTGCCGCAGGGCTAGATCCGGCAGGAAGAACGCGAATGCCGCGCCCGCGAGCGTCACCACGGCCGGGGCGATTCCCGGTGCATAGGCGCCCAGCACCAGCCCGAACAGCCCGAGCACGAACGGAATTGCGATCAGCGCGCCGAGCGCGAAGAAGACCTTGGTGGCCATCATCGAGGCGAACGGCTGGTTCATTACCGCGAGGTCGCGCCGCAGCCGGCCGAAGTTCCAGCCGCGGGCGATCGCCTCGGCCTCCAAGCGGCGGCCGAGCGTGTCCTTGGCCCGGTCCACGCCACCGAGTACGCGCTCTCCGGCCGCGCTGGCCGTCGCCGCGCTGGTGTATCCGGTACGGGCCGCGTCGATCCGCGCGATGGTGGATCGCACGTTCGCCCGCGGACGGACGAAGATCTTGACCAGTAGGTAGATCCCCGTGCCGAAAATCGCACCGGTGAGCAGCGCCCAGGTCATCCCACCACCTCCATCCGGTCGTCGCCTCGTCGTGTCTGGGCCTGGCTGCCGCCGGACAGGAACCGCTCCGGCACCTCGATCTTCGCCAGCCGGCGCAACCAGACCAGGCCGATCGTGTAGAGCCCGATCACCAGCGCGAGCACGAACTGCCCGATGAACGTCGTGTACGGCGCGACGTAGTCCGGGTTGAACAGAATGAGCATCGCGGCGACGAGCAACGTCACGCCGACAACCACCTGGACGCTCCGGCGGGTACTACGTCGCTCCGAGGCCACCTTGCGTCGTACGTCGAGTTCCTCGCGGGCCGAGTCGGCCAGCGCGGTCAGCACCTCGCGAAGGCCCGGGCCGCGCAGACGCGCGTTCAGCACGAGGGCCGCCACGATCAGGTCGGCCGATGGATCGTCGAGGTCGTCGGCGAATCGCATCAGGGCCGTAGGCAACGGTTCGCGGATGCGGAGCCGGTCGACCAGCAGGTTGAGGCTCGGCTTGATCGCGGGCGCGGCGTTCACCGCGGTGGCGGGAATCGCCTGCTCGAGGCCGACTGCCCCGGCGATGGTGTCCCGCATCGCCTCGGTCCAGCCGGCCAGGGCCTCCAGCCGTTCGATCGCACGGCGTTCCTCACCGGCACCACCGAAGAAGCGATCGGCCAGACCGGCCAGGGCGCCGAGGGCCACCGCGAGAACCAGCCAGCGCGTCACCGCGAGCACCACCAGGCCGACCCCGATGCCGACGCCGAGCTTGATCAGTGCCTTGCGATTGGCCGGGTTGTTCGACCGGGAGAGCAGTGACGGCGTCGCTTCCTTCGGCTCGGTACCGCGCAGCGCGACGATCAGCAGCAGGATCGCGCCGCCGAAGACGGCTCCGCACAGCAGCGCGAGCAGCGTCCTGTCGTCCATGTCAGGCCCATCGTCCATGCACCAGCGGCTGGTAGCCGAAGTGCTCGAGTTCCTCGATACAGGCGATCGGGGCGTGCGGTGCCGCGCGGCCGTCGGCGCCCGGCGCGAAGATCTCGCCGGACAGCACCCGGCCGTCCCAGCCGGTCACCTCGCGAATGCTCTCGATGTACCGGCTGAGACCGCCACCGTGCTGGTAGTCGTTGAACTTGCGCACGAACACGACGAAGTCCAGCGCGCCCGAGATCAGCATCTGGGTCGCCTCCATCGGCAGCCGCTCCTGCGACTGGATGGCGTAGGTGCTGATCCGGTTGAACACCTCCATCGAGCTGTTCGAGTGGATCGTGGACAGCGAGCCGTCGTTACCCTGGCTCATCGCGTTCAGCATCGTCACGATCTCGTCACCGAGCACCTCACCGACGATGACCCGGCTCGGGTTCATTCGCAGCGACCGGCGGACCAGGTCCGCCATGCTCACCTGGCCGGCGCCTTCGGAGTTCGGCAGCCGTTCCTCGAAGGCGACCACGTTCGGGTGCAGGTCCTTGAACTCGCCCAGGCCCAGCTCCAGCGCCCGCTCGACCGTGATCAGGCGTTCGTGCGCCGGGATTTCGTTCGCGAGCGCCCGCAGCAGGGTGGTCTTACCCGAGTTCGTCGCGCCCGCGATCATGATGTTCTTGCGGGCCGCGACCGCCGCCTTGAGGAACGACGCGATATCGCTCGACATGGTGCCGTTGTTCACCAGGTCCGGCAGGAACACCTTTCCCAGCCGCGCGCGCCGGATCGAGATCGCCGGACGCGACGTCACGCCCATCACGGCGGACAACCGGGAACCGTCGGGCAGCCGCAGGTCGAGCTCGGGATTGGCCGAGTCGAACGGGCGGCTGGTCAGACCCGCGTGCGCCGCGAGCACCTGGATCAGCTCGACCAGTTCCTCGTCGCTGTCCGCCACCGGGCCCGGACGTTCTTCGCGGCCGTCGCCGTACTGCACGAAGACCTGGTCGTAACCGTTGATGTCGATGTTCTCGACCTCAGGGTCGTCGATCAGCGGCTGCAACCGCCCGACGCCGAACAGGGCCGAGTGAATCGCCTGCGCGATCTCGGCGTCGTCGTCGGGCGTGGGCGGCGTACGGCCCTCGGCGAGTTCGTAGCGCGCGTGGTCCTCGAGGACCTGCACGATCAGCGAGCGCGCGTACTCCCGTTCGTCCTCGGCGGACATCGGCGGTACGCCGTTCACCTGGTCGCGACGGCGCTGCTCGTTCAGCCGCTCGGCCACCTGCACGCGCAGCTTGCGTACCAGTTCCTGGTCGATCACTGGCGGTACTCCCCCGCGGTGCCGGTGTCAGCCGACGGGAACGCAGCCTCGGCCATGTCGAAGTCAGTGCTGGTCCGTGGCGCGACCGCTGCCGCCATCTCAGCCGCGATCACGCTGCCGGTACGGATCAGGCTGGTCCGATCCAGCCGCCCGACACCCCTGCCGTCGAAGAACGCCGCGCCCGCCGGGTCGTACGCCAGATGCCAGCGATGGTGGATCGGCGTAGTCATCTGGTCGAGCACCGACCAGACCTGCCGTACGCCGTCGCGCCGCTTCGGGTCCGCGACCACGATCACGCCGAGCTGGGCGTCCACGTGGTGAACGAGAGACGAGATCCGCTCACGCAGATGCGCGACGGACGAGCCGGTCGCCGTACAGACCAGAACCACAAGGCCGGCCGATTGCAGCACGGGCAACTGCGGCGACTGCGGGCCGATCCGCCCGCAGTCGGCGAGCACGTCGCTGCCGTACATCTGGTTGAACGCCTGGCCGAGCGGCGCCCAGAGCCCACCCATGCCGCCGATCTGCTCCGGCGCCCGAACGCCCAGCAGTACGTCGAGCCCGCCGTCGAGCTGCTGGCTGTGCGCCATGATCACCTCGTCGCCGATGCCCTTGCGCCCAGCCGCCGCGAGGCTCACAAGGCCACGGTCCGGGTTGAGCGCGGTCTGGCTGGGGCCGGTCATCCGGATCGCGACATCACTGCCGGACGGATCACACTCGCTCAGCAACACCTGCCGCGGCCAAAGCGCCCCGATCACCAACGAAGCCGTCGTAACCCCCGGCGACCCCTTGGCACTGGCCAAAGCCACCAACGCCATCAGCGACCACCCGTCGCAGGCGCGATGTCGAGCTTCGTGTTCGGCGGGAGCTTCACCAGAACGACGCTCTTGGTGGCCGCCGCGCCACCAACCGGCGCGGCCTTGTCAGCGGGAACCAGAATCGTCGCCTCTTCGGTCTTGTCGGTCGTCGTCGTCTTCTTGTCGGACTTGTCCTCCGACGCCGTCACCAGCGCGGCATTGACCAGAACCACCGGTGCGCCCTCGCTGTTGTTCACGGGCACCCGGATCACCCGCACGATGTCCCCGCCGTCGATCCCGTCCGACGGCAACTTGCCCTGTTCGAGGCTCAACCCGACCAGTGCGCCGCCCGCGGGGATCTCCGGCTTGTCGCTGTCGGTGAAGTTCTTGCGCGTGATCGGCTGGTTCTGGAACAGCTTGGTGGTCGCGTAGCGCCCGACGTAGGACTTGGCCTCGGACCACGGCACCAGCGCCTTGGTGTCGCCGGCGAAGCTCGCCCGGGCCAGGTCGTTCTCGGCCAGCTTCTTGCCTTGCGGGATATCCGTCCGGACGGCGACGAAGTACTCACGGTCACCGCTGCGCAGGGCGATCAGGGCCGATCCGGCGGCACCCAGCAGGATCAGGATCACCGCCAGCGCGGCCAGCGCGGGTCGCCGCTCCCGCGTACTGGGAAGTCGATGAGGCCCGGAGACCGGGCTCTTGCCCGCATTCCGGGAGCCGGTATCCGTGGGACGCGAAGAAGACGAGAGGCTCACGCGCCCTACCGTAATGGTCTATCAGTCCCCCGCGCCTCCCCAACCCCGCAACCTGCCTCGGTCGAGCCCTCCCGTTCGCAAAACCGTTACACCACCCACCGTCCGACGCCCGCCCCCACGTCCACCAGGCGGCACGGTAATCAGTCCACTTCGCGCGGCCCAAGATGCACCTGCAGTTCCGAAATCCGGCAAGCCGAAGGCGGTGCGGCCCGCCGATATTCGGTGGTCTGGTGGGTGGCGGTGCGGGAGAGTTCACGGGTGGAGTTGGTGGAGCTCGTCCGTGCCTGGCCCGTCGGAGCGATCGAGACGGTGGTGCTGGTTGCGCCTGGGACGAACAACCTGACGTACTTCGTCGAGGCGTCAAGCGGGCGCTTCGTGCTGCGCCTTTCGGCGGCTACGCCCGACCGGTTGGCGTTCGAGCAGGCGCTGTGCGAACGGCTGACCGGCCTGCCGTTCGCGATTCCGATGCCCCTGGCAACGATCGGCGGACGCCCTTGGATCGAGATCGAGCCTGACGGAGGCGATCCGGACCGACGCGGGCTGGGCGGAACGAGGCTGGTCGCGCGGCTGGCCCGGGCGATTCCCGGCGACCACCCGCGTCGCGGTGACGCCGTACAAGCGGAGCTCTGCGGGCGGGCGCTCGCGCAGCTGGATCACGCCATGGCCGAACTACCGCCCGAAAGCCTTCCGCCGATTCGCGAGTGGAACGCGGAATTCACCACGCTGCACCCGCGCGTACGGAGTCTCGCCAGGTTCTTCGAGCTGCTTCCCGCCGACCGGCGGGAGGCGGCTCGCGAGTTCTTCGACCGGGTCATCCAGACCTTTGACGGCTGTGACCTGCCGCGCCAGGTGATCCACGCCGACTTCGGGGTCTCGAACGTCCTGTTGGCCGGCTACCAGGTGACCGGCATCCTCGATCTGGAGTTCGCCTGCCCCGGCTATCGGGCCATGGACCTCGCGGCCGCCCTTTGGTCCTTCGGCACCGACGACGAGACTGCCAAGGCCTTCCGTCGCGGCTACCTCGCCGAGTTCCCGCTCACCGACTCCGAACTCGCCTGGATACCCCACCTGCAACGCCTCCGCGAAGCCACCAGCCTCGTCCACCGCGGCGGCCGCCACCTAGACGGCCACATCTCCGCTACCGAGCTGGACGACCGTCTCAACCGCCTACTCACCCTCGACGCGAGCTTGCCGTTAGGCGGGTTCGGTTAGGTCTATTCGGAGGGCGCGGGCTTCTTGGCCGGCTTGTTCGAGGACCTTTTGGCGGGGGTCGGGGACTGGGAGGAAGGGGCCGCGGACCAACGGCGGGAAGGCCTTGAGGCGGGGGTCGAGCAGGACGCCGTCTACGGCGGTTCGGTCGCCGCCGCAGATGAGGGCGTCCAGGTCGCGGGCGTGCGGGACGAGGATGCGGACGGCGGCTTCGGCGGCGGCTTCGAAGGCGACGCGGGCTTGGCCTTCGCGGCGACGGGCGAAGCGTTGCTGGGACCAGCCGCCGGCTTTGGTTTTACCCTGCACGTGCCGCGATCCGACCTTCGAGTCGATCAGCTTGAGGCCATGGAAAACTCCCGCGCCGTAACCGCCGCGCCGTACCAGCAGGATGCCGAGACGGCGGTCCTTGAGCACGTGCGCGATCAGGCCTTCGCGGGACAGGTCCTCGAGCGGCCCGAACGGTACGTCGATCCGCGCCGTCGCGCCGTCGGCCGCATGGGCCGTGACCACCGACGGCTGGACGTCGTACGTCGTTTCGCCGTGGCGCGTGGCGAAGTTGTCCAGCCAACGGGCCAGACGTTCCGGCGGGATGTGCACCGCCTTCGCGACCTCAGCCGAGCTGGAGGAGTCGGACGAGCCGCCGCCCTCCGAAGAAGGCGACGGCTCGGGTGAACCAGTGGTCACCGGTGGATCAGACGTTGAAGCCGAGGGCGCGGAGCTGCTCGCGGCCGTCGTCGGTGATCTTCTCGGGGCCCCACGGTGGCATCCAGACCCAGTTGATCCGGAAGTCGTTGACCAGGCCGTCCAGCGCCATCCGGGTCTGGTCCTCGATCACGTCGGTCAGCGGGCAGGCCGCGGACGTCAGCGTCATGTCGATGATGGCGGTGTTGCCCTCTTCGATCGAGACGCCGTAGATCAGGCCGAGGTCGACCACGTTGATGCCCAGCTCGGGGTCGACAACATCCTTCAGGGCCTCGGTCAGGTCCTCGTCGGACACGACCGAACCGGCCGGCTTGGCCGCCGCGTCGAGGTCGACCTCAGGCAGCTCGATCTCGTCCTTCGCGACCCCAGCCTCAGCCACGTCGGCTTCGACAGCGGGCGCAGCCACGTCGGTCTCGGCACCAGCCTCGGCGGCGGTTGTGGCCGCCTCGGTCTCGGCGACAGCCGCGGCCTCGGTGCCCGCGTCAGTGGCCGGCGAAGCGGGAGCCGTCGCAGCCGAAGCCGCCACCTCGTCGGTGGTATCGATCTGCTCGGTCTCAGGCATTGCTAACTCCAGACTTGTTATCGGTCTTGGCCAGGGCCTGCGCGGTGGCGTCCCGCCAGGCCGACCAGCCCAGCAGGGCGCACTTCACCCGGGCCGGGAACTGCGCGACACCCGCGAAGGCGACGCCATCCTCAAGAACTTCTTCGTCCGGCTCGACATTCCCCCGGCCCTGCATCAGCTCGAGGAACTTCTCGTACGTCGCCATGCCCTCGGCCACCGGCTTACCGATGACCAGGTCGGTCATCACCGAGGTGGAGGCCTGGCTGATCGAGCAGCCGACGCTGGCGTGCGTCACCGCGGTCACGGTGTCACCGTCGAGCTCGACGCGCAGGGTGACCTCGTCGCCGCAGGACGGGTTCACGTGGTGCACCTCGACGTCGTACGGATCGGACAGTCCCGCGTGATGCGGGCTGCGGTAGTGATCCAGGATGATCTCCTGGTACAGCGATTCCAGCTGCATACGCCTCAGGCCACCTTGAAGAACGATCGAACGAAGCCGAGGCCGTCGACCAGCGCGTCGACCTCCTCCGGCGTCGTGTAGAGGTAGAAGGACGCGCGGGTCGAGGACTGTACGCCGAAGCGCTCGTGCACCGGCCGTGCGCAGTGATGCCCGGCCCGGACGGCGATACCGCGGGTGTCGAGCACCGTGGCCACGTCGTGCGGGTGAACACCGTCGAGCTCGAAGCTGATCGCGCCACCGCGGTTCGCGATGTCGGTCGGCCCGAGAATCTTCAGCCCGGGCACGCTCAGCAGGCCTTCCAGCGCATACGCCGTGATGGCCTGTTCGTGCGCCGCGACCTTGTCCATGCCGATCCCGGACAGGTAGTCCAGCGCCGCGCCGAGACCGACGGCCTGCGCGATCGGCGGCGTACCGGCCTCGAAACGCGCGGGCGGAGCGGCATACGTCGAGCCGGTCATCCGGACGACCTCGATCATCTCGCCACCACCGAGGAACGGCGGCAACGAGGCGAGCAGGTCGTACCGGCCCCAGAGCACGCCGATACCCGTCGGGCCGACCGCCTTGTGACCGGTGAAGGCCAGCAGGTCCGCGCCCAGCGTCGAAACGTCCACCGCGAACTGCGGAACCGCCTGCGAGGCGTCGACCACCAGGAGCGCGCCGACGGCGTGCACCTTCGCGGCGATCTCCTTGACCGGGTTGATCGTGCCGAGCGCGTTCGACACCCAGGCCAGCGAGACGACCTTGGTCCGCTCGTTGATCAACGTGTCGATCTGAGACAGGTCGAGCCGGCCCTCGTCGGTGACGCCGAACCAGCGCAGCGTGGCGCCGGTCCGCTCACAGGCGAGCTGCCAGGGCACGATGTTCGAGTGGTGCTCCATCTCGGAGATCACCACCTCGTCACCCGGCTTCAGCCCGGCGGTCAACGTGTGCGCCGCCAGGTTGAGCGCCTCGGAGGCGTTCTTGGTGAAGATGATCTCGTCCCGCGAGGGCGCGCCGATGAACGACGCCACCTTGTCCCGGGCACCCTCGAACGCGGCCGTGGCCTCGGCACCGAGCTGGTGCATGGCGCGAGCCACGTTCGCGTTGTGCTCGAGGTAGTGCGCGCGGATGGCGTCGACGACCTGGACCGGCTTCTGCGAGGAATTCGCCGAGTCCAGGTACGTCAGGGGGTAACCGCCCGCCAGCTCGCGCCCGAGGATCGGGAAGTCCGCCCGGACCGACTGCAGGTCCAGCGGGCTGCTGAAGGTCCGGGTAGAGGTCATGCCTGCGCGCTCGCCTTCAGGAACCGCTCGTAACCGTTGGCCTCGAGCTCGTCGGCCAGCTCCGGGCCACCCTCTTCGGCGATCCGGCCGTCGACGAACACGTGCACGAAGTCCGGCTTGATGTAGCGCAGGATCCGCGTGTAGTGGGTGATCAGCAGTACGCCCTTGTCACCCTGCTCGGCGAAGCGGTTGACGCCGGTGGAAACGATCTTCAGCGCGTCGATGTCGAGGCCGGAGTCGGTCTCGTCGAGGATCGCGATCTTCGGGTTGAGCAGCTCGAGCTGAACGATCTCGTGGCGCTTCTTCTCACCACCGGAGAAGCCCTCGTTCACGTTGCGCTGCGCGAAGTCCGGGTCCATCTCCAGGTCGCTGAGCGCCTTGTTGACATCCTTGACCCAGGTGCGAAGCTTGGGCGCCTCGCCGTCGATGGCGGTCTTCGCGGTACGCAGGAAGTTCGACACCGAGACACCCGGCACCTCGACCGGGTACTGCATGGCGAGGAACAGCCCGGCCCGGGCGCGCTCGTCGACGGCCATGTCGAGCACGTCTTCGCCGTCGAGCGTCACCGAACCGCTGGTGATGTTGTACTTCGGGTGTCCGGCGATCGAGTACGCCAGCGTCGACTTGCCGGAGCCGTTCGGGCCCATGATCGCGTGCGTCTCACCACCGTTGATGGTCAGGTCGACGCCCCGCAGGATCTCCTTCGGGCCGTTCTCGGTGTCGACCGACACGTGCAGGTCGCGGATCTCGAGCTTCGCCATGGGAATCTTCTTATCTCCGTAGTTCATTCAGGACGCTTGATTCAGGGGGTTCTTGACGTCGACCAGCACGTCGTCGCCATCGACTCGCACCGGATAGACCGGTACCGGGTCGTAGGCCGGCAGGCTGAGCGGTTCGCCGGTGCGCAGATCGAAGCGCGAGCCGTGCAGCCAGCACTCGATCTCGCAGTTGCCGACATCGCCTTCCGACAGCTGGATCTGCGCGTGCGAGCACTCGTCCCGCACCGCGAAGACCTGGCCCTCGCTCTTCACGACGGCGACCTCCACGCCGCCGACCTCGACCGCGACAACACTCTCGTCGGTCAGGTCGGCCAGCGCGCAGGCACGCTCGAAACTGTCGCTCATCAGCGCTGGCCGGCTCCAGCCGAGGCCTCGGCGGACAACGTCGCCGCGCGGGCCAGCTTCTGCTCGATCACCTCGTGCAGGCGCTCGATCACCTCGGGCACGCCGATCCGGCCGATGATGTCGTTGAAGAAGCCGGACACCACCAGGCGGCGGGCCTCGTCCTCGGGAATGCCCCGGGCCTGCAGGTAGAACAGCTGCTCGTCGTCGAACCGGCCGGTCGCCGAGGCGTGACCCGCACCCTCGATCTCACCGGTCTCGATCTCCAGGTTCGGCACCGAGTCGGCGCGCGCGCCGTCGGTGAGCACCAGGTTCCGGTTCAGCTCGAACGTGTCGGTGCCTTCGGCAGCCGCGCGGATCAGCACGTCGCCGATCCATACCGAACGGGCCGACTCACCGGCGAGCGCGCCCTTGTAGAGCACGTTGCTCTTGCAGTTGGTGGCCTCGTGGTCGACGAACAACCGGTGCTCGTGGTGCTGACCGGTCTCGGGGAAGTAGACCCCGAGCAGTTCGGCGTCACCGCCGGGACCGGCGTACATCACGTTGGTCGAGACGCGGACCAGCTTGCCGCCGAGCGTGACCACGACGTGGTTCAGCTTGGCGTCCCGGCCGACCTTGGCGTCGTGCTGGGCCAGGTGGATCGACTCGGAGTCACCGGACTGAATGCTGACCACGCGCAGCTCGGCGCCGTCGCCGACCACGATCTCCACGTTGCCGCCGAACTCACCGGCGCCGCTGTGGTCGATGATCACGGTCGCGCGGCTGTGCCGGCCGGCGTCGACGATGAGGTGGCTGTAGCCGCGACCACCCAGACCGGCGACGTTCACGTGCACCGCCTCGGTCAGCTCGGCGTCGGCCGGAACCCGCACCGCGACGGCCTTCTCCGCGTGGGCCCAGGCCACCACGGCGGCCCGGTCCTGCGGCTTGCCGGCCAGCACCGCGTCGGCCGCGACGGTCTCGACCGTCACGCCCGCGGGCGCCTGCACGTCGACCTTGACGGACTCGGTGCCGGGCTCGTCGGCGAACAGACCCTTGAGGAGCTTCACCGGGGTGAAACGCCACTCTTCCTCGCGCCCGTGCGGCACGGCGAAGTCGGCCACGTCGTACGACGCGACGCGCTCGCTGCGGGTCTGCAGGGGCACCTCGGACCCCGCACCGTGAGAGTGGCCCTTGTTGCCGGTGGCAACCAGGGTTTCGGTGGCTGACATCAGCCGACGGCCCCTTCCATCTGCAGTTCGATCAGGCGGTTCAGTTCCAGCGCGTACTCCATCGGGAGCTCGCGGGCGATCGGCTCGATGAAGCCACGGACGATCATCGCCATCGCCTCGTCCTCGGCCATACCGCGGCTCATCAGGTAGAAGAGCTGGTCGTCGCTGACCTTCGAGACCGTGGCCTCGTGGCCCATCGCGACGTCGTCCTCGCGGACGTCGACGTACGGGTACGTGTCCGAGCGGCTGATCGTGTCGACCAGCAGCGCGTCACAGCGCACCGTGGACTTGCTGTGGTGGCTGCCCGGCGCGACCTCGACCAGACCGCGGTACGACGTCCGGCCACCGCCACGGGCGACGGACTTCGACACGATCGAGCTCGAGGTGTACGGCGCGTTGTGCACCATCTTCGAACCGGCGTCCTGGTGCTGGCCCTCGCCCGCGAACGCGACCGACAGCGTCTCGCCCTTGGCGTGCTCGCCCATCAGGTACACGGCCGGGTACTTCATCGTCACCTTGGAACCGATGTTGCCGTCGATCCACTCCATCGTCGCGCCGGCCTCGCAGGTGGCGCGCTTGGTGACCAGGTTGTAGACGTTGTTCGACCAGTTCTGGATCGTCGTGTAGCGGCAGCGAGCGCCCTTCTTCACGATGATCTCGACCACGGCGGAGTGCAGCGAGTCCGACTTGTAGATCGGCGCGGTGCAGCCCTCGACGTAGTGAACGTAGGCGTCCTCGTCGACGATGATCAGGGTCCGCTCGAACTGGCCCATGTTCTCGGTGTTGATCCGGAAGTAGGCCTGCAGCGGGATGTCCACCTTCACGCCCTTGGGCACGTAGATGAACGAGCCGCCGGACCAGACCGCCGTGTTCAGCGCGGCGAACTTGTTGTCGCCGACCGGGATGACCGAGCCGAAGTACTCCCGGAAGAGGTCCTCGTGCTCGCGCAGACCGGTGTCGGTGTCGACGAAGATGACGCCCTGCTCCTCCAGGTCCTCACGGATCTGGTGGTAGACGACCTCGGACTCGTACTGCGCGGCGACACCGGCGATCAGGCGCTGCTTCTCCGCCTCCGGGATGCCGAGCTTGTCGTAGGTGTTCTTGATGTCGTCGGGCAGCTCGTCCCAGCTCGTCGCCTGCTTCTCGGTGGAGCGGACGAAGTACTTGATGTTGTCGAAGTCGATACCGGACAGGTCGGCACCCCACGACGGCATCGGCTTGCGGTCGAACAGCTTGAGACCCTTGAGGCGCAGGTCGAGCATCCACTCCGGCTCGCTCTTCAGCCCGGAGATACCCCGGACCACGTCGGCACTGATACCGCGCTGGGCGACAGCACCGGCGGCATCGGAGTCGGCCCAGCCGTACTGGTAGTTGCCGAGGCCTTCCAGTTCGGGGTGAGCGGTTTGCGTCATCTTGCAGTCCTCGCAGATTCGCCGTCGGAAACAGGGGCAACCGAAGCCGGGGCTCCGGGGATATGTGTGGTGCAGACGCCGTCACCATGCGCGATGGTGGCCAGGCGCTGAACGTGCTTACCGAGCAACCGGGCGAATACCTCGGTCTCGGCCTCGCACAACTGGGGGAACTGCTCGGCCACGTGGGCGACCGGGCAGTGGTGCTGGCACAGCTGGGCGCCGGTACCGGCGGTCATCGCGGAGGCCGCGAACCCGTCGGCGCTCAGGGCCCTTGCGAGCACCTCGGCCTTCTCCGCCTCCGGAGCGGCCTCGAGCAGCTCACGGTAACGAACCTCGACCTCGGCCACACGGCGGCGCGCGAACGCCGCCACCGCCTCCTCACCACCGGACTCGGCGATGAAGTGCAGCGCGGTCGCGGCCAGGTCGTCGTACGCCTGGTGGAACGCGTGCCGGCCGGTGTCGGTGAGGCAGAACACCTTGGCCGGGCGGCCGCGGCCGCGAGGGCCGTAGACGCGCTCCTCGCGGGCGATCACCAGCCCCTCGTCGAGCAGGTGGTCCAAGTGCCGCCGGACTGCGGCGGGCGTAAGCTCCAGGCGCTCCGCGAGCACCGCGGCGCTGGACGGCCCGTTGGTCAGGATCGACCGGGCAACCCGGTCGCGAGTGGACTCGTCCCGCGCGGCGGAAGCGCCCGCTGGGGCCTTGCCGGTCGTCGCGGAAGTTTTCACAACGCAAGTGTCGCGTAAATCGGGAGGCCCTTCAAATAAGGGCAACCTAACCCCGACGGCCTTTCGTTCCGTACGGTCTCCGGCTGGTCGCTCGCTGCTACCAGGGATGGTTCAGGGTCGGCCAGGGGCGTCCTGAGTGCCGGGACACGGCGGGAGTTTCCTACACTGCTTGCGTGCCAGCAGCGGTGGAGATCCACGACCTCGTCGTCCGGTACGGCGAGAAGACCGCCGTAGACGGCCTGAGTCTTTCCGTTGCGACCGGCTCGGTTACCTCTGTATTAGGGCCGAACGGCGCTGGTAAGACCACCACGGTGGAAAGCTGCGAGGGCTTCCGGCGGCCCACCTCGGGCCAGGTTCGCGTGCTCGGGCTGGACCCGATCGCCGACCATGACGCCCTGATGCCGCGGATCGGCGTGATGCTGCAGGAAGGCGGCGCGTGGTCCGGCGTACGGGCCCTGGAAATGCTCCGCTACGTCGCCGCGCTGCACTCGAACCCGCTGGACGTGAGCATGCTCACAGACCGGTTGGAGCTCGGCAGCTGCGGCCGGACGCCGTACCGCCGGTTGTCCGGTGGCCAGAAGCAGCGCCTCTCGTTCGCCCTGGCCATCGTGGGCCGGCCCGAGATCGCGTTCCTGGACGAACCGACCACCGGTCTCGACCCGCACGGCCGCCGCGAGATCTGGCAACTGATCCGCGAACTCCGCACCGACGGGGTGACCGTGGTGCTGACCACCCACGCGATGGACGAGGCCGAGCAGCTGTCGGACCAGATCCATGTGCTGTCCGCCGGGCAGGTGATCGCCTCGGGAACGCCGGGCGAGCTGACCGACCAGGGCGCCCGGTCCCTCGAGGACGTGTACCTCTCGCTCACCCATCCCCGGAAGTCGGAATGATCACAACCCCCAGCGTGCCGGACGCCCTCTCGGGTTCCTTCGCGCCGATGCCCGGCTCCGCGCCGTGGCGACAGAAGGTGCTCGCCCACGCCGGGATGGAGCTCCGCCTGCTGCTTCGGAACGGCGAACAGCTTCTCCTGGCTCTGGTCATCCCGCTGACCTTGTTGTTCCTCCTGGGCGGTACTGGCCTTGGTGACCGGTTGCCGCTTGGCGAGGGCCGGACGATCGACCTGGTCGTACCGCGAGTTCTAGCGCTTGCTGTGCTCTCGAGCTCCTTCACGTCGCTTGCGATCGCTACGGGCTTCGAACGTCGCTATGGCGTCATTAAGCGACTTGGGGCGTCTCCCCTGTCTCGGACAGGCCTACTCGCTGGGAAGATCGGGGCCGTTCTGGCGGTGCAAGCCGTGCAGATCGCCGTACTGGCCACTGCGGGTTTTGCTCTTGGCTGGAAGCCCTCCGGCGGTTTCGTCGCCTTCCTGGGCGTTGTGGTGATGGTTCTCTGCGGTACGGCGGCCTTCGCGTCGCTGGGCTTGCTGATGGCCGGGCTGTTCCGGGCCGAGGCCACGCTGGCGGCGGCCAACCTGCTCTATCTACTGCTCCTGGTCGGTGGTGCCGTGATGACGCCGGTGACCGAATATCCGTCCGGTCTGCAGACTCTGGTGAAGATGCTGCCGAGCGCCGCGCTGTCGAGCGGGATGTCGGATGCCACCCTCGCGGGCGTGGTTCCGTGGCCCGCCGCGCTGGCCCTGGTGCTGTGGTCGGCGGTGCTCGGTTATGTGGTCTCCCGCACGTTCCGGTGGGACTGACGCGAAGACGGGTGCACGCCTTGCCTAGACTGCGGCCGTGACCACGGAGACCCCGGCTCGTGCGACCGAGCCTGTGACCGGTATTTGGAAGTACGTCCCGGCGCCGAACCTGGACGTGGTCCGCCGGTGGGCCTGGGCCTCGGTCATCGCGAACATCGGCATCGTCATCACCGGCGGCCTGGTCCGCCTGACCGGCTCGGGCCTCGGCTGCCCGACGTGGCCTCGTTGCACCGAAGAGTCGTACGTGCCGCACGGCGAACTCGGCATCCACGGCGCCATCGAGTTCGGCAACCGCCTGCTCGGCTTCGTGGTCGCCGCCATCGCGATCGGTACGTGGATCGCGGTGATGCGCTACCGGCCGCGTCGTACCGATCTGCGCCGCCTCGCCACCGCGGCGGCCCTCGGCGTACCGCTGCAGGCCATCATCGGCGGCATCAGCGTGCGAATGGCCCTCAACCCGTGGGTCGTGTCGGCCCACTTCCTGGTCTCGATGGTGATCATCACCCTGACGGTCGCCATGCTCCGGCGATCGCGGACCAGCCCCTATCCGCACACGCCGCCGGTCGTACGCGCCCTCGCCACGTTCTGCGTCGCGGCGGTCTGGATCACCGTCGTACTCGGCACGGTCGTTACCGGAAGTGGCCCGCATGCGGGTGATCCCGACGTACCGCGGACCGGCTTCGACGAGGTGACGATCAGCCAGTTGCACGCGCATGCGGTCTTCCTGCTGCTGGGCATCTCGGTGGCGCTGGTGATCGCCACGCGCATCACGGCCACCTCGCGCACCCTGCGCAAGATGGCGGCCTGGCTCCTCGCGATGGAGCTGATCCAGGGCGCGGTCGGCTTCATCCAGTACTTCACCGGCCTACCGATCCTCGCCGTAATCCTCCACATGGCCTTCGCCGCCATCCTGATCGCCCTGGTAACCGCCGTCTACGGCGAACGCGGCACCCCCGCCACCTAGCCCCTCGCCAAACCCGCCCCACCGCCCAGCCCAGCCAGCCCGGCCCGGCCCGGCCATCGCGGCCATCGCGGCCGGAAGACCGCCGGGTGGACCGGGCTGACCGTTAGGCGCCGGGGCGGCGAGATTGGCCACCGGGTGGACGGATCGGCCGCCAGGTGGACGGATCGGCCCGGGTCGACAGGCGGACCGGGTGCAGGGCGGTATTAGCCGCCGGGTGAACAGGCTGACCGGGTGCAGGCCAGATTGGCCGCCAGGTGGATGGATTGGCCGCCGGGTGGATGGATTGGCCCGGGTCGACAGGCGGACCGGGTGCAGGGCGGTATTAGCCGCCGGGTGGACAGGCTGGCCGAGTGCGGGCTGGATTGGCCGCCAGACTGGATGGGCCGGCCGGGTGCAGGCCGGATTGGCCGCCTGGTGGACAGGCTGACCAGGTGCGGGCCGGATTGGCCGCCAGACTGGATGGGCCGGCGTTAAGCGCCGGTGGTGGAGCCGGGGCGGACGATCATCAGCACGGTGACGATTACCCAGAGCAGGTTGAAGATGCCCGTGTACATCGCAAGCCGGCCAGGCGTCACCGGCGCGTAGGCCGCCACCTGAGACGCCCCCACCTTGGGATCTGCCGGGTCAGCAGCCGCCTGAGGCGACGCCTCCGTGGCCTGAGGCGACGCGTCCGTCGCGTGAGGCGAAGCAGCGGACGTCTGAGATGTGGCCGGCGTCATCTGAGGCGAGGCAGCCGTCGTCTCGGGTGCGGTAGCCGTTGCTTGGGGCGAGTCGGCCGGGGAGGTGGTGAAGGACGCAAGGATGCTCTGCTGTCCGGGCAGGACCAGTACGACGAGTACGCCGGCGGCGGCAGCGGTCAGCACAATCGACGCCTGCACCCAGATGTCCCCGAAAACGCCCATACTTCCGGCGGTCGCGAACCCGAACACCGGCACGGCGATGCCCAGCCCGGCATAAACCTGGCAGATCCGGTACAACGTCCGCAGACTGGCGACCTCCCCATCCCCCGTCTTCCCCGCGGCCCGCGCGGCAAGAACCTGGCGCGTGGCGGCAGGAAACATGCTGGCCGCCACCGTCACCGGCCCAATCGCCAGAATCGCCACCACCACATGCAAACTCAGCAGAAATTTAGTCACGCGCGCGACGGTAGCGCCCCACCCGCCCCAAGAGAACTGGCTCAATCGCCACACACCGACAGATTCGCGCCATCTCCGGGCAGCAAACGTCAACCGGCTCCCGCGGCGGCGGGCACCACGCCAGGGCTGGCTCTCGCCAGAGCCTTCGCACGGTTGATGCGGGCAACAATCTCCGCCGGGTGGTCGAGATCCCGCCATGCCACCCGAACCACTTGGTATCCCAGTCCTCGCAACCGATCCTCTCGCCACTTCTCGGCCACGACGGCCTCCGCGCCGTCGGTGCCCCGGTATTTTGCTTCGCCATCGAACTCCACCACCACCCGCCAATCCGCGAACAAGAAGTCGACCCGACCCACCAACTGCCCCTCGGAGTCATGGATCTCCGCCTGCGGTACGGGCGGCGGCAAGCCGTGCTCCGCGATGACCACTCGCAATAGTGATTCGCCCACCGATTCCGTGCGGGCCTCTGCGAAATGAACCGCCCGCTCCGCCGTACGGATGCCCGTTCGCGAGGCGAACAGCGTCAGCGCGTCGGCCAGCTCCGCCGACGTCGTACGGCTGGAGTGCAGAGCGGCATCCACGACAGAGACCGCCACCGGATAGCGGGCGAAGCGGATCGCCTCCACCACCGCGCGGGCCATGGGCATCACCTCCGCTCCGCGGATCGTCAGCACCTCTCGCACCGGTGGCACGCCAACGTGCTGGACCACCTCAGGCGTCGTACGCCCATGGCCGGAGAACCTGGTCACGTGGACCCGGCTCAGGTCGAGCAACGAGACCGGCACGCCGAGCACGGCGAGCGCTGATTGGTGGCTCAGCACTGCTCGACCGCCCAGCCGGTGATAGACCGCCTGCGACATTCGGATATAACGCTCGAGCTGCGTCTGCCAGAGGGCCTGGTCCCCGTCTGGCTCGGCGAGCATGAACGCGCCTCGGCACAGCCTTGTCCATGCGCCGGTCCGCACGAAGGTTCGGATGTCGGAATCGGTGTAGCCGCAGCACAACGCGTCGGCGCGGCTGAACCAGCCACCCCGCCAGTCGGCGACCACCTGCAGTTTGTGTCTCATGCAGAGAAGATGCCGGGTTCCGGCAGGCCCCGCACAGCCGACAGTTCGGGTGTGGATAACGCCCGCTGCCGAGTTTTTGCGCCACTACCCGGCTGCAACCGGGTAGCCGTCACAAAAGTCGGTAGCGGCCCGACCAAAAGCCGGTAGCCACGCAAAAAGCCGCTAGCCGAAGCGCCCGGAGCCGCGGACGGTCCGCGCCGGGAAGCCGGAGGCCGGAGGCCGGGACGCCGAGGGCTGGGGGCCGGGGGCCGGGGGCTGGGCGGGGTTTAGCGGAGGAGGGGGTCTACGGCGGCGGCTACGAAGAGGAGGGCCAGGTAGATGTTGCTGTAGTGGAAGAGGCGCATTGGGCGGAGGGCGGCGCCTTCGGCTCCGGTGTGGGCGCGGGACAGGAGGGCCCACGCTTCGCGGAGGAAGACGACGGCCAGCGCGGCGGCGGCCAGGGGGTAGAGCCAGCCGGTGCCGGCGACGGGCCAGAGCGCGAGGGAGGTGATCACCATCACGACGCTGTACGCGAAGATCTGGCGGGCGGTCGCGACCGGGGTGGCGACTACGGGCAACATCGGTACGTCGACCGAGGCGTAGTCCTCGCGGTAGCGCATCGCCAGGGCCCAGGTGTGCGGCGGCGTCCAGAAGAACACCACGCCGAAGAGCACGAACGGCGTCCAGTCGAGCGAGTTGGTGACCGCGGTCCAGCCGATCAGCGTCGGGAAACACCCGGCGATTCCGCCCCAGACGATGTTCTGCACGGTCCGGCGCTTGAGCCAGATCGTGTAGACGAACACGTAGAACAGGTTCGCCACCAGGGCCAGGCCGGACGAGAGCCAGTTGACCAGCAGGCCGAGTTCGAGCGTGGCGAGCACGCCCAGCACGATGCCGAAGGTCATCGCCGAACGAGGTGAGATCGCGTGCCGCGGCAACGGGCGGCGCCGGGTGCGGCGCATCTGCTCGTCGATGTCGCGGTCCAGCACGCAGTTGATCGTGTTGGCGCTGCCGGAGGCCAGCACGCCGCCGAGCAAGGTGGCGGCGACCACGCCGAGCGCGGGCACTCCGTTGGCGGCCAGGAACATCACCGGCACGGTGGTGACCAGGAGCAACTCGATGATGCGCGGCTTGGTCAGGGCAACGTACGCACCGACGATGTCGCGGACCGACGGACGCGGCAGCTCAGCGGTTGCCAGGTCGAAGGAAGGCGGCGTCTCCGGGTACGACGTCGTCGCGGCTTCACGCGGGTCGACGGCCGTCACGAACACCTCGAGCGAATTGAACTGACGCCGGCGATCCGGCGCTGACGATTCGACAGTCTACGACCGCCAGGACAGTGCTCCCGCACCGCCCACCCCCAGCGCCCCGGACTTATGTAGCACAACTCACCCTCGACGTCCCGGGACCGTTGGAGCGACAGGCATTCGATGCATGTCCGGGCGGCTTCGGGGGCACGGGAACAAATGAAGACCTCGTGACGGTTGGCGAGGGGTGGAAGGCACTGTCCTTCCAGGCGAGTAGGCTCGCTTCCGGTGACGCGCGGGGGCGTGGTCAGCGGCACGGAAACGTGCTACGGACGCTCCCGGAATCGCTCGCCGCTACGTGCCGAAGCTTTGTGAGAGGAGCGCCGCCGGCGTGACGGAGAAGACCACCCCCGAGCTTGACTGGACCGACCTCGACCAGCGTGCCGTCGACACCGTGCGGGTGCTCGCCATGGACGCCGTGGAGAAGGTGGGCAACGGCCATCCGGGTACCGCGATGAGCCTCGCCCCGGCGGCGTACCTGCTGTTCCAGAAGGTGATGCGGCACAACCCCGCGGATCCGACCTGGGCCGGGCGCGACCGGTTCGTGCTCTCGTGCGGGCATTCCAGCCTGACGCTCTACATCCAGCTGTACCTGGCCGGCTTCGGCCTGGAGCTGGACGACCTGAAGGCGCTGCGCACCTGGGGCAGCCTGACGCCGGGTCACCCCGAGCACGGGCACACCAAGGGCGTCGAGACCACCACCGGGCCGCTCGGCCAGGGTGTCGGCAACGCGGTCGGGATGGCGATGGCGGCCCGCCGCGAGCGCGGCCTGTTCGATCCGGACACCGCCAAGGGCGAGAGCCTGTTCGACCACCACATCTACGCGATCGCGTCGGACGGTGACTTGGAGGAAGGTGTCGCCAGCGAGGCCTCCTCGCTCGCCGGGCACCAGCAGCTGGGCAACCTGACGCTGATCTGGGACGACAACCGGATCTCGATCGAGGACGACACCGCCATCGCGTTCACCGAGGACGTCGCCGCCCGCTACGCCGCGTACGGCTGGGATGTGCGCGAGGTCGACTGGACCAACGACGGCACGGGCTACGAGGAGAACGTCCAGGCCCTGTACGACGCGATCCAGGCCGGTAACGCGGTCACCGACAAGCCGAGCTTCATCCGGCTGCGCACGATCATCGGCTGGCCCGCCCCGAACAAGCAGAACACCGGCAAGATCCACGGTTCGGCCCTCGGTGCCGACGAGGTCGCCGCCACCAAGAAGGTCCTCGGGTACGACCCAGAGAAGACGTTCGACGTCGCCGCCGACGTGATCGAGCACACCCGCAAGGCTGTCGAGCGCGGTACCGCCCTGCAGACCGAGTGGCAGCAGAAGTACGACGCCTGGGCGAGCGCCTCGGCCGAGCGCGCCGAGTTGTTCCAGCGGCTGGAAAAGCGCGAGCTGCCCGCGGGCTGGGCCGACGCGCTGCCGAGCTGGGAGGCCGACGCGAAGGGTGTCGCCACCCGGTCCGCCTCGGGTGACACGCTCAGCGCGCTGGCGCCGAAGCTGCCCGAGCTGTGGGGCGGTTCGGCCGACCTCGCCGGTTCGAACAACACCACCCCCAAGGGTGAGCCGTCGTTCATTCCGGCCGAGCACGCCACCAAGGAGTACCAGGGCAACGAGTACGGCCGGGTGCTGCACTTCGGTATCCGCGAGCACGGCATGGGCGCCATCCTGAACGGCATCGCGCTGCACGGTGGCACGCGGCCCTACGGCGGCACCTTCCTGGTGTTCAGCGACTACATGCGCCCGTCGGTCCGGCTGGCGGCGCTGATGAAGCTGCCCGTCACCTACGTGTGGACGCACGATTCGATCGGTCTCGGCGAGGACGGTCCGACGCACCAGCCGGTCGAGCACCTCGCCTCGCTGCGCGCGATCCCGGGCCTGGACGTGGTCCGCCCCGGCGACGCCAACGAGACCGCCGCCGCCTGGAAGGCCGTACTGGAGAACACCGACCGCCCGGCCGCGCTGGCGCTGACCCGGCAGAACGTGCCGACGTACCCGCGCGGTACGGAGGGTTTCGCGACCACCGAGGGCGTTGCCAAGGGTGGTTACACCCTGCTCGACACCGAGGGCACGCCCGACGTGGTCCTGATCGCGACCGGTTCGGAGCTGCAGCTGGCCGTCGAGGCCCGCACGAAGCTGGCCGAACAGGGCGTGCAGGCGCGCGTCGTCTCGATGGTGTGCCGCGAGTGGTTCGACGAGCAGGACGCGTCGTACCGCGACGAGGTCATTCCGCCGTCGGTGCGGGCCCGGGTCTCGGTCGAGGCCGGTATCGCGCTGGGCTGGCGCGAGGTGGTCGGTGACGCCGGCCGCAGCGTGAGCCTGGAGCACTTCGGTGCCTCGGCGGACTACAAGGTGCTGTTCAGCGAGTTCGGCATCACCGCCGACGCGGTCGTGCAGGCCGCGCGGGACAGCATCGCCGCGGCCGCCGAGCTGGGTGGCGCGGGCGTTTCCGCGCAGCGCCGGCCCGCCGGTCCCGTGGGCCCCGGCGACGACGCCAGCGTGAGCGCCGACCCGGACGCCGACGCCACCAACGAGCGCAACTGAACCACTCACAACAGAACATCTCGGAGGGCTTCGGACATGAATGACCGATTGAAAGCACTCGCCGACGCCGGCGTTTCCATCTGGCTTGACGACCTGTCCCGCGACCGCATCAGCAGTGGCGGGCTGGCCAAGCTGATCCAGGACCAGCACATCAGCGGTGTGACCACCAACCCGACGATCTTCGCCAAGGCGCTGTCCACCGCCACCAAGGAGGACAGCCCGTACGCCGAGCAGGTGGTCGCGCTGGCCCAGGCCGGTACGTCCACCGAGGACGCCGTGCGGGTCATCACCACCGATGACGTGCGCGCCGGCGCCGACCTGTTCAAGCCGGTGTACGACGACACCGACAGCGTGGACGGCCGGGTCTCGATCGAGGTCGACCCGCGGCTGGCCCGCGAGACCGATAAAACGATCGACGAGGCCAAGACCCTGTGGGGCATCGTC
The DNA here is from genome assembly GCF_042434725.1 of Kribbella deserti. Taxonomy (NCBI): domain Bacteria; kingdom Bacillati; phylum Actinomycetota; class Actinomycetes; order Propionibacteriales; family Kribbellaceae; genus Kribbella; species Kribbella deserti. The sequence continues at coordinate 269,258 of NZ_JBHLTC010000018.1, read as the reverse complement.
GGCCGGGAGAACGTCTTCATCAAGATCCCGGCCACCAAGGCGGGTCTGCCGGCGATCACCGCGGTGCTTGCCGAAGGCATCAGTGTCAACGTGACGCTGATCTTCTCGCTCGAGCGCTACCGCGCGGTGATGGAGGCCTTCCTGGCCGGTGTCGAGAAGGCGATCGACAACGGCCACGACGTGACGAAGCTCGCCAGCGTGGCGTCGTTCTTCGTCAGCCGGGTCGACACCGAGATCGACAAGCGCCTGGACGCGATCGGTTCGGACGAGGCCAAGGCGCTCAAGGGCAAGGCCGCGATCGCGAACGCCCGCCTGGCCTTCGAGGCGTACGAGGAGGTCTTCGCCTCGGACCGCTGGCGCGAGCTCGAGACCGCCGGGGCCAAGCCGCAGCGCCCGCTGTGGGCGTCCACCGGCGTCAAGGACCCGGCGTACCCGGACACCCTGTACGTCGACCAGCTGGTCACCCGCGGTGTGGTCAACACGATGCCGCAGGCAACGATCGACGCGTTCGCGGATCACGGCGAGGTCAGCGGTGACACCGTGCGCGGCACGTACGACGAGGCCCGCAAGGTGATCGCGGACCTCGAGGCCCTCGGCGTTTCGTACGACGAGGTCGTGCAGCAGCTCGAGGACGAAGGCCTGAGCAAGTTCGAGGCCTCCTGGACCGAGCTGCTCGACACGGTCACCGGCGCCCTCAAGGACGCCAAGTGGTGACGGTCGTTCCGTCCGGCGGCGACTGGTCGGCAACCGTCGACAAGCTCGTCGCGGACAAGATCGCCTCCCGGATCGCCGCCAAGGACGCCACCATCTGGGGTCCCGAGGCGGAGTCCGAGTCGTCCATCCGGCTCAACTGGGTCGACCTGCACGAGACGAGCCGGCCGTTGCTGGCCGAGATCGAGGCGCTGCAGGCCGATCTGCGGGCCGAGGGCCTGGACCGGATCGTGCTCTGCGGTATGGGCGGTTCGTCCCTGGCGCCGGAGGTCATCACCCGGACCGCCGGCGTTGAGCTCGTCGTACTGGACTCCACCAATCCGAGCGTGATCGCCCGGGCCCTGGCCGGAGATCTGCAGCGCACGGTGATCGTCGTGTCCAGCAAGTCCGGCGGCACGGTCGAGACCGACAGCCAGCGGCGCGCGTTCATCCAGGCTTTCACCGAGGCCGGGATCGACGCTGCCAGCCGGGTGGTCGTGGTCACCGACCCGGGTTCGCCGTTCGAGCAGCTGTCGGCCGACGAGGGCTATCGCAAGACGTTCCTGGCCGACCCGAACGTGGGCGGGCGCTACAGCGCGCTCACCGCGTTCGGCCTGGTCCCGTCGGCACTGGCCGGCGCGGACGTGGCCGAGCTGCTGGACCAGGCCGCTGAGGCGGCTCCGGCCCTGCAGGCGGACAGCCCGGACAACCCGGCCCTCGTGCTCGGTGCTGTCCTGGCCGCGAGCCAGGGGCGCGACAAGGTGATCATCGCGACGGACGACTCCCCCATCGCCGGGTTCCCCGACTGGGCCGAGCAGCTCATCGCGGAGAGCACCGGCAAGAACGGCACCGGCGTACTGCCGGTCGCGGTGAAGGGCTTGCACGCGCCCGAGCTGCACAGCTCGGCCGCGGATCTCACCCGAGCCGTGCTCGTCGCCGACGCGCAGAAGACCGATGCGGCGAGCTACATCCCGTCCCTGGTCACGTCGGGTTCGCTCGGTGGGCAGCTGCTGTTGTGGGAGACCGCCACGGCCGTTGCGGGTTACCTGCTCGGGATCAACCCGTTCGACCAGCCGGACGTGGAGGCCGCCAAGAACGCCGCACGCGCTCTGCTGGACGCACAGCCCGAGCCAGAGGCCGCCGCGTTCAGCGACGGCGTGGTCGAGGTTCGTGGTTCGGAGGGCCTGCTCGACTCGGTGGACACCCTCGAAGCCGCGCTCGACACGCTGCTCGGCAAGCTGCCGGACGACGGATATCTCGCCGTCATGGCTTACCTGGATTCCGAGCGCGACGAGAACCTGCTGGCGATTCGTCCGGCCCTCGCGGCGAAGACCGGGCGACCGGTCACCTTCGGCTGGGGTCCGCGGTTCCTGCACTCCACCGGGCAGTACCACAAGGGCGGACATCCGCAGGGCGTCTTCCTGCAGATCACCGGTCAGGAGTCGGCCGACGTCGACATCCCGGACCGGCCGTTCAGCTTCGGCACGCTCATCTCGGCCCAGGCCGCGGGTGACGCGAAGGTGCTGGCCGAGCGTGGCCGTCCGGTGCTCCGCCTGCATCTGACCGACCCGCAGGCCGGCGTACAGCAGTTGATCTCGCTTCTCAACGCACACGACAAGAGGGACGGCGGGGAATGACCGTAGAGCTCGACGAGGATGGTTTGCCGCTGCCCCCGGTGAACCCCCTCCGGGACCCGCAGGACCGGCGACTCCCCCGGATCGCCGGGCCCTGCAGCCTGGTGATCTTCGGCGTCACCGGCGACCTGGCCCGCAAGAAGCTGATGCCCGCGGTGTACGACCTGGCCAACCGTGGCCTGCTGCCGCCGGGCTTCGCGCTGGTCGGGTTCGCCCGGCGCGACTACTCCAACCAGGACTTCGCGCAGATCGTGCACGACTCCGTCAAGGAGCACGCGCGGACGCCGTTCCGCGAGGAGGTCTGGCAGCAGCTCGCGGAGGGCTTCCGGTTCGTTCCCGGCGAGCTCGACGACGACGAGGCCTTCAAGCGGCTGCGGGAGACCGTCGACGAACTCGACGTCAACCGCGGCACCGGTGGTAACCACGCGTTCTACCTGTCGATCCCGCCGGGCCTGTTCCCGACGGTGGTGGAGCAGCTGTCCGAGCACGGTCTCGCCGACGACGTACCGGGCTCGTGGCGCCGGGTCGTCATCGAGAAGCCGTTCGGGCACGACCTGCAGAGCGCGCGCGAGCTGAACAAGGTGGTCGAGAGCGTGTTCCCGCCGCAGGCGGTGTTCCGCATCGATCACTACCTGGGCAAGGAAACCGTTCAGAACATGCTGGCGCTGCGGTTCGCCAACTCGATGTTCGAGCCGGTCTGGAACAGCCACTACGTCGATCATGTGCAGATCACGATGGCCGAGGACATCGGTATCGGCGGCCGCGCCGGCTACTACGACGGCATCGGCGCCGCGCGCGACGTGATCCAGAACCACCTGCTGCAGCTGCTCGCGCTCACCGCGATGGAGGAGCCGGTCAGCTTCGACGCGTGGTCGCTGCGCCAGGAGAAGAAGAAGGTGCTCGCGGCGGTCAAACTGCCCGATCGCCTCGACCTGCATACGGCCCGCGGGCAGTACGCCGCCGGCTGGGCGGGTGGCTCGAAGGTCAAGGGTTATCTGCAGGAGGACGGCATTCCGGCCGAGTCCGCGACCGAGACCTTCGCCGCGATCCGCGTGGACGTCGACACCCGCCGCTGGGCCGGTGTGCCGTTCTACCTGCGTACCGGTAAGCGCCTCGGCCGCCGGGTGACGGAGGTGGCCGTGATGTTCAAGCGCGCGCCGCACCTGCCGTTCACCGCGACGGAGACCGAGGAACTCGGCCAGAACGCCCTGGTGATGCGGATCCAGCCCGACGAGGGCATCACCATGCGGTTCGGGGCGAAGGTGCCCGGAACCGCCATGGAGATCCGCGACGTGAACATGGACTTCGCGTACGGCGGCTCGTTCACCGAGTCGTCTCCGGAGGCCTACGAGCGGTTGATCCTGGACGTACTGCTCGGCGATCCGCCGTTGTTCCCGCAGCACACCGAGGTCGAACTCGGCTGGAAGATCCTCGACCCGGTGATCAACTACTGGGCCGATAACGGCAAGCCCGAGCAGTACGAGTCCGGCGACTGGGGTCCGGACTCGGCGCACGCGATGCTCGCTCGTGACGGACGCGCCTGGAGGCGGCCATGATCATCGATCTGACCGATACGACGTCCAGCCAGATCGCCTCGGCCCTGCTGAAGGCCCGGCGCAACGCGGGCAGCCCGGCGATGGGCATGATCGGCACCATCGTGGTCGTGGTCGACGAGGCCTCGCATCACGACGCGCTCAAGGCGGCGAACGAGGCCGGCCGTGAGCACCCGTCCCGCGTCCTGGTCGCGATCCTGCGGCCCGGCCGGGGCCCGAGCGGTCTCGACGCGGAGGTTCGCGTCGGCGAGGGCGTGCCGGGTGAGGCCGTACTGCTGCGGCTGCACGGTGAGCTCGCGAAGGAGCCACAGTCGGTGGTCACGCCACTGCTGCTGCCCGACTCCCCCGTCATCGTCTGGTGGCCGGGCGGCGGGCCCAAGGTGCCGCACGAGGACCCGCTGGGCGCGCTGGCGCGTCGCCGGGTCACCGACGCGGCGGCAACTCGCCGGGGCTCTGTCGACTTCACCGCCCGCGCCGAGGGATACGCCCCGGGCGACACCGACTTCGCCTGGTCGCGGCTGACGCCGTGGCGGGCGTTGATGGCCGCCGCGCTGGACCAGTTCCCGACCGAGGTCACCGGCGCCGAGGTCGTCTCGGCCAAGGGCAACGCCAGCGCTGACCTGATGGCCGCCTGGCTGCAGAGCCGCTTGCAGATTCCAGTCGAGCAGAAGGCGTCGCGCGGTCCCGGTCTGACCGCCGTGCGGCTCTTCACGCCTGCCGGACCGATCGCGTTGACCCGGCCGGACGGCGCTGTCGCGACGTTCAGCATCCCGGGTCAGCCGGACCGGCCGGTCGCGCTGAAGCGGCGGAGTACGGCGGAGTTGCTGAGCGAGGAACTGCGGCGGCTCGACCCGGACGACGTCTACGCGCGCACGCTGAGCTACCTGGTCGAGCGGGAAAAGCTGCCCGCCGACGCCAAGAAGGTGGCGCCGGAACAGCGCCGTTCGACGCACGCCACGGCGAAGAAGGCCGCGGCCAAGACGGCGAACGCACCGGTCAAGACCACGACCAGCAAGCCGGCTCCGGGCAAGAAGACCACCACTTCTGCCGCCAAACCCTCCGCGGCGAAGGCGACCGGCGGTAAGGCTGCGGCCAAGAAGACGCCGGTGAAGAAGGCTGCTGGGCAGAAGAAGGCGGCCAAGTAGGTATGGGTTCACCCTCGATCCTGGTGCACGCCGACGCGGAGGCCCTGACCCACGCGGCGGCGGCACGGTTCATCACCCGCCTGGTGGATGTCCAGGCGAGCAGCCGAATCGCGCACGTCGTACTGACCGGTGGCCGGATCGCCGCCGCCATCTACCAGGTGGTGGCGGCATCTCCGGCCCGGAGCGCGGTCGACTGGAAGCGGGTCGACTTCTGGTGGGGCGACGAGCGGTTCCTGCCCGACGGTGACGCCGAGCGCAACGAGACCCAGGCCTGGGACGCGTTCCTGTCCACGGTTGGCGTCGACCCGGCGCGGGTGCACCCGATGCCGGCCGACTCGGGCCAGGGCCCGGAGAAGGCGGCGGCCGACTACGCCGAAACCCTCGCGGCCGCGGCGGGCCCGGGCGATCGGTTCGGCGTACCGACGTTCGACATCTTGATGCTCGGGGTCGGTCCGGACGGGCACGTCGCGTCGCTCTTTCCCGAGCAGCCCGCACTGCATGAGCAGGAGCGGTCGGTCGTGGCCGTGCACGGTGCTCCGAAGCCGCCGCCCACGCGGGTCTCGCTGACCCAGCCGGCGTTGGCCCGGGCGCGGGAGGTCTGGTTCGTGGTCTCCGGCGAGGACAAGGCGCAGGCCGCTCGGCTGGCGCTTTCGGGCGCCGGGGAGTTGCAGATTCCAGCTGCCGCTCCGAAGGGCCTGAATCGTACGCTCTGGCTCCTCGACGAGGCAGCCGCCAGCCAGATCCCCAAGCAGATCAGGGCTCCGCGCACATGACCTCGTTCCGCGACCTCCACACCGGTGGTCTGCTGATGCCGAACGCGTGGGACGCGGGCAGCGCGCTCGTGCTCGCCGAGGCGGGATTCGCCGCGCTGGCCACCACCAGCGCGGGAATCGCGTTCTCGCTCGGCAAGGGCGATCACGCCAAACCCGATGGCGCTCCGTCGGTCTCGCGCGACGAGATGTTCGAGCGCATCCGGCAGATCACGTCCGCCGTCGACGTACCGGTGAACGGCGACCTCGAAGACGGGTACGGCGCCGCGCCTTCCGTGGTCGCGGAAACGATCAGCCTGTCGATCGAGGCCGGTCTGTCCGGCGGCAACATCGAGGACTTCGACGGCCAGGGGCTGTACGACGAAGGGCTGGCCGTCGAGCGGATCGCGGCGGCCCGGGAGGCGGGTGGTTCCAGTTTCGTGCTGACCGCCCGGACCGACGGGCAGTTGCTCGCTTCACCAACTGGCCTGGACGAATCGATCCGCCGGGCCAACCGGTATCGCGCCGCCGGTGCCGACTGCCTGTACGTTCCCGGCGTCAACGACCTCAGCGCCATCACCACCTTGGTGCGCGAGATCGACGGCCCGCTGAACGTCGTACTCGGCCTCGGCAGCACCGCGCTCACGGTCTCCTCGTTGACGGACGCGGGCGTGGCCCGGATCAGCCTGGGTGGCAGCATCGCGCGTGCCGCCCTCGGCTTCATCCGGGAGAGCGCCCGCGAGTTACTGGACCAGGGCACGCTCGGCTTCGCGGCCCGGCAGATCCCGCACGCTGAGCTCAACGCGCTCTTCGCCGGACGCGCTCAGGTGCTCGATGGCGGCCAGGATGGCGGCAACTCCCATCAGGGCGCCGAAGACCGTGGCGGCCAAGGCCGTCAGCCGTAGTACGTCGCCCTCAGGGTCTACTAGCAGTTCGAATAGGCCCGACGCGAAGATGAAGCCGGTGCCGACCCAGGCGCCACTTAGCGTCAGCCAGCTCGAACGGCCCTGCACGAACGTCAAGAGGCCTACCACGCCAGCGAGAGCTATCAGGCCGCGCACTAGGTAGAACGTCTTCTGGGCGGCGGTTTCCACTGCTGTCGGGTTACCCCCGAACTCGCCACCAGTGGCCGCCCAAGCGAACTGGATCGCCGCGTAGCCGGTAGCAACAATGGCGGCCGTCTTGGCGATCAGTACCTGCAGGTCGTGCGTGGCTCCCCTGCGGAGCTCCCGGACCTCGAACAAGGCGGCCCAGCGTGTCCGTGCGTACAGGGCGAAGGCGATGGTCAGGCCGATTGCCTGCAGGGTGAACCCGCCATACACAACGGCGAACACCCAGTTGTCCAGGGTCGCTCCACTCGATGCGGGCGTACCGCCGACGATCAACTGGACCAGTACGCCGAGCGGCAGCCCTAGTGCGATCGGCGCGAGCAATCCGGTGCCAACCCACATCGGCACGAGCACCAGCCAGGCCGGGAGCCGTTTGCCCCAGGAGTAGGTGAACGCGAGCACGATGACGATCGCAATCAGGTCCATGCCCATGGTGATCACGTTCGCGGCGACCACCGAGGAGCGAGTCATCTGGTCGTCGGCACCACCGATGCCGCTGCCGAAGATCCACGCCAGCTTCAACCCGACGTACGGCAGGCAGGCCGCGATGGTCAGGTAACACGTCAACATCCGCGCTCTCGTCATAACCCCAGCCTGTCCCGTCAGCCCCTCCCCCGGCTCCCGCCCAAGCGGGATCTGCCTCCCCTACGCGAGGGAACTCGCCTTTCCAACAGGCCTTTCCTCATCACGCCGCCAACGTCCCTCCACGGCGAACCACCCACCTGCCGCCACTCCGTCTGACCGGTGACGAGCCGACCAGCGGCTGTGCGGCAACGGCCGCAGAGGTCGGTCCGGCTGAGATGGCGCCGTTCTGGTGACACTTCGGTGGGTGCTTCGAAGGGCGCTTCGGTGGTGCGCTTCGGTGGGGTGCTTCGGTGGTGCGCTTCGGTGGGGTGCTTCGGAGGGCCGCTTCGGTGGCGGCGCGCAGGCGGGTGGCTGGAAGTGGCCGAGATGCCTGTGCTGGCGTGATTGGTTCAGGCGGTCGGGTTCGGGATGTAGCCGGCTTGGCGGATTGCTTGGTGTAAGTCTTCGATGTCGAGGGCGGCATCGGCGGAGACCTCGACGGCGCCGGTATCAAGGTTGACCGAGATGGCGGAAACGGTGGGAAGCGTCATGAGTTCGTCGCTGATGAGGGCAACGCAGTTGCGGCAGGTCATGCCCTCTACCGCGATCATGTGAGTCGCCATTCAGATCGTCTGGGCTGGTTCGAGGGAGCGCGTGAGCTGGTGGGAACGCGCATCCCGCCGTCGGGCGCGAACTCCGCCATCCTCAGCGCGGCGATCCAGGTCCTCGACCGGGACGGCGAGGCCGGACTGGAGGCGATCGCGGCGGCGGGGGTGTCCCGGCAAACGGTCTACGCGCACTTTCCCAACCGAGCCGCCCTGCTGGACGCCGTACTCGCGGAACTGACAGCCGAACTACTCACCGAGCTGGACGAGCCTGGTCTCGAACTGCGTCCGGCGGCTGAGGGTCTGCGACGGGTATTGGCCGCGAGCTGGCTATCGTTCCAGCGTCATCCCCTGCTGTTGAGTCCGGGAGCGATCAGCGCCGGTTCCGCCGAGCTACATGAGCCCGTACTCGATCGAATACGCGCCATTCTCGAGCGAGGCAAAGTGGATGGCTCCTTCGATCCCGACACCAATTCGGACTGGCTGTTGATGGCGTTGATGACCCTGGGGCACGCCGCCGGTGAAGCGGTCGCGAGCGGCGCAATGACCCGGACCGAGGCGTGGGACTCGTACAAGTGGAGTATCGACCGGCTGACTGTTCGAGCCTGATCGAAAGGCTGGGCTGTGGCCGGGCGGGCACGGCTACCGTCGGAATCTCCGGTTGGTTCTGCGAAAGGTCCGGTCTTGCTGACACGACGTCGCGCCCTGGAAGTACTCGCGCTGAGTGCGACTTTGTTGCTCGGGGCAACCGTTCCGCTGACCGTGGACCGGCTCGGCGATGAGGTCGAGGCCGCGCCGGCCGCACAGTCCGACGCCGGTGGTTTCGACGGCACGGGCAAGGTGCTGATCCGCAAGGCCTCGATGGTGCTGACGATGGACCCGAAGCTCGGTCAGGGCCGGCTCGGCCAGCTCGAGAAACCCGACGTACTGATGACGGGTGACACCGTCACCGCGGTCGGCCCGAACCTGTCCAGCACGGGCGCGCGCGTGATCGACGGGCGCGGCAAGATCGTCTCACCAGCCCCGACGTCGACCGCGTCCTCACCGACGCCCAGACCGCCAGCGACCACGTAATGACCCTACTGAGTCGCTGACGCCGCTGCCCGGGGCTCTTTGCGGGAGCCCCGGGCAGCAACCATTCGAGCGATACCTCCCACCGACTCACCAGATAACACTCAGAAGGCCGGGCGGTGCATGCGCGTCGCCGTGTTTGCGCCCCGAGGCCGGGATCGGGGTCCTGGCAGGACAACGGGGCCTAGCACGGGAAAGCCGGGGCCTGGCAGGGGTAATCAGTTCCTGGCAGGGGTAATCGCTTCCTGGCCGGGGTTATAACCCGTGCTCGGACGCCGTTTGGGGTGCTCGGCTCCCGCAACGTGTCCCCCGTGCGTCGTCGCGATGAATCTGCGGGAAGTCATGCGCCCCTCCGCGCGAGTGGACGCGTACGAACCACCCCGACGGAAGACTTGCACGCCAGGAGTTTGGTCGCGGCCGAGCGACCTGATGCGGCTACCCGGTTTCAGCCCGGCTACCGGCTTTCGGCAGTGCCGCTGCCGGGTTTCGTACCGACTACCCGGTTGCAACCAGGTAGCGGCACCACAACCCGGTAGCCACCCTCCACCGCATAAGCGCTATCGCGAGCGGTGGAACGTGCGCAGCATCGACCACTCGGGGGAAGGGGGGTGCGGGCGGACGCGCCCAACTCGCGGGGAGTGGTGGGGGCGGAATGTGGCGAAGCGGGCCCGGTGGTGCGTGGGCCCGCTTCGTCGTACGGCTTGAGGTGGCGGTTTAGTAGAAGACTTCGCCGCGGGCCTTTTTGGCGCGCAGGGTCTGGACGGCCTCGGCCAGGATTTCGGCGGCTTCGGCCTCGCTGCGACGCTCTTTCACGTAGGCCAGATGCGTCTTGTACGGCTCGATCTTCGGTGGTGGCGGTGGATTCGTCGAGTCGGTGCTGGTGGGCAGACCACAGCGTGGGCAGTCCCACGCCTCCGGGATCGAGGCCTCGACGGCGAAGACCGTCGCGGTCTGATGTCCGTTGGCGCAGAAGAACACGATGCGCTGGCGGGGCGCGGAGTCGCCGCGCTCTGCCTCGCCCATCGGCCCAGCGCCGACCCTGCTACCGCGAATTGCACTGCCACTACCGGCCACTGGTGCGTCTCCTCAGTTACCGAGCTTGTACAGCAGCCCGAGGGCGACGATGGAGGCGAACCAGATCAGGCCGACGCCGATCGTGATCCGGTCCAGGTTGCGCTCAGCCACCGAGGACCCGCCGAGGCTGGACGAAACGCCACCGCCGAACAGGTCCGAAAGACCGCCACCGCGGCCTTTGTGCAGCAGAACGAGCCCCGTCAGGATGAGGCTGCAGATGACCACGACGATCGAGAAAGCGAGAATCACGAGGAGTAGCCTAACTGAAGGTCCAAGTAACGACAGATACCGGCGAACTCGTCGACCTTCAGGCTGGCACCGCCAACCAGGCAGCCGTCGACATCCGGCTGGGACATGATGCCACCTGCGCTGGCCATCTTCACCGATCCGCCGTACAAAATTCGCACCGAATCGGCCACAGCCGGCGAAATCGTCTCTTCGAGCCGGCCCCGGATCGCCGCGCAGACCTCCTGCGCGTCCTCCGGAGTGGCCACCTCGCCGGTACCGATCGCCCAGACCGGCTCGTACGCGATGACGACCTTGCGGGCGTCGTCCGGCTTCAGGCCGGCCAGCGCGCCGTCGACCTGGGCGAGGGTGTGCTCGACCTGACGGCCTTCCTTGCGCACCTCCAGGCCCTCACCGACGCACACGATCGGCGTGATGCCGGCCGCGAGCGCCTTGGTGGCCTTGGCGTTGACCGTCGCGTCGTCCTCGTTGTGGTACTGCCGGCGCTCGGAGTGACCCGCCAGCACGTAGCTGCAGCCGAGCTTGCTCAGCATCGCGGCCGAGATCTCGCCGGTGTAGGCGCCTTCGTCATGCACGGAGATGTCCTGCGCGCCGTACACGATCTTCATCCGGTCACCGTCGACCAGCGTCTGCACACTGCGCAGATCGGTGAACGGCGGCAGCACGGCGACCTCGACCCGCTCGAAGTCGTGCTTCTTGTCCTGCAGGGTCCACGACAGCTTCTGCACCAGGTGCACGGCCTCGACGTGGTTGATGTTCATCTTCCAGTTGCCCGCCATCAAAGGCGTGCGAGTGGTGTCGGCCATGGGTCAGTCCTCTTCCAGCACAGCGAGTCCGGGCAGTTCCTTGCCCTCGAGGTATTCCAGCGACGCGCCGCCACCGGTCGAGATGTGGCCGAACGCGTCGTCGGCGAAGCCGAGTTGCCGGACGGCGGCCGCGGAATCGCCACCACCGACCACACTCAGGCCGTTCACCTCGGTCAACGCACTCGCGACGGCCTTGGTTCCACCGGCGAACGCCTCCATCTCGAAGACGCCCATCGGGCCGTTCCAGAACACCGTCTTGGCCGCGGCGATCTCGGCGGCGAAGGCCTTACCGGACTCCGGGCCGATGTCGAGGCCGAGCTGGTCGGCCGGGATCGCGTCGGCGCCGACCACCGTGGCAGGCGAATCGGCCTTGAACTCCGGCGCCACCACGATGTCGGTCGGCAGCACGATCTCGACACCCTTGGCCTTCGCGGCCTCCAGGTAGCCCTTGACCACATCGAGCTGGTCATCCTCGAGCAGGCTCTTACCGACCTCGTGGCCCTGGGCCTTGAGGAAGGTGAAGACCATGCCGCCACCGATCAGCAGCTTGTCGGCCTTCTCGATCAGGTTGTCGATCACCGCGAGCTTGTCGGAGACCTTCGCGCCGCCGAGCACCACAACGTACGGCCGCTGGGGGGACTCGGTGAGCTTCCTCAGCACCTCGACCTCGGCCAGCACCAGGCCACCGGCGGCGTGCGGCAGCTTGCGGGCCACGTCGTACACGCTGGCCTGCTTGCGGTGCACAACGCCGAAGCCGTCGCTCACGAAAACATCGGCCAGACCGGCGAGCTCGTCGGCCAGCGTCGCGCGCTCGGCCTCGTCCTTGCTCTCCTCGCGCGGGTCGTACCGCACGTTCTCGAGCAGCAGCACCTCGCCCTCGTCGAGCTCCTGCACGGCCTCCTGAGCGCTGTCACCGGTCACATCGGTCGCGAAGTGGACCTTGATGTTCTGCTCGGCGAGCAGCTCGCCGAGGCGCTTGGCGACGGGCGCGAGCGTGAACTCCGGGTTCGGCTTGCCCTTGGGGCGGCCGAGGTGGGCGGTGACGATCACCTTGGCGCCGGCCTTGGCCAGCTTCACCAGGGTCGGCACGCTGGCGCGGATGCGGCCGTCGTCACCGATCGTCTCGCCGTCGATCGGCACGTTCAGGTCCGAGCGCACCAGCACCCGGAGCCCGGCGACGTCACCGAGGTCGTCGATGGTCTTCACAGTTCAGCTTTTCCTTCGGCGAACGCCTACGTCCGAAGAACCGAGGCTGGTTCTTCGGACGTAGGCCGGGTGAATGGAGAACGTCAGAGCGTGGCGCCGACGTGGTTGACCAGGTCAACCAGGCGGTTCGAGTAGCCCCACTCGTTGTCGTACCAGCCGACGACCTTGACCTGGTTGCCGAGCACCTTGGTCAGGCCGGAGTCGAAGATGCAGGACGCCGGGTCGGTGACGATGTCGCTCGACACGATCGGGTCCGCGGTGTAGCGCAGGAAGCCCTTGAGCGCGCCCTCGGCGGCCGCCTTGACGACCTCGTTGACCTCTTCGACCGAGGTCTCACGGCCGACGGTGACGGTCAGGTCGGTGGCCGAACCGGTCGGCACCGGCACGCGCAGCGCGTAACCGTCGAGCTTGCCCTTGAGCTCGGGCAGGACCAGGCCGATCGCCTTGGCGGCACCGGTCGAGGTCGGCACGATGTTCAGCGCGGCGGCGCGGGCGCGACGCAGGTCGCTGTGCGGGCCGTCCTGCAGGTTCTGGTCCTGGGTGTACGCGTGGATCGTGGTCATCAGACCCTTTTCGATCGTGAACGCGTCGTGAATGGCCTTCGCCATCGGAGCCAGGCAGTTGGTGGTGCAGGAAGCGTTGGAGATGATCGTGTGCTTGTCGGCGTCGTACAGGTCGTGGTTCACGCCCATGACGATGGTGAGGTCCTCGTTCTTCGCCGGGGCGGAGATGATGACCTTCTTGGCGCCGTTGTCAGCGTGCGTCTTGGCCTTGGTGGCGTCGGTGAAGAAGCCGGTCGACTCGATCACCACGTCGGCGCCCACGTCGGACCACTTCAGGTTCGCGGGGTCGCGCTCGGCGAAGGCCTTGAAGGTGTGACCGGCGACGGTGATGTCCTCGTCGGTCGCGGTGACGTCGCCCGGGAAACGGCCCAAGATCGAGTCGTACTTCAGCAGGTGGGCGAGGGTCTGGTTGTCGGTCAGATCATTGACGGCGACGACCTCGATGTCGGCACCTGACGCCTGAACGGCGCGGAAGAAGTTACGGCCGATGCGGCCGAAGCCGTTGATACCTACGCGAACGGTCACGGGACTGCGTCTCCTCAGATCTAGCTTTGAGCACTACCGCTACATCCCGAAACACTAGCCCAACCGCCCACTGAGCTCACTGGTGCTATCCACATAATGCCACCGGTACGAGGTGGTACGGGTTTCATCGCGACCCTTCATTAGGGCCGGGACGTACGACGGCCCCCGCTGATCACAGCGGGGGCCGGCTGGCGAGAGATCAGGCCGGGTCGAGCATGTCCGGGGTCAGGTTGGCCTCGGTGTTCGGAATGCCGAGGTCCGCGGCGCGCTTGTCGGCCATCGCCAGCAGGCGGCGGATCCGGCCCGCGACGGCGTCCTTGGTCAGGGCCGGCTCGTGCAGCTGGCCGAGCTCTTCCAGGCTGGCCTGCTTGTGCTCCAACCGGAGCTTGCCGGCCACCTGCAGGTGATCCGGTACGTCGTCGCCGAGGATCTCCAGCGCGCGGGCCACCCGGGCCCCCGCCGCCACCGCGGCCCGGGCCGAACGGCGCAGGTTCGCGTCGTCGAAGTTGGCCAGCCGGTTCGCCGTGGCACGCACCTCGCGGCGCATCCGGCGTTCCTCCCAGGCCAGTACGGACTCGTGCGCGCCGAGCCGGGTCAGCAGCGCGCCGATCGCGTCGCCGTCGCGGATCACCACCCGGTCCACGTTGCGCACCTCGCGGGCCTTCGAGCCGATCCCCAGCCGACGGGCCGCGCCGACCAGCGCGAGCGCCGCCTCGGGACCCGGGCAGGTCACCTCGAGGCTGGACGAACGGCCCGGCTCGGTCAGTGACCCGTGGGCCAGGAACGCTCCCCGCCAGGCCGCCACCGCGTCGCAGGACGCGCCCGACACCACAGCCGGGGGCAACCCCCGGACCGGACGTCCCCGGTTGTCCACCAGCCCGGTCTGCCTCGCCAGGGCATCACCGTCGCGAACGACGCGTACGACGTACTTGGTCTGCTTGCGGATTCCGGACGGAGAGATCACCACCACGTCGCTCGGGTGGCCGAAGATCTCCGCGATGTCCTTACGCAGCCGACGGGCCGCCGCGCCGCTGTCGAGTTCAGCCTCGACAACGATTCGGCCGGACACCAGATGCAGTCCCCCGGCGAACCGGAGAACGGAGGAAACCTCGGCCTTGCGGCAACAGGGCTTGGTGACCTGGATGCTGGTCAGCTCGGACTTCACCTGTGCGGTCATCGCCATGAAGGAAATCCTCCCACCGCTGTCAAAGACCCTTCGCCCGGGGTGACATAGCCACTACACATTGTCAGGAGAAACCTCCCGTTTCCTTGGCGTTCACTCGTCGCAATCCGCCCTCCAGCACACCCTGGCCTGCTGATTTCGTGAGTCCACTGGCGTACTAATCGTCGCTGGCCTGTCCCGAATGACCGAAGCCGGGATAGGCCGTGGTCACCCGTCCTCCTGAGGAGGCGCGAATGTCAGGCCGAACCGACCCGCGTCAAGGATTTGGGAATCGGCGTCGCCGACGCGTGCGCGCCTTGCCCCGGGCCGGTCCGGGGCAAGGACAGCGGGCTGTCAGGGGGCGGGTGAGGTATGACCGGTTGCCTCGAGTGGTCCGTACCCGGAGGACCAGCGGTGCCTCCGCGCCTGCGGACGAACGGGTCCTGCGTCGCCCAGTCGCGCCGGTGCGACCAGGTTGAACACTCGCGGCAGACGCCGGCGTGGTCCCGGGGCGACCTCGGTCGGTGCCTATTCGCCGGGTCGACCTTTGAAGTCGGGGGTCGACGTGCCAAATCTGACGGGTCCACTCCCTGTTCCGACGGTCGACCCTCGGAATAAGCCGCCCGACACGCCACCCGGACCCGGCGGACGCCACCCTCACCCGAGACGGTCGGATGCCGGGTTGTTGCGCGACTACCTGGCTGCAACCGGGTAGCCGGGCAAAAACTCGGTAGCGGGCACACCACAAGCCGGTAGCCGCGCCATAACCCGGTAGCCGCGCCATAACCCGGCAGCCGCCAGAGCGCCCGCACCGGCTCGCGGCGGCAGAGGGCGGATTGCGGCGAACGAACGCAAGGGGGAACGGTTTACTCGAAGATCTCGCCGTAGACCTTCGCGAGTTTGCCCGGGTGGTGATGGAACTGGGTGGTCGCCGTGTCAGCGATATCCGCGATCACCAGCTGCGCGCCGAGCGACTCCGCCGTACGACGCAACGAGGCCGGATCCGGCACGTGCCGCACATCCGCGAGCACCACGTCGATGCGCAGATCCGGCGCGTGCGCCGCGAGCACTTCGAGATGGGTCTCCGGGGAGAACCCGTCGGTCTCGCCCTTCTGCTCACCCAGGTTCAACGTCACCAGCCGGCGGGCCGAGGTCTGCTCGAGGGCGCGCGCGAGCGCCGGCACCAGCAGATTCGGAATCACCGAGGTGAACCACGACCCCGGGCCGACCACAACCCAGTCCGCCTCCGCGACCGCGACCAGCGCCTCCGGGCAGGCCGGTGGATCGGCCGGATCGAGCGCGACGTCGACCACCCGGCCGGTAGTGGTCGCCACCTCGGCCTGGCCACGGATCTCGCTGATCACACCGGGATGGTCGGGATCAACGCCGAGCACCCGGGCGGTGATGTCCAGCGGCACGGCCGACATCGGCAGCACCCGGCCTTCGGCACCGAGCAGCCTCGCGACCCAGTCGAGCCCGTCGACGGCTTCGCCGAGCAACTCCCACAACGCGACGATGAGCAGGTTGCCCACGGCGTGATCGTGCAGCCCGCCGTCACTGGTGAAGCGATGCTGCAGTACGTCGGCCCAGGTACGGCCCCACTCGTCGTCGCGGCACAGCGCCGCCAGGGCCATCCGAAGATCGCCCGGCGGCAGTACGCCCAGCTCGCGGCGCAGGCGGCCCGAGGAGCCGCCGTTGTCCGCGACCGTGACGACGGCGGTCAAGTGGTCCGTGACGTGCCGCAGCGCCGACAGAGAGGCCGCCAGGCCGTGCCCGCCGCCCAGGGCCACGACTCGTGGCGACCGGGTCACTCCCGCCCCAGATCCCTGTGTACGACCAACGTCGGTGATCCCTTCTCGCGCAGCCTGCGGGCCAGTTCCTCGGCCATCGCGACGCTGCGGTGCTTACCCCCGGTACAACCCACCGCGACCGTGACGAAGCGCTTGCCCTCGTTCAGATAGCCGGTCCGCAGGGTGTTCAGCACGCCCTCGTAGTCCTGCAGGAACTGCTGCGCCAGCGGATGGCCGAGCACGAAGTCTGACACGAGCCGGTCCTGTCCCGTCATCGGCCGCAGGTCGGGCTGCCAGTACGGGTTCGGAATGAACCTCATGTCGGCCACCACGTCCGCGTCGACGGGAATGCCGTACTTGAAGCCGAACGAGACGACCGTCGCGCGCAGCTCGGCGTTCTCCTCGTCACCGAAGGCATTGCGGACCTTGGCGCCGAGCTGGTGGATGTTCAGGTTGGAGGTGTCGATGACCAGGTCCGCCGTACCGCGGATCTCGGCCAGCAGTTCGCGTTCGCGCTGGATGCCGTCGAGCAGCCGGCCGTCGCCCTGCAACGGGTGCGGGCGGCGCACGGACTCCTGGCGACGCACGATGATGTCGTCAGCCGCCTCCAGGAACAACGTCAGCGGCCGGTAGCCCTTCTCGCGCAGGTCCTCCAGCGCCTTCGGCAACGTGTCGAAGAAGCTGCCGGTCCGGACGTCCACCACGATGGCCATCCGTGGCGTGGCGCCGGTGCCGATCACCTGGTCGACGATCGTGGTCAGGAACATCGGTGGCAGGTTGTCGACCACGAACCAGCCGAGGTCTTCCAGCACATCCGCGACGGCGCTGCGGCCTGCGCCGGACATCCCGGACACGATGATCAAGTTGCCGCTGGACTTCTCCATCAGTTCTCTTCCCCGTTCGAATCCCCGCTGCGCGCCCCCGCCACCTGGGGGGCGTCGTCGTCGAGTATCTCGCCCGTTGCCGTGTTGACCGACGGCGCCCGGCCGGTGTCGGCTTTCGTTGCCGCGGAGTTCACCGCGGCGACCACCGATTCCGCCGTACGACGGCCGAACCCGGGCAGCTCCGCCACCTCGTCCACCGACGCCTGCCGCAACTTCTTCAGCGAGCCGAAGTGCCGCATCAGGGTCTTGCGGCGGACATCGCCCAGACCTTGTATGTCGTCCAGCACGCTCTCCACCATCGTCTTGGAACGGCGGCTGCGGTGGTGCGTGATGGCGAAGCGGTGAGCCTCGTCGCGCAACCGCTGCAACAGGTAAAGGCCTTCCGACGTTCGCGACATGATGACCGGGTCCTCGGTGTCCGGCAGCCAGACCTCTTCCAGGCGCTTGGCCAGACCGCACACCGGGATATCGCCGACGCCGAGTTCCTCCATCACCTGCCGGGCGGCCGCGACTTGGGGCGGACCACCATCGACCACGACCAGCGCGGGCGCATACGCGAACTTGCGGGCGCGGCCGGTCTCGGGATCGATCAGGTTCGCCGTGGGGTCTTCCTCGACCACCTCCCCGGCCGCGGTGGCCGCAGCGGTTGCCACCGCCGTCGCGGCCCGGTCGTCGAGTAGGCGCTTGAACCGCCGCGTCAGCACCTCCGCGATCGAGGCGACATCGTTCTGCCCGTCGACACCCTTGATGACGAACTTGCGGTACTCGCTCTTGCGCGGCAGGCCGTCCTCGAAGACGACCATCGACGCGACCACCTCGGTGCCCTGCAGGTTGGAGATGTCGTAACACTCCATCCGCAACGGCGCCTCCGGCAGATCGAGCGCCTCCTGGATCTCCTCCAGCGCCTGGTTGCGGGTGGTGAGATCGCTGGCCCGCTTGGTCTTGTGCATCACCAGGGTCTGCTGCGCGTTCGCGTGGACCGTCTCCATCAGGCCCTTCTTGTCACCGCGCTGCGGTACCCGGATCGCCACCCGCGAACCACGCAAGCCGGACAGCCACTCGGTCAGCGCGTCCACGTCATCCGGAATCGCCGGCACGAGGATCTCGCGCGGGATCGTGTCGCCCGACTCACCGGCATACGTCTGCTGGATGAACCGCTCGACCAGGTCACCGGTGGTCGCCGTACCGTCGGCCTTGTCGGCGATCCAGCCGCGCTGACCGCGGATCCGGCCGGCGCGCACGTAGAAGATCTGCACCGCGACCTCGAGCGGATCCTCCGCGAGGGCGATCACGTCGGCGTCGGTACCGTCACCGAAGACCACCTGGTTCTTCGCGAGGGCCTTGTCGAGCGCGCTGAGGTCGTCGCGGATCTTGGCGGCGCGCTCGTACTCCATCAGGGCCGCGGCGGCCTTCATCTCCTTTTCGAGACGGCGCACATACGTCGTGGTCTGGCCGGAGAGGAACGCGACGAAGTCGTCCACGATCTGGCTGTGCTCGTCCTGCGACACATTGCCGGTACAGGGCGCGGCGCATTTGCCGATGTAGCCCAGCAGGCAAGGGCGGCCGATCTGGCGATGCCGGTTGAACACGCCCTTGCTGCACGAGCGCATCGGGAACACCCGCAACAGCAGGTCGACCGTCTCGCGGATCGCCCAGGCGTGACTGTACGGGCCGAAGTACTTGATGCCCTTCTTCTTCGCGCCGCGGCCGACCATCACGCGCGGATAGTCCTCGTTGAGGGTGATCGCGAGCCAGGGATACGACTTGTCGTCGCGGTACTTCACGTTGAAGCGCGGGTCGTACTCCTTGATCCAGGAGTACTCCAGCTGTAGGGCCTCGACCTCGGTACTGACAACCGTCCAGTCCACCTTGGCGGCGGTCGTGACCATCGACTGGGTCCGCGGGTGCAGATTGACCAGATCCTGGAAGTACGACGACAACCGCGCACGCAGGTTTTTCGCCTTGCCAACGTAGATCACCCGCCCCGAAGCGTCCCGAAACCGGTACACCCCAGGCGCGTCAGGAATTGAGCCCGCACTCGGGCGATAAGTCGACGGATCAGCCACACCACCACCCTAATTCCCTCCACCGACAGTCCTTCGCCACCGCCCTGCCCGGCGAGGGTTATCCCTTGCGGTACGTGCAGAAGCGATGCGCGTCAGGCGGGAATGCTGGGCATAGGCCTGGGCTGATCCCTGCTTGGGATGGGCCAAGGAGTGGGACGGGGGCGCAGGGTGATTAGGCATTTCGTATTCGCCCAACGTGAGGAGCACCGCCCTATGTCGCCCAAGCACGTCCGATCACGCCTGTCCCGCCGCAGCACCACCATCGCCACCGCGACCGTTGCGGCTCTGAGTGCCACCGCACTCGGTCTGACCGGCGCGATCACCTCGGCCAACGCCGACGAACCACCCGCGACCACTCTTGCCAAGGACGTAGTCACCGAGGTCGTCATCAAGGGCGCGAACAGCCCCGACGCGATCGCCGGCAGCTACCTCGTCGTACTGAAGGAACAACCCGCCACCCGCGCCGCGACCGCCCTGGTCGCGAAGACCCTGGCGTCGACGTACGACGCGAAGGTACGACGTACCTTCAGCTCGGCGCTGAACGGCTTCAGCGCGAGCCTGACCGAGGAGCAGGCGCGGAAGCTGGCCGGGGACGAGCGGGTGGCCTACGTGCAGCAGAACCAGCGGTTCCGGATGAGCCAGGACAACCCGGCGTGGGGCCTCGACCGGTCGGACCAGCGGGACCTTCCGCTCGACAAGTTGTACGAGGCACCGAACGCGGCCGACAACGTCAACGTCTACGTGATCGACACCGGCATCTTCGCCGGCCACGAGGACTTCGGCGGCCGGGCCTCGGTTGGTACCGACACCATCAGCGACGGCCAGAACGGCAAGGACTGCCAGGGCCACGGCAGCCACGTCGCGGGCACGATCGCCGGCAAGACGTACGGTCTCGCGAAGGGCGCGAAGGTGTTCGGCGTCCGGGTCCTCGACTGCCAGGGCTCCGGTACGACGGAGAGCGTGGTCGCCGGTATCGAGTGGGTCACCGCCAACGCCAAGAAGCCGGCCGTCGCGAACATGAGCCTCGGTGGTCCGGCCGACCAGGCCCTCGACGACGCGGTGAAGAAGTCGGTCGCGGCGGGTATCACCTACGCCGTGGCGGCGGGCAACGAGAGCGCGGACGCGTGCAAGGTCTCTCCCGCGAAGGAGCCGACGGCCATCACCACGGGCGCGACGGATGACACCGACACCCGGGCCAACTTCTCCAACTTCGGCAAGTGTGTCGACATATTCGCTCCGGGCGTTGACGTCGAGTCGGTCGGTATCAGCGGACCGACGGCCACCGCGACCCACAGCGGTACGTCGATGGCCTCGCCGCACGTGGCGGGCGCCGCGGCCCTCTATCTGAGCGCCAAGCCGGACGCGACCCCGGCCGACGTGGCCGCGGCCCTGATCGGCGCGGCGACGCCGGACAAGGTCAAGAACCCGGGCACGGGTTCGCCGAACAAGCTGATGTTCACCGGCGCGCTCACCTCGCCGCTGAGCTGACCCGAACGCGGAACGACCCGGCCTGCTGAGGTTGGCCGGGTCGTTCCATGTCCGCATTCAGCCGGTCGGCCTGCTAGCTAGTCGTTCTGTTGGCTGGCCGATCTGTTAGCTGGCCGGGCCGAGGATGTTGCCGTTCTCGACCGTCACAGCGACCGAAGCGAGCGGGCTGGTGGCCGGGCCGGTGGTGACCGAACCGTCCGCCACCTTGAATTTGCTGCCGTGACAGCCACAAACGATGGAGCCGTCGGCAACGGACTCCACGACACAACCCGCGTGGGTACAAACCGCGCTGAAGCCCTTGAACTGACCAGCCGTCGGCTGGGTGACGACCAGCTTCTGGTCCGGGAAGATCTTGCCGCCGCCAACCGGTACGTCGCCGACCGGTCCGAGCACCGCACCCCCGCCACCCGTCGAAGCGGTCGCACTCGGCGCCGAACTCGGTGCCGTAGTGGGCGTGGTCGCGGGTCCACTGCTCGGGGCTGTGGACGGCCCGGCCGAGGGCGCACCGTCGTCGCCGCACGCCACCAGCAGGCTGCCGCTCACTCCGGCGATGCCCGCGACGGCGGCTCCGCGCAGCACGGTTCGCCGATCCCGCACGACGCCTGCGATCGGTTCCTCGCTGTTGTTCTTGCTCATCGATCAGTCCTTCCAGAGGCTGACAAGAGGCCGTGTCCAACGACTCAACCACGCGAGACCGAAAGCGCGGCGAAATAGTTGAACGCTCTGCTACTCCAAGTTCTACCCGACCCGATCCGCCGAAGCGACCGATCCAGCCGGACTCTCCGATACACGGATCGCACCCCAATCCGGTTCAGCCCCCTGAGTACCAGTTCCCCAGCCCCCACCACCCCCGACACGCAGCCCCACCTCCACACCCCCACCAGCCACCGCCCCGCCGGCCACCCGCCGGCCACCGTGGTTCGGCCAGCTCCCTGTGGACAAACACCCCACGGTCGGACGCAAAATACGACCACCCTCCGCGCACCCCTCCACGAGCGGCCGCGCCTGAACACCCTGTTCGACTGGTCGCGCCCCCGAGGCGCCTCCGCAGATGGGCCGTAGCCGTACGCCGGTCAGTCCCGCAGTGGTCGTACGCCGCCCCTGCCGCAAGTGGTCAAGACCGCACACCGGTTCCTGCCGCGAGTGGTCACGACCGCACGCCGATTCCTGCCGCGAATGGTCACGACCGCACGCCGATTCCTGCCGCGAATGGTCGCGGGGGTACGCGACCACTCGCGGGGAGGCGGTAGTAAGTCCCGGGGTGCAGGCGACCACTCGCGGGAGTGGCGGTGCGGACGGGTTGGCGGGACGCGTCTGTGCGTCGGCTGCAGTGATCTCGGCCAGCTCCGCCTAGGGGCGGTCAGGCCAGGGAGAGGCAGATCGGGATCGAGATGGTCTGGATCGGCTGCGTACGGTCGGGCTGGGAGAAGAACTGGCCGCAGTACTGCGTATCAGCCGGCGTTCCCGGCGCTACCTGAAGGCCTTCGTTGAAGCCCTGACCGGCATCCCAATGCCAAGCCCCCGTGTACGACGTCCCGTTGCTGCCGGTCACTCGCGTAACCCCGTCCAACCGGGTGACGTTGTCGTCCTTCGTCATCACCAGGACCTCGTAATCACTGGACCCTTCAGGACAGACAGTGATCTTGATCGTGCCCTTGAGGCCGAACCCCAGCGGCTGCTCCTTGCTGACACACGCCATCGCCCCACCCGCCCTCTGAGCAGACGATGCGGCCGCACCAGCCGACTGGGCGGTTGGCGCCGTCGCACCCCCAGCCGACTGCGCCGATGCCACGGCGCCATCGGCGGAGTGGACCGATGCACCTGCGCTATCGGCGGACTGGGCGGAGGCGACTGCGCCGCCGGCGGGCACGGCCAACGCCGCCAGCCCGGCCAGTACGCCGATCGCCTTGCGCCGCGCGGAAATCCCCAGAATCGTCATTGCTCCACTCCCCTGTTTCGAACCAACGGTCGGGAGCAGTCGACCAGGAATCGATTTCAAGGGTCAACGAAATCGCAGGCATTCGACCCGCGTCGAAACGTCCATGGCACAAAGAAACACCTTGCCAACAACACGATTCGCCGGGCACTCAACGAGTACCCGGCGAACCACAACCAACTGACGGCCACCGTCCAACCACCAGCAGGCCGCCGCTGCGACCAGCAAAGGCGCCGCACCCACCAGGGGTCACCGCTGCCAACCCCAGCGGGTCTACAGCGCAGGCCACCGGTGGGTGGCCTGCGCAGCGATCAGCGGGTTGCGGTTAGGCCTTTCGTGCGGCTGCCTTGGTGGCGGTCTTTTTGGCCGGGGCCTTCTTCACCGCGGTCTTCTTCGCCGTGGTCTTGGACGTCCCTGCCTTGGCACCTACCTTCGCGGCACCGCTCGCGGCGGCGCCGTTCGACGCGGCCTTGGAGACCGTCGTCTTACCGCCCGCAGCCGAACCCGAAGCAGCAGCCGTCTTGGCCGAAGCCGGAGCCTTGGCCGAAGCGGCCGGGGCCTTGGCGGCTGCTCGCGCCGCGACCGCCTGCTGCTTCGGGCTGGGCTTGGCCGCACGGCCTTCGAGGATCTCCGCGAGGAACTGCCCGGTGTACGAGTCGGGGTTCTTCGCGACCTCCTCCGGCGTGCCCTCGGCCACCAGCGTGCCGCCGCGGCGACCGCCGTCCGGGCCGAGGTCGATGATCCAGTCGGCCGTCTTGATCACGTCGAGGTTGTGCTCGATCACCAGCACCGAGTTGCCCTTGTCCACCAGGCTGCCGAGCACGCCGAGCAGCTTGCGGATGTCCTCGAAGTGCAGACCGGTCGTCGGCTCGTCCAGCACATACACCGTCCGGCCGGTCGAACGCTTCTGCAGTTCGGACGCCAGCTTCACCCGCTGGGCCTCACCACCGGACAGCGTCGGCGCGGGCTGCCCGAGCCGGACATAACCCAGGCCGACCTCGTTCAGCGTCTTGAGGTGACGGGCGATCGCGGGAATGGCCGCGAAGAACTCCGCCGCCTCCTCGATCGGCATGTCGAGAATATCCGCGACGGTCTTGTTCTTGTAGTGGACCTCGAGCGTCTCGCGGTTGTACCGAGCGCCGTGGCAGACCTCGCAAGGCACGTACACATCCGGCAGGAAGTTCATCTCGATCTTCAGCGTGCCGTCACCGGAGCAGGCCTCGCACCGGCCGCCCTTCACGTTGAACGAGAACCGGCCCTGCTGGTAACCGCGAACCTTCGCCTCGGGCGTCTCGGCGAACAGCTTGCGGACGTGGTCCCAGACGCCGGTGTACGTCGCCGGGTTCGATCGCGGAGTGCGGCCGATCGGCGACTGGTCGACGTGAATGACCTTGTCCACGTGCTCCAGGCCGGTGATCTTCGTGTGCCGCCCGGGCACGTCGCGAGCGCCGTAGATCTGCTTGGCGAGCGACTTGTAGAGGATGTCGTTCACCAGGGTGGACTTGCCGGAGCCGGACACACCCGTGACCGCCACGAACATGCCGAGCGGCACGGCGACGTCGATCCCGGTGAGGTTGTGCTCCTTCGCGCCGAACACCTTCAGCTCGCGGCCCTCGGTCTGCGGACGGCGCACCGCCGGAATCGGGATCTCCTTGCGGCCGGAGATGTACGCGCCGGTGATCGAGTCCGGGTGGTTGCGCAGGTCCTCGACCGTGCCGGAGACGACCACCTGGCCGCCGTGCTCACCGGCACCCGGGCCGATGTCGACCACCCAGTCGGCGTGATCGATGGTGTCCTCGTCGTGCTCCACCACGATCAGGGTGTTGCCGAGGTCCTTCAGCCGGACCAGCGTCTCGATCAGGCGGCGGTTGTCGCGCTGGTGCAGGCCGATCGACGGCTCGTCCAGTACGTACAGCACGCCGACCAGGCCGGAGCCGATCTGCGTGGCCAGCCGGATCCGCTGCGCCTCGCCACCGGACAGCGAGCCCGCCGGGCGGTTCAGCGCGAGGTAGTCCAGACCGACGTCGAGCAGGAACCGCAGCCGCTCGCCGATCTCCTTGGTGACTCGCTCGGCGATCTGCTTCTCACGCGGCGTCAGATCCAGGTCGCTGAGGAACTCGTGCACCTCGTCGATCGACATCGAGCTGATCTCGGCGATGTTCTTGCCGCCGAGAGTGACCGCCAGCGAGATCGGCTTCAGCCGGGCGCCACCGCAGGACAGGCAGGGCACCTCCCGCATGTAGCCCTCGAACCGCTCGCGGCTGGTGTCGCTGGACGACTCCGCGTGCCGGCGCTCGACGTACGGAATCGCGCCTTCGAAAGTGGTGTAGTACGAGCGCTCGCGGCCGTACCGGTTCTTGTACGAGACGTGCACCTGCTGGTCGTGCCCGGTCAGCAGGGCCTTCTTCGCCTTCGCCGGCAGATCCGCGAACGGCGTCGTGGTCTTGATCTTGAGGTCCTTCGCGAGCGCGGCCAGCAGGCGCTCGAAGTACTGCGAGACGTTCGCCCCGGACCAGGGCTGGATCGCGCCCTCGTCCAGCGACTTCTGCGGGTCGGGCACGATCAGGTCGGGATCGACCTCCATCCGCGTGCCGAGACCGGAACACGCCGGGCAGGCGCCGTACGGCGAGTTGAACGAGAACGATCGCGGCTCCAGCTCGTCGATCGCGAGCGGGTGATCGTTCGGGCAGGCGAGCTTCTCGGAGAACCGGCGCTCGCGCAGCGGGTCCTTCTCGTCCAGGTCGACGAAGTCCAGCGTGACGATGCCGCCGGACAGGCCGAGGGCCGTCTCCACCGAGTCGGTCAGCCGGCGCTTCGCGGCGGACTTGACCGCGAGCCGGTCGACCACCACGTCGATGGTGTGCTTCTTCTGTTTGTCCAGCTTCGGCGGCTCGGTGAGCTGGATCGTCTCGCCGTCCACCCGGGCGCGTGAGAAGCCCTGACCGGACAGCTGCCGGAACAAGTCCAGGTACTCGCCTTTGCGGCCGCGGATCACCGGCGCGAGCACCTGGAAGCGGGCGCCCTCGTCGAACTCCAGCACCCGGTCGACGATCTGCTGCGGCGTCTGCCGGCTGATCGGCTCGTGGCACTCGGGACAGTGCGGGCGGCCCGCCCGGGCGAACAGCAACCGGAGGTAGTCGTAGACCTCCGTGATGGTGCCCACGGTCGAGCGCGGGTTCCGCGAGGTGGACTTCTGGTCGATCGAGACGGCCGGTGACAGCCCCTCGATGAAGTCGACGTCCGGTTTGTCCATCTGGCCGAGGAACTGCCGGGCATACGCCGAGAGTGACTCGACGTAGCGCCGCTGGCCCTCGGCGAAGATGGTGTCGAAGGCCAGGCTGGACTTGCCGGACCCGGACAGTCCGGTGAAGACGATCATGGCGTCGCGCGGCAGGTCGAGCGACACGTCCTTCAGGTTGTGCTCACGCGCGCCGCGCACGATCAGACGGTCAGACACAAGCTCTCTCTCAGCCGTTCTCGAGGGGTTCGGAACCGCCTCCGGAGGCACCTTTCCAGGCGTCCGGACACGGTCCAGGGACAAGCGCGATCATGCTAGCGAGGCCCTCCGACAGTTTTTGATTCGTCGCCGCCAGGTACCCCGGGCGACACCTGGGACGAGGTCTGAAAACGGGTTCAGCCGGGAAAGTGTCAGAGGCCTCTGGAACTGACCACCTGGGCCCGCACCAGCGTACCTACTGCCGCCTACTGCTCGGTCGAGAGCCGCAACACCCGACATCGAGGCGAGGGCCGGCAGCCCCCGCGCACCGACGACATGGGTTGGGCTGGGGCGAACCGGATGCGAGGATCGTTCCTGGAGACAGTGCCGCTCTGCTCGGCTGGTTGCCCGGCCGCGCGGACGGCGCAGACCTGACCACGACGGCGAACTGCCGGGCCTGGGGCTGAGGAGCGAGCGATGACCGAGTATCACGGCAACGTCCACGTCGGCGGCCCGGCGCAGACGCATGAACTGGCCGCGCTGATGATCACCAAGGTCGCGGTCGGCCCGATGAACAACAACGCGTACCTGCTGCGCTGCCGGCAGTCCGACGAGCAGGTGCTGATCGACGCGGCCAACGACGCGAAGATGCTGCTCGGCGTGATCGGCGGCGCCGGCCTGACCCGGGTGATCACGACCCATCGGCACGGCGACCACTGGCAGGCCCTGGCCGAGATCGTCGCGAAGACCAGCGCGATCACGGTGGCCGGGCGGTTCGACGTCGAGGGTATTCCGGTGCCCACGGACGAGGCCGTCGGCGACGGCGACCGGATCAAGGTCGGCGAGTGCGAGCTGGAGGTCATCCACCTGGTCGGTCACACGCCGGGCTCGATCGCCCTGCTGTACGACGACCCGGCCGGCGCGCCGCACGTCTTCACCGGCGACTCGTTGTTCCCGGGCGGGGTGGGCAACACCCACGACGATCCGGAGGCCTTCGAGTCCCTGCTCGGGGACGTCGAATCGAAGTTGTTCGACCGGTTACCGGACGAGACGTGGGTGTATCCCGGTCACGGCGCTGACACCACGCTCGGGGCCGAGCGGCCGAGCCTGCCGCAGTGGCGGGCCCGAGGCTGGTGACTCGCCCTCGACGTGGAAACTGACGAAAACTGGCGCATACTGGAGGAGACATGGAGCCTTATCGCGCGACGACGCGTCGTCACCTCGCCACTAGCCCCTTCAAGCCTCCGGTGCGGGAGCCGCTCAAGGTGTTCGCACCTGGAGACCGGGTTTCGCACGACCGGGAAGGCCTCGGCACGGTAGCCGCCGTGGAGGAGGGCGTCGCGGTGCTCGTCGACTTCGGTCCGAACCGGATCCGGGTCCTCGCGCCGTACGCCAAGCTTCACCTGCTCTGACCCTGCTGCCGCCGGGTTCAGCCCCGGTCGTTCCGGGCTGAGCCCGGCGGTGTGCTCATACGCCGGTTCGTCCGTGCCCGGTGTGAATCCCACCGTCGGCCTACCGCGCGAACCGCAGCCGGTCACAGCATCACGCAGAACTCGTTGCCTTCCGGGTCGGCCAGTAGCACGTGTTCGTCGTAGCGTTCGATCAGCCGTGCGCCGAGACCGGTCAGGCGGTCGACCTCCAGGGTGACGTCGTCGGCCGAAAGGTCGATGTGCATCCGGTTCTTGACCGACTTCGCCTCGGGCACCTGCTGGAAGAAGAACCTCGGGCGTACGCCGGGCGCCGGTTCGAGCAGTACGGAGGGATCGTCCTCGGGGTCGTCGATACCGAGGGCCCGCAACCGCGCGAGCTCCTCCTCGTCGTACGGCGCGATCGTGTAACCGTCGAGGACTTCCGCCCAGAAGCGGGCGAGCGAGGCGGGATGGTGGCAGTCGATCACCACGTCACGAAGGCGAGCCATACGGGCAAGCCTCACAGTTCGGCGGTTCAGCCGCCACCGGAAATCCGGACGCGTTTTGTCGGTGCCCGCGTGTTGAATGTGCGCATGCGAAGACGGATCGAGCAGCCACGGTTCGTGGCGGCGCTGCGTGAGGTGAACGAGAGCCTCGAAGCGGCCTGGCGGGAGTTCCGCGCCACGGCGGGAGTTGAGGCGGGTGGCCCGGATGACGAGCGGGAGCTGGCTCGCGTGGTGTTGCAGGACCCGTCGGAGTTCGACTGGCGGGTGGTCGATGCCGCGTTGACGAAGCTGAGTTGTGACGGGTGCGGCAACGGCCTCGGCGCCGGCCCGGTCGGCTGCCATCCCTGCGATCAGGCGAACGGGTTTCGCTTCGCCGCTCGTGAGACCGACCGCCCGGCAGTGCCGCCAGGTAACGAGCACGCGATCCGGGTGTCCTCGGCGGTCGCGCGCACCCGCGATCGGTACAGTCCGCGCGCCCGCTGCGGCTACGAGGTGTTCCTGCCGGACCTGCTCGCCGGCGAGTTACCCACCACGCCGGAGGCGCAGGCGCTGAAGGCCATCATCAATACCCGCACGGATGACCAACTGGAGTCCGTGACCACCTATGAGGAGTTGATCCGACGATGACGTCCCCTGAGGTGGTGCTGGCCGAGGTCGAGGCCCACCACGAGACGCTGACCGCCTGGCTCGGGACCGAGGCGGAGACAGCCGTGCTCGATCGGTTCCTGGCCGGGCAGTCCCCCGACTTCAGCCTCGTCGATATCGAGGGCAGAGTGCTCGGTCTGACCGACCTGGAGAACCTGTTGTCCGGCGCCCGCAATGCCGCGCCAGGTCTGCGCATCACGATCAGCGAGTTCGCGGTCGTCGCCCAGACGGCCGAGGTGGTGGTGTGCCGGTTCCTCGAACAGCACTCCATCGGCATCTCCCGTCGCGTCACCGCGGTGCTCGTGCCGGACACGGCCGCGCGCCATGGCCTGCGCTGGCTGTCGGTGCACGAGACGCCAACCCACTGAGTGCGACCGGCTCGTAGGGTGGGGTCATGCCACGTTCGATCGCCACCAATACGAAGGTCGACCTCGAGGGACTGCTGGAGTTCGTGCGACCGCGGCATCACCTGCTGCTGGTGACGCGTCGCCAAGACGGTTCGCCTCAGCTCTCGCCGGTTTCGGGAGGGGTGGACAGCGAAGGCCGGATCGTCATCTCGTCGTATCCGGAACGGGCCAAGAGCAAGAACATCCACCGCGACAGCCGTACGAGTGTGCTGGTGCTGTCCGACGACTGGGACGGCCCATGGGTCCAGGTCGACGGCACCGGCGAGGTGATCGAGCTGCCCGACGCGGTCGAGCCGCTGGTGGACTACTACCGGTCGATCGCCGGCGAGCACCCCGACTGGGACGAGTACCGCGAGGCCATGCGGAACCAGGGCAAGTGCCTGATCCGGATCACGCCCGAGCGCTGGGGCCCGGTCGCCACCGGCGGTTTCCCGGCCCGCTTCGCCGACTGACCCACGAGCCGGGCGCGGCCCGCTTCGCCGACTGACGCGCGAGGCAGGCCGGCGCGAGCGCTATTCGGCCGGGCCGGCGGCGGCTCGGGCGGCCATGGTCTCGGTGATGCGGACCATGGCGCCTTCGAGGTGCGAGCGCAGCGCTGCCTCGGCGGCGTCGGGATCCTTGGCCAGGCAGGCGTCGAGAATGGCCTGGTGCTCCTGGCGGGTCTGCTCGATCCTCGCCCGGGTCTGGCGCGAACCGAACCGGTAGCGCTCGCTGTTCTGCCAGACGGGTTCGATCGCGCGCGGCAGCCAGCGCGAGCCACCCGCGCGGTAGATCGCGAAGTGGAAATCGGTGTGCGCCTGCCGGGACGCGACGATGTCACCCACCCGGGACAACCTCACGTGCTCGGCCAGTGCCGCGCTGGCGGCCTTCGCGTCCGCCTCGGAGAATCGGCCCGCGGCGGCCCGGACGGCCAGGGATTCCAGCGCGAGCCGGGTCTCGTGGGTGTCGCGCAGGTCGTCCATCGACAGTTCGCGGACCCAGGCGCCCTTGTGCGGCACGATCTCGACCAGGCCGAGCGCCTGCATCCGGCGCAAGCCTTCGCGGATCGGCATCTGGCTCATGTCGAGCCGCCGGGCCAGTTCCTCCAGCCGCAACGGGGTACCGCTGGGCAGCTCGCCGGACAGGATCAACGCGTGCAACTCGGCCGCCGCCTCCTCGGCCAAGGTGCGCCGCCCGCTCGGTCCCCTGGGGGTGAGTTCGAGCCGTCGGGTCATCGAAGTGTCAGCCTCTCTTGTGGCTTTGAGAGGCAACCGTAACCGCGCTGAGGCCAATTAGCTCGTCACAGCAGCCTGAAGGGTGTCACGCCCTTGTTCACGCAGTACCGCCTTGGCGATCTTGCCGTTCGCAGTGTGCGGTAATTCGTCCACCACGAAGACGTAGTCCGGTACTAGGCCTGCAGGCAGTTCACGCGTCGCGAAGCCCGCCAACTCGTCCGCGCCGACCCGAGCGCCTGGAACCAGTCGAACCGCCGCGAGGATGTCGTCGCCGCCCACGGCCGGTACGCCGTACACCGCGCATTCGAGCACAGCCGGGTGGTTGTGGAAGGCGGCCTCGATCTCCCGGCTGGAGACGGGATGACCGCCACGGTAGATCGCGTCGGCCACGCGGTCGACGTACCGCAGTGAGCCGTCGGGCTCCCACGCGACCAGGTCGCCGGTGTGGAACCAGAGATTCCGCCAGGCGTCCATCGTGTCCTGCGGCGCGTTCCAGTAGCCGAGGGCGGTGATGAACGGCGAGCGCGGGCGCACGAGCAACTGGCCGACAGACCCGTCCGGCACCGGGACGTCGTACCGATCGGCGACGCGGATCTCGAAGTCGGGGAACGGTACGCCCATCGAGCCGCTCACGATCCGGTCGAGTGGTTCGTAACTGACCACGTTCAGCTCGGTCATTCCGAACGCGTCCACCACCAGTACGTCGGACCACTCCGTGAACCGATGCTTGGCTTCCACGCCAGCGCCGGGCGCGAGAACCAGTCGCAGCCGGTGGTCGCTGGGTGGCGGGATCTCGTTCGACCGCGCGATCAGCTGGTGGATCATCGAGCCGAGCAGGAAGGTGATGGTCGCCTCGTACTCCGCGAGCTGCGCCCAGAACAGCCCGACGTCGAACTCCCGGCCCACCACTGCCGTGGCTCCCGCGACCCAGGACTGCGTGAGCGTGACCAGGGCGTTGCAGTGGAACAGCGGCAGGTTCGTGTAGAGCACGTCCTCCGACGTCACCCCGAGTTGCTCGTTGCCGAAGATGCCCCACGACAGCAACTGGCTGTGCGGGCACAACACGCCCTTGGCCGGCCCGGTGGTTCCCGAAGTGTGCAGGATCAGCCCTGGCAGTGTTCCGTCGTACGACGCCTCCGGCAGGCCGTCCGCCAGCAGCGGTTCATCCCCCGCTATGGCCAACTGGCCGGCCTGCGGGTTCTCCGCGTAAATCGCGACGGGCTCGACGGCGGCGATGCGTTCGGCCAGTTGATCGGCCGGGAGGCCCGGGTCGAGCGGTACGTAGATGGCGCCGGTGACCGTACAACCGAGGAAGAGCTGGACCAGGTGGACCGAGTTGCCCGCGATGGTGACGACCCGCTCGCCCGGGCTCACCCCCGCGGCCTGCAAGCGTTTCCGCCCGGCGGCCGCGAGCCGGGGCAACTCGGCGTACGTGACGGTGGTGTCCCCCGTCCGCAGGGCGGCCTTGTCGCCGAGGTCCTCCGCCTGGCTGACCAGCAGGCGGGCGAGGTGGCGTTCATCCGGGCGCAGACCGCGCAGCAAATGACGGCCCGGCGCGGCCGCGAGGTCCAGGGGAAGGAAGGTCATCAGATGTCTCCGAGCAGCTACCGGCCTCCGCGTATCCGAGGCAACATTTGATATTTGATCATGAACCGCTGCCAAGCTCTAGTGGTTGAACGGTCAATTCGAGAGTGGCCGGGTCAGCCGTTCGGTCTCGGCGGCACGCTTCGCGGCCCGATCCCGGTCGAGCTGGTCCGCGCCCATCGGGAACGGCCAGTCACTACCCACGAGTACGCGATCGGGCCCGAAAACCTCGGTCACGAGGCCAAGCACGGCCGGATCGTGAACGAGGTCGTCCACGTAGAACCGCCGCAGCGCGTCCGCGACACCAACCTCGGGCACCCCCGGGCGATCCGTGGCCACTCCGCGCTGCCATCGACCGGCCAGCGCGGCGGCCACTCCCCCGCCGTGGCACAGGCAGAACCGGATGCCCGGGAACCGCCCGGGCACCTCGCCGAAAACCAGCTCGGCGGCGGCGAGGGCCGTCTCGTACGGGTTCCCGAGAAGGTTCGACAGGTAGTACGGCGCGAGGCGCGCGTCGTCGCAATGGCCAGGGTGGATCAGCGTGAAAGCCTCCAGCTCGTGCAACACCTGCCACAGCTCATCGCGCTCGCGGAATCCCGCCGTGCCGAGGGCGAATCCGCTGAAAACACCTTCGGCAGCGAGCGATACGGCCATCGCCGGTTCCGCCAGCACGAGATGGCCGAGCACCCGCAGGCGTGGTTCGGCCAGTTGCCGAAGTCCTTCGTTCACCAGGTCGGCCCACTCGGCGCCGAGTTCGTAGCGGAACAGCGGCGGCGGTACGGAGACCAGCGCGCCATCCAGCCCTTGGGCGTCTACCCACTCCAGCAAGGCCTGCGGCGAGGCCATCCGGCGTAGCGGCAGGCGCGTCCGCCCATCCACCACCAGCGAATTGCCGTCGATCGACAGGCCGAACCGCTTCTGCTGAGCGGCGCCGAGCACCGTCGGCGGGATCAGGTGCGTGTGGACGTCCCAGCCGGCCATTTCAGCGAGCGTCCTCGTCGTTGTCGTAGAACGACGGCCGCTCCGGATAGTGCGGGCCGTCGTACACCTCGAGCAGGATCGAGGTCTCGTCCGCGATGGTCGGGCCGTGCGTCGAGCCCTTCGGGTTCCAGTAGAAGCTGCCCTTGGTCAGGGTGGTCCCGGTCGGGATGTACCGGTAGCGCCCGGACAGGCAGAACATGAACTGGTTCGAGGCGTGCTGGTGGGCAGTCGGAATTCCCGCGCCCTGCTCGAACCGGACCAGCGCGATGGACGCCTCGGTCTGCTCGTCCCGCCACAGCATCTTGTGCGACAGCCCGGCGAGCGACTTCTCCACCCACTCCAGGTCGTCCGTTTGCAGCAGCACCTCCTGGAAGTGCCGCATCACGTCCTCAGCCATCACCGACCTCCCGTCCCGGTACCGGCCGTCCCGTGATGGCCGTGTACCGATCCTCCGCCACACCTGGCCGCATCGGCTCGACCGACGCGATATGTCCGTCCGGCCGGATCAGCACCATCGTGTCCGCCGGTACGCCGTACCGCCCGGTGGCGATCTCGCCCGGGTCGAACAGCGAGCGGTCCCGAAGACCCGAGTCGAGCGGCGCGTCCCAGCGCGAAACCACGTAGTGCTTCAGCGCGGGCGAGGTGTTGACCGGGATGTCCGGCCGCCGTCGTACGTCGGTGAAGTACAACGCGACAAACGAGTCCCGGCTCAACGAGTGGATCGCGGTAGGCCCGGCCGAACCCCGCAGTACCAGGTCTGGCGCTCTGTCCCCGGCCCGAACTGCTGGAGGCTCCGCACTGGTCATGACCATCGACCAGTCGCCTTCGCCCTCCACATCAAGCCGTACGCCGAGCAGGGTCCGGGTGTACGCGGTCGCCCAGGCACTACCGGCTGCGGTGACTGCACCCCTCTGGTGGGACATGTACTTGCGGGCGGCCTCGGCCATCTCCCCCGAGCCTTCGATCGCTACGGGCCGCTGCTCCTGCTCGTAGCCCGCAAGCACTTCGGGAGTGGCCCAGCCGCGTAGAACCCACGCGAGTCGCCAGGGCAGGTTGGAGGCGTCTAGGACACCTGTGTTCAGGCCGAGCGCCCACATCGGGGTAATGAGGTGTGCGGCGTCTCCCATCAGGAACACCTTGTCCTCAGCCGACCAGTGGTCCGCTACCCGGTGGTGCACGTTGTAGATGACAGAGCCGTGCAACTCCATCCGGTCGACTTCACCGATGAACTGGCGCACCTTGGCCAGTAGGCCCTCTTCGTCCGGTGGAGTCTGGTCAGGACCTAGTGGAAAGAGGAAGCGCCAGTACTCGGGTTGGCGGATCAAGACCATCCACTCGCTGTGATCCGCGAAATAGGCCAGATACGGGTAGTCCCGCGCGTTGGTGACGTCTAGGTCCACCACAACGTCGATGAGCATGTACCGCTCGGGGAGGGTCTCACCCGCTACTGTCGCTCCGAGCGCGTCCCGGACCTTACTGCGGCCTCCGTCGCACGCGAGTAGGTGCGACGCCTCGATCTCCTTACGGCCATCTGGAGTCTCTACGAACAACACGACCCGGTCGTTCTTGATCTCGAACGACTCGAGCCGGTGTTCGGTCATCACCGAGCCCTTGCCCGAACGTTCCAGCGCGGCCGCCAGGATCGGCTCCAGGTGGTGCTGCGGGATATTGATGACAAACGGGAAGCGGGTGTCCCGGACGAGTTCTTCCAGCTGGACCGAGGCCCGCGGCGTATTGGTGGACTTGTCGATGTCGCCGATCTCGTCGATCCGCAATGCTGCCGCGAGAACTTCCTCGACGCAGCCGTACCGGTCCCAGACCTCCAGGGTGCGGGTCAGCACCGTGCCGGCCTTGGTGTCCAGTGACAGCACCGCATCCTCCTCCAAGAGGATGAACGGCACGCCGTAGTGCGCGAGACCGAGGGCGGTGGTGAGGCCGATCGGGCCGGCCCCGACGACGGCAACCGGCAACTGGTCGGGCAAAGCGCCTCCTGGGAACTAGAAGTCGGTGAGCCGGCCGAACGCCCGCTCCCGGGTGAGCTGGGAGCCGGTCATTCCGGCGGCGTCCGACAGCAGGAAGAGCAACGGCCCGACCACGTCGTCGGGATCACCTACGCCGGTGGTCGATCGCCAGTGGTCCAGGTCGGCACCGGGGTTGGCTGCGCGGAACTGGTCGGTGTCGACGACGCCCGGCGCGATCACGTTCACCCGTACGCGGTGTTCGGCAACCTCCGCCGCAAGCGTCTTCGCGAACGCGGTCAGCGCCGCCTTGCTGGCCGCGTACGCCGCGGCGCCGGGATAACCCGTCTGAGCGAGGCCGGAGGTGAAAACCACGACCGAGCCGGAACGCCGTTCGATCATGTGCGGCACGACCGCCTGACAGGTCCAGACGACGCCATCGAGATTCACGTTGAGTACGCCGGTCCACTCCTCCGGGTCAGTGGACAGCACCGGGTTGCGAGGCTGGATCGCGGCTCCGGCGACGAGGCCGTCGATCCGCCCGTGCCGCTCGATCACCCCGGCCACGGCCTTGCCGACGGCGTCCCGATCCGCCACGTCCACCTCGACGTACTCGACCCGACCCGCTGCGTCACCGCCGGACTTCGGCTCGCTTCCGGGCGCTGCGTTGCCGATGGGATTCGGCTCGGTGGACGGTGCCGAGTCGCCGACGGGTTTCGGCTCGGGGGCGTGGACGTCGAAGACGACGGCGGTTCCCCCGAGGCGGGCAACGGCCGCGGCCAGGGCAGCACCGATCCCGCGTGCACCACCGGTCACGACAACGACCTCACCGGTCGCGTCGAAGCTCGCCTTCATCGCCCTGCTCAGTCCTTTCCGGTCCCGCCCGCCTCGCCGGTCATCAACGCGCTGATGCGTTCCGTGGCGCCGTCGAGGTGCTTCCGCAGCGCCTCCTCGGCTCCCGCCACGTCATGCGCGATACAGGCCTTCAAGATCGCCTCGTGCTCCCGGCGATGCAACTCGATCCGGTCCGGGCTCTGCGGACTGCCGAACCTGTAGCGCTCACTGTTCTGCCAAACCGGCTCGATCGCCCTGGTCAGCCACCGCGAGCCACCGGCTCGGTAGATCGCGAAGTGGAAGTCCGTGTGCGCTTGCCGGGCACCGACGATATCGCCTGCCTTTGCGAGCTTCACCTGGAGCTGGAGCGCGTCAGCCGCCGTACACGCGTCAGCCTCGGTGAAACGCTCCGCGGCCGCTCGAACCGCCAAGGCCTCCAAAGCGATCCGGGTCTCCTGAGTGTCCCGGAGATCCTCCAGCGACAGTTCGCGGACCCAGGCGCCCTTGTGCGGGACGATGTCTACCAGCCCGAGGGCCTCCAGACGGCGCAGTCCTTCGCGCACCGGCATTTGGCTCATCTCAAGCCGGTTAGCCAGGTCCACCAGGCGTAGCGGGGTTCCGCTCGGCAGTTCGCCCGAGAGGATCAACTGGTGTAGCTCCGCCGCTGCGGTCTCAGCCAAGGTACGGCGACCACCCGGTCCTCCAGGCATCAGCTCCATCTTGCGGCTCATGCTCCTGGCTCCGTGATCTCAGCCCTCACCGTTCTGGCCGCCGCGAGTAGACCGTCCAACCCGGCCTTCTCCAGCAGTACGCCCTCGCGAAGCTGGTACTCCGCTTGCTCCGCTTCGAGCTCCCCCGGCACGTGCAGGCGTTCAACGCCGGGCGCGGTGGCCGACGTACGAACCTTGGTCGCAAGGTGGGACGCGCGGGTCCGGAACTCGGTGATGCCACCAAGCAGTGCAGGGTCGATCGCGAGGAAGAGGTGGGCACAGTCGTTCGGACTGCCCGGCTCGCGGTAGAGCGGCCGAACCTGGTCACCCCAGCCGCCACCGCTCAAGACGCCGGTAAGGATGTCGATGATCAGGGCCAGCCCGAATCCCTTGTGACCGGCGGCAGGCAGCAACATGCCCAGAAGCGCCTGCTCGGGATCGGTAGTCGGCGTACCGCTCGGGTCGGTCGCCCACGTGTCGGGAATCGGCCGACCGGCGGCCGCCGCCATCCGGACCTTGCCGAGCGCAACGGCCGACAACGCCATGTCCAGCACGATCTCCACCCCGGCCTCGGTCGGTACGGCGACCGCCAGCGGGTTGTTGCCGACCACGCGCTCGGCGCCACCCGGCGCGGGCATCAACGGCGTCGTATTGGACATCGCGACGCCCAGGCAGCCCGCCTCGGCCGCCTGGATCGCCCAGCGGCTGGCGGCACCGAAGTGGTGCGCGTGCCGAACCGAGACCATGCCGATGCCATACCGGCCGGCCCGCTCGATCGCGAGGCCCATCGCCTGCGGACTGGACAACTGGCCCATGCCACCCCGCGCGTCGACCACCAGCGCCGCGCCGGCGTCGTGGCAGACCTCGACCTCGCACTCCCGGGTGACGCCGCCGGCCCGCAGACGCTCGACGTACATCGGCACGAGCATCACGCCGTGCGAGCGGACACCACGCAAATCGGCGTCAACCAGCGCGGTCGCGATCGACCGGGCGTCGGCCGGACTGAAGTCCAAGGCGGTGAAAATGGCCGTGACGGTCTGTTCGAGCCACTCGGCCCGAACGCGCACCAGGTGCCCGTCGACGACGGCCTTCACCGGCTCTCCTCGGCCCACGGCAACAGCTTCTTCTCGAGCAGGACCAGACCGTAGAAGAGCACGATGCTGATCACGCCGAGCAGAGCCATCGCGGCGAAGGCCAGCGCGGTGTCGGCGCTGGCGCCGGAGGTGACGATGACATAGCCCAGTCCAGCGGTGGCGCCGACGAACTCCGCGATGACCGAACCGATCACGGCCAGCGAGATGGCGGTTTTGAGGCCCACGAAGATCTGCGGCAGGGCGTACTGGAAGCGCAGTTTGAAGTACTCCTGGCTGCGGGTGGCGTTCAAGGAGCGCAGGAGTTCGACCAGCTCGACCGGGGTCGACTTCATGCCGGAGGCGGTCGAGATGACCACCGGGAAGAAGCAGACCAGGAAGACCAGCACGACCTTGGGCGCTTGGCCGAAGCCCATCCAGATCACCAGCAGCGGCGCGACGGCGATCTTCGGAATGGCGTTCACGGCCAGCATCAGCGGATAGAGCACGCGTTCCAGCACCACCGACCGCACGATCAGCAGCGCCAGCGGCACACCCGCCACGATCGCCAGGAGAAACCCCTCGACCGTCTCGATCAGGGTCACCAATGACTGGTCGAGCAGATAGCCGGGCTGTTCGCGGAAGGCCACGTAGACGTCGCCGGGACTGGGCAGCAGGAAGTCGTCGATGGCGAAGACGATCGTCGCGGCCCACCACAGACCAAGTACGACGATGAAGCCGAGAAGCGGCAACAACCAGTTGGCGAGGGTGGAGCCGGACCGGCGCGGGCGGGTGGGCTCGGGCGCCGCACTCATGCCGGCGCCATCAGCAACGTGTGCAGCTGGCCACTCACCTTGGCCACCGCGGCGGCGTCGGCGTGAATGCCGAGCGTGCGCGGACGAGGGATCCGCACGTCGACGATCTCGCGAATCTGGCCGGGCCGGGGGGTCATCACCACGACCCGGTCGGCCAGCAGGATGGCCTCCTCGATCGAGTGCGTGACGAAGACGATCGTGGTGGACAGCTCCATCTTGATCCGCTGCAGTTCCTCCGACAGCTCGGCGCGGGTCAGCGCGTCGAGCGCGGAGAAGGGCTCGTCCATCAACATCACCTTCGGCCGGGTGATCAGCGAACGGCACAGCGAGACCCGTTGCTGCATACCGCCGGACAACTCGTGCGGACGCTTGTTCTCGAAACCGTTCAGGCCCACCAAGTGCAGGAGTTCGTGAGCCCGATCGCGATACTGCCCACGGTCACCGCCGGCGATCTCCACCGGCAGCATGACGTTCGACAACACCGAGCGCCACGGCAACAGGGCCGGGCGCTGGAACATCACCGACACGTCCGGCCGGGGCGCGGTGACGAGTTCCCCCGCCACCTGCACCCAGCCGTTCGTCGGTTCGAGCAGGCCCGCGATCAACCGCAGCAGGGTGGACTTGCCACAGCCCGAACGGCCGATCAACGTGACGAACTCGTTCTCCTGGACCTCCAGGTCGATGCCCTCGAGCGCGTGCACGGAACCGTCCCGCGACTCGAAGACCTGCCCGACCTTGTCCAGCTGGATCATGGGTCAGGCCTTCGGCGCCAGGTCGAACGAGACGTAGTCCCCGATGTTGAACAGATCCGACTCGAGCGCGTCCGCGGTGTCCAGAGTGGCCTCCACGGTCGACACCTTCTCGCGCTGAATCGCACCGATCGGACCGGTGTAGCTCGGCGGCTTGACGTAGTCGCGCATGATCTGAAGCTCCGCCGTGGCGACGGCCACGTCGGTCTCCGGCACGTACTTCTTCAGGATGTCCGCGGCCGCACTCGGATCCGCGATGGTGTCCGCGAGACCCTTGAGCAGTGCGGTGGTGAACTTCTTGACCTGCTCCGGGTTCTCCTTGACGACGTCCTGACGGGTCAACAGCGCGTTGCCGTACAGGTCGGGCAGCACGTCGCCGTACGGCAGCACGACGGCCTTCTTGCCCTTGGCCGCCTTCTCGATGGTCGGCTTGCCGACGACGAACTGGCCGATGCCGTTCACCTGGCCCGAGACGAGCAGCGCGGGCAGGGCCGGCGGAGCCGCGGGCACGAACTGCACAGACTTGGGGTCGATGCCCGACGCCTTGGCGTAGACGGGGAACATCACCTGGTTCGTCGAACCCGGCTGGTCGCCGATCTTCTTGCCGACCAGATCGCCGGCCTTGTTGATGCCGGAGCCCTCGAGCGCAACGATCGCCGCGAGCGAGCGCTGGTGGATCATGCCGACGGTGGTCACCGGTAGGTGCTGCTTGGAGGAGGTGATCAGGAACGCGGTGAAGTCGCCCACGCCGTAGTCGGCCTGCCCGCCCGCGACCAGCTTCATCACGTCGACGGTGCCGGAGCCCGGAGTGATGGTGACGTCGAGACCGGCCGCCCGGAAGTAGCCCTTCTCCAGGGCGACGTACGCGTACGCCTCCCGCCCGAAGGTGCCGAACGAGGTCAGGTAGCTGACCTTCTCCCCCTTGTTGCCGGATGTGGAGTCGGGATTGCCGCCGCAGGCGCTGACGAGCAGCCCCATGGCCACCACCAATGCGGCAACCGAACGCCTCAGTCTCATCGACCCATCCTCCTATATTTGATCAAACATCAGACATTCGCACTCGGTCAACACCCGTCCGCCCGTTCGGGACCAGGGCGTGCGCTCCCCAACCACCGCGGACTCTACGTCGCACGAGGCGAACTCACGGTCGCTGAGCGGGCTGATTTGGCGTTCTCTTTACGTGCCGATGAGCGCGCTCCCCAGCCTGGCCCAAACGACACCTGCAACGTTGTGGAATCAGTCACAAACTCAGCGTATCCACCCCCACCACCCCTCCCACTCCGGCGCGTCATCGGACGCTTGTGACGCGGCGTGTCGCCGTTCATCGGACCCTTCCGACCAAAACCCGGCGCGTCATCGGACGCTTGTGACACGGCGTGTCGCCGTTCATCGGACCCTTCCGACCAAAACCCGGCGCGTCATCGGACGCTTGTGGCCGCCGCGTCGGCGCCCGTCGGGTCCTAGAGATCCAGACGACGGCGCGGCATCGGCCACTTGGCGGGCGAGGGCTGTGGTCAGAAGAGTCCGATGAACGGCGACACGCCGCGTCACTAGCGTCCGATGAACGGGATACCGCGGGCAGCCGGGCGTGGCGGGAACGGCGCCGGGCGGGCGAGCGGGGGCGCGGAACCGAAGGATGCGGGCAACTTGGCGCGGGCGGGGGTGGGGCGCGTCGGGGGTGGGTCACTCGGTGGAGGGAGGGCGGAGGGCGCGGGGTTTGGCAGGATGTGGGGGTGGCGGTTCCTGGGGTGCGGGTGTTGGCGCGAGGGTCGACGTACCTGCGCTGGGTTTACCTATTGCTCGGGGCCGCGCTCGTGCTGGCGTTCCTGCTGGTCGAGAGTGCGTTGGGCGCGCTGGTGCAGGACCTGAACGCGCCAAAGATCCTCGGCGTACTACTCATCGCGATCGTGGTGGCCGCTCCGCCGGTGGTCCTCGGTCTACTGCCCGCGGTGCGCGAGGTGGAGGGCATCGCGGTCGAGTCGTTGCTCGGCGTCCGCTTCGACGAACGCCCGCTCGGTCCCGCGCGGACGTGGGCCCAGCGCCGTCGTACGTCGCTCTGGTTCGTCCTCCACCTCATCGCGGGTGGTCTCACCGGAGTCGTGGCCAGCATCGCCGTGGCCATGGCGGTCATCCTCGTCGCCGCGCCGTTCCGTGCGCCCGGGAAGCACGAGATCTTGCCCGACATCACCTATACGACGGGCGGCTCGTGGGGTGACATCTGGATGCCGTTCGTCGGGCTGGCCCTGATACCGCTGCAGTTCTACCTCGCGGCGGGATTCGGCGCGGTACTCGCTCGATGGGCTCCGCGAGTTCTCGGACCAACCCCGGCGGAGCGGATCGAGCTGCTCGAACGACGTACAGCCACCCTGGCAGAGCGGAACCGGCTGGCGCGCGAACTCCACGACAGCGTCGGGCATGCCCTCAGCCTCGTGACGCTCCAGGCCGGGGCCGCCCGTCGGGTGCTCGCGACCGACCCTGCCTTCGCCGAGAACGCACTCGCCGCGATGGAGACTTCCGCGCGTGCAGCCCTCGCCGACCTCGACCACGTACTCGGGCTGCTCCGGGACGACCGGCGCGAGGGATCGGCTACTGCGCCTCAATCCACCCTTGGCGACCTGACCCGCCTAGTCGACGCCACCCGCGCGGGCGGGATCACTGTCGTCGTACGGTGCGAGGGCGATCTCGACGACCTGCCAGCCGCCGTGTCGCGGGAGGCCTACCGGATCGTTCAGGAAGGCCTGACCAACGCGATCCGCCATGCGGGCCATCGCGCCGATGACCTGGCAGTAGACCTCTCGATCATTCTGGACGCCTCCGGCCTTCGGCTCGAGATGTGCAATCCCGTGCACGGCCCGACCTCTAGCCGGACTTCAGGCGGCCGCGGCCTGGCCGGGATTCGCGAGCGGGTTGAAGTACTCCGGGGCACGGTCGGGGCCGGCCTGATTCCCCGCGAGGATACGAGTCCGGGCGACGACGCCGTCGGTACGTGGCGGTTGGCGGTTACGCTGCCGGTCGCGATCACCAAGAACCCTTCGAAAGCGAGAGGCTGATCCTGTGCCCATCACCGTGGTGGTCGTCGACGACGAACCGCTGATCCGCAGTGGTCTACGAGCCATCATCGACGCCGAGCCGGACCTGAGCGTGATCGGCGAGGCGGCCGACGGCGCGGAGGTCGTACCGCTGGTGCGCCGGACCAACCCGGACGTGGTCCTGATGGACGTGCGCATGCCCGCGGTCGACGGCATCCAGGCCACCCGACTGCTTGGCGAAGGGCTGGCGAACCCGCCGCGGGTGCTGGTGGTGACCACCTTCGAGAACGATGACTACGTGTACGACGCGCTGCGCGTTGGTGCCGCGGGCTTCCTGCTCAAGCGCACGCCACCCGCGGAAATCGTGCAGGCCATCCGTACGGTCATGAACAGCGAATCCCTGCTTTTCCCCGAGGCCATCCGATCGCTGGCGCTGGCCCACGTCCGCGCGGATCAGGGACGGGCCAAACCGTCCGGGCTCGACCACGCGCAGTTGACGGAGCGCGAGCGCGAGGTGCTGCGCTTGATGGCGAAAGGCCTTTCGAACGCGGAGATCGCGGCCGAACTTGTTCTAGGCGTCCAGACGATCAAGACGCACGTCGCGAACGTACTGGCCAAACTTGGTGCGCGGGACCGTACTCAGGCGGTTATCACCGCGTACGAGTCGGGCTTCGTTCCACTTACCTGAACCGCTGCAAGCCGGAGTCAGCAGTTCTCGCCGGCCCCGAGGTCCTCGGCCAGTTTGCAGGCGTCGGCCGAGTGACCGGTGACCTCAGCCCGAACCGCGACCCGCTGCAGCAGACTGCGGAACAACTTCCGCTCATCCGCACCGAGGCTGTCCAGCACGATGGCCTCGGCCGCTTCTAGGCGCTTCTCAAGCTCACAAAGCTGCGACTTGCCGGCCTCGCTCACGACGATCAGCCGCGCCCGACGATCGGTCGGGTCCGGCTGACGCTCGACCAGACCGGCCTCCTCGAGGTCGTCCAGCAGGTACGTCATCACCGTCCGGTCGACGCCGAGACGTCCGGCCAGGTCCAGTTGGCGGCGCGGACCATCGCGGTACGCCGTCGCCAGCACCTGGTAACCCCGCGGCCCGCCGGGCATATCGGCGAGCGCCTCGCCGGCCGCCTTCGCATACCGGCGGAAAACCACGCCAAGCGCCCAGCCCAGATCGTCCTCGACCGAGGTCGGTACTTCCGTGATGGGGCTGGACATGTGCCCAGTCTACGTGGCGTGCCTTGTCCGCAATATGATCTGACTTGAATATGTTCTGTTCTGCAGATTATCTTTCAAGTAGCTCATACCGAGTCGAAACCTCAGGTCATCGTCGAAAGGACCACCTCTATGACCACCCTGCTTCGCGTCGACGCGAGCTTTCGGATCGAGGGATCCGTCAGTCGCGGTCTCGCCGACAGCGCCCAGGCCGCTTGGGAAGCGGAGCACCCGAACACCAAGGTCGTGCGTCGCGATCTCGGGTTGAACCCGCTGCCCGCCGACGCCTGGGCCAGCGCGGTCTCGGCCAGCTTCGCCCCGGCCGACACGCACACGCCTCAGCAGCGGGCCGCCCTGATGCTGGCGAGCGCGCTGCTCGACGAACTGCTCGACGCGGACGCGACGATCGTCGCCGTACCGCTCTACAACTATGGAATCTCCCAGCACGTGAAGACCTGGATCGACCTACTCCTGGCCGATCCTCGGCTCCGGCCCGGGGCTGGCAAACCGCTCATCGGCCGGCCGGCC
The DNA here is from genome assembly GCF_042434725.1 of Kribbella deserti. Classification (NCBI taxonomy): domain Bacteria; kingdom Bacillati; phylum Actinomycetota; class Actinomycetes; order Propionibacteriales; family Kribbellaceae; genus Kribbella; species Kribbella deserti. The sequence goes on along the minus strand of NZ_JBHLTC010000018.1, from coordinate 225,305 downwards.
ATCATCGCCCTCGCTCGTGGCGGCGGCTACGGCCCGGGCACTCCGCGCGAAGGCTGGGACCACGCGACGCCGTACCTGCAGCGGATCTTCGGCGACGTGCTCAAGATGGACGTACGCATCACCGCCGCCGAGCTGACCCTCGCGCCGGTCAAGCCCGAACTGGCCGACCTCATCGACCTGTCCAAGCAATCCGAGGCGGCCGCCCACGAGCAGGCCAACGCCCACGCCCAGGAAATCGCCCGCCGTCTGGCCCTCCCCGCCGCCTAACCGCGCTTGGGCCCCGCCGTCAGTCGCTCCCCCGGCCGTCAGGCGTTCGGCAGTCCGGCGAGCGTTGGTCACAAGCGTCCGATGAACGCCGACACGCCGCGTCACAAGCGTCCGATGAACGGTATACAGCCAGCCCGCCGGCGCGGAGGGCGGGGCGTTAGGGGGTGGGGGTCCAGGTGGAGATGGTGGTGGAGAGGGTGACCGGGGTTGGGTCGGGGAGGTGGGCGAGGCGTTCGGTGAGGGACTGGGGGTTGGTGTGCCAGGCGCTGGGGCCCATGGCTACGAGGTGGTGGATCGAGGCGTGGCTGAGAGTCATCACGTGCTCGACCAGTACGTCGGACTCGCGGGCGAAGTGACTGCCGAGAGTTGAGGTGAGACGAACGTCCTTCGACTCGTCCACCTTGACCAGGCCGAGGACGTCGATCAGTTCGGCCAGGTGTGCCGGGTTCGGCGTGACGACGAGGAGGGTGCCGTCGGGCGCGAGGACGCGGGCCATTTCGGCGGCGTTGCGCGGGGCGAAACGTTCAGCAGGACCTGAGCGGAATCGTCCAGCAACGGCAGTTCGCGCCACGCGTCCGCGACTACCGCCCCGATTCGCTCGTGCGCCTTCGCCGCCCGGCGCGCCGCATACCGCGATACATCCAACGCAACCCCCACAACCCCCGGCACGGATTCAACCGCGCCGGCGAGGTAGTACGCCGTGCCGGCGCCGATCTCGACGATTGGGCGGTTCACGGATCGCGCGGACGCGGTGGACGTGAGGGTGGCGAGGGCGTCGCGGATGGGGGCGTAGTGGCCTTCGGCGAGGAAGGCGGTGCGGGCGGCGACCATGTCGGCGGTGTCGCCCTCGATGCCGGTTGATGCTGAGGGCAACAAGTTGAGGTAGCCCTGTTTCGCCAGGTCGAACGCGTGGCCCTCGCCACAGCGCGCCGTACGACCCTGGAGTCGCAGGCCTTGACGGCAATGCGGGCATCGCAGCGCGGCGGCCACCTCGGTCAACACCCCGCGAGGCTATCGCGCCACCACCCGCTGCCAACCGCCGCACCGCCACGCAACAAAACGCGGCGCCAGCGCGGCGAGCTGAGGTCAGCCGGTGATGTCGCGGGTGGTTAGGCGGGCCCAGGCGGCGGAGTAGAACACGGCCAGGTAGGCCAGTTGCAGGCCGAGGTTGCGCAGGATGCCGTCCCAGTACGGCGGATCGCGCAGGAGATCGGCGAACGTCATCCAGCCATACGGAAGCAACCACGGGTGGATCACCTCGAGCTGGGGAATCGCCCCCAGGATGCCGATCACGATGAAGCTCGTGAACGTCGCGGCCATCGCGGCCAAGGGCGTCGAGGTCAACGACGAGACGAACAGCCCGATCCCGGCAAGCCCGAGCAACGAGCCGGCCACCACCACGGCGATACCGAGAGCGCGCACGATGCCCTCGGCCAGCGGCACGGTGGATCCGGAGATCAGCACCACATCGCCCACCGGAAACAGAATCACGCCCACGATCAGACCCGAGATCCAGATCGTCATCGTCGCGGCGAGCGCGAACACCGCGAGTGCCAGCATCTTCGCCGCGAGCAGGCGGGAACGCCCGGCCGGCGCGGTGATGAGGTTTCGCAGCGTGCCGAGGCTGGACTCCCCCGCGAGCGATTCACCGGAGATGACGGTGATCGCCGTAGGCAGGAAGAACGGCAACGACAGACCAAGGCTCGCCACCACGAGGAACAGGCCGTTCTCGGTGATGTCGCCGAGGAATCCCTCGGCATCGCCCGACGAACCGGCGATCCGCACAGCCACACCGATCAACAGCGGCACCGCCGCCAGAACGGCCAGCAACACCCACGTCCGGGCGCGGCCGAACACCAGGCGCAACTCGGACCCGAACAACCCGAACCCAGCGCCAATCGACCGCCGTGGTGCGAGGGTGACGGCTTCACTCTGCGACATCGAAGCCCTCCCCGGTCAGCGCCACGAAGGCGTCCTCAAGACTGGGCCGTTCCAGCCCGAACCCGTGAATGCGAACGTCAGCCGCCACCAGCGCGGCGGCGAGCTTGTCGATCGGCAGTTCGCCGGGATCACCGTCGACGGTCTCTTCCTGGCGGCGCAGATCCGTCACGCCGAGACCCGTCAACGTCTCCGCCGCGGCACCGAGATCCGGCGTACGCACCACGAGCCGGGGCCGCAGCTCGGAACGCAGCTCCACCATCGAGGACTGCCGGAGCAACTTGCCGCGGCTCATCACGGCAGCGTGCGTGCAAACCTGTTCGACCTCGGCCAGCAAGTGGGTTGAGGTGAAGACCGTGATGCCGTCCGCGGCCAGTTCGCGGATCAGCCCGCGCACCTCGCGGGTGCCCTGCGGGTCGAGACCGTTGGTCGGTTCGTCGAGCACCAGCAGGTCCCGGCGTTGCATCAGCGCGACCGCGATGCCGAGGCGCTGCTTCATCCCGAGCGAATAGGCCCGCACCTTCTTGCCCGCGGCGGCGGAGAGACCCACTCGCTCCAGCGCCTCCCCCGCTCTGGCCTTCCGGGTGCGGGGGTCGGACGTCCGGTCGGCGGCATCGAACCGCATCAGGTTCGCCTGGCCACTCCAGAACGGGTAGAACGCCGGCCCTTCGACCATCGCCCCAACCCGTGGCAGAACCGCCAGCTGGGCCTTCGGCATCGGCTGACCGAGCAGCTCCACCGAACCGGACGTCGGCGCGATCAGGCCGAGCAACATCCGGATCGTGGTGGTCTTGCCCGAGCCGTTCGGCCCGAGGAATCCGAACACCGAGCCGGTCGGTACCTCGAGATCAACCGAGTCGACGGCCACCTGCCCGCTGCGGAACCGCTTGGTCAGACCCCGGGTGATCACCGGGGCCGTATCACTCATCGGCCGGTCCGATCAGCGCGGCGCTTTGGCGGCGGCCGCTTCGAGCGCCTTCGGTGTCACCAGTCCAACGATGATCCGGCCGTCGTCGGTGAACAGCGCGCTCACCATCCGGGTCGTCAGGACCTTGCCACTGCCCCAGCTACCCTGCACGGCCGGGGCGTTAGCAAGGAGCTGCTGCAGCGGGCCGCTGTTGGCCTTGTCCCCCTTGAGCACGACGACCGAGCTCCAGCCCTCGCCGATCACGGTCGGCTTGCCCTTGCCGTCCCACTTCGGAGCGTGCTTGCCTTCCGGCAGCACGGGCTTGTCGGCCGGACCGCGCTTGCCGGTCAACGCCGGCAGTTTCTCCTCGGTCACCTTCGTGCCCTTCGGCGGCGTGAAGCTGAACGTGCTCACGGCAGGTACGTCGAACGACACCTCGGTGAAGCCGACCTCCACCGCCGGGTCGCCACCGGCCCTGGCCAGCACCTTCACCTGCAGCGGCACCCACTTCTTCGCGTCAACCGCCAGCAGCACCGAACCGACCGTGGTCTGGTCCGTGCGCGGGGTCAGCTTCAGCAGGTAGGCGTCGCGACCGGCGACCGATTCCGTGCCGGTGACCGAAACGTCGGTGGACGGATCGACCGCGTCCAGGAACTGCTTCGCGACCTTGGTCGGGTCATACGCCTGGCCGGGAGCCTTGTCCGGCCTGCCCTCGAACGGGCGGCCGGCGGGCAGCGTCACCTTGGTCGCCTCGCGGCTACGGGAGTCATACGCCCAGGCGGTCTTGCCGTCGGTGGTGAAAACCCGCTCGGCCATGTCGTCGAGCACGGCGGCCCGGGCCTTGTCCGGCGCGGCGAGCGCGATCCGGGCGGTGTGGTCCCCGGTGATCAGGTCCAGCGCTTCACTGCCGCCAACACCTGGCAGGGCCGGCAGGCCGAGATCCGTGGACGAGCGCACCACCCCGGACAGGCCGTCCACCTTCGCGCGCTGCACGTTCGTCAGCAGTTGTTGCGCGGTGATGTCCGGCAGGTCTGGTGAGGCATCCGCCACGACCGGCACCAGTGCGGCGCCTCCGGCCACGACCGCTATCGCCGTGACCGGCGCCAACCAACGTCGAGTACTCCGCGTTCCACCCATGCGTCAAGACTCGCACCGCGACCGGCCGGAACCAAGGTGGATCGGCCGGTTCAGGGATAGTTCCCCCAAATGGGTGACCGAGCCTGATCCGGCATACCGCAGAAGTCGTACGCCGGATCAGACCATAGGCCGATAACTCAGCGGCTCTGCAGTGCGTCCAGCGCCACGGTCATCGCGGCGGCGACGCGGAAGTCGACGCGCTGGTCCGGCACGTGCACGGTGTAGCGGTCGCGGATCGACTTCTTGCGCTCGACCGACATCACCGGCTGGCTGCTCGCGTTGTCGGTGAAGTCGAAGTGGAAGATGAACGGCAGCGGGATGTCGCCGATGACCGGCACGAACTGCCACAGCCGCCGGACCACCGCGATGGTGTGGTTGCGCTCGGTGCCGAAGGCCTCCACGCCCGGCGCGGACAGGTGCCAGCTCGAGCGCAGCAGGCTCTTGCCGAAGTCCTTCTTGAACCAGCCGATGGCCTGGCCGTTTGCGTCGAACACGTCGTACCCGGCGCCGAGGTCGATCTTCTTGCGCGCCTTGAACGAGAAGACCGCCTGGCTCTTGCTCTGGTCGGCGTAGAAGGTCACCTGTTCCTTGAGCGCCATTCGCTTCTGCTGGGCGAACGCCAGCACGTGCCCTTCGCTGCCGTCCGGGTTCGCCGCGATCAGTTCGTACTGGTTCACCATCATGGTGATGCGCTGCTTCATGAAGAAGCTTGGGACATACATCGGTGCCGTCATGCGGAGAAGTTTCTCAGAGCCCCAGCTCACCGCTGACCACGGCCACCCCACACGCCCGTCCACCAAGCTCCAAGCCGCGCACCAGGCCTTGGGCGATTGCCAAACCACCAGCCGGTTGCGACACCTCGATCCGGCCAACGCCCTGGAGACCCAGGTCCCGAACTAGTTCGACCCCATGCTCAACTGCCTCGTCCACGGAACGAGCAGGGCGCCACAGCACGCCGAAGTTCCAGTCGGGCTTAACAGAGTCCACGCACACGACCAGCGCCTCCGCCCGTCCGAGCGCAGCCGTCTCCGGTGTATCCGCCACCACGATCTCAATCCGCTGTACGCCGACCGGAATCACCTGAGGCGCCGTGCGGGCGTCGTCGGCGATAGACGAGGCCGGAGCGCCCGGTAGACCTCGCTGGCCCCACGAGTCGTGGTGGACCGTCCACGAGAGTGGACGACGCGACGCCCAGCCGGACTGAACAAGCTCGGGTGTCTCCGGGAAAGCCTCCACGTGCCCGACACACAGATACCCAACCAGCTCAACGTGACCCGGCAGGTCCAGAACGGCAGAGACCTCAGCAGGTTCGAAGAACGACACCCAGCCGACGCCCAGGCCTTCAGCTCGTGTGGCAAGCCACAGGTTCTGTACGGCGATCGCGGCCGAGAACCAGGTCGTACGAGGATCCGCGTGCCTCCCCAGTACGTGCCGGCCACCTCGGCCCGGGTCACACGTCACCGCGATGTTCAACGGCGTATCGAGGATCGCCTCGATCTTGAGCCCGTCGAACGCGTTACGCCGATCCTCAGGCAGTGAGGCAGCGAAGGCATCTCGCTGGGCCATAGCCAGGTCGTAGATCTTCCGCCGGGTCGGAACGTCCTTGATCAGCAGGAAGTCCCAAGGCTGGCTCAAACCAACACTGGGCGCTCGATGAGCCGAGGCCAACACCCGGGTCAGTACGTCGTCCGCGATAGGCCTATCGACGAAACCGCGGCGGATGTCCCGCCGCTCGGCTAGAACGCGGTGAACCACCTCCCGCTCCCCCAGCGGGTACGGCGCCGCGAAGGGCAGCCGGCCTACCGCAACCGTCGCACCAGCCGAACGCTGCTTAGGTACAACCAACGACGCCCCCGCCAGCAAGACCGCCGCCTCGGCAACACTCGCCGAGCCCACGTGAGCCTCAACCGCCGCACTAGGCGTCGGCACATCCTGCAGAGCCAACTCGCCAGCAGGAGCGGCAACCACGGACGCACCGAGCTCGGAGGCCAACCGAGCGACTGCCGGCTCAGAAGCCTTCGAATCCACCGTCACGACCTGGAGGACCTCGTCACGCGGTAGACCGGCCAACGCGGTGTCGGCCAATGCCCGCAACTCGTCGTACGACGTGCCCTGGCGAAGGCCGACGCCTAGTACAAGCGTCATGCGTGCACCGCGGCTGCCGCAACAAAGCGAGCGGGTACGTCGGGGGTGGCCGTCCAATGCACGTGCAGGTACGACGCGTGCAGGTTAGCCGTCGCAAAGCCCTCAGGCCCGTCCGGCAAGTACCACGCGGATGAACCGCCCGAGGTGGTCACGGCTGTTCGGTGGAACTCGTGCCCGCGGACGCGCCGCCCCTCGTCGTACCAGGCGCTAGTCGTTGCAGCGACGGCAGTTCGGTATCCCAGCGTCAGGCGGCTCGTCATCTCCGCGACAGCTGGTAGAACGCCAGTCATCTCATGCCCGTCCAGCGACTTGCAGAGGTACAGCAAGCCCGCGCACTCCGCGACCACCGGTAGGCCGCGATCGACTAGAGCCGCCACTTCCCGACGCAAGGGCACGTTGGCGGACAAGGCTTCCGCATGCATCTCGGGAAAGCCGCCACCGAGATAGAGGCCTGCAGTCCTGTCAGGCAGTGGATCGAGCAGCGGGTCGAACGAGATCACCTCAGCACCTGCGGCGGTCAGTAGCTCCGCCGTCTCGGTATAGCGGAACGAGAAGACCGGTCCACCTGCCATCGCTATGACTGGCCGAGCCGCGTCCGGGTCGCAAACAACCTCAGCCGACGCGTCCCAGGCAGAGGTCTCCAACGGCATGGCTGCACGAGCCGCCGCGACAAACGCCTCCAGGTCGACGCCTTGACGTACTAGCGCGGCAGCAGCGTCCACGGCCGCCAAGGCCTGTCCGCGTTGTTCATCGGCCGGAACCAGGCCGAGATGCCGCGAAGGCACAGTGACACTCGCATCGCGCCGCAGCACTCCAAGCACGGGTATCCCCGTCGGAGCCACCCCAGCGCGCACCTCGGCCTCGTGGCGGTCCGACCCGACCTTGTTCAGGATGACGCCTACGATCCGTACGCCCGTGTCGTAAGCCACGAAACCCGCCACGACCGCACCAACACTTCGGCCCGCCGCAGACGCGTCGACGACTAGAACCACCGGGGCCTGCAGCAGCTTCGCGACATGCGCGGTGGAGGAATAACCCTCTGTACCGAGAGCACCGTCGTACAAGCCCATTACGCCTTCCACCACTGCGATGTCGGCTCCAGCACAGCCGTGCGCGAACAGCGGCGCCACGCGCTCCTCCCCCGACAACATCGGGTCCAGGTTGCGACCGGGCCGACCGGTAGCCACCGCGTGGAAGCCGGGATCGATGTAGTCCGGTCCCACCTTGAATCCGGCGACGGTGTGCCCGGCCTGGCGAAGCGCCGCCATCAGGCCGACCGCGACGGTGGTCTTGCCCGCGCCGGACGAAGGCGCGGCCACGACCACACGTGGAATCACCACTCGATCCCCCGCTGCCCCTTCTGTCCCGAGTCCATCGGGTGTTTGACCTTCGTCATCTCCGTGACCAGGTCGGCCGCGTCGAGCAGGCGCTGATCGGCGTTCCGCCCGGTGATGACGACGTACTGATGACCGGGCCGGTTCTGCAACGTCTCGACCACCTCGTCGACATCCACCCAGCCCCACTTCATCGGGTAGGTGAACTCGTCCAGCACGTAGAGGTCGTGCGTCTCGGCCGCGATCCGGCGCTGGATCTCCCGCCAGCCTTCGAGCGCGTCGGCGGCGTGGTCCTCCTCGGTACCGGCCTTGCGGGACCAGCTCCAGCCCTCACCCATCTTGTGCCACTCGACCGGACCGCCCTGCCCCGTTGCCTCGTGCAACGACCCGAGCGCCTTGAAGGCCTCTTCCTCGCCGACCTTCCACTTCGCGCTCTTGACGAACTGGAAGACGCCGATGTTCCAGCCCTGGTTCCAGCCGCGCAAGGCCATGCCGAAGGCGGCGGTCGACTTGCCCTTCATCTCGCCGGTGTGCACCATCAGCAACGGCCGGTTCCGCCGCTGCCGGGTGGTCAGACCGTCCTGCGGTACGACGCTCGGCTGTCCCTTCGGCATCAGGCGGCCCTTTCCGTGACGGTGCGGACGAGGTTGCCCGCGGCAACTTCACCCAGATCCAGGTACTCCGCGCGCAGGTCGGTCGCGAGCTCGCCCGCGAGGCCGAGCCGAACGCCCCGGCGCGGTTCGCAATCGACCACCACGGCCGCGATGCCCTTGTCCGCAAGCCATCCCGCGGCCCGCCGGGCCTTCTCGAAGGCGTCCGCCCCGGCCGTCGCCCGGCCATCGGTCACGAGCACCAGCAAAGGCCTTCGCCGGGGATCACGAATGGCGGCGATCCGGAGCACCTCGGCCGCTTGCAGCAGACCCTCCGCCAACGGCGTACGGCCTCCGGTGGGCAACGACTCGAGCCGTCGTACGGCGGTCTCGACGCTTCCGGTCGGCGGCAACGCCACGGTGGCGGCCGATCCGGCGAACGTCACCAGCCCAACCGTGTCCCGGCGCTGGTAGGCGTCCATCAGCAGCGAGACGATGGCCGTTTTCACCTCGGTCATCCGCTTCTTGGTGCCCATCGAGCCGGACGCGTCGACGCAGAACAGCACAAGATTGCCCTCGCGCCCTTCACGAACGGCCAGCCGTACGTCGGTGGGCCGAACCGCGAGGCCCGGGCCGGACCGGCCACGCGCGTGCTGATGCGGCGCGGCGGTACGGATCGTGCCGAGCAGATGCGGACGACCTGGCTCACGACCGACGCGAGCCCGATCGCCGACCACCCGGCCGACCTCGGTCAGCGCCCGCGAACGCCGTCCGGACACACCCCGGCCGGCGGCCTGCACACTCAGCAGCCTGGCCTTGAACGGTTCGCCCGCGCCCTCGACCTGCCCACTCGGCGCCTGCCCCGGTTGCGCCTGCGCCCCCTCATCAGCGGAAGCCTCATCCGCGGAGGACTCAGCTGGGGACTCCTCGCCACCACCGTCCGGGCCGTTGTCAGGCCCGTTCGGCTCGGGGTCCGGCTCGTCCTCCGGCGGGGTGCTGTCGTTGATGGCCTGCTCGAGCTGTTCGTCATCGAGGCCCGGCGGGTCGAACGGGTTGCGCCGCTTGCGGTGCGGCAAGGCCAATTTCGCCGCGGCGCGGACGTCCTCGACCTCCACCACGGTGCGCCCGGACCAAGCGGCATGCGCCATCGCCGTACGTGCCGTGACCAGGTCGGCCCGCATCCCGTCCACGTCGAACGACGCACAGATCTCCGCGATCTGCCGCAACGCGCCATCGGTGAGGATGACGTCGGGCAGCAGGCTCTGGGCCTTCACGATCCGCTCGGCGAGTTCGCGCTGGGCGGCGTCGTACCGGCCGGCGAAGCCCAGCGAGTCCGCCTCGTACGCCAGGCGCGCGCGCATCACCTCGACCCGTACGGCGGGGTCCCGGCTGGCCATCACGTCGACGGTGAGCCCGAAGCGGTCCAGGAGCTGGGGACGGAGTTCGCCCTCCTCCGGGTTCATCGTGCCGACGAGCACGAACCGGGCCGGGTGGGTGACGGAGACGCCGTCGCGTTCGACCGTGGCCCGGCCCATCGCGGCCGCGTCCAGCAGTACGTCGACCAGGTGGTCGTGCAGCAGGTTGACCTCGTCCACATAAAGGAGGCCTCGGTGCGCTGCCGCGAGCAGGCCTGGCTCGTACACGGTCACGCCCTCGGACAACGCCCGCTCCAGGTGCAACGACCCGAGCACGCGGTCCTCGGTGGCGCCGACGGGCAACTCGACCAGCCGCGCGGGCCGGGACGTCGTACCACTGTCTACGTGCGGCGCGTCCGGGCAACCGGGGTCGGGCCGGCCGGGGTCGCAGGAGAAGCGGCAGCCCTGGACGACCTCCACCGCGGGCAGGACCTCGGTGAGCGCGCGCACGGCGGTGGACTTGGCCGTGCCCTTCTCGCCCCGGATCAGCACGCCACCGATCGCCGGGGACACCGCAGCCAGCACGAGCGCGAGCTGCAGGTCGTCCATGCCGACGACGGCCGTGAACGGAAAGCCGACAGAAGCGGCGGTGGGGGTGGGCTGAGCAGACCGCATCGGCGGCAATTCCCTTCGTCCAGCGGGTGTCCACGCCCGCAACGGCACTGGTACGCACACCTGGGTCGAGCGGCATGCGCAACTGGTACGCGAACCGCAGCAACGGCCCACGGACGGCAGGAGATGTCCTGGCTTCCAGCCCATGTCGGCGCCGGTCACAGTGGCGGGACCGCCCCGGACTCCCAGCCTCAGCCAGTCACCGGTGTTCCTCCCCAACCGTCCCCGCGATCCTCCCACACCCTCACCTCAGCCCGGATGCCGCTTCCGTCACACCCACTCCCCTGCTCGCGTTCGTTCGTCGCGATCCGCCTCGCCCTACAGTTGTCGCGAGTGGGGAACCGAGCGGTTCAGGTGGGTGAGGCGTCGCCAGAGGCGTGGTCGGACGAGTTGCGCCGTACCGGCAAGGTGGTCTTCACGCTGCGGCCGCGGTTCGCGGGCGGCACTCTGGGCGTGATGTGGCTGCTGCTCGTTACCACGCAGATGTCCACACTTCGCTCGGGGTTGGCAGGCGACGACTTCGAGCTCGTGATCGCCGGCCTGCTCGTCGCGACCGCCGTCGCCACGACAGCGGTCTACGCCTGGCAGCTTTTCACGCGGGGCCAAGGAATTCACCGTCGACCGATCGTCGGTCAAAGACCTGCCCGCCCTGGGCAACTGGCTCGAGCAGGTTCACAAAGAGCAACGGACCTCCGACGCGCATTGAGCCTCGTCCTCTGAGTCCACCAGACATCTGAGCGGCCGAATTCTGTCCAGTGGACTCACTAAGCGACTAAGCCATCCTCGCCGCTTCTTGCCCGGCTGCCGGGTTGTCGCACGGCTACCGGGTTGTGGTGTGGCCGCTGCCGAGTTGTTTGGCCGCTACCCGGTTGCAGTCAGGTAGTCGTACGAAAACCCGGCAGCCCCACCAAAACCCGGCACCGGGCGCGCCTCATCCACCGCATTCCGCGTCCGACCGTGCGAAAAGATCCACCCGCACGACCAACCAACGCCGCCACCCACCAACGACCCCGGCCCGGCACAACCAGCACAACCCCCACAACCGGCACGACGGCGACGGGACGCGCACACGTGTGCGCGGGCGGGAGGTCAGCGGTCTTCCAGGTCGCCTTCGGTTTCCAGGAGGGCGGTGCGGAGGGTGGCCAGGGCTTCGGGGGTGGGTTCGGCCCAGAGGCCGCGTTGGGCGGCTTCGAGCAGGCGTTCGGCGATGCCGTGGCGGGCCCAGGGGTTGGACTTGCGGAAGAACTCGGCCATTTCCTCGTTGGCGACGTACTCGGTGGTGAGGGTCTCGTACATCCAGTCGTCGACCACGCCCGCGGTGGCGTCGTAACCGAAGAGGTAGTCGACCGTCGCCGCCATCTCGAAGGCGCCCTTGTATCCGTGCCGGCGCATGGCCGACATCCAGCGCGGGTTCACCACGCGAGCCCGGAAGACCCGCTTGGTCTCCTCCTCCAACGTCCGCGTCTTAACGGCAGCCGGTACGGCGGAGTCGCCGATGTAGGCCTTCGGGTTGGAGCCGGTCAGGTGGCGCACCATCGCGACCATGCCGCCGTGGTACTGGAAGTAGTCGTCGGAGTCCATGATGTCGTGCTCGCGGGTGTCGGCGTTCTTGGCCGCCACCTGGATCCGGGCATACGCGCGCTCCATCGACGGACGGGCCTCAGCGCCGTCGAGGTCCTTGCCGTAGGCGTATCCGCCCCAGACGGCGTACACCTCGGCGAGTTCGGCGTCGGTCCGCCAGTTGCGCGCGTCGACCAGCGGCAACAGGCCGGCGCCGTACGAGCCGGGCTTGGATCCGAACACCCGGGCCGTTGCCGCGCGCAACTCGTTGCCCGCCGCGACATCATCCAGGACGTGGGCCCGCAAATAGTTGTCCGCAGCATCTTCGTCGAGCTCCGCGACAGTCCGAACCGCCTCGTCCAGCAGCGAAACCACGTGCGGGAAGGCATCCCGGAAGAACCCGGAGATGCGGATCGTCACGTCCACCCGCGGCCGACCGAGCTCCGCCACCGGTACAACCTCGAAACCGCTCACGCGCCGCGAGGCCTCGTCCCAGACCGGGCGGCAGCCGAGCAGCCAGAGCACTTCGGCGAGGTCGTCGCCCTGAGTCCGCATGGCCGACGTACCCCAGATGGTGAGCCCTACCGAGCGCGGCCATGAACCGGTCTCGGCCTGGTGCCGGTTGAGCAGCGAGTCGGCCAGCGCGACGCCGACGTCCCACGCGTTGCGGCTCGGAATGGCCTTCGGGTCGACGGCGTAGAAGTTCCGGCCGGTCGGCAGCACGTTCACCAGACCACGCGTTGGCGAACCGGATGGGCCGGCCTCGACAAAACGGCCGTCCAGTGCGCGCAGTACGTTCGCCAGCTCGTCCCCGGTGCGAGCCAAGCGCGGTACGACCTCTTCCGCCGCGAACCGCAGCGACGCCTCCACGCCGTCGGACTGCACACCGATGACCTCGGCAACAACCACCGGCACCTTCTCGGCGGACCAGCTCAGCGTCTCCATCGCGACCACCAGCTTGCGCGCGACGGCCTCGAGCAGATCGACACCGTCCGCCGCCGAGACCGCGGGCAGATCCGTCAACGCCGCAAGGGCTTCCAGCGACTCGACGCGCAGGCCGGGATTCTCCAGCAAGGCGGCCTCGTCCACGCCGAAGGTGTCCCCGAGCGCCGCGCGCAGACCCCGGACGGCGCCGGAGCGGCCGCCCCACATCTGGTTCGCGCGCAGAATCGCCAGCACGAGATTGACCCGCGCCTCCCCCACCGGACCGCCACCGAGAATATGCAGGCCGTCGCGAATCTGAACGTCCTTGATCTCGCACAGATACCCGTCGAGGTGCAACACGAAGTCGTCGAACTCGTCGTCTTCGGGCTTCGACTCGGTGTGCAGATCGTGGTGCAACTGCGCGGCCTGGATCAACGTCCAGATCTGGGCGCGCAACGTCGGCACCTTGTCCGGGTCGAGCGCCTGCACGGTCGCGTACTCGTCGAGCAGGTACTCCAGCTTCGCCATATCGCCGTACGTCTCGGCGCGCGCCATCGGCGGTACCAGGTGATCGACGATGACGGCGTGACCGCGGCGCTTGGCCTGCGTACCCTCGCCCGGGTCGTTCACGATGAACGGGTAGACCAGCGGCAGGTTGCCCAGTACGGCGTCGGGCGCGCAATCGGCGGCCATGCCGATTCCCTTGCCTGGCAGCCACTCGAGCGTGCCGTGCTTGCCGAGGTGGACGACCGCGTGCGCGCCGAACCCGCCATCGGAAGGCGCGGCCTCGAGCCAGCGATAGGCCGCGAGGTAGTGATGCGACGGCGCCATCTCCGGGTCATGGTAGATCGCGACCGGGTTCTCGCCGAAGCCCCGGGGCGGCTGGATCATCAGTACGACGTTGCCAAATCTCAACGCCGCAAGCGCAATCGCCGACTCCGGCCCGGAGTTGTCGACGTACAACTCGCCGGGCGCGTCCCCCCACGCCTCGGTCATTGCCTCCTGCAACGAAGAAGGCACCGCGCCGAACCACTTCGCGTACGTGGACAGCGGGATCTTCGCGACAGCGTTCGCGAGCTGCTCGTCGGTCAGCCAGTCGACGTCATGCCCACCGGCGGTGATCAGGCGGTGGATCAGCCCATCGGCGCCGTCACTGCCCTGCAGTTCGGCGAGATCCAGATTGCCGAGGTCGTAGCCGGCTTCCTTCAACTGCCCGAGCAGTACGACGGCGCTGGCGGGGGTGTCGAGGCCGACGGCGTTACCGATCCGGGCGTGCTTGGTCGGGTACGACGACAGCACCAGCGCGAGCTTCTTGTCCTTGGGCTCAACGTGGCGCAGGCGGGCCTGGGCGACCGCGATTCCGGCCAGCCGCGCGCAGCGTTCCAGATCCGGCGCGTACGACGCGATGCCCTCGGCGTCGTACGCCTTGAACGAGAAGGGAATGCTGATCAGGCGGCCGTCGAACTCCGGGATCGCGACCTGGGTGGCGGCGTCGAGCGGGCTGATCGCGGCGTCGCTCGCCTCCCACACCTCACGGGTCGACGTCAGCGCGAGGCCCTGGATCAACGGGATGTCGAGTGATGCCAGCGCGCCCGCGTCCCAGGCGTCGTCGGCGCCACCCGCGCTCGCGTCGGCCGCGACCGTGCCGCCCGCGGCGAGCAAGGTCGTGACCAGGGCGTCGCATTTACTCAACAGGCCGAACAGCTCGGCGTTCTCCTCCGACGACGGGTCGAGCCCACGCAAGGTGCCGCAGTAGACCGGCAGGGCCTGCGCGCCGGCGGCCTCGATCGCGTCGGCCAGCGCATCCACGAAGGCGGTGTTACCGCTGATCTCGTGCGCCCGGTAGTACACGACGCCGATCACGGGCCGCTCGTCCGGCACGAAGGAACGGCCTTCGCGCACGCCGTACGTCGGCAGGGTCTGCGGCGGCTCGAAGGTGTCACCGGTGAGCAGCAGGGTGTCGCGCAGGAACGCGGCCAGGTTCGCCAGGTTGGCCGAGCCGCCTTCGCGCAGATAGGCGAGGGCCTCGGTGACGGCACCGGCGGGCACGGTCGACAGCGACATCAGCTCGGCGTCGGGCGCGGCCTCACCGCTGAGCACCACCACCGGAAGGCCCGAGGAGATGACGGCGTCGAGGCCCTCCTCCCAGGCGCGGCGACCGCCGAGCAGGCGGACCACTACGACCTCGACGCCGTCAAGCAGGGTGGGCAGCGAGTCGAGCTCGACCCGCGCCGGGTTCGCGACCCGCCAGCCGGTATCGGCCTGGGCGGCCGCGAGCAGATCGGTGTCCGCAGTGGAGAGCAGGAGAAGATCGGGGGTGGCCGAGGCCATGTTCCGGCGTCCTTCCTCGGGGTGTCCGCGCCCCGGGTGGGCTGATCCGACGGCGGCAGTTCCTGACTCCCCCGGGTTACGGGGTCACAGTGGCGGGACCGTCCCGGACTTGCACCGGGTTCCTGCATTGCCGTCGATGACGTCCCGAACTCTAGCCGACCACCGCCCCTCCTGCTGCCTGCGGCTGGCGAGCCGCCAACGCCGAGGCCTTGACGTTCGCACGTGCCTGCTCAAAACTCTCGAAAGCGTGAAACTGCGCATTCAAAGCTCTAATGATCATGTTCGGGCATGAGTGTTGTACTAAAGGAGCGCCGATGAGTCGTTTGTGCACCGCCCTGCTACTGGTGGCCGGCCTGCTGGCCACCGCCACACCACCCGCCATCAGTCCAGCAAGCGCCGCGACAGTCGAAGCTGAAGAAGTCAACGCCGCACCAGCCGTAGTGCCCGCCCTGCAGCAGTGGACCGGCGGCACCGGGCAGCTGAGGCTCCGCCGCGACCTGCGAGTCACTCTGCGGCCCGCCGACGCGGTGGCACTTCGCGAGGTCGCCGGGCAGCTCC
Source organism: Kribbella deserti (assembly GCF_042434725.1). Taxonomy (NCBI): domain Bacteria; kingdom Bacillati; phylum Actinomycetota; class Actinomycetes; order Propionibacteriales; family Kribbellaceae; genus Kribbella; species Kribbella deserti. Next base: position 209,587 of record NZ_JBHLTC010000018.1, on the reverse strand, counting down.
GTGACGACCTGCGGGCGATCACCGGCTGGAGCGTTCCGGTCGTGGTCGAGTCCCGTCCGACCGCGCGCGACATCGCCGTACGGCTGGATCCCGCCGCCAACGTCGGTCCCGCCACGGCAGTCGCCGCGAAGGAGGGCTACCAGCTGGACACCACCAACGGCGTACGAATCGTGAGCCGTACGACGACCGGCGCGTTCTGGGCGACGCGCAGTCTGCTGCAGATGCTGGTGCGCCAAAGCCCCGGCGAGGCCACGGTTCCGGTGGGTAGCGCGATCGACTGGCCGAACTATGCCGTGCGTGGGTTCATGCTCGATGTCGGACGGCGTTGGTTCGACCAGAAGTACGTCCGCGACTACGTCCGCTACATGAGCTGGTTCAAGCTCAACACCTTCCAGATCCATCTGAACGACAACGAGATCACCGCGCCCGGTGGTGACTGGTCGAAGGCACAGTCGGCGTTCCGGTTGGCCTCGGACAATCCACGGTTCGCGGGCCTCGCGGCGAAGGACGGCTCGTTCAGTCGCGCCGACTGGGATCGGCTGGAGTCGGTGGCGGCGGATCACCACGTCACGATCGTGCCGGAGATCGACGCACCCGCCCACGCCCGCGCGTTCATCGAGTTCGATCCAACCCTCGGGCTCAACGGCGGCAACTCCGACCACCTCGATCTGACCAAGCCGACAACGACCGAGTTCATGAAGCAGGTGTTCGACGAGTTCATCCCGTGGTTCCGAGGGCCGGCCGTACATGTCGGCGCGGACGAGTACCCGAGGGAGTACGAGCCGCAGTACCGCCAGTACTTCAACGACATCACCGCGCACGTTCGCAGCCTCGGCAAGACCGCTTCGGCGTGGGGCAGCTTCTCGGTGATGGCCGGCAGCGCGAACGGCTACGACCGCGACGTCACGATCAACTCGTGGAACAACAGCTGGTACGGCCCGAAGGCGGCGCTGGCCGACGGGTATCCCCTGATCAACACGAACGACGCGTTGCTCTACATCGTGCCGTTCGCGAACTACTACCACGGTCGCGGGCTGGACGGCCGCTGGCTGTTCGACAACTGGCAGCCGAACGTCTTCGCCGGTGGGCAGACGGTCGACGCCGCCGACCCGCTGCTCCGGGGCGCCATGTCCGCGGTCTGGAACGACCTCGTGCACGCTGACTACGACGAGCTGGACGTGCATGGGCTGGTCGAACCGGCCTTCGGCGTTCTCGCACAGAAGATGTGGCGGGGCGCGGAGCCCGGTCTGTCGTATGAGTCCTTCATGAGCAGGGCTTCCGCTTTGGGCATCGGACCCGGCACCGAGATGATCGCGACCACGCTGCCCACGGCCGGTGATCCGCGGCTCGGCATCACGGCCGGCGCCGTCGCCCCGCTCGCGGCGGGCGAGTCGGCCACCTTGTCGGCGACTGTCACGAACCGCGGCGGTACGACGTTGACCCGGGTGCAGCCGGCCGTCGAACTCGCCGCCACGGGTGTCTCGATCGAACCACTCAGCGCGGGCGACGGAGATCTCGAAGCCGGCGAGTCCGCCGTTTGGAGCTGGCGGCTCACCGCACAGCGGACCGCGCCGAGTGCCGCCGCACCAGCCGTGCTGCGTGTCTCGGCGTTGCATCGCGGCATCCACTTGCGGTCCACGACGCAGACGGCCGTTCGTACCGTGCCGCCCGCTCCCGAGGGGCTGCGGCACCTCTCCTTCACGGCGACCGCCTCGGCCTCGTCCGTGGAGGCGGGTCTGGATCGGCTGGCCGCCCGGCACGTCAACGATGGCGATCTGACCACACGGTGGGCGTCCGGTTATGCCAACGGCGAGTGGCTCCAGCTCACGCTCGCGCAGCCCGCGCGGGTCAGCTCGGCTCGCTTGTTCTGGGAGGCGGCTTGCGCGTCGGCGTACCGGATCCAGGTTTCGGCCGATGGGACCAGTTGGCGTGACGCGGCCACGGTCGGCACGTCGACCTGCAAGGACGACACCGTCACGCTCAATGCGCCCGAGCCGGTCAAGTTCGTGCGGATGCAAGGTGTCACCCGCGCGACGACGTACGGCTATTCGCTGTACGAGTTCTGGCTTTACGGGTCCTGAGGTCCGTTAGCTATGGGCGGCGTAGTGGGCGGCTAGGAGGTCGTGGGCCCAGTCGTTGCGCAGATCGCGCCAGACCGAGTGGATGTGGTTTCCCTCGTCCTGGGTGTTGTCGTACTCCAGGAGGAACGTCGGGCCGGCGATCGAGTAGTAGTGGCCTTCGCCTGGTTTCGGGCTACCCGCCCAGGCGAAGGTCAGCTGCTCGATGCCCGCGTCGGTGATGTCGTGCCACGCGCGCTGGGCGATCGGTTCGGCCGCGCGGCCGACGTACTGGTCGACCAGGCGGGTGAACAGGTCGCGCTGGCGCGGATCGAGTTCGCCGTACGGCAGGCCCTTGTGCAGCAGGCCCGGATCCGCGACCGGGTCGAACCGGGTGAGGATGTCGTCCGGCGCGTCCGGGGAGACGATCGCGAGCTCCCGCTGGGCTGGTTCGAGCGCGGCGAGCAGGTCGCGGGCGAGCCACTCCTCCGCCGCGAGGAACCGCCGGCCGGTGTGCGGGCCTTCGAGCACGGTCGTCGGCTCGGAACCGAAGAACTGCGGCGTGATCGAAACGCCCGCGGCGGTGACGGTCTGGTGGAGGGCCAGGTGATGGCCGTTGAGCCGCCAGGCCCACGGCTCGTCGCCGGCGGGATCACCGAGGATGCGCAGGAAATACCGCTGGTCCTCGAACAGGTCGACGGTCGAACCCGGCGCGAGCTGCGGGAGGTTGCGCCGAATGCCCTCGGCCGCGATCACGCCTAGTGCGTCGGTCAGGCCGCGCTCACTGCAGGCGATCTCGATCAGCCGCCGCGCGAGCACTCGCTGGTCCGCGGTCATCTCCCCGAGGGTCAGCCCGGGACGAGCGCCCGGCAGGTACGTCCACTCGAGCCGGTCGTCCACATCGAACGGCGCCCGGATCGCGCTGCTCTGCGCCTCGTCGAGCGTCTCCAGCAGTTCGAGCGTGACATCGCGCAGCAGATCCCTCATGAACGGCCTCCCAATCCGAAGTTCCCCGCGACCCTAGACGCCGGTTGGCTCATTCCGGGGTCAGAGCCAGGCGGAGCGTTCGCGTGGCGTGGGGGTGTAGTCGCACCACTGGTCGAACGGCCGATCGAGCTTGTAGCGGTAATCGGGCTGCCGGAGCAGGACCCGGGTCTCGGCGTTGTCCGGATTCGACAGGGTCTCGAAGAACCGCACGGACCACTTGAACCAGCGCATACAGAACAGCCGCATCGTCAGACCGTGCGAGACCAGCAGGATGTTCCGCGGCGCGTCCGCGCTCTCGAAGTCGCGGTGCATCGTCTCCAGGAACGTCGAGACCCGGTCGTACACGTCCGACCCGGACTCGCCATGCGTGAACCGGTAGAAGAAGTGGCCGTAGGAGTTGCGCAGTTCTTTCTGGCGGAGGATGTCGGCAGTGTCCTGGTAGTTCGCCCAGTCCTGTTCCCGCAGCCGCGGCTCCTCCCGGGCAGTCTCGACCAGGTCGTCGATGCCGAGGCCCTCCAGGGTTTGCAAAGCCCGCAGGTACGGCGAGACGTAGACGCGGACGGGCTCGTTCTCGAACAGCTCGCGCAGTTCCGCGCCGGTTTTGGCCGACTGCTGCCAGCCGTGTGGGGTGAGCGGAATGGCGTGGTCTGGCACGCGCTCGAAGATGCTTTTGTCCAGGTTGGCCTCGGACTCGCCGTGCCGCACCAGCGCGATCCGCAGCGGCCGCTTGCTCAACCCCATCAGGAGGTCCCCTTCCTACCGGTACGGAAAGACAGCACCACGGCGGTGGCCGCGGCCGCAATCGCGACGCGCCGGGCGAGGTCGGCGGTACGGCGGATGTCGGGTACGCCGGGGCGCGGGCCGTCGCCGAGCGTGCCCCGGTCCTCCACCTCGTTCCCGTAGGTGTTCGAACCGCCCAGGCGAAGCCCGAGCGCTCCGGCGAACGAGGCCTCCACCGGTCCCGCGTTCGGACTCGGATGGCCGGGCGCGTCGCGACGCCAAATCCGCCAGGCCTCGGCAGGCCTTCCCGCGACCAGCCCGGTGAGTACGGCGCACGCCCGGGCCGGCAGGTAGTTCGCCACGTCGTCCAGCCGAGCCGAGGCCCAGCCGAACTTCAGGTACTTCGCCGAGCGGTAGCCCACCATCGCGTCGAGCGTGTTGACCGCGCGATAACCGACAAGCCCCGGTACGCCGAAGGCGCCTCCCCAGAGCAGGGGTGCAACGCAAGCGTCCGAGGTGTTCTCCGCGATCGACTCGACCGTTGCCCGCGCCAGTTCCGCTGGAACCAGGTCTGTCGCGTCGCGGCTGCAGAGGTGGCTCAGGCGTTTGCGAGCGGCAGGCATGTCCCCGGCGTCTAGGTGCGACGCCATGATCTCGGCTTCCCTCTCGAGGCTGCGACCGCCTAGAACCGCCCAAGTGGCTACGCCAGTCGCAAGGGCCTGAACCACTGGATGGCGGTTGGCCAGCTTCTCGACAGCTAGACCGGCGGCAGTCGCCGTACCGACCAGCACGACCGTGTACGCCGTACCGGCCGCGCGGGAGTCGGCGTACATCCGTTGTTGCAGCGCCGCGGCGGCCTGCCCGTACCCGGCTACAGGGTGGTAGCGCTCCGGATCACCCAGAACACGATCCGCCACGAACCCCAGTACCAACCCGATCCCACGCGCTACGAACACCCGGGCAGTCTGCCAGGCCCGTGAAGGCGCAGGGTTTTCCATCGTGGGAAAACCCCGGGGATCCGGCAGGCGGAGCTGCGGCGGATATGCGAGGGTGGCGGGCATGGGAATTACGGAACTGCTCGAGGGCGTGGCCGGGACCGGGGAGTTCGGGGTCTGGCTCGGGCGGATGGACGGGACCGCGGTTTTCACCGCTGACGCGGACCGCACGCACTACTCGGCCAGCACGATGAAACTACCGGTGGCGATCGCGATGATGCGCGAGGTCGAGGCCGGGCGGCTCGACCTGGACCAGAAGATCACCGTGCACAACGACTTCCCGTCGGCGGCCGGCGGCCGGTTCGGGCTGACCGAGGCGAACGACGATTCGAAGACGGTCTGGCAGGAGATGGGCAACGAGGTCACGCTGCGCTGGGTGGCCACGAACATGATCACCGTGTCGGGCAATCTCGCCACCGATCTGGTGCTCGACCTGGTCGGCATCGACAAGGCGAACGCCGTGCTGGCCGAATTCGGCTCGGGCCGCAGTGTGATCCAGCGCGGTATCGATGACGTCCGCGCCCGCGACGCCGGTATCAACAACGTGATGAGCCCCGCCGACCTGGCCGCCGTACTGGTGGCCGTTGGCAACAACAAGGCGGCCTCGGCCGGTTCCTGCACGTACCTGCGGGACCTGCTGGCGGCCAACGAGTGGAACGACGAGATCCCCAAGCTGCTGCCCGCCGGGACCCGGGTGGAGCACAAGAACGGCTGGGATGATCGCGTTCGCCACGACGGCGGCATCGTGCGCCCGGCCGACGCGGATCCGTTTGTGCTGGCGGTGTGCACGAGCTCTTCGTTGCCCGAAGCAACGGCCCAGGCGCTGATCGCCGATATCGCCGCGGCGGCGTTTGCCCACCGGCACGACTTGGCGGCGGTTCGGTGAAGCTCACAACGCATCTCGTTTCGGCTCCGCTGCACACCCCGTTCGTGACGGCGCTGCGCACGGCGACGCACGCGGACTCGCTGCTGGTCGAGCTGTCGGCCGACGGCCTGAGCGGCTGGGGCGAGGCTCCGCAGGTTTGGAAGGTGACGGGCGAATCGCTCGCCGGCGCCCAGGCCTGTGTCGAGGGACCACTCGCCGCCGCGCTCAACGGTCTCGGACCCGACGACCTGACCGAGGCACTTCGCCGGGTGCAGGACGCGGCCGTCGGCAACTTCGGCGCGAAGGCCGCGGTCGACGTCGCGTTGCACGATCTGGCCGCGCGCCGAACCGGCCAGAGCCTGCAGGGATTCCTCGGCTCGAGCGTCACGACCGTGCGAACCGACGTGACGTTGTCCGCCGGGAACGCCGACAGCCTCGCGACGGCCGCGCAGGCCCGGATCGCGGACGGGTTCGACGTACTCAAGATCAAGGTGGGGACCGGCGACGGGCTCGCCGATTTCGAGCGGGTCCAGCGGGTGCGTACGACTGTCGGCCCTGAACCGCGCATCCGGCTCGACGCGAACCAGGGCTGGACCGCGCGTGACGCCGTCCGGGCGATCCGCGCGATGGAGGACGCGGGCCTCGACATCGAACTGGTCGAACAGCCCGTGCCCGCGGCCGATCTCGACGGCATGGCCTGGATCGTCGACCGGGTCAGTACGCCGATCCTGGCCGACGAGTCGGTCTTCGGCGTACGCGATCTGGTGGCGGTGATCCGGCATCGCGCGGCCGACCTGGTGAACGTCAAGCTCGCCAAGTGCGGCGGCCTCGGCCCGGCCCGCACGCTGCTCGAACTGGCTCGCGCCCATGGCCTCGGTACGGTCGTCGGCTCGATGATGGAAGGCCCGGTCGGAGTCGGCGCAGCTGCGGCGTTGGTGGCCGCGTATCCGACCACCGCGGTGAGCGATCTTGACGCGGCGTGGTGGCTGGCTGAACCGTCCGTCACCGGCGGCATCAGCTATGACGGCGCCGACATCCGTTTACCTTCGGCCAATGGCCTCGACGTGACAGGGTTACCGGTATGAAGCTAGCCGCCATCAAGGTCGGAGTCAGCACGGTCTGGACCTCCCCCGAAGCTCCTCGCGATCTGGACGCTCCCGCCATCGCGGCCACGCCCGACGTCGCCGCCTGGGCCGATTCGATGAACACCGAGGTCCGCCTCGGCCTGCACGGGCGAACGTTGACCCAGGCCCTGTACGCCGAGCCGGTGCTGATCCGGTCCGAGCGCGACGGCTGGTCCGAGATCATCGCGCCCTGGCAGCCCTCGTCGAGCGATCCCCTCGGCTATCCCGGCTGGATCCCGTCAAGCCATCTCGGCGAACTCCCGGCCGCGGCGTCGGACCCGGTCGCGGTCGCCGTACCGCTGACGCAGTTGATGGCCGAGCCGGGTGGATCGCCCTTGCTGGAGTTGTCGTTCGGGACCGTGCTGGCCTCGACCGAGCGCACGGACGGGTATGTCCGGGTGGCCTTGCCCGACGGCGGTTCGGGCTGGCTAGCGGATGAGGCCGTGCGAGTGGTGAGCGAACCTGCTGACGCTATGGAGCGGTTACGGCTCGGATCGCAGTTCCTCGGCCTGCAGTACTTGTGGGGCGGTACGTCGGCGTACGGGCTCGACTGCTCTGGACTGATCCACGCGGTTAACCGGGTTGTGGGCCTCAGAACGCCTCGCGACGCGCATGACCAGTGCGACGCGCTCGAACACGTCGCAGTGGACGAGGCCCAGCCGGGCGACTTGTACTTCTTCGCCCGGCCAGGCGACACCGTGCACCACGTCGGCTTCGTATCCCCCGCCGGGATGCTGCACGCCTCAGAGACCGGCAAAGTCCTTGAGGACGAAGCACTGGCCCCGGAGCGCCTTAGCACCTTGGTCGCTGCCGCCCGGCTCTAGCTCGCTCCAGCGGTTCGGATAACTCGGACGCCGCCTGGCGGGACCTTGTGCGAATCGCCGTCTTGACCGGACAACAGGTCCGTACCACCGACTGCGAGGTCGAACGGCTTGTCGCCGTGGTTGATCGCGATCTGGTAATCGACGCCCTGGCCCGATCGCCGGACCAGCTCGAGCTCCTCAGGTAGATCCGCCGGCACGTCGATGCCCGCGTCCTGGTAGGCCCGGTTGAACACGACAGCCAGGTCCTCGACGGTCAACCGGGTTGAGACGTACCAGGCCTTGCCGTCGCCCAGGGTGTTCCGCGTGATGGCGGGACCACCCGCGGCCGGGCCGTCCTCGAACACCGTCATCACCTCGGCGCCTTCCAGCGTGATCGCGTCCGCCCACACGTCCCCGGTCAGCCCCGGCTGATCGAGCTGGACCTTCTCGCCCGCCCGCAACGGCAGGAACTCCTCCACCGTCAGGCCGAGTACGTCGCGCAGCGGCGCCACGTAACCACCCGGGTGGACCGCGTCGTACTGGTCGACGATCGCGGAGAAGTACGACACCACCAGCGTGCCACCGGCCTCGACGTACCGCCGGAGGTTGTCGGCCGCCGCCTGGCTCAGCAGGTACGACGCGGGCGCCACCACCAGCCGGTACGACGTCAGGTCCGCCTCGGGATGAGCGAAATCGACCGTGACCTTGTCCCGCCACATCCGGTCGTAGCAGGCGTCGATCCGTTCGCGATGGGACACGTCCTCGCTCGGTCGCCACTCCAGGTCTTGGGCCCAGAACGACTCCCAGTCCCAAAGGATCGCCGCCTCCGCCTTCACCTCGGAGCCGGTCAGTTCCGCCAGCCGGCCGAGATCGCTGCCGAGGGCACAGACCTCCGACCAGATCCGGCTTCGCGTACCGGCGTGCGGCACCATCGCCGAGTGGAACTTCTCCGCGCCCGAGCGGGAGGCCCGCCACTGGAAGAACATGATCGCGTCCGCGCCCCGGCCGAGATGGGCCAGCGCGTTCCGGGCCATCTCCCCCGGCCGCTTGGCGACGTTGCGGGGCTGCCAGTTGACCGCCGAGGTCGAGTGCTCCATCAGCATCCACGGCCGTCCGCCCGCGATCGAGCGGGTCAGATCGGCTGACAGCGCCAGACCGACCTGGGCCCGGGTGTCCTCGGCGATCAGATAATGGTCGTTCGCGACGATGTCGACCTCGTTCGCCCACTTCCACAGGTCGACCGATGGGCAGGTACCCGCCATGAAGTTGGTGGTGATCGGCACGTCCGGGCTTTTCGCCCGGATCACGTCGCGCTCGATGATGAAGCACTCCAGCAAGGCGTTCGAGCTGAACCGGGCGAAGTCCAGCCGCTGGGCCGGATTCACCACACTCGCCGACTCCGCCGGAGCCGAGATGTGCTCCCACTCGCCGTACGCCTGGCCCCAGAACGCCGTACCCCAGGCGGCGTTGAGGGCGTCCAGGGTTCCGTACCGCTCCTGCAGCCAGATCCGGAAGGCGCGGCAGCTTTCGTCGGAGTAGCACTCGGAGACGGGCGCACCGTACTCGTTGTGCACGTGCCAGATGGCCAGCGCCGGGTGCTTGCCGTACCGCTCGGCCAGGGCGTTCGCGATCGAGGCGCTCGCCCGGCGGTACGCGGCGGAGCTCGGGTCGGCCATGCCGCGGGAGCCGAAGCCCAGCGTCATACCGTCGCGGGTGACGACCCGGGCCTCGGGATAGCGGTGGAAGAACCAGGCGGGCGGCGAGGCGGTCGGCGTACCGAGGCTGATCCGGATGCCCGCCTCGTGCAGCATCGCGAACAGGCGGTCCAGCCAGCCGAAGTCGTACTCACCCTCACGGGGCTCGAGCAACGCCCAGGAGAAGATCCCGATGCTGACCAGGTTCACCCCGGCCTCGCGCATCAGCTCGATATCGGTCGGCCAAAGCTCCTCGGGCCACTGCTCGGGGTTGTAATCGCCACCGTATTTGATCGCCGGGACCTCGCCGAACAACCGGTCCAGGTTGGGGCGGTGCGGTGTGGGGCTCAAGCTGGCTCCTCAAAGCTGTGCACGCTCACAGGGCGAACTGGCGCTCGCAACGCTAAGGAAACAGCACGAAACCCGCCGTTGACAAGTATGTGAACCGCACTGCACTGTGAACGTGCACAGTCGCCGCCCGGCCGATCCCGAATGCCTGGAGCCAGCGGCTGTCCCCTGAGGAGGAATCACGATGCGAAGCAACACGGCCCGTCGGCTCACCGCGCTCGCGGCGGCAGCGGCACTGGCGCTCACCGGGTGCTCCGGCGGCGACAGCCCCAGCGCCACGGACAGCGGCAGCAAGCCGCAGCAGCCGGTCAAGCTGAACTTCTGGACCTGGGCGCCGAACATGGACAAGGTGGTGAGCGCCTGGAACGCCCAGCACCCGGAGATCCAGGTCACCGTCAACAAGCAGGACGGCGGCGACGCGGCGGTGACGAAGCTGCTCACCGCGATCAAGGCCGGCAGCGGCGCGCCCGATCTGATGCAGGCCGAGTACCAGAAGATCCCGACCCTCGTCTCCTCCGACGCCCTCGCCGACATCGCGGGCCACGTCAGCAAGGACACCGCCGGTCACTTCCCGGAGAGCGTCTGGAAGTCCGTCACCCTGGGTGGCGACGCGGTGTACGCCATTCCGCAGGACTCCGGGCCGATGCAGTTCTACTACCGCGCGGATATCTTCAAGTCGCTCGGGCTGACCGTGCCGAAGACCTGGGACGAGTACGCCGATGTCGCGGCCAAGCTGCACAAGGCGGACCCCAAGAAGTACCTCGGCACCTTCTCGGCCAACGACCCGGGCTGGTTCGTCGGTCTGGCGCAGCAGGCCGGCGCCTCCTGGTGGGGTATCGACGGTGAAGCCTGGTCGGTCTCGGTCGACGACGAGGCCACCCTCAAGGTCGCGGACTACTGGGGCGGACTGGTCGAGTCCGGAGTCATCGCGAACAAGCCGATGTACACGCCCGAATGGAACGCGGCCCTGAACAACGGCACCCAGGTCGGCTGGCTGTCGGCCGTCTGGGCCCCGGGAGTTCTCGAAGGCAACGCGCCCGCCACCAAGGGCAAGTGGGCGATGGCGCCTATGCCGCAGTGGGACGCCTCCCAACCCGCCACGGGCAACTGGGGTGGTTCCGCGACTGCAGTAACTACGCAGTCGAAGCACCCGGCAGAAGCGGCCAAGTTCGCCGAGTGGCTCAACACCTCCCAGGACGCTGTAGCCGCTCTGGTCACGAAGAGCGCCCTCTACCCGGCGGACCAGCCTGGACAGGAGAAGGCGCTCTCCGCTCCCCCGGCCTTCTTCAGCAACCAGCCGGACTTCTACACCGTCGCGGCCGAGACCGCCAAGACGGCCCGCAGCTTCACCTTCGGCCCGAACGTGAACGTCGCCTACTCCGCCTACACCGATGAGTTCGGCAAGGCCACCGAGGCGAAGTCCCGGAGCGCGTTCACCGCCGCGGTGAAGGCGATGCAGAAGATCACCCGCGAGGACCTCCAGAAGTCCGGATTCACGGTCAAGTGAGCAAATCGCCCCGTCGCCCGCTGACGGCGTACGTTTTCCTCGCGCCGGCGATGCTGCTGTTCATCGCCTTCCTGGCGCTGCCGATCGTGTACGCGATCTACCTCAGCCTGCGAACCGTCAAGGTGAAGGGCCTCGGCCTCGGCAAGGGCGCTCGCGAGGAAGTCTGGGCCGGGCTGTCGAACTACACGCGCGCGCTGGGCGATCCGGAGCTGGCCTCGAGCCTGCTCCGGATCGGGGCCTACGGCCTGCTGGTAGTACCCGCCATGCTCGGACTGGCTCTGCTGTTCGCGTTGCTGCTCGACAGCCCGCGCACCAGCGTGAAGGGCTTCACCCGGCTGTCGATCTTCCTGCCGTACGCCGTACCCGCGGTGATTTCCTCGTTGTTGTGGGGATTCCTGTACCTGCCGTCGGTCAGCCCGTTCCACTCGCTGGCGGACAAGGCCGGCCAGGTGCTACCGAACCCGCTGTCGTCCGGGCTGATCATCTACGCGATCGCCAACATCGCGGTCTGGGGTGGCGTCGGCTTCAACATGATCGTCATCTACACCGCGCTCAAGGCGATTCCGACCGACATCTACGAGGCCGCCAAGCTGGACGGCTGCAGCGAGATCGCGATCGCCTGGCGGATCAAGGTGCCGATCGTGATGCCGTCGCTGATCATGACCTTTGTCTTCTCGCTGATCGCGACCCTGCAGGTCTTCGCCGAACCGACCACCCTGCGGCCGCTCACCAACAACATCTCCAGCACCTGGACACCGCTGATGAAGGTCTATCGCGACGCCTTCACCCGCAACGACCTGCACTCGGCCGCCGCGACCTCCGTCATCCTGGCGCTGGCGACGTTCGTGCTGTCGTTCGGATTTCTGCGGCTGGTCCAGAACCGCGCGTTCAGCCAGGAGGGCCGATGACGACCTTGGTACAGGAACCGGCCGTACGCGAGACGCCGGGTCCTGTTGCCGACCGGCGCTCCCCGGACGGCAAGCGCAGCCCGATCGGTACGACGCTGCTGTTGCTTGGCGCGGCCTACTGCCTGCTGCCGGTGTTGTGGGTGCTGATCGCGTCCACGAAGAGTGGAGCCGACCTGTTCTCCACCAACACGTTCCGGCCGTCGACCCACCTGTTCAGCAATATCGCCGAGCTGACCGCATATCGCGGTGGCCTGTTCTGGCGCTGGATGGCCAACACCGCGTTGTATGCCGGCGTGGGCGCGCTGCTCTCGACGGTCGTGTCGGCCGCCGCCGGATATGGCCTGGCGAAGTACGCCTTCGCGGGGAAGGCGGCCATCTTCAATTTGCTGCTCGCGGGTGTGCTCGTACCGGGCGTGGTGCTGGCCATTCCGCAGTACCTGATGCTGGCCGAGCTCGGATTGACCAACACCTACTGGGCCGTGCTGCTGCCGAGCATCATCAGCCCGTACGGCATCTACCTGGCCCGGATCTACGCCGCGGCCGCCGTACCGGACGACATCGTGGAGGCGGCCCGGGCCGATGGCGCCGGGGACTTCCGGATCTTCCGTTCGATGGCGGTTCCGTTGATGGCGCCGGGGCTGGTGACGGTGTTCCTGTTCCAGTTCGTGGCGATCTGGAACAACTTCCTGCTGCCGTACATCATGCTCGGCAACGACCGGCTGTTCCCGCTCACGGTCGGACTGTCCGGCCTGCTCAACCAGGGCGCCTCGCAACCCGCGCTCTACATCTCGGTGATCACCGGCTCACTGCTGTCGATCCTGCCCCTGCTGGCGTTGTTCCTCACCCTCCAGCGGTACTGGCGTGTCGATCTCGCGGCCGGCGGGGTCAAGAGTTGAGGTGGTCATAAACTCTCGGTTCGTGGCGGAGAACGGCGGGCGCAGGCGTCCGACCATCAAGGATGTGGCCGCGGTCGCGGGAGTTTCCCGCGGCACGGTCTCCCGGGTGCTGAACGGCGGCCACTGGGTCTCACCGGACGCACTCGCCGCCGTTAACGCCGCGATCCGCTCAACCGGGTACGCCGCGAACCGGCACGCCCGGAGTCTGGTGACCGGCCGGTCCAACTCGGTCGCGTTCCTGCTCACCGAACCACATCAGTTGCTGTTCGAGGACCCGAACTTCGCCGTCCTGCTTCGTGGCGCGGCCGATGCGCTCGCCAAACTCGACATGCCGCTGCTGCTGATGGTGGCGGGCACGGCCGAGGAACGAAGGCGCGTCACCGAGTACGTCACCGCCGGGCACGTGGACGGCGTACTGCTGATCTCGTCCCACCGGGACAACCAGGTCGTCGCCAGTCTGCTCCACGAGCAGGTGCCGATGGTTGCCTGCGGCACGCCACTCGGCTACGAGGGCAAGGTCGCGCACGTCGCGGCGGACGACGTCGCGGGCGCCCGCGAGATGGTCCGGCACCTGCTCGATCGCGGGCGACGGCACGTCGCGACCATCACCGGGCCACTCGACACCCCCGGCGGCGTACTGCGTCTGCAGGGCTATCGCGACGAACTCGGCGACTCGTACGACGAGGAGCTGGTCGCGCACGGGGACTACACCCGGGCGAGCGGGCAACGCGCGATGGCGGAACTGCTGGATCGCAGGCCGGACCTCGATGCCGTGTTCGTCGCGTCGGACCTGATGGCCGCCGGCGCCCTCACCACGTTGGCGGCGCGCGGTCTCGCCGTACCGGGTGATGTCGCGGTAGGCGGTTTCGACGACTCGGGTCTCGCCGCCACGGTGCAGCCGCCGCTCACCACCATGCGCCAGCCGTTGGAACGCATCAGCGCGGAGATGGTCCGCCTACTCAACGAGGTCATCAACGGCCAGCAACCCGCCGCCGTCACCTACCCCACCACCCTCATCGCCCGCTCCTCCACCTAGCGGCCTCCCTTTCCCAGGGCTCCGCGGCTTCTCGCCGCACAGTGGGCTTCCTTGCCGCACGGTGGGCACGAGAAAGCCCCGGCTCTCCCTGCTAGGTGGAGAACCGGGGCTTTCGCTGGCTAGAGCCGAACTCTAGGACCGGGCTTTGATCAGGACTTCTTTGCCGAACCCGACTTGCTGGGCTCGTCCGAGACATCTTGTACGCCGCTTCGGGCCGCGCTGTCGACCGTCGCACCGTTCGCCGTGGTGCTGCCGACCGCCGCGTTGCCGGAGTCGCCGGGCTTGGGCCCATCGCTCGGCGGCACGGATCCGGCCGCGGCCGGGTCCTCGCCGCGGGCGGCGTCGCGCCGGGACTTGCGCAGGCTGAGGATCGTCGTGATGCCCAGGGTGATGATGATGAACCCGAGCGACACCCAGATCGGCACCTCCGGCGCCCACTCCACGTGCTTGCCGCCGTTGATGAAGGGCAGCTCGTTCTCGTGCATGGCGTGCAGCACCAGCTTCACACCGATGAACGCGAGCACAACCGACAGACCGAGCGACAGGTACACCAGGCGGCGCAGCAGGTCACCCAGCAGGAAGTACAGCTGGCGAAGACCCATCAGCGCGAACACGTTGGCCGTGAAGACCAGGAACGGCTCCTGGGTCAGACCGTAGATCGCGGGAATCGAGTCGAGCGCGAACAGCAGGTCCGTCGTACCGAGCGCGATGATGACGATGGCCATCGGCGTGATCAGCCGCTTGCCGTTCTGCTTCACCGTCAGCTTGACGCCGTTGTACTCGTCGGTGGCCGGCAGGCGGCGCTTGGCGAACCGGATGACCGCGTTCTCCTGGTAGTCCTCATCGTCGTTCTCCCCCTGGCGAGCCAGATGGACCGCCGTGTAGATCAGGAAGGCGCCGAAGATGTAGAAGATCCACGAGAACTGGTTGATCGCGGCCGCGCCGAGCGCGATGAAGATGCCACGGAACACCAGCGCGAGAATGATGCCGACCAGCAGTGCGGTCTGCTGGTACTTCCTGGGCACGCCGAAGCGGCTCATGATGATCAGGAAGATGAACAGATTGTCCACGCTGAGGCTGTACTCGGTGAGCCAGCCGGCGTAGAACTCTCCGGCATACCGCCCGCCGGAGAAGTACCAAACGCCCAGACCGAAGATCAGGGCCATCGAAACGTAGAAGATGATCGCCGACGCCGATTCCTTGGTGCTCGGCTCATGCGGGCGGCGTCCGATGACAAAAACATCGAACGCGAGCACCGCGAGCAGAACGCCAACGGTGATGTACCAGACGTACGGGTGAACGTCCACAGGTCCTCCGGAGCTCAGACGAAAAGACGGACTCCGAAGGTCTCTTCCGCCTGGCGCATATGTAGCGGGCCGGGCCAGCGGCACCGGGTGAAGGGGTTGCCCTCCGACCGTGATGACGATACCGCTGCGAAGGAATACTCCCCTTCAACGACCCCCATTCTGATGGCTGACACCCAGTTGTTCCAAATCCGGGACACCCGTTCTACCTGTTGGGATGCTCACGCAACACTCGGGAATACCACAGCGCACGACAGTTGCCCCCGCCCCCAGTCCCCTGCAGCCGGCCTGAACCGAGGAGCCGAGGCCGACGCACACGCGACCAGTCCGGAGCAGCCACCAGACCGGCCACCGGCCCGGCCAACCGGACCAACGACGCCACAGCCGGCCCTCCCCGACAGCCCGACGGACCAACGTGGAGGTTGCTGGCCACGCGCCGAGCGGCCGATCGGGGCGTCGGCGAGTTGGGTAGTCAGTCGTTGGCGAGGGGGCGGCGGGACTTGGGGAGTTTCGCGACGATCGTGTCGTACGAGGCGTCGACCAGTTCCAGGATCTCGTCATCCGGCACGCTGCCGCCGAGTTTCACGGTGTTCCAGCCGGAGCGGCCGATATACGCCATCACGGAGACGTCTTCGGGGTAGGCCGCGATCAGCTCGTCGGCCTCCTCACGGTTCCGGCCGCACTTGATGCCGACGGAATCACCACCGCCGAGGAACGCGAAGATCTTGTCGCTCACCTTCGCCACGACGTCGCCCTCCCACGGCTCGTCCTGCCACGCCCCCGGCTTGGCCAGGCAATGCTCAAGCAGTTCTTTCCCGCTCAGCCTCATCCATCCTCCATCCACGCCCGACCCCCAGTGCACCAGACCACCGGCCGCATTGGCCACCACCGCATTGGCCACCACCGCAGCCGAACGACCGCTCCGACCGACCCCGTCGAGTCCCAGAGCCGAGGCCCGTTTGGCCACCCGCCCGGGAGACCCGCCCGATGGACAACCCGCCCGATGGGCCAGCTCTGCCAGAGGCCACCCGCCGAGTGGATTGATGGCCGACTCGGCGGGTGGGCGATTATTTGGCGCCGGCTTGGACCATTTGGCGGAGTTCCTTTTTGAGTTCGGAGATCTCGTCGCGGTAGCGGGCGGCGACCTCGAACTGGAGTTCGGCGGCGGCGTTGTGCATCTGGTCGGTCAGTTGCTGGATGAGGTCGGCCAGATCGGACGACGGCATGCCGCCGGCCAGTTCGCGGGCCTTCTCCCCTGGTTTCGTCTTGGCCAGCGCGCCTGGCACCGGTGCCTTGCCCCGGCTCTGGGACCGCCCGTTGCCGAGCAGTTCGGCCGTGTCGGCATCTTCGCGGGCGAGCATGTCGGTGATGTCGGCGATCTTCTTGCGCAGCGGCTGCGGGTCGACGCCGTGGGCCTTGTTGTACGCGACCTGCTTCTCGCGGCGGCGGTTCGTCTCCTCGATCGCCATTTCCATCGAGGGCGTGATCTTGTCCGCATACATGAAGACGGCGCCGGAGACGTTTCGGGCCGCACGGCCGATCGTCTGGATCAGCGATCGCCCGCTGCGCAGGAAGCCCTCCTTGTCGGCGTCCAGGATCGCCACCAACGAGACCTCGGGCAGGTCGAGACCTTCCCGGAGCAGGTTGATGCCGACGAGTACGTCGTACTCCCCCATGCGTAGTTCGCGCAGCAGTTCGACCCGGCGCAGGGTGTCGACCTCGCTGTGCAGATAGCGCGTACGGATGCCCATCTCGAGCAGGTAGTCCGTCAGGTCCTCGGACATCTTCTTCGTCAGCGTGGTCACCAGGACGCGCTCGTTGCGCTCGGTGCGGATCCGGATCTCGTGGATCAGGTCGTCGATCTGGCCCTTGGTCGGCTTCACGATGACCTCGGGGTCGATCAGGCCGGTCGGGCGGATGATCTGCTCGACGAAGCCGTCGGACTTGTCCTGCTCGTACTGCCCCGGGGTGGCGGAGAGGTAGACCGTCTGGCCGATCCGCTCCAGGAACTCCTCCCAGCGCAGCGGCCGGTTGTCCATCGCGGAGGGCAGGCGGAAACCGTGCTCCACGAGCGTGCGCTTACGGGACATGTCGCCCTCGTACATGCCGCCGATCTGCGGCACGGTGACGTGCGACTCGT
Source organism: Kribbella deserti (assembly GCF_042434725.1). NCBI lineage: Bacteria > Bacillati > Actinomycetota > Actinomycetes > Propionibacteriales > Kribbellaceae > Kribbella > Kribbella deserti. The sequence continues at coordinate 192,203 of NZ_JBHLTC010000018.1, read as the reverse complement.
CGATGACCAGCAGGAAGTCCTCGGGGAAGTAGTCCAGCAGGCAGTGTGGTGCCGTGCCGGGCTCGCGGCCGTCGGTATGGCGGGAGTAGTTCTCGATACCCGAGCAGGTGCCGATCTGGCGCATCATCTCGATGTCGTACGTCGTGCGCATCCGGAGGCGCTGGGCCTCCAACAGTTGGCCGCCACGCTCGAGTTCCGCGAGGCGCTCGGCCAGCTCGGCCTCGATCCCGGCGATCGCCCGCTCCATCTTCTCCGGAGCGGTGACGTAATGGGTGGCGGCGCCGATGTAGAGCTCTTCTTCTTCGCTGAGCACCTCGCCGGTGAGCGGGTGCAGCGTCATCACGCGCTCGATCTCGTCGCCGAAGAACTCCACCCGAACGGCGAGCTCCTGGTACACCGGGAAGACCTCAAGCGTGTCGCCCCGGACCCGGAACGTGCCGCGCGTGCCCGCGAGGTCGTTTCGCGCATACTGCACGCCGACGAGTTTGCGGAGCAGGCCGTCGCGATCCATCTCGTCGCCGACCTTCACGTGGATCATGCGGTTCAGGTACTCATCGGCGGAGCCAAGACCGTAGATACACGAGACGGTGGCGACCACGATCACGTCGCGCCGGGTCAGCAGCGACCAGGTGGCCGAGTGCCGGAGCCGCTCGACCTCCTCGTTGATCGAGCTGTCCTTCTCGATATAGGTATCCGTCTGCGGCACGTAGGCCTCAGGCTGGTAGTAGTCGTAGTACGACACGAAGTACTCGACGGCATTCTTGGGGAAGAAGTGGCGCAGCTCGTTCGCGAACTGGGCGGCGAGCGTTTTGTTCGGCTGCAGAATCAGCATCGGCCGCTGGATCCGCTCGGCCAGCCACGCCATCGTCGCGGTCTTACCCGTACCCGTGGCGCCGAGCAGGACGACATCCTGCTCGCCGGCGTTGATCCGGCGCTCGAGCTCGGCGATCGCGGCCGGCTGGTCACCTGCCGGCTCGAAGTCTGACACCACTTTCAGCGGCGCGACCATACGCTGGAGATCCGTCACCTGTCTCATGGCATCCACCGTACGGCCCGCCGCCGACATTTTTCCCGTCCGGCCGTCAGCACCCTCCCGATGCGATGGCCGAACGACCTCAGCCTGGGTCCGCGACGGGCCAATTCGAAGGCCCAGCGACGGCCCAGCGACGGCCCAGCGACGGCTCAGCGACGGCTCAGATCGGCCCAGACATGACCCTGGCCAGGCCCGGAAACCGGGCCTGGCCAGGGGATGGATCAGAACTCAGAACGACTTGAGCATCGAGTTGATCATGGCCTGGACCTGCGGGTAGGTCTTCTTCCAGATGTTTCCACCCAGGGCCGAGTCGGTCGCGGTGGTCAGGCCGTTCTTGTCCTCGAAGGCCTGCACGAAGCCCGCGAAGACGATCTTCTTACCGGCCTTGTTCTTCACCACGGCCGAGTAGTTGATCGCGTAGCACTTGCGCAGCGCCTCGTTCGGGCACTTCATCACCCGGCCGGACCGGATCACAACGTGCTCGAGGTTGTTCGACTCGATGTCGACCAGGCGGTGCGCGAACTCCTTCGCGCCCATCAGCTTGGTCTGCCGCGCCCAGAACCAGCCGTCGATGAAGCCGCCGCCACCCGGCGAGGGCAGCAGGTAGCTCGCGCCGGACCGCTTGACCGAATCCTTGACCCAGCCCTTGGTCGGCGTGAACCAGACGCCGTTGCCGATCTCCACGCCGACGTCGTACGGGCCCTTCGTCGGGGTGGTCTCGGTCGGGCTCGGCACGCTGGTCGGGAACGTGTTCGTCAGCGTCGGCTCACTCGTCGGCTGCGTGGCCGGTGGCGCGTCGTCGTCGCCACCGTTGACCAGCAGCACCACGCCCAGGATCACCAGCAGTACGGCGAGCGCGCCGCCGCCGATGGCGATCAACTGGTTCCGCCCGAGGCCCTTGTTCTTGCGCTCGAACTGGTGTCCCGGCGGGAAGCCGAACGGCCCCATCGGCGCCGGCGGCCCACCCGGCCCCATCGGTCCACCAGGCCCACCGGGTCCACCTGGCCCACCCGGACCGGCAGGACCACCTGGACCGGCGGGAGCGCCCGGACCGGGGCCGTAGCCGGGCTGAGCGCCATACCCGGGTTGACCGCCGTACGGCGGTTGCTGGGGCTGCTGGGGTCCGCTGTAGCCCGGCGGGGGTTGCTGGCCGTACGGCGGCTGGCCCTGGCCTTGCCACTGGCCACCCTGTCCGGCCGGTCCCTGCGGCCCCTGCCCCGGCGGCCCGTACTGCTGACTCATGAGTGTCCTTCGCGTTCGGATCCTGCTGGTTCTACATGCTGTCGATGACGGACTTCTTCATGATCTGCGCGTCGGCCGTCGCCTTGGCCGCGAAGTCGTCGCGCGACTGGAAGTCGATCGCGGTGACCACACCGTCCTTGCGGCGGTAGGCCTCCACAAAGCCCTGCAGCTTCACGCCCTTCTTCGTCCCGGTGTAGGTGATCGCGACACACTCCACCAAGACGTCGCGCGGGCACGGCAGGTTCCGCTGCAGTTCCCCGAGCTGGGCCACCATCAGCCCGGTCTCGCCCTCGACCACGCGCAGCAGGTAGGTCTCGGCCGTCATGTCCCGCCGCTGCCGGACCCAGAAGAAGGCCCGCGCCTTGCCGTTCGGATCGGGCGCGATCACCTCCTTGCCCTGCTTCTCGGCGGTGTACTCGGTCCAGCCGTCTGCCGGGACCAGCGTGACGCCGAAACCGACCTTGAGCGCGTTCGGCGGCGGCGTGTACGTCGGACCGGGCGGCGTACTCACCGTGGTCGGGGCCGGCGTGGGCGAGTTCGTCGGGTCCGCGGCGGGCTTGTCGTCGCTACCCAGGAACACGACCAGACCGACGCCGATCAGCGCCAGTACGACAACGGCCGCCACCACCGGAATCAGAAAAGGCGGCAGCTTGCGCTTGGGCTCGGGCGCCGGCCGCCGCAACGACGGCGGGCTGATCTGCGCGCCCCAACCAGTCGGCTCCCCCGGCAGGTTGGCGCCCGGCGGCGGGTTGGCGCCCGGCGGCGGGCCACCCAACGGGCTGGGCCCGTTCAGCGGACCGCCCGGCCCGGGACCAGGAGCGGAACCGGGCATGCCAGACGAAGGCTGATCGCCCCAGGTGTCGGGGCTGGAGCCGGCCGTTCCGCCACTGGCCTGACGGCCGCCGGGCGTACCCGGTGCGGCGTTACCGGACCAGGTCTGGCTGCCGGGTGGCGGCGCGACCGGGTGGTTCCACGGCGAGGGCGGCAGGTCAGGCTCCGGCTCGGGGGTCTCCCCCGCGCCGGAGTCCTTCTTCACCCAGGGGTTCTCCCCCGGCCCTTGACCGCGCTTGGAACTCATTGGCTTTGAACGACCGACGACATCATGCCCTTGAGTTCCAACTTCGCCACCTCCGCGGCGCTGCGCACTGAGAAGAACCGGACCAGCGTCAGCACACCATCGCTGCGCTGCACTACGCCGATGTAGCCAACCAGCTTCACAGTACCGTTCTGCCCGGCGAGCTCCCCGGTCCACGTGACCGACTCGACCTTCGTCACCTTGGTCTTGCGACCGGCGGGCGGGGTGTCGGTCTTGGTCGGCGTGTTCTCGAAACGGGTCATGCCCTTCTTCTCGACCGAGATCACCTGGGCCAGCAGCGCGGTGGCGTCGGACGCCGTGCCCTTGCCGGTCTGCACCCAGAACGCGCCCTGCCCGTGCTTTTGCAGGTAGACGCCCTTCGCGCCTTTGGGCGTGGTCCGGACGTAACCCGGCATCGGACGCACGAACACACCGTTGCCCGCGTCGATCCCGATGTCCTTGCCGTCCGGCCCGTCGGTCGGGTCGGCGGTCGGATCCGCCGTCGGGTCCGCGGTGGGCTCGGTCGTCGGCTCGGCGCTCGGGTCGGCGCTCGGGTCAGTACTCGGGTCCGCGGACGGGTCGCTGGTCGGGGCATCCGTCGGCTCGGTGATCACCGGACCGGGCCCGGCCTCGATGTCGTCGCCACCGTTCAGCGTCAACGCCAGCACGATGCCGATGATCGCGACCACGACGAAGCCGCCGATCGCGAGTACCAGCAGCTGCGCGTTGCTCTTGCGAGGCGCGGCGGGACCGCCCGGCCCCCAGCCAGCGGGGCCACCCTGGCCGCCCTGGTTCCAGGGGCCTTGCGGCGGATAGCCCGGCTGACCGGCAGGACCAGGCTGGCCGCCGTACTGCTGGCCAGGAGGTCCGTACGGCGGTTGGCCTGGTCCGGGCTGTCCACCCGGTCCGTAAGGCCCGGGCTGACCTTGGCCTGGTTGACCGCCGTATGGCGGCTGGGCCGGGGGCTGTTGGCCGTAACCCGGCGGAGGCCCTTGCGGCGGTACACCCTGCGCAGGAGGCCCATAGCCGGGAGGCGGCTGCTGGCCCGGCGGAGGCTGATACCCAGGAGGCGGCTGCTGACCACCCGGACCGCCCTGACCGGGATAACCCGGCTGACCCGGGCCGCCGTAGCCGGGCTGACCGCCAGGGCCGTACGGCGGGTTCTGGTTGTCGGTCATGCCTGAGGCTCCTCTGCGGGGGTCGAGGCGTCCGTACCGGTTGTTCCCGCTGCTACGGGCGTTGCCGCGCCCCGGGCGCCCTTGGGCGTGGACCGGACCGAACTGCCGCAAGCGGAGCAGAAGTCGGAATGCGTGATCAGAGGCATCTCACACCGACCACAGAAGGCCAGAGCGCCCGACGAGTGGTTCGTACCGCCACGAGCGGCCGACTCCAGCGCAGCCTCGAGCAGACCCTTGTGAAGCACCGTACGGACCCGGATGACCAGGACGCCCAGAATGAGCAGACCCCAGATAACCCCGAGCACAGCCCCGACAAGCGAGCCCGGGCCTCCGACGAACGACAGCAGGTAGATCCCGCCCCAGAAGGCCACGTTGGCGCCGACGGCCTGCAGCAGGCCGACGAAGTACCGCGGGGTGAAACCGTCATATCCCTCGCCCAGACCGGAGAACTCGGCTGCCGCGAGACCGGACGCCGTACCGTAGATGAGCGGCTTCACGAAGCCCTGCAGCACCACGATGCTGATCCAGACCCCGGCGCCCGCGCCCGGACCGGCGAAGCCGCCGCTGATCCAGGCCCAGTGCAGTACCAGCGTCTCGAAGCAGGCGAAGCCGACACCAGCGACGACACCGAAGGTGAGACCGTCCATCAGGTCGTCGTACTTGGGCCGCGAAGCCAGGTAGACCGGGCCGAGCTGGCGAATCGCCTCGGAGACGATCGGAACCAGCAGGGCCATCACCAGCAGGTCGCGGAGCCTCGGCCCGGCCCCGATCTCACCGATGCCCTCGACCGCTAGGCCGAGGTTGCCGCGCCACAACCAGGTGAAGATGGCCGCCAGTACGCCGGTGGCCACGAACGCCGCAGCCACGACCGGGATCGGCTCGTCCTCCCAGAGGTTCACGTCGTACAAGTAGAGGATGTAGACGATCGGAAGTGCGAAAGCCGCGACCATGATGGCCACCGGCAACGCCCCGAGGGCGGCGGTGATCACCGTGATGCCGAGTGCGATGCCGAGCGCGATGCGATACGTCTGCGGGCGCTGGCCGGCTCCCTGCGGCATGATCGTCGAAACCAGCCGGAACGACGCGACGGGCTCGTCCGGCCTGGCGGCATAGGCCTTCTTGCGCTCGGAGTCCCCGGCTTGCACGTCGTTGCCACAGTGGTGGCAGAAATGCGATACGTCGGGAACGTCAGAGCTACAGCGCGGACAGTCCACGCCATCCTCCAAACGTCTAAGTCTTCAGGTCCGTGGCACGGCCACGGTGAGGGCAGCGACGCTCCGGGCGATCCGCCCGGCTACGCCACGGGACAGGCTCTCATCCCGGACGGGCTCAACCCATCATTTCCCCCGTGGGGGTCACCCTTTCGTGATCTGGCCGGTGCTCAACCGGGCCCAGAGATCATCGATCCGCGCGTCCAGTTCGGCCAGTGAGCCGTCGTTCGGCACCACCACGTCGGCGACCGCCAGGCGCTGTTCGCGCGTTGCCTGGCTGGTGATCCGGGCCCGGGCCTCGTCCGCGCTCATGCCCCGGTTGGCGACCAGGCGGGTCAGCTGCACCTCGGGCGGTACGTCGACCACCAGCACCAGGTCGAACCGGCCGGCCTGGCCGGTCTCCACCAGCAGCGGGATGTCGTGCACGATCACCGCCTCCGGATCCGCGGCGGCCTCGATCTCGGCCGCGCGGACCCGTACGCGCGGATGAATGATCGCCTCCAGCCGGCGCCGGGCGGTCTCGTCACCGAAGATCACCTTGCCCAGCGCGGGCCGATCGAGCGCGCCATCCGCGGTCAGGATGTTGTTGCCGAAGGCCTCGATCACCTCCGCGAGGCCGTCCGTGCCGGGCGCGACCACCTCGCGAGCAAGCAGGTCCGCGTCGATCACCACGGCGCCGCGCGCGGCCAGGCGCGCGCTCACCTCGCTCTTACCCGATCCGATTCCACCGGTCAGCCCGACTCTCAGCATGGGTATGACCCTAAACATGCGGAACCCCCGCGCCCTCGAAGGGGTGCGGGGGTTCCGGAGTCACTGCGACACCAAGGCTGGATCAGCCCTGGCCGGTCAGCTTCTCACGCAGGGCCTGCAGGGCCTCGTCCGAAGCGAGCGCGCCCTCAACGGGAGCGTCGTCCTTCGGCGCGGCGGCCGAGGAGTAGGTCGAAGCCTCGCCGGCCTCGACGTCCGCCGTCTTGGCGTCCTCGATCTGCTTCTTGTGAGCTTCCCAGCGCGTGTGGGCCTCGGCGTACTGCCGCTCCCACTCTTCACGCTGCGCGTCGAAGCCCTCGAGCCACTCGCCCGTCTCGGGGTCGAACCCGTCCGGGTAGATGTAGTTGCCTTCCTTGTCGTACGTCGCCGCCATGCCGTAAAGCGTGGGGTCGAAGTCGTCCGACACGGGGTCAACACCCTCGTTGGCCTGCTTCAGCGACAGCGAGATCCGGCGACGCTCGAGGTCGATGTCGATGATCTTGACCATCACATCGTCGTTCACCTGAACGACCTGCTCCGGGATCTCGACGTGACGCTCGGCCAGCTCGGAGATGTGCACCAGACCCTCGATGCCCTCCTCCACGCGCACGAACGCACCGAACGGAACCAGCTTGGTGACCTTGCCGGGCACGATCTGGCCCATCTGGTGGGTCCGGGCGAACTGCTGCCACGGGTCCTCCTGGGTCGCCTTCAGCGACAGCGAGACGCGCTCGCGGTCCATGTCGACGTCCAGCACCTCGACCGTGACCTCCTGGCCGACCTCGACGACCTCGGTCGGGTGGTCGATGTGCTTCCAGGAGAGCTCGGAGACGTGCACCAGACCGTCGACGCCGCCGAGGTCCACGAACGCACCGAAGTTGACGATCGAGGAGACGACACCCTTGCGGATCTGGCCCTTCTGCAGCTGGGTCAGGAAGTTCATCCGGACCTCGGACTGCGTCTGCTCCAGCCACGCACGACGCGACAGGACCACGTTGTTGCGGTTCTTGTCGAGCTCGATGATCTTGGCCTCGATCTCCTGGCCGACATACGGCTGGAGGTCGCGGACACGACGCATCTCGACGAGCGAGGCCGGCAGGAAGCCGCGGAGGCCGATGTCCAGGATGAGACCACCCTTGACGACCTCGATGACGGTGCCGGTGACGACGCCGTCCTCTTCCTTGATCTTCTCGATCGTGCCCCAGGCCTTCTCGTACTGGGCGCGCTTCTTCGAAAGGATCAGGCGGCCTTCTTTGTCCTCCTTCTGGAGAACCAGGGCCTCGACGTGGTCGCCGACCTTGACGACCTCGTTCGGGTCGACGTCGTGCTTGATCGACAGCTCACGCGAAGGGATGACGCCCTCGGTCTTGTAACCGATGTCGAGGAGAACCTCGTCCCGGTCGACCTTGACGATGGTCCCCTCAACGATGTCGCCGTCGTTGAAGTACTTGATGGTCAGATCGATCGCCGCGAGGAAGTCTTCCTCCGACCCGATGTCATTGACCGCTACCTGCGGGGTGATGCGAACTGCGGGGTCGAGAGGTGCCTCGATGCTGGCCGTCATGTGGTGAATTGCTCCGTGGGTGGGTGATGTCGTCCGGGTGCGCTCAGGCCGTTTGATCGCGCCGCCGAAGGATTGTCTAGGAAGACCTTGGATTCACCACCGACCACTGCGAGCACGAGCCTGCTCCGTCCGAGGTCGCGCGGGCCCGTAGCGCATCTCACAGAATACGTGGATGAGTGAGGGCACGGCAACCCGGGGTGCCCGGTGAGAAACCGGCCACCCGTCGAGACAACCCGACGCCGCCCAGAAGCACTGCTGACAATGTACGACCCCGGGGCCCGCGCGGCATCACAACATCATGAAGATCCAAACCCTGATCCCGCCTGACCGACGCCCCGAGAGGTCTAACCGTCACGCCGGGTCGAGGTCGGGGCGGCCGGCGGCCAGCTCGCCGGATTCGGCCATTTGGGCGAGCAGGTCGCGCGCGGCGGCGGCGACCGGGTTCTGCGCGGCCCGGCCGGCGAGCTCGATCAGCGCCCACAAGTCCGCCTCCCGCGCCCGCCTCTGCAACGGCTCGGCCAGCGCCGGGGCGCGTCGCCGTACGACGTCCAGTACGGCGCCCGCCAGCACCGGGTCGTCGCAAAAGCGCAGGAGATTACCGAGATCCGTGTACGGCGAACCGCTGTGGGCGAACTCCCAGTCCACCAGGCCGGTGATGATGGCGGTCTCGGGATCGACCAGCAGGTTCTTCGGATTGAAGTCGCTGTGCACCAGGCAGAACCGCTCAGGCGGTAACTCCACCTGGTCATCAACCTCGTCGAGCACCACCTGGTCGTCGACCTCAGCGAGCACCACCGTCAACTTGGCGCCGCGAACCGGATCGAGCGCGATGGCCGCCGCGTGCTTTCGGTACCAGTCGACCAATCCCCCCTCGCCGAGGTCGAACTCTCGCGGTATCAGGTCGTCGCCCTCGAACATGCCACCGCGCAGGAACGGCATGCCGCTCAGCCGGGCCAGCAACTCCCCCAGCTGTTCGCCGATACGACGGCGCTGGTCCTCGGCCGCGGTGGGCAGATAGGTCTCGAGATTCACGCCCGGCAGTCGCTCGCAGAGCACATACGGCGGATCCTCGACCGAGCCGACCAGCTTCGCGTCGAGCACACGCGGCACCGGCAGGATGCCCCGGACGAGCCGCATCAGGGCGACATCCACGCTCACCCGATTCGGATCGCGCAGATACAACCGCAGTACGGCGTCCTCACCCGCGGCGCTCACGGTATACGTCTCTCCGCCGTATCCACCCGTCATCGGTACGGCGCTCGCGGCGATCGACTCCCAGCCATCCATGCCCGCGAGTCTCCCATCGGCCACCGACGGTTTCGTTTCGCTACTTACGTATCGTATTGCGCTCGCGTATTTTCGATACTGGCGTAGCGTTATAACGAGGAGGTGGCCATGCCGACCAGAGGACGACCACGCGATCCCGAGGCGGAGGCCCGCATCCTGACCACCGCCGCGGCGGAGATCCGCCTCCGGGGGTACGACGGCCTCTCGGTCGAGCGCGTCGCGGCCCAGGCAGGTGTCGCCAAGACCACGCTCTACCGGCGCTGGCCGACCAAGGCCCAGCTGGTCATCGCGCTGATCACCCGAATGCGCTCGGACGTGCCGTTCGAGCCGACCGGGGATGCCCGGCGCGATCTCACCGATCTCGTCGCGTCGATCGCGGCGAGCCTCGCGGGCACTTCCGCCGCGCTGATCGCCGATCTGGCCGCGGCCGCCGCGCGCGACCCGGCGGTGGGCGAGAGCGTGCACGCCCTCTGGGCCGAGCGGCATCGCCTCGTCACCGAGGTCGTCGCGACCGCCCAGGAGGCCGGGGTGATCCACTCGCGCGTTCCGGCCGCCGTACTGGTCGATCAGCTCGTCGGACCGCTCTACTACCGCCTGCTGGTCACGGGTGAGCCCGTCACCGAGGCGTATGCCCGCACTTTGACCCAATCCGTGCTCAGCTGAATGGAACCGCCATGTCCTGGAAGAAGCGCCTGCTGATCGGTTGTGCCGCCGCGTTCGTCGTACTCGCCGGCTATACGACGTACTCCGTGGCGCGTCCGACCGTGCTGACCACCTCGATCGAGATCGAGGCCGGCCCGGAGCGGGTTTGGGCGGTGCTCAGCGATCGCGCCGCGTACGGCGAGTGGAACCCGTTCATCATCTCGTCCACCGGCGATCTGGTGACGGGTTCGACCATCACCAACGTCATGCGCGACGCCACCGGTAAGGACTCCACCTTCACCCCGACCGTGCTGGTCGCCACCCCGAACCAGGAATTGCGCTGGCTCGGTCGCGTCGGCCCCGGCGCCATCTTCGACGGCGAGCACACCTTCCGGATCGAGCCGCTCGGTCCGGGCCGCGTCCGCCTCGTGCAGGAAGAACGCTTCCAGGGCGTGCTCGTGCCCTTCATGCGCGGCTGGCTCCGCGACTCGATCGAACCCCAGTTCATCGCCATGAACGAGGCGCTCGCCAAGCGGGTCAGGTGACGTACATGAAGTTGTCGATGGCGGAGATCAAGATCTTCCGCCGCGAGTAGGCCTCGGGGCGCGCCGCGTTGTACTCCTCGATGATCGCGTAGCTGCCGTCGAGCCCGGCCACCCAAGCCACGTGACCGTAGGTGCCGGCGTTGAACTGGGCGATCGCGCCTACCGCAGGTGTTCGGGAGACGCCCCCGCCGTACTTGCGGGCGGCCTCGTCCCAGTTCTTGGCGTCACCGTAGTTCCAGCCGTTGAACTTCGATCCGTTGGCGGGCTTGTAGTACTTGTCGACACGTGATGCGACGAACGACGTGCACTGGTCGACAACGAACATGTAGGGATCGAGGATCCACCAGCCGCCCCATGGATAGTCGTCGTGAGTCCCGAAGGCGATCACCTCACCGGCCGACGGCAGCCCGTACTTGCCGTAGCGGTCGGCAACGACGGAGTAGAGGTAGCAGCCGTGCACGTAGTGGACCCGCGCGTGGGTGCCGGTGACCATGATGGCGGCGTTGGACCAACTGCCGCCACGGCAGGGCTTCACCTTGACCGTGTAGCCCGTGGCGTGGGACGCCGAGTTCCAGTAGACGTCAACGGACGCATCGTCGATTCTCGGTACGGCTCGTACGTTCGTGACTGGCGCGGGCGTGATGATCGTGAGGGTGGCTATGGCCGTCGGGTTCGGTGCGGGGCTGTAGCCGGCCAGATTCTCCGCCGCGAGCACGAAGATGTACGTCCGCCCGGGGATCAGGTAGCTCATGGTGAAGTCGCAGCAGACCACTGGGTAGACCGCTTGCGTCCAGTTCTCCTGATCGCTCAGGCGGTACCAGATGCGGTAGTAGACGTTCGGCGTCGGGCTCGCCGACCAGGTGAGCCTGACGGCGCTGTCACCGGAAGGAGTCGCCGTGAGGTTTGTGGGCCGTTCAGGGATCGGTGGCATCGGCTTAGCCCCAGCGGCGACAGAGGGCGCCGAATCGCCCGCGAGGTTGGTCGACCTGACACGGAACTCGTAGTACGTGCCGTTCGCCAGGTAGCCGACGGTGAACGTGCAGCAGGTGTCTAGCGGGTACTTGAGTCGCTGCCAGGTACCACCGGCCGGGCGGTATTCGATCCAGTAGTACACGTCAGGGCTGGTACTGGCCCGCCAGCGAAGCGTCACCTTTCCATCGCCCGGTGCGGCCGTTAGACCGGTCGGTGCGGCTGGCAGCGGCGGCAGCGGTCTCGCCTTCGCAGTGTTGGAAGCAGAGCTATCCCCCGACACGTTCGTCGCACGCAGCCGGAACTCGTAGGTGGTGCCATTGGCCAGATGCGACACGGTGAACGAGCAGCAGGTGTCCACCGGGTACTGCAGTCGCTGCCAGGCGCCACCGGCCGGGCGGAACTCGATCCAGTAGTAGACGTTCGCACTCGGGCTCGCCGACCAGTGCAACGTCACCTGGCCATTACCGGCCTGAGCCGACAGGTTGGACGGTGGCAGCGGTAGCCCGCCAATCGCGGTAGCGCTCGCTGCGGCCGAGGTAAGTCCCTCACCACCTGGATTCTCGGCGGATACCTTGAACTCGTAGACGTGCCCATGGACCAACGGCCCGACGCTGTGCGCCGTACGGTCCGTTGGGTAGATCCCCTTGGTGAAGCCCTGCCCAGCCGTAACGTCTCGCTGGTAGATCCAGTAGTAAAGACCATCGCCCGCAGAGTCCCAGTCAAGGTCGATGCTTCCGTCGCCAGCTGCGATCGCCGTCAGGCCTGTCGGAGCTCGTGGCGGGCTATAGCGAGCAGTAGCCCGGACCGGATCGGACTGCGGGCCGTCGCCAGTCGTGTTGGTACCAGCCACTTTGAAGTCGTAGACGTGGTTGTGAAGCAGTAGACCCGCTGTGTGAGTACAGCACTGCCCCAGCGGCAACGGGAGCTTCTTGTAGGTGGTCTCGCCTGCAGTGACGTCTCGCTGGTAGACCCAGTAGTAGAGGTCCGATGCGGGCTCGCTCCAGTTCAGCCGGATACGGCCGTCCGCGAGAGTTGTAGCCGTCAGACCCGTCACCTTCGGCGGCAAGGGTAGTTGCGGAGTTGCCCGGACTGCGTTCGAGTAGGTGGATTCACCGCCCTGAGAGATGGCTGTCACCTTGAACTCGTAAACGTGATCGTTGACGAGGTAACCCGCCGTGAACTGGCAGCACGTCGTCAACGGCAGGGGCAGTTTGGTGAATTCAACCTGGCCTTCCGTCACGTCACGCTGGTAGATCCAGAACCAGGTGTCGGTCGAGTTCGCCTTCCAGTTCAAGCGGACCTGCCCGTTGAGCGCGACCGCCTCGAGTTGGGACGGCGCGGCCGGTGCCGGATACTTCGAGGTGGCCCGAACGATGTTGGAAGCGGGCGAGTTGCCGCCGGAGTTCGACGTCTCAACCTTGAATTCGTACTCGTGGTTGTGCGCGAGATACCCAGCGCGCAACTGGCAGCAACTGACGGGCAGTGGCAACTCGGTGAAGGTGGTGTCGCCTGCGGTGACGTCCCGCTGGTAGACGCGGTAGTAGACGTTCTCGCTCGGCCCGGACCAGTTGAGCTCGATAGTCCCGTCAGCCTGCGGTACGGCGCTCAGCCCCGTCGGCGCCGGCGGTACGGCGTACCGGGCTGTAGCGCGTACTGGCCCGGACCTCGCCGACTCGCCTCCGCCGTGCTTACTGGTGACGACGAACTCGTACTCGTGGTTATGCGTCAGCCACAAGGCTTTTGCGGCCGTATCCCGTGAATCGCCGTCTCCCACCAGGCTGAACTCTGTCTCGCCTGCAGTGACGTCCCGGCGGTACGCCGCATAGCTCCACGCGTACGGCACAGCAGTCCACCCCAGCACGACCGAACCGTCAGACCCCGCCGTGGCAGTCAACCCCGCCGGGGCGGGCGGCTGGGCGATCGTGACGGCCACACTCCGCGTTGGCGTCGGCAGCCCTTCGCCCGCGCTGTTGGTAGCCGTGACCCGGAACTCGTACGTATGGCCTGTCTTGAAGCCACCAAGCGTCCGAGCCGTGTCAGACCCTTGCCACACCCTCGCGAAGTGCGTCTGCCCCGCGGTGACATCGCGCTGGTACGCCGAGTACGTCGTCACCGTGCCGGGTGAAGCCGTCCAGCTCAGCCGTACGGCGCCAGACTCCGCCTCGGGCGACGCCGTAAAGCCCGCAGGCGCTGCCGGGACCAGGGCCGGGTCGGGCGTCGGGACGGGCCAAGTCGCGCTCACGAACCTCGGCCGGTAGATCCGCGCGTCGTCGTACAGGTCGTTGTCATTGAGGCTGTGCACGTTGTACGACACGAGCAACTTGCCCGGCTCCGCCAGGGATGGGTGGAGGCGTGCGTCGTACACGATCACGCCCTGACGTGCTGCGGGCTCGGGAGCCGTGAAGAGTTCGATTGGCCCGGTGAACGGACCTGTGGGACTTGTGGCCGTGTACGCCACTACCTGCTGGCCGAAGACCACGTTGCTCTCGACGGTGACCACGACGTACTGACCGTTGACCTTCTGCACTCCGAAGGCTGTACCGATTCCCGACAACTGGAGCCGTGCGGAGGCGCTCCCCCACGTCGTACCGTTCCAGAACTGCCAGGTGCCGCCGAGGCCGCCCGCGGGAACTCGTGCGAGGTGAGCGAACCTCATGCCGGTTGAGGCGACGTACTCCGAGCCGTAGATGTAGGTGTATTGCCCGTCCTCTAGTACCGCGGCGCCCCAGGCGATGGTCGAGCCGACAGGCAACTCGACGACGCTGCTGACGGTTAGCGCTGGCAGGGCGAGAGTCGCCAGTGCAGTGCCGGTAAGCGCTACGTCCAGGGCGCCTTGACCAGTCTTCTTGTAGCGGTTGTAGAGGACCTTGACGGCTCCGGCTTCCACTGTCGCGTCGGCGACCCAGTAGAACTCGCCTGCGACTGTCGGCTTCACTAGCGCCTGTGGTGCCGCTGAAGTGCCGCCGTGAAGTGTGGCGGTCAGTGCGCCGCCCGACTGGACTACCAGGGTGTTGTTGACCATCGGGCTGGTGCGCGGCCTGGTGAAGTCGGCGTTGACTGAGCCGAGCATCGTGTCCGAGAAGATCCAGGCGGTTCTGCCGTCGGGTAGCGCCACGGAGACGGTGCTGTCGCCGCCGCTCCACTTACCACTGGTATTGCCGTAATCGTTGAACATCGCCGTCAGCTGTTGCCCCTGATCGGCGGTCGCCACGACTGGTGATGCGACGGCCGCGGGCGCAGGTGACATCACCAGCGATGCGGCCAGCAGGGCAAGGGAAACCAGGACACGGACCAGCATGCGCGCTCTCCTCGAGACCGCCGGAGATCCGGCGCAGGGGGCGGCAAAATTATCAGCGCTAGTTGTTGTCCTGGAAGCTATTGCACGCAGATCGAACCAGTTGCCAATCGGCCCCGGATGTGCCCGCGCTAGCGTGTGGGCCGTGGCGGACGAGTTTGAGGTTGTGGTGAGTCAGCGGATCGAGTTGACCGAGGCGGAGACGTCCCGGGCGAGCCGGGCCTGGTGGGACGAGAACGCGGCGGAATACATCGGCGAACACGGCGGCTTCCTCGGCGACGCACGGTTCACCTGGTGCCCCGAAGGGATCGACGAGGCCGACGCACAACTGCTCGGGCCCGTTCGTGGCAAGCGCATCCTCGAAGTTGGTTGCGGCGCGGCTCAATGCGCCCGCTGGCTGGTCGGCCAGGGCGCGGACGTGGTGGCGTTCGACATCTCCGTCGGGCAACTCGCGATGGGCAGAATCCTCGACGGCCGTACGGGTGTGCCGGTCCGTACGGTCGCGGCCGACGCGGTGTCCGTGCCGTTCGCGGACGACTCGTTCGACATCGTTTGCTCGGCCTTCGGCGGACTGCCCTTCGTCGCCGACGCGGGTATGGCTCTACGCGAGATCGCCCGGGTACTACGCCCTGGCGGCCTGCTGGTCTTCTCGGTGACCCACCCGATCCGGTGGGCGTTCCCGGACGACCCGACGCCTACCGGTTACGCGATCACCCACTCGTACTTCGACCGCACGCCGTACGTCGAGGTCGACTCGGCCGGCACCCCGACGTACGTCGAGCACCACCGGACCATGGGCGACTGGGTCCGCCTGCTGACCTCGGCCGGCTTCGTCATCGACGACCTGCTCGAACCGGAATGGCCCGCCACCAACACCAAGGTCTGGGGCGGCTGGGGCCCCGACCGCTCCCGCCTAATCCCCGGCACCACCATCTGGACCACCCACCTCGGCTAACCCCGTCTTGGTGAGTCCACTGGACGTTTTCGGGCTCGTAAAATGTCCAGTGGACTCACCAAGTGGGCCGGTTCGCGTCAGGTGATGGCGGCCGCGGCGTGGGTGGCAGCTTCGGCCAGGAGGGCCTGGTTGTAGGGGGCGTCGCGGCTGGGTTTGCTCGACATGATCGCTAGGACCAGCGGTGGCTTGTTCGGCGGCCAGGCGATCGCGATGTCGTTGAGGGTGCCGTAGTCGCCCGTGCCGGTTTTGTCCGCGACGGTCCAGCCGCGGGGCAGTCCCGCGCGGATTCGCTGGCCGCCGGTGGTGTTGCGTACGAGCAGGTCGCGCAGGAAGGCGCGCTTGTCCGGCGGTAGGGCGTCACCGAGTACGACGCGCTGGTAGTCCGTGCCGAAGGCCCGTGGCGTGGTCGTGTCGCGTGGATCGCCGGGAGTGGCCTGGGTGATGGCCGGTTCGATCCGGTCCATCCGGCTGACGTTGTCGCCGAGGCTGCGCAGGTAGGCCGTCAGCTGTGCGGGACCACCGAGCTCGCGAAGCAGCAGGTTGCCGGCCACACCGTCGCTGTAGCGGACCGCGGCGTCGCATAGCTGGCGGATCGTCATGCCGGTTGCGAGGTGGCGGCCGGTGATCGGGGCACGCTTCAGGAGGTCGGCCTTGGTGTACGTGACGAGCGTCTCGAGATGGGACAGCGGATGGTGGTGCAGAACCGCCGCTGCCGCCATGCCCTTGAACGTCGAGCAGAAGGCGAACCGCTCGTCGGCCCGGTAGGCGAGGGTGGCGCCCGTACCGGTGTTCAGGGCGTAGACGCCGAGGCGTGCGCCGTACTTGCGCTCCAGCCCGATCAACTGACCTTGCGCCGCCTGATCCGCCTTCGCCTTCGGGGTAGTTCTTGGCGTCGGGCTGGGCGTGGCTTCGGGGGGCGTGGTCGTGGTCGGGCTGGGTGCGCTCGCGTTGGGTGCCGCCTGGTCTGGCGAGCAGGCGGCCAGCGGAATCAGTGCGGCGGTGCCGAAGAAGGCGCGACGGCTGATCGATGACGAGCCCATGATCTCCCTAGCGTCGACGAATTGCCGAAGATAGCAATCCGCCGCGTCGGCCACCCGCGCATCCGCCATCGATCGCAGCGGCAGCCGTTGTAACCACCTCACCATCCAACGGATTCGGCCACGAACACATCGCCCGTTTCCGCGCCAACTCCGGCCCTTCCGCCCGCCGGAGGCCATTCTCTGCAGTCCAACAAGAAGTGGTCCCGCGCCCGGTGGTACTGGGCGTCGGGACCACTTCAGTTAGCGGTTGTTGTTAGGCGAAGCGGCGGCGGATCAGGCCGGTTGCGCCTAGGGCTAGGCCGAAGACGGCGAGGGCCGCGATGAGGCGGCCGAAGTTGCGGCCGCCTTCGCCGGTGGCGCCGGCCAGCTTCAGCGAGTACGCCGTCGAACCGGATGCGCCCTCGGGTGCGCCGTACGGCATGGACTCGGTCTTGGCGCGGTCGGCCGACGCGGCCAGCATCGCGTAGCGACGGCCGAAGTCCATCGCGGTCTCCTCGCCCTTACCGACCAGCTTCTTCGCGCCTTCCTTCGACAGCCGGTCGGCGCCGTTACCCAGCGCCGGGGCGGAGTCTGAAGCCTTCTTGAGGCCGTCGGCGATCTTGCCCGAACCCTCAGCGGCGGTACCGATACCGGTCGCCAACTCGCCAGCACCATTGGACAACTGCTGCGAACCGGTCGACGCCTTGCCAGCGCCATCGGCCACCTTGCCCGCACCACCGGTCAACAGCGTCAACCCGTTGTCCAGCTTCTCGGTGCCGTCAACGAGCACGCCCGTACCAGCCTTCAGCCGATTCGTACCAGCCGCCAACTCGCCCGCACCGGCGTCCAGCTTGCCGGCGCCATCGGCGATCTTGCCCGCTCCGGTGTTGAGCTTGCCCGCGCCGTCGGCCAGTCGGCCCGAACCGTCGGCCAGCTTGCCGGCGCCAGCGTCCAGCTTGCTGGTGCCATCCGCAAGACGGCCGGCGCCAGTGTTGAGCTGGCTAGTGCCGTCTTTGAGTTCGCCGACCTTGCCGTTCAGCAGGTCCAGGCCACCGGCGAGGGCGCCCGCGCCCTGGTCAGCAGTGCCCAGACCGGTCGCGATCTTCCCGGTGCCGGCATCGATCTGTCCCGCGCCGACGCCCAACTGCAGGAGACCCTGCATCAGCGTGGTGCCGCCGGCCTGGATCTTGCCAACGCCGGCCTGCAAGCCATGGACTCCGCCACGGAGGGTTCCGCTGGCCGGGGTGTCGTCGTCCTTGCCGATACCGCCCTGGACGTTCTTCACAACGCCGGAAACGAGTTGCCCGACACCAGCGTCAAGGGCACCGAGTCCCTGCAGCAAGCCAGGCTTACTCGTGTCGCAGGCCGAGTCCGCGACATTGCTCAAGCCGCACTGCAGTTGGGTGATACCCGGCACCGCACGCTTGGTCAGACGGCCTTGCAGGTAGGCGAGCCCGAGCTGCAGGGTCGCGTCGCCCGGTAGCGGCTTGTCGATGTCGGGCGTCAGATTGTCCGGGTCCGCCAGCTTGTTACGCCCCGCGGCCAGTTCGTCGGACAGCGACTTGAGGACCGTCTTACGAACGACGCTCAGGGCGGGCTCGGCGCTGATGCCGACCGTGTTCAGCAACTGCCATTGGGCTCCGTAGCAGAACCGGTCCTGCGGGTTGTTGAACGAACCAGCGGCTTTGCCCTCGTTCAGCGCCTTGACGACGCTGACGGCGCAGCCGATCTTCTGGTAGGCCCCGGACGATTCCTTGCTGTCCCCATCGCGGTACACGCCGTCGATCATCTTGTCGATACCGACCCCGGCGCTCGCGAGCTGACCCTTGAGCTGCTCGAGACCGCCCAGCAAGGTCGCAGAGTTGCTCGTGCTGCCGATACCGGCCTGAAGCTGCTTGATGCCGTCATGCAGCGGCTTCGCCTGCGCGGGCAGCGTGCCGATGCCGCCGTACATCTGGACGAGCCCGCCCTCGACCTTGTCCAAGCCGCCCTTGATCTGGCCCAGCCCGGCGATCAGCTCAGGAGTCTTGGAGTTGACCTGCTTGAGGCCATCGTTGAGGGCGCCGGTGCCCTTCTTGAGGTTGCCCGCGCCAGTGCTCAGCTCGCCGATACCGGCCTTGAGCTTGCCGGCTCCGTTCTTGAGCTCGCCCGAGCCCTTCTTGAGCAGGCCGACGCCCTTGTCCGCCTTGTCGAGGCCGGCCTTGAGCGCACCGGCACCCTTCTTCAGATCGCCCGCGCCCTTCTTCAGATCGCCGGCGCCCTTGCTCAGGTCGCCCGCGCCGTTCTCCAGGTCGCCGGCGCCCTTCTTGAGCTGGCCGGCGCCCTTTTTCAGTTCGCCGGTGCCGGTTTTGAGTTTGCCGGCGCCGTCGGCGAGTTTGCCGGCGCCGGTTTTGAGCTCGCCGGCGCCCTTGTTGAGTTTGGCGGCGCCCGCGTCGGCTTCGGCCATCTTGTCGCGGAGGGTGCCGGCGCCGCTTTCGAGGTCGCCGAGGCCCTTGCTGAGCTTGCTGGCGCCGGCCGCGAGCTTGTTGGCGCCTGGGGCGGCCTTTTCGGCGAGGCCCTTGTTGAGTTCGGCCGCGCCCGCGTTGAGCTGGAGCAGGCCGGACAGCAGCTTGTTGGCGCCGTCGCGGAGCTTGATCAGGTTGGCGTCGAGTTCGGTACCGCCTTCGACCAGGTCGGCGCCCTTCTCCGCGCCGCTCTCGTAGCCGGTGACGGCGCTCTTGAAGCTCGGGCTTTCCAGCGGGCTGACCGGCAGCGCGGTCAGCTCGGCCTCGGGAATGACCGCGTCCTTGACCTCGGCGGCCCAGCCGAACTCGGCCGTCGCCGCACCAACCGGCGGGAACAGGGTGACGGTGAAGCTCAGCTTCGTACCGCCCTTGCCGTCGCCGGCCTTGTTGGCCTCGGCCGACGTCACGTCGGTGAACTCCGGCGGCAGCACGGTCGCGAGCTGGCCCACCATCGGGATGACGACCTGGTTCTCCTCGGCGATGTTCTGGCCGCGAGCGTCCTTGATCGTGATGGTGCGCGGCTGGGCGGAGGTGTTCTCGACCAGGTAGCGCGCCTCGAGCCGGCCGCTCTTGCCGACGGCGTCAGCGGGCTTGCGCAGCTTCTTGCCGTTCAGGGTGTAGGTGACGGCGACCTTGATCGGCAGCTTCTTCTTGTCGAAGTCGCTGACCATCCGCATCCGCTCGTCACCGTCGACCTCGGTGTCGACCGTCATCACGCCGTTCTTCTCGGAGACTCCACCGAAGCCGTCGAGATTACGCAGGCCGTCGGCCGCGACCGGGTTGCTGATCTTCACCGTGCCCTTGCCGGTGAACGAGAGCTGCTCGTAGATCCGGGCGCCCTCGACCTTGCCGCTGGGATCCAGCTGCGCCTGCACGGTCTCGGTGTTCGTGACCGTGACCGGGTCGGCCAGCGAGCCGGCGTACGCGGTCGAGGTGGCGAGCAGGAACGAGGACGGCAGCGCCACGCCCAGGGCCACACCACGGTTGAGCCACTTCACGAACGATCTCCTTCAACAGAGGCGAATTCCTGGGTGGGTGCGGGCCGGGTCTCGCGGCGCCGGGCGGCCGAGACCTGCGGGCCGAGCACCGTGGTGGCGAGGAAGCCGATCGCGGCAGCGAGCAGTACGCCGGTGGCCGCGCCGGGCGATTCGGCCAGGAACGCGGGGGTATCCGCGGTATAGGCCTCCTCGTACGCGCCGACCATCGCGGCAGCGCCGACCAGCAGCGACCACAGGGGCAGCCGGCTAGCGGTGGCGGCGGCGATGCCCAGACAGATGGCGGCCACCAGGAACGCCGCGAAGGCCCGACCGGAGACGGCGTCGGGCAGGTACAGCGCCCGGACGGCGAAGCCGAACCAGGCCACGAACAGACCGGCGGCAAAACCGGCCACCCGCATCGCGGGGCTACGGTCCGGGACCAGACCGATCACACCGCCCAGGGCGCCTCCCAGCAGGGCCACGTGCTGCGTGTCGAGACCGAGGGCTTCCCCGATCACCACCAGCAGACCCGCGGCCACCGCCAGCAGAGCACCTCCGAGCAAGGTACTGCGCTGCATGCGTCCTCCACCTCACTGTGGACAAGCCACTTCACCGTGGACGAACCGCGGACCCCAACCCGGCCATCCAAGAACAGGACCTGGACATATGTCCCGATCCGAAAGCTGAAGGTTGTTACTACCAGGGAGTAACAGGGCCGCACAAGACCTGGGCAGCCCGTAGCAAAGGCCGAGACCCAGTCGTTGTCGAGTTAGCGAACTGGTCCGGACAAGCACTACAGTCACGGACCGCTACGCTGCCATCGCAGAAAGTCAGATGTCAGGCCTCACCCGACCGCCAGGGAACCCAGCCCATGTACTCCGAAACAACGCCTGAGCACCAGCCAGCCACGTCCGCAACCGGCCCGTCCGCCGGTTCGGACCCGAGCCAGTCCCCGCCGCCGAGCCCGTCCAAGGGGCTGCTCAAAGGCGCGAGTCTGGTCGGTATCGGCATGGCCGTGATGAACGTCGCCGCCTACGGTTTCACCCTGGTGGCCGTGCACTCGCTCGCACCGGCCCAGTTCGGCGCGCTCACCGCCCTGCTCGGCCTCGTGCTGATCGGCAACGTGGCCTCGCTCGGCCTGCAGGCCACCGGCGCCCGCCGCATCGCGACCCACACCGGCCCCGGCCAGGCCGTGCTCGCCGACAGCCTGCTCAAAGCCGGTCGTGTCGGCGGGACCTGGCTGGCCGTGCTCGCACTGCTGGCCACGCCGGTGATCATCCTGCTGCTGCACATCGACTCGATCGTGGCGGTGGCCCTGCTCGCGCCCACTCTCGGCCTGCTGACCGTGCTCGGCGGCCAGCTCGGCGTGCTGCAGGGCGGTGAGCACTGGCGCGAACTCGCCGTCGTGTACGCCGTCATCGGCGTCGGCCGGCTCGGCCTGGGTGGTCTGGGCCTGCTGATCGAGCCCACCCTGGTCGGCGCGATGGGTGGTATCGCCCTCGGCGCGGCGCTGCCGGTGATGGTCGCGGCCTTTGTCCTGCGCGGCTCGACCGGGGCCCAACCCGGCGAGGTGCGGCAGATCTTCCACGAGACCCTGCAGGGCACCCACGCGCTCGCCGCGTTCTTCGTAATCGCGAACGCCGACGTGCTGCTGGCCCGCGCCCTGATGGACCCCGACGACAGCGGGCGGTACGCCGCCGGCGTGATCGTGGCGAAGGCCTGCCTGTTCCTGCCGCAGTTCGTCAGCGTCGTGGTGTTCCCGTCGCTCGCCTCCGATCCCGACGACAGCCGCCGGCTGCGCAACGCGGTCAAGATCGTCGCCGGAATCAGCCTCATCGCCGTACTGGGCACGCTTTTGCTGCCGAAGCTGGTCGTCGCCGTCGTCGGCGGCGAGCAGTACGCCGCGATCGGGCCGATCGCCTGGTTGTTCGCGATCTCCGGTTCGGCGTACGCCGTACTGCAACTGGTCGTACTCGCGGCGATCGCGCGGCAGGAACGGTTTGTCGCGATGGTCGAGTGGATCGGCCTGGGCATTCTCACCGGCAGCGTGCTGCTCCTGCTGGCGGGTGGTTTCGCCGCCGGGACGGCCGGTATCAACGCGCTGGTGGCGATGACCGCGACCTGCGCGGTCGGTCTGTCGATCGCCTTGGCGAACGGCGTGCACCGTCCCCTTCGGCCGGCTCCGGCCAACCAGCTCTGAGCCCCAAGACCTGGTCTGATCCGGCGCCCGCCCGGCGCCGAATCAGACCAGGGGCCTATCCCGCCGCGACCGCGTAGACGTGCATGCGGCCGAAGCCTCCGCTTGGCGGCGGCAGCACGATGGCCGCCGCGGTCTTGCCCGTGGCCAGCGGCACGGTCTCGGCGTACAGATAGGTGGTGATGGTCTGCCGGCCGAACGGTGTCCAGTTCCGGTACGGCATCGTCGCCACCACGGAGTTGCCGTGCCCAACCGCCTCCGTGCCGCCGCCACGGGTCCAGTCGGTCAGGCCGATCGTCACCGCCTGGCGAGTGCCGTCGGTGTACACGATCGTGGCCTGACCGGAAACGCCTGTCGGCCAGCCCTCGGCCGAACCGAGCAGGCCGAGCTTGGTCGCACCGGCCTTCGGCGCCACGGGCACGGTCTGGCCCGCGGCCACGTAGTTGTCCCGATCCCCCGCGGCCGTCCCTGGCCAGGTGTAGGTCACGCCATCACGCACCACCTGGCCACCCGGACTGATGCCAGCGGCAACAAGCGCCTGGCGGGAGTAACTCGCCGCGCCGTTGTCGTAGTCGGCCGTACCGAGTTTGGTGTCGTCGCTGATACCCGCGTTGTCGCGATGCCCGGCGAATCCGACGTCGAACACGTGCAGCCGTCCAGGCGCGGCCGGGGCCGGGAGTTGTACGCCGACCACGGTTTTGGCCGGATCGATCGCGAACGACGTGCTGTACAGGTACGTACGGACTTGCTCGGGCCCACCGGCCCAGTAGTTGTTCCGGTACGACATGTCCGCCGCGATCTGGTTGTCCGGCCTTACCGCGGCGGTTCCACCGGCCAGGGTCCAGTCGCTGAACCCGAGTTCGACGGCCTGACTGGTCCCATCCGAGTACCTGATCAGGGCTTGACCGGAAACACCGGCCGAATTGCCCTCGGCACTGCCCAGAATGCCGATCCGGTTGGCGCCGGGCGGACTCGCCACCTGAAGGGTCTGGCCCGCCGCGATGGCGTTGTCCGGCTGGCCCGCGCCGACGTTCGGCCAGGTGTAACCGATGCCACCGGCAACCACTTTGCTACCCGGCACGAATCCCTTCGCCGCCAGGGCTTCCACGGAATAGCCCGAGCCGAAAGCGTCGTAGTTCGACTCCCCCGGCGCCGCGTCGTGGCTCGTGCCGGTGCTGTCCGCGACGGCCATGGCGTCAGCGCCGTACGACGGGGGTTTGCCGTTGACCGCCCAGGCCGTGTTCGGCTGCGCGCCGAGGACCACGTCCACGAGACCGCCGTCGGAGATCAGCCCGGGAGCAAGGAAGGCCTTGTCCCAGGTGGCGCCGTTCACGGTCATGCTCTGCACGTACGGCGTTGCGGCCGTCGCGGCGGGCGCGTTGATCCGCAGGGACTTGCCGCCCTGCAACCGGATCACCGTCTCGGGAAACAACGGACTGCCCAGCACCAGGTCCGCCGTACCGGGCACGGCCGGATAGAACCCGAGCGCGGACCACACGTACCACGACGAGAGCGAGCCGAGATCGTCATTGCCCGCAAGGCCGTCGATCCGGTTGCCGAACAGCTCGTTCTGGACCCGCCGGACCACCTGTTGCGTCTTGTACGGCGCACCCGTGTACGCGTACAGCCACGGCGTACCGAAGCTCGGCTCGTTGCCCATCCACGCGGACGAGCCGGGGATCTGGTTGAGCGTCTGGAAGTGCGTGTCGAGGTACTGGTTCATGGGCACTGGGCCACCCTTGGCCGCGATCAGGCCTTGCGCGTTGAACGGCACCATCGGCGTGTACTTCCAGGCGTTGCCTTCGGCCCAGTCGGCCTGGTCGAAAACGGTGGGGTCGAAGTTCTCCTTCCACGCGCCGGTCGATCTGCGCGGCTGCATGAACCCGGACTGCGGGTTGAGCAGGTACTGCCACCCCTGTGCCCGGCCGAGGAACTTCGCCTCCGCGGCGGAATTGCCGCGAGCCTTCGCGAAGGCCGAGAGGGCGAAGTCGGCGATGTTGTACTCCAGCGAGGTGGAAACCGTGCCGTAGTGGTGACAACAGTCGAACCCGCCATCGGTGGGCAGATAGCCGTGGGTGTCGAGATAGCCGTTGCCCGGCCTGATGTCGCTGCGCCCGGTGGCCTGGTCGATCATCGCGTTCAGCGCCTTGGTGGCGTCGAAGTTGCGCGCACCGAAGGCGTACGCCGAGGCGATGATGGGAATGGCCGGATCACCCACCATCATGTAGCTCTCGCCGTTCGCCACCGGCCATTTCGGTAGTCGGCCGCTGTGGTCGTAATTCAGCAACAGCGATCTGACCATGTCCGAGGTTTGCGATGGAGCCACCAACGCCGTCAGCTGTATCTGCGTTCGATAGGTATCCCAGCCGGAGAAATTCGCGTAAAAGAAGGACTGTCCGGCCGGCAAAGTCCGTACCACTTTGTCGAAGCCGATGTACTGGCCGTTGGAATCGCTGAACACATTCGGATGCAGCAGCGAGTGGTACAACGCCGTGTAGAAGGTCTTCTGCTGATCGAGCGTGCCACCACCGATCTGAATTCCGGTCAGCAGGTTGTTCCACGCGGTTTTGGTGGTCGCCTCGACCGCCGCGAGATCCCACGTCGCCATGGTGTCCCGATTGGCCTGCGCGTTCGCCACGCTCACGAACGAGATCCCGACCTTCGCCTTCACCACCGTGCCGGCTGGGAATGTCAATGCCATCCCGCCGTCGCCAGTTACCCAAGGCCATTTGCCAGGCCAAACCGTGGGCGCGGAGAAAGCCTTGTCGAACTTGACCGCATAGTAGAGCTTGTAATGCTGGTCTTTCCTGGCGCAGAAGGCCCCGGCTCCGGTCCACCCGGTGACCTCTGTCGTGCTGACGGCGTTGATATCGCCCTCGGACGCTGCCGCGCCACCCGAACCCTTGAGCAGCATCGTCGCGGCCACGCCCGCGGGGAAGGTGAATCGGCCCAGGCCCGCGCGCAAACTGGTGGTCAGCTCGACTCGCACGTTGTTGTTCATCAGCAGGCCGTAGTACCCGACGCGGGCCGTCTCGTTCGTGTGCTTGAACCCGACGGTCGCGTCATCCTTGTTCGCCGGCACGGTCCCGGTGATCGGCAGGAAGGGCAAATCGCCGTACGCGTGGCAACCGGCCCCACTCATCCGCGTCATCCCGAACCCGCCCAGCGCCGTGGCGCTGTAGTCATACCCACCACCCGGGAACCGCGGCGACGTATCCGGCCCCCACTGAACCTGCCCGAACGGCGCGCTCGGACCGGGAAAGGTACCGCCGGCATTCCCCACCTGCCCCGGCTGATGCATGGTCCCGATCATCGGATTCACCAACCCCGCCGGATCCGCCACCAACGCCGAAACCCGCGCCACCGCGCCAGGTACAGATGATCCTGTCGAACCGACGACCAACGCTCCAAGCAACGCAACTACCCGTCGACTCCACTGCGTCGTCATTCCACCGGCTCCGGCGCCGACTTCCGGGGACAGATTTCCGGCGTAGCACTGTGACGCCAGTAGCTGCCGTGGTAGAGGTTCGCATCGATCTCGAACTTGTTCTGCGTGCCGTTTCGGCGGGCGATGAGGTCGGCGGCGCCGTACATCGCTCCGAACTCCAGTCCCCATCGGGCCCACTGCTCGGAGTGCGCTGCTTCGTGCCGCTGCAGGTCAGGCCCTTTCTCGAGCGCCGTGGCCGTGCCGAGCGCACGTGCCAGGCCGGCACGCTCTTGCGCCTCGCACTTGATCTTCAGATCCCAGACGTCTTCGCTGTTGGGATAGCCGAGGTAATCGCCCAACGTCATCGGGCGCTTTTGACCGAGCGTGAGGTCGGTGTTGAAACAGATGTTCTGCCTGTCGGTCGACTTGCAGTTCCGCCCTCCGACAATGGATTCGGCGAGCGCGTTCACCTTGTCGCTCCCCGGCCGGTCCGTGTGGAACGGATACCAAGTCGTGCGCGGCACGGCCGACTTGGCGGCCGACCATGGACCCCAGCCCCGGACATTCCAGCTCCGCACCTGAAAGCGGTACTCCTCTTGGACCGGGATTCGCAGGCGGGCCTTGCGATCCGTCGTCCAATGCGAGCGAACCACCCCTGTCACGCCATGCACCCGACGGATCTCGTACTGCTCCGGGTCGATGGTGTTATCGGACCAGGATAGGTCGACCCCACCATTGAACTCACCGGTCCACCAGATCGAGGGCGCCACGGGCAGCGGCGGAATCGGTGTCGCGGCGGCAACTGGCGACGGAGCCGATACCCCGCGCTCGTTCGCGGAAAGCACCCGGAACTCGTACCGGGTCTTGTTCGCCAACGGCAGTACGGTCAGGTGAGTCTGACCGACCACGGGGTACGGCAACCGGATCCACCCCTTGCCGGCAATGCGGTACTCGACCCAGTAGTAGACACCAGCCACGCTGCTGGCCGACCAGTCGATGGCGACCCTGCGGTCTCCCGCCGTTGCCGTCAGGGTGGCAGGCGGGGTCG
The DNA here is from genome assembly GCF_042434725.1 of Kribbella deserti. NCBI lineage: Bacteria > Bacillati > Actinomycetota > Actinomycetes > Propionibacteriales > Kribbellaceae > Kribbella > Kribbella deserti. The sequence goes on along the minus strand of NZ_JBHLTC010000018.1, from coordinate 165,285 downwards.
GCGCCGGTGGCATCGGCCGCGCCGTGTCCACGGGAGACGGCGAAGACGTTCCACTCAGGTTGTTCGCACGCACCCGGAACTCGTACGTCACCGCGTTCCGCAACAGGTTCACCCGCAGCGAGGTGCCGCTGACAGGCAAGGGGAGGCGATCCCACACGCCACCGGCTGGGCGCATTTCGACCCAGTAGAGCACCTCCGGAGTGGCGCTGGCCGACCAACTGAGCGACACCGCGCCGTTCTCCGGCGAGGCGTTCAACGATGCCGGCGCGACCGGGAACGGCGGCATCGGCTTGGACTGCACGGTGTTGGAACCACCGCTCTCACCGATACCGTTTTGCGCAGTCACCCGGAAGGCGTAGGTGTGACCGTTCGCCAGGTAGCCCGCCGTCATCGTCGTTCCGGTGATCGGCAGCGGCAGCCGTTGCCACGGATCTCCTTCGGTCAGATCGCGTTGATAGACGATGTACTGCACGCCCGCGGTCGAACTGCCGGTCCACGACAACCTGACCTGCTTGTTCAGCGCCGTCGCCGTCAACCCGCTCGGCGCGCCCGGCAAACCGCCGTACGACGTGGCGGACGCGACGGCTGAGAGGGCACCCAGACCACCCTGGTTCTCGGCGGCGACCTTGAACTCGTACTTGTGGCCGGCCTTCATCAATCCGAGTTCGGCCGTCTTGTCGAGCGAAGGCAGACCAAGCTTGGTGAAGGCCGCCTCGCCGGCAGTCACGTCCCGCTGGTAGACCCAGAAGGTCACGCCGGCCGGGCCGTTCCAGTCGAGCCTGATCGTCGCGTTGCCCATCGCGCGGGCAACCAACCCGGTCGGTGCCGGCGGCTTCGCATAGAAGGAGGTGGCCCGGACCACCGCGCTGATCGGTCCGTCGACGCCGTACGCGTGCGGCTGGACCTTGAACTCGTAGACATGACCGTGCTTCAGGCCACTGGCTGTGAAGCTGCCCTTGTCCGACGGGTACTGCAGCTTTCGGAACGCCTCTCCGGCGGTCACGTCGCGCTGGTAGATCCAGAAGAACGTGTCCGCCCGATCGGTCCACTTCACCGCAATGTCGCCATCAGCCTCAGCGGTCGCGGTCACACCGGCGACCGGCGCGGGCGGCGGGAACTTCGGCGTGGCCGAGACGACCGCGGACAAGGCTCCTTCACCGCTCGGGCCGATACCCGAAACCCTGAATTCGTAGGTGTGTCCGTTGGACAGGTAGCCCGCCGTCATCGTCGAGCCGGAGGAGATCGGCAGCGGGAGCTTGGTGAAGGCGGTTTCCCCGGCCGTCACATCGCGCTGATGCACCCAGTACCAGGTGTCCGCCCCGAGCGGCGTCCATTTCAGCACCACCTCGCCGTTGCCCGCCGTCGCGGTCAGCCCGGTGGGCGCGCCCAGCTGCGGGTACGCCGAAACCGCCGCCGCCACTGGGGATTTCGCCGACTCGCCGCCACCGCCGTAGGCAGAGACCGCGAACTCGTACCGGTGGCCATCGGCCAGGTAGCCGGCCTCCATCGACGTACCGGTTGAGATCGGCAGCGGGAGCCTGACGAAGTCCTCGTCCGCCGTCACGTCACGCTGGTAGACCCAGTACCAGACGTCGGGGGTGGTCGACGCCGTCCAGGCCAGCCGGATCGACCCCGTGGTCGTGGCTGTCGCGGTCAAACTGGCCGGCGTGGCCGGCGGAATGCCGACGGGCGTCGCGGTCACCAGGGCCGACTGCGCGGAGTTTCCCCCGGCACCCTTGGCGATCACGTAGAACTCGTAGAGATGGCCCAGATTCAGGTTCTTCACCTGCAGGTTCCGTGCGTCGGGGCCTGCCATCGTCGCCGCCTCGAAGCCCTCGTCCGGGACAGTGGTGTCGCGATAGAACACCTCGTAGTTCCAGGCGCCCGCGACGCCCTGCCAGCCGACCCGCACCCCACCGGTCGTGCCGTCCGGTGTCGCGGTGATTCCGGTCGGCGCCGCCGGCGGTAAGACGTTCATGGTGATTCCAGCCGAGTCCGACACCGGCCCTTCACCCGTGGCGTTGGCTGCGGTCACCCGGAACTGGTAGTTCTTGCCATGGCGAACCATCGGCACCACGTCCGACAGCGTGGTAAGAGGTTCGGCGTTGCGGGCGAAAGCGGTCTGTCCATCAGTGACATTGCGCTGGTACAGCCAGTACTTGGTCGCGCCCGGGGTGGCTGCCCAAGTCACGACCGCTTGGCCGTCGGTGTTCTGAGTGACACCAACTCCGGTCACCTTCGCGGGCACCAACGAGGGATCGGGCGCCGGCACCGGCCAAGAGGTCTCCACGAAGCGCGGCCGATAGATGCGGGCATCCTGGCTGTTGCCGGTCTCGCTCAGCGTGTTCACGTTGTACGACCAGAGCAGCTTGCCGGGGGTGGCCAGATTGGGATGGACATGTACGTCGTACACGATCTTCTCGCTACCCGGAGTCGGCTCCGGTGCGCGGTAGAGATGGGTCGCCTCGCCGAAGGGGCCGGTCGGTGCCGTCGCCGTGTAAGCAACGATGTCGGAACTGAAGATGCCGTGGCCCTGCTGCGTGACCAGCGCCCAGCCGCCCGCCACGCGCTGAACACCGAAGGTGGTGCCGACCCCGCTCGTCAGTCTGGCCGACGCCAACTCGCTGGTGACCCAGCCACTGCCGTTCCAGTACTCCCAGGCGGCACTGAGGTCGTTGCTCGTCCGCGCCACATGCGCGAACCTCATCCTGGTCTCCTCGACGTACTCCGAGCCGTACACATAGGTGGTGGCCCCGTCCTCGACCATCTCCACGCCCCAGGCGATCTTGCTGCCCACGGGCAAGGCGGGCGCCGACTCCAGCGCGAAGGTGGTGAGGTCGAACGTGGCCAGGTTCGTGCCCTGCAGGGAGACGTCGAGCGAACCCTGACCGGATCGGGCATAGCGCTGGTACGCAACCCGAAGCTTGCCTCCGGCAACAGTGCCGTCGCCCACCCAGAAGAACTCCCCGGCCGCTGTCGGTGCCATCAAAGCCGACGGCGCGACGGTGGTGCCGCGGTAGAGCGACTCCATGCCGTCACCGGACTGCAGCACCATGGAGTTGTTGATCATGGGCGTACTCGCCGGGCGCGTGTGGTCGGCGTTGACCGGACCGATGTAGGTATCGGAGAAGAGCCAGGCGACACGTCCGTCGGGCAGCGTCACCGACGCCGTGCCGTCGGCCCCACTCCACCGCCCGGAGGTATCGCCGTACGTGTTGAAGGCGGTGTTGAGCTGTGCGGCCGTCTGTCGCCCAACGGGTGTCGCGGCGGTGGCACTCGGCTGCGCCACGATGAAGCTGGCCACGAGCGCGAGGATCGCGGCCAGACCGGTCAAGGTTCTCGTATTCGTTGTCGATCGGCGCGCGCCCATTGATCCCCACCTCACTAGTTGTGGCCTGAAGGTAAGGGGCGGGAAAAGGCCGTCACAAGCAGGAGTTCCTGCAACGCGCGAGCCATTGACGGTTGCCAGGGCGGGGGCTTACAAGCGGTGGAATAAGGTCGGTTTCATGCCTACACCCGAGTTCATCCTGGCGCTGCGCGAGAAGATCGGGCACGACCTTTTGTGGCTTCCCGGTGTCACCGGGATCGTGCTGAACGACGACGATCACGTGCTGCTGGCCCAGCGCGTGACCAACGGCCGCTGGGGTCTGGTGGCCGGCATTCTGGAACCAGGTGAGCAGCCGGCGATCGGGCTGGCCCGGGAGATCCTCGAGGAGACCGGTATCGAGGCGCGCGTGGAAAGCCTTGTGAGCATGGAGACGTTGCCACCTTCGGCCTATCCGAACGGCGACAAGGTGCAGTACCTCGACCTGACGTTCCGCTGCCGCGCCATCGCCGGCGAAGCCCGCGTGAACGACGACGAGTCCCTCGACGTCGGCTGGTTCGCCCCCGACACCCTACCCGACATACCGCCGCGCGAACTCCGCAACATCAAAGAAGCCCTACGTGGCCCGACCACGCCCCACTTCCTTACCACCTAACGCCTTCGCAACCGAAGCGCCCCGGCCACACCCGACCGGTCACGTCAGCAGCTCCGCCGTACCACCCGGCCTCGCCCGCGATGGCCTGGATTCGCAGTCCTAGTGTCCTGAGTCGGAAGTTCGTGCTTCAGCTCCGGTGTCCAGGTGCGTGCATCGCAAGGCGGAGAAGCGGTCGCGATGCTCTAGCATCGTGGCCGTTTCTCCAACGCCGCGAGGTGCGTGCCTGGGCGCCGGAGATGTGCACGAACTTCCGACTCAGGACACTAGCGGGGGAAACGGTGACCAAGCGGGGGAAACCGCTTCCGAGCAGGAGTTATTCCCCCTGCTCAGACGCCGTTTGAGGTGCGCGGTGCGGCAGGCGCGACTACCAGGTTTCAGCTTGGCGACTACCGAGTTTTGTCACGGCTACCCGGTTGCAGCCGGGTAGCGGCACCAAAACTCGGTAGTGGAGCAGCGATCGCGAGAGCAGTCGCGCGGCGGGCCCGGGTGGTGGCCAGCATGCTCCTACGGACGCCGAGCGGCGGGTGGCGCGTGGTGAGACTCGGACGCTGAGCGGCGGTGGGACGCGGCGAAGGGACGGGTGCGTGCGCGGCGTTAGGCGTAGGTGATGGCTAGGAAGATGGTGGTGAGGGCTACGACTAGGCCGGCTATGCCGATGATGATGCCGACTTTTTGGGCGCGGTCGAGGCGTTGGGCCCAGCCGAGGCGGCGGGCGGCGGTGGTGATCAGGCGGCGGGCTTCCTCCGACGAGAAGGTGTAATCCGTCTGTACGTCGCGAACCGCGGAGGCGCGGCTGAAGGTCAGGTTGACCACCTTGCCGGCGCGGTGCTTGATGCGAACGCCCAGGCGTGGTTGGAGCCCGGCCCCCGCGCCGACGGCCCAGTCGACCTCGTAGGCCTCGTCGGTGATGCGGTAGAGCCGGCTCGATCCCTTCAGTGCAACGTGCTGCACGAACGTATGGCGCAATCCCTGCCGCTGGTACAACGACCACCAGCGGGCGTCGACCAGGTTCAGCGCGACGTCGAACCCTGCGCGGGTAGGCCGCACGACGTACGGCGAGTCGACCAGCGAGGCCTCGACCGCGGCCATCAGTTCGGCCGCGACCTGCACGCCCGCGCTGTCGCTCACCTTGCCATGCGGCCTCGGCTCCGCAAGCCCCGACCGCGGCGCAGACTGCCCCGACCTGGGCGCCGGCGGGCCTGAGATCGGCGCAGACTGCGCCGGCCTCGGCGCAGGTGAACCCGCTCTTGGCGCGGGTGGTTTTGGCCTTGGCTCGGGTTGGCCGGTTTCCCGGGCGGGGCGTTCGGCGGCGGTCAGTGGGCGGCCTCGTGCCAGGAGCGGCCGACACCGATGGAGACGTCCAGGGGCACGGCCATCTCGACCGCGGCACCCATGTCGCGACGGACCAGTTCCTCCAGGGCTTCGCGCTCGCCCGGTGCGATCTCGAAGACCAGTTCGTCGTGGACCTGCAACAGCATCCGCGACTTCATGCCGGATGAGCGCAGCGAGGCCTCGACCTTGAGCATCGCCATCTTGATCACGTCGGCGGCGGAGCCCTGAATCGGCGCGTTCAACGCCATGCGCTCGGCCATCTCGCGACGCTGACGGTTGTCGCTGGTCAGGTCCGGCAGGTACCGGCGACGGCCCAGGATCGTTTCGGTGTAACCCGACTTGCTCGCGTCGCTGACGATGCTGCGCAGGTAGTCGCGAACACCACCGAAACGCTCGAAGTACTCGTCCATCAGGCCCTTGGCCTCGTCGACGCCGATCTTCAGCTGCTGGCTCAGCCCGTAGGCGGACAGTCCATACGCCAGGCCGTAGTTCATCGCCTTGATCTTGGCCCGCATCTCGCCGGTGACCTCACCGGGCTCGACCGAGAACACTCGTGCGGCCGTGACCGAGTGGAAGTCCTCGCCGGAGTTGAACGCCGCGATCAGGCCTTCGTCCGCCGAGACATGCGCCATGATGCGCATCTCGATCTGGCTGTAGTCGGCACTCATCAGCGCCTCGAACCCGTCGCCCACGATGAAGGCCTCGCGGATCCGGCGGCCCTCTTCGGTACGGATGGGAATGTTCTGCAGGTTCGGATCGGTGGAGCTGAGCCGGCCGGTCGCCGCGATCGTCTGGTTGAACGTCGTGTGGATACGCGCGTCGGACGGGCTGATCGTCTTGAGCAGGCCCTCGACCGTCTGCCGCAGACGCGAAGCGTCCCGATGCGCCAGCAGGTAGGCCAGGAACGGGTGCTCGGTCTTCTCGAACAGCGACTGCAGTGAATCCGCGTCGGTGGTGTAACCGGTCTTCGTACGCTTGGTCTTCGGCATGCCGAGCTCGTCGAACAGCACCACCTGCAGCTGCTTCGGCGAACCGAGGTTGATCTCCTTGCCGATCACCTCATACGCCGAGGTGGCGGCCTCCTTCACCCCGGTCGCGAAACGCTGCTCGAGCTGCTCCAGGTAGTCGCGATCGACGAAAATGCCGTGGCGCTCCATACCCGCGATGACATCGATCAGCGGCAGTTCGACATCGGACAGCAGCGTGGAACCCGCCTGCTTCTCGATCTCGGCGTCGAGGGTGTCGGCCAGATCGGCGATCGCCCGCGCGCGCAGCATCGTCGCGTCCGCGGCCGGTCCACCCTCGATGTCGTCGAAACTGAGCTGCCCGTTGTCGGCCTCTTCGGCGCGCAGTTCGCGGCGCAGATACCGCACGGTGAGGTCGGCCAGATCGTACGACCGCTGGTCCGGGCGGACCAGGTACGCGCTGAGCTGGGTGTCGGAGGTGAGCCCGCCGAGGGTCCAGCCGCGCTCGAGGAACGCCAGCAGCGGGCCCTTCGCGTCGTGCAACGCCTTCGGCTGGTTGGCGTCGGCCAGCCAGGACCGCCAGGCCTCGTCGTCATCCGGCGTCAGCGCACCCGGGTCGAACCAGGCCGCCGCGCCGCTGACCGTGGCCAGCGCGATCCCGGTCACCTCACCGGTGCCACGACCCCAGCTGCCCTGTACGGCGATACCGGTCCGCGCACCGGTGGAGACGTTCTCCTTGAGCCAGGCGGCGACCTCACCGGCGGACAGCTGCGTGCCGTCCAGGTCGAAGCCGTCCTCGATCGTCTCGTCGGTCTCCTCGTGCTCGGCGACCAGCCGCTCGCGCAGCACCCGGAACTCCAGGCCGTCGAACAGCGTGTGCACCTTCTCCCGGTCCCACGGGTGCCGGACCAGGTCGTCGATCGACACGTCGAGGGTGAGATCGCGAACCAGCTCGTTGATCTGGCGGTTGCGGATCACGTTGGCGAGGTGCTCGCGCAGCGACTCGCCCGCCTTGCCCTTGATCTCGTTGACACGATCGATCAAGTCGTTCAGCGAACCGAACTGGTTGAGCCACTTCGCCGCGGTCTTCGGGCCGACACCGGGCACGCCGGGCAGGTTGTCGCTCTGCTCACCGACCAGGGCCGCGAGGTCGGAGTAGCGGTTCGGCGGCACGCCGTACTTCTCCTCGACGGCGGCCGGGTCCATCCGGGCGATCTCGGAGACGCCGCGCTTGGGATACAGCACGGTGACGTTGTCGTTGATCAGCTGGAACGCGTCGCGGTCACCGGAGCTGATCAGCACCTCGAAGCCCATCGCGTCGGCCTGGGTGGCCAGTGTCGCGATGACGTCGTCGGCCTCCCAGCCGTCGATCTCGGTGGTCGGAATGCGCAGCGCCTCCAGCACCTCCTTGACCAGCGAGACCTGACCCTTGAACTCGTCCGGGGACTTGCTGCGACCGGCCTTGTACTCGGCGTACTGCTCTGAGCGGAAGGTCTGGCGCGAGACGTCGAAGGCCACGCAGATGTGCGTCGGCTTCTCGTCGCGCAGCATGTTGATCAGCATCGAGGTGAACCCGTACACCGCGTTGGTGTGCTGACCGGTACTGGTGGAGAAGTTCTCCACCGGCAGCGCGAAGAAGGCCCGGTAGGCGAGCGAGTGCCCGTCCAGCAGCAGGATCCGCGGCCGGCCGCCATCTGCGCCGGTCGCCGGGTCCTTGGTCAAGGTCGAAGTGTTGGAGTCTGCAGCCACGGAAAGAGCCTAGTGCTAACCACCGACAATTTTGACCAGCGCCCGGCCGATCCGGCTTCGGCTGCTTGTACTGTTCGGTAGACCGATCGACGGAAGGAAGTTCGTGGGCGAGATCGAGATCAGCGAGCAGATGTACCGCGGCGCGCTCACCGACAAGCTGGGCATCGAGATCCTCGAGGCCACGCCCCAGCGGCTGGTCGGAACCATGCCGGTGAAGGGCAACGAGCAGCCGTTCGGCCTGCTGCACGGCGGCGCGTCCTGCGTGCTGGCCGAGAGCCTGGGCTCGATCGGCTCGGTGCTGCATGGCGCCCCGATGGGCAAGGTGGCGGTCGGCGTCGACATCAACGCGACCCACCACCGCGCCGCCCGCGACGGCGTCGTCACCGGCGTCGCCACCGCGATCTATCTCGGCCGGACCACCACGACGTACGACGTGGTGATCACCGACGACCGCGACAAGCGGATCTGCACGGCACGTATCACCTGCCAGCTGATCCAGGCTCCGGCGAGCCCACCCGCCGAATGAGCTCAGGCTCCGGCTGATTCCGAAGCCGGCAAGCTGATCTCCGGATGGACCAGCGTCACCGCCTCCGCGAGTGAAGACGCCTCGCTCAGCGGAAGCGTCTCCCCCAGCGACACCCCCTCCCCCGACGCCGACTGACCGGCCGAAGCCGCAGTCGCAGCCGGCTGACCGGCCGAAGCCGCGGCGGCGGACGAGGGCGGCGGTGTTTCCGGTACGGCGGGAGCCCCCGCGCGGTGCAGCAAGGCGGCCCGGCGCGCGAGCACCGAACGCCGCGACGACAACAACGCAAGCAGATTCGGCGCATGTTCCGCCGCAAGCCGACGGCGGATCGTGTGCGTACTGGCGAAGCGCAGTACGGCGGCCTGCCCGAGGCCCAACCGGGCCAGGAACCGGTTCGCCTCCCGGGCCGCGCTGGGAGCCAGTACGGCGACATGCGGGCTGTTCTCGTACTCCGCCCAGGCCGCCGCCTCCGCGATCAGGGCCTTACCGAGACCGTGCCGACGCGCGGAACTGAGCACGTGCAGGTATTCCACCGTGATGGTGGCGTCGTCATGCACCGGGCTGAACGCGATCCGTCGCAGGAAGGCCATCGCCGCGACCTCGTCGTCCAGCAACGCGACCACCAGACGCGCGTTCGGATCGGCTTGGTGACGCTCGATCGCGGACCGGATCGACGTCTCGGTGGGCGGCGGTAGCACCCGGGACTGCTGCCCGGTACCGGTGGTCATCTCGCGCCACAAGCCGTTCAGGGCCTCGGCATCATCGGCCTGGGCATCGCGCACCACGATCGCTGGCGGCACGGCGGCCCTCCTGTCTCGGTCCCCCGGGATGTCGACCGGGCGGACGGTTACGCTCATCCCCGCGCAACAGTAGGGCTTTCGGACGGACTTGCAAAGCACTACGGCATCCCGCCGAACGACGTGATCGGAGACCAGGCTTGTTCATCGGTATCGGTACTGTCGTGAACGTCGCGACGATTCTCGCCGGGTCGATACTCGGCGTACTCATCGGGCATCGTCTCAGTCACCGAACCCGCGACCTGGTCACCGACGCCCTCGGTCTGGTCACCCTGCTGATCGCCATCATGTCGGCACTTACGGTGCAGGACGAGGCTCTCAGCGCCGCCGTGGGCGACAGCGCTCCGGTCCTGATCGTGCTCGGCGCCATGCTGATCGGTGGTATCACCGGATCGATGCTGCGGATCGAACAGCGCCTGGAGGGATTCGGCGCGTGGCTACAGCACCGGTTCAGCCGGCGCAGTGAGAACGGCGAGGAGGAGAACCGCTTCGTCGAGGGTTTCGTCTCGGCGTCGATGGTGTTCTGCGTCGGGCCACTGACGATTCTGGGTGCGCTGTCCGACGGCCTCGGCCGCGGTGCCGATCAGTTGCTGCTCAAGGCGGTGCTGGACGGTTTCGCCTCGATCGCCTTCGCGGCCTCCCTCGGTTGGGGCGTGGCCGCGTCCGCTTTGGTGGTACTGGTGATCCAGGGCTTGATGACGGGCGTTGGCGCCTTGCTCGGCGACGTACTGCCCGACGCGCATGTCGCCGCACTCGGGGCGACCGGTGGCCTGTTGCTGGTCGGCGTGGCCCTGCGACTGCTGAAGATCAAGCAGATCGCGGTCGCGGATCTGCTGCCCGCCCTGGTCGTCGCACCGCTGCTGGTCCAGCTCCTGTTCGTCATTCGCTGATCCGAAAGAACCCCGGCCACCACGAGGGCGGCCGGGGTTCTGCGTCGTACGGCGGGTCAGTCTTCGCCGAGGTACGCCTTACGGACCTGGTCGTTCACCAGCAGCTCGCGGCCCGGGCCGTTCAGCACGATGCTGCCGACCTCGAGCACGTAGCCGTGATCGGCCCGCTTCAGCGCCGCCTGGGCGTTCTGCTCGACCAGCAGAATCGTCGTACCCTGCGCCTGCAGTTCCGACACCGTGGACATGATGCGCTTCATCATGATCGGCGACAGCCCCATCGACGGCTCGTCCAGCATCATCAGCTTGGGACGGCTCATCATGGCGCGGCCCATCGCGAGCATCTGCTGCTCACCACCGGAGAACGTGCCGGCCGGCTGCTTGCGCCGCTCCCCCAGGATCGGGAAGAGGTCGTACGCCGCGTCCAGGTCGGTCTTGATCGCGCCGTGGTCGTTGCGCGCGAACGCACCGAGCAGCAGGTTCTCCTCCACCGTCAGCTTGGGAAAGATCCGGCGGCCCTCGGGTGAGTGCGCCAGCCCGCGCTTGACGATCTCGTGCGCAGCCATCTGGTCGATCCGCTCACCCTGGAACCAGACCTCGCCGTGGGTCGGCCGGAGCAGACCCGAGATCGTGCGCAGGGTGGTCGTCTTACCGGCACCGTTGGTACCGATCAGCGTGACGACCTGGCCCTGCTCAACCGAGAAGCTGATCCGCTTGACCGCCACGATCTTGCCGTAGGCGACCTCCAGCTCCTTGACCTCGAGCATCGCGGTCATGACTTCACCTCCGCGTCCTGCACGTCGTCATCGTCATCGTCTCCACCGGCGCCGATGTAGGCCTCGATCACCCGCGGGTCCGACTGCACCTCGGCGGGCGTGCCCTCGATCAGGGCTTCACCGCGGACCAGGCACAGCACCCGGTCACACAGGTTGAAGATGAACCGCATGTCGTGCTCGATCACCACGACCGACAGCCCCGAGTCCCGGATCTTGAAGATCAGGTCACTGGCCTGCCGGGTTTCCTGCGGGTTCATGCCGGCCGTGGGCTCGTCCAGCAGGATGAGCTTCGGGTCGGTCGCGAGCGCCCGGGCGATCTCGAGGCGCCGCTGGTCGCCGTACGGCAGGTTGCGGGCGAGATGCTCCGACACCTTGCCGAGGCCGACGAACTCCAGCAGCTCCTGCGCCTTGGCCCGGGTCTCCCGCTCCTCGCGGCGGAACTTCGGCCCGCGCAGGATCGAGGTGATCGCGCCCGAGCTGGTCCGGCAGTAACGCCCGACCATCACGTTCTCCAGCGCGGTCATGTTGCCGAACAACCGGATGTTCTGGAACGTCCGGGCCATGCCGGCGCGAACCACCAGCCGCGGCTTCGGCGCCAACGGCTTGCCGGCGAACCGGACCTGACCGCTGGTCGGCTTGTACAGGCCGGTGAGGCAGTTGAAGAACGTCGTCTTGCCGGCGCCGTTCGGCCCGATCAGCCCGACGATCTCCCCTTCGGAGACCGTCAGGTTGACGTTGTTCACCGCGAGCAGACCACCGAACCGCATGGTCACCCCGGAGGCCTCCAGTACGACACCACCCACGGCCGGAGCCGTCGGGGTCACTTCATCGGTGACGGTCATTTTTTGACATCCTCCACCAGGAGATCACTCTCAATGGCGTCCGCGAGTTCCTCGTCTTCCTCATGGAACTCCAGCTGCCGGCGCTTGCTCGCGACCAGCCCCTCCGGACGGAACCGCATCATCAGGATCAGCACCAGGCCGAACAGCAGCAACCGGTTCTCCGCGAAGAACCGCAGCTTCTCCGGCATCAGCTTCAGCACGGTGGCGCCGATCAGGACACCGGCGATCGTGCCCATACCGCCCAGCACGATGGCGGCGACCAGGAAGGCCGACTCCAGGAACACGTACTGGTCGGGGGTGACCGAAACATCCTGATGCGCCTTGATCGTGCCGGCCAGACCGGCCAGGAAGGCGCCGACCGCGAACGCGAGCAGCTTCAGGCCGAAGATGTTCACGCCCATGGCCTCGGCGGCTTTCTCGTCCTCGCGGATCGCCACCCAGCCACGGCCGATCCGGCTGTCGTTGAGGCGGGCGAACACGAGAATGACGAACGCGATCAGGATCAGCAGCAGGAAGTAGTAGTTCGAGAAGCGGCCGAGCGTGAGGCCGAAGACCTCGTGGGTCGCACCGAAGTCGAACCCGAAGAAGTTCAGGTTCGGAATCGCGGCGATACCGTTCGGGCCGTTGGTGAGGTCCGGGCCGTTCGAGCCGTCCAGGTTGTTCATCCCCAGACGGAAGATCTCACCGAAGCCCAGCGTCACGATGGCCAGGTAGTCACCGGACACGCGTAGCGTTGGTGAACCGATGATCAATCCGAAGATCGCGGCCACCACACCACCGATCAGCACGACCACCATGAACGGCGGCTGCCAGTCGACGGTCGAGAACGCCGAGGCCGACAAGATGGCCGCGACGTACGCACCCGAACCGAGGAACGCGATGTAGCCGAGGTCGAGCAGACCGGCCAGGCCGACCACGATGTTCAGGCCCATGGCGGTCGCGGAGAAGATCAGGATCTGCGCGGCGATGGACATGTTCGCGTCCGAGCCGTCCTGCGTGAACGGGAACAGGAACGCGACCGCGAAGGCGGCCAGCGTCAGTACCCGGCGGTGCCGGTTGGCCAGGTGCGCCACCCAGCCGAAGTAGCCGAACCGGAAGGTGGCCAGCACCAGACCACCGACGAAGATCAGCAGACCGGTGAAGTGCCACGACTCGTCGATGCCCAGGATGTACGCCGAACCGAACAGCGCGATCGACATCATCACCACGATGACGAGGATTTCGAGCGTGCTCTTGAGCCGTACGTCGCTCGCGTCGGTGGGCTCCGGCAGGGGCAGCACCCGCGAGCCGAGGAACAGCACCAGCGCGCCGGCGAACGCCACCCACGCGCCCGGGTCGAGATTGACCAGACCACCAAGGGGCTGGACGATGCCGCCGAGCAGGATCACCACGGCGATCAGGGTCGTCGTACCCAGTGCCTTGAGCGCGGCCGCGGGATTGAAGTGCTCCGCCAGACCGTGCAGGAATCCCAACCGCGGAATGAGGATCAGGAAGATCGCGAGCACACCGGCGAGCAAGGTCAGCCACTGCGGACCGGCTGGGTAGAAGTAGATCGTGAGATCGCCCATGATCGAGCGGTCGTACGTCCACGCCATCAGTGAACCGGCGATCAGCAGGATCGCGCCGGCCAGAATCGCGGGGAACGCGGCACCGGAATAGCGGGCCACGAGGGCGTCAGGAGTCTTGAGCTTCATGCGCGGTCCACCACCTTTGCACCCATCAGGCCCTGCGGACGGAAGACCAGGACGACGATCAGGATCACGAAGGCCCAGATGTCCTTCCAGCTACTGCCACCGAACTGACCGGGAACGTACTCGGTCACGAGGGTTTCAGCCGCACCGAGCACCAGACCACCGACGACGGCGCCCTGGATGTTGCCGATGCCACCGAGCACCGCGGCCGTGAAGGCCTTCAGACCGGCGGTGAAGCCCATCTTGAACTCGATGTTGGTATTGCGCAGGCCGTGCGCGACACCGGCGACCGCGGCCAGCGCGGCACCGATCACGAACGCGATCACGATGATCCGGTCGACGTTGATACCCATCAGCCGGGACGTGTCCGGGTCCTGCGAGGTCGCCTGCATGGCACGACCCAGTTTGGTGCGGTTCACGAAGTACCAGAGGAACAGCGCGCACACCGCCAGCGCGGCGAAGGTGAAGATCGTCGGCCGGGAGATGCTGATGCCCCCGACCTGGAACGGCGCGCCGGTGACGGTTTCGATCGGCGGATAGGCGATCTTCGCCTTCGCGCTCGGGAAGCCCGGGATCTTGTCGTAGAACAGGCGCACGAACTCCTGCAGGAAGATCGACACGCCGATGGCGGTGATCAACGGCGCGAGTCGCGGCGCGTTGCGCAGCGGGCGATAGGCGAAACGCTCCATCAGGACCGCGATACCGACCGAGGCGGCGATCGCGCCGATCAGCATGATCGGCAGCACCCAGACCGCGGTGTTGCCGTCGAACAGCGCGAGCCAGACCGTGAGCGAGCCGAAGCCACCGATCATGAACACCTCGCCGTGGGCGAAGTTGATCAACTGCACGATGCCGTACACAACGGTGTAGCCGACCGCGATCAGCGCGTAGAGCGCTCCCAGCGACAAACCGTTGATGAGTTGTTGAAGGAACTGATCCATTCGGGCCTCTCCGAGGGACGACCTGCATGCTGCGGGGGTGGGAGCGCGGTTTCGGCTCCCACCCCCGGAGTCACGAGGTGTTCTTGCGAACTACTTACGGCTTGGCGAAGTCCTTGGTCTCAACCGCGACCCACTTGCCGGCCTTGACCTGGTACGTCGTCAGCACCTTGGCGGTGCTGTCGCCGTACTGGTCGAACGACACCGCACCGGTCGCACCGTCGAACTTGACACTGCCAAGCGCGTCGATCGTCGGCTGGCGGGCGCTGGTCGCGTCCGCCGCGTCCTTCAGCGAAACCTTGAGCGCCTCGATGATGGCCAGCGCGGCGTCGTACGCGTACGGGCCGTAGGCCTCGTACGGGTCCTTGAAGCTCTCCGCCTTGTAGTCCTCGAGGTACTTCTTGGCCGACGGCAGGGTCTCCGGCGGCGCGCCGACGGAGGTCGCGAGGTCACCCTCGGCGTTCTTCGCGGCCAGTTCCAGGTACTTGGCGTTGAACATGCCGTCGCCGCCCATCAGCGGGATCTTCAGACCGGCCGTCTTCATCTGGTTGGCCAGCGGGCCCGTGACCGGCGACTCGCCACCGGCGTAGACGGCCTGCACACCGGCCGGCTTGATCTTCGAGATGACGGCGCTGTAGTCAGTGTCGTCGGGGTTGACCGTCTCGGCGACCGCGATCACACCGCCGAGCTTCTTGTACTCCTCGGAGAAGCTCTCGACCAGGCCCTGGCCGTAGGTCTTCTTGTCGTGCACCGTGGCGATCTTCTTGATGCCCGCGGTCTCGAACAGGTAGCGCGCCGCGAACGGACCCTGGATGGCGTCCGTGGTGCAGGTACGGAAGTAGCCCGGGTAGGTCCGCTTCGGGGCGGTCTTCCAGTCGGGGCCCTGGGTCAGCGACGGGTTCGTGTTCGCCGGGGAGATCTGCGCGATCTTGGCAGAGCTCAGGATCGGCTGAACCTTCTCGGAGACTCCGGAGTTCAGCGTGCCGATGACGGCCACCGTCTCCTTGTCGCCGGCGACGCTGGTGGCGGCGTTGGCGCCGACGTCACCCTTGGCCTCGTCGTCCTTGGCGTCCAGCTCGAGCTTCCAGCCAGGGATCGCGTTCGATTCGTTGGCCTGCTTGATCGCCAGCTCGGCGGAGTTCCTCATACCGAGGCCGAGCGCGGCCAGGTCACCGGACAGCGGCACGATCATGCCGATCTTGGCGACCTTCTTGTCGTCACCGCCGCCGCCGGTCTCACCGCCGCGGGAGCCACAAGCCGTCAGGGCGAGCGACGCAACAAGCAGCGACGCACCGACCCGTACTACGGAACGCTGGTGCACTGTTCCTCCCATATCTGGATACCCCGGGCGAAACGGCCCGGACCCCCGCGAATGCCGCGAGCACCCGCAGGTTAGACCTGTTCCGCCACCGGGAGCGAACCACCAGCAGCGTGTGTTGCCAGGTCGTTACCGCTGTAAGCACCATGGCTATCAGTCGCGACTGTCCCACCCTCTGAGACGGTCACGCTGAGCAACTTTTTGCTTGCTAACCGCGATTCGGGGTCAGCTCTGCGTGAAGTGTAAAGAATATGCAAATGCGCGCGCGGCCGGGCATGGCGGATCTCGTTCGTGGGCATCTCAATACCGTCGGCCGCAGGTCAATTGATTCCGCAGTGGCCGGAGCGGGCGATGGTTTGACGGATTTGTTGCCGCTCGCGGTAAATAAGCAACGATCGGCCGCCGCGGGCCGCATTCCAGGCATCCGCGGTCGACCGCCGGGCCACCGCTGACCAGTGACTTCGTCGTGCGGCCGGGCCGGTTTCGCCATCTACTACGGCGCTGCGGCAAGCCTGGGAAACGCTTGCCAATACGGATGGAATTGCCTCGCGAAAGTGCGTCGTTCGCGCTTTTCGGCTTAACCACGCACAGCGGGTGATTAACGTCGGCCGAAAGAATCGGTCCGGGCTGGGTCAGGCAGCGAAATGGCCGTTTTGGGTGCGCGGCTGCGCCTCGGGCCGATCGCTACCGAGCGCGGTCAGGTGCCGGCTTCGTCGACGACCAGTTCGGCGACCTGGCGCATCGAAACACGCTTGTCCATCGCCGTCTTCTGGATCCACCGGAACGAGTCCGGCTCGGACAGCCCGAACTTCGTCTGCAGCACGCTCTTGGCCCGGTCCACCAGCTTGCGGGTCTCCAGCCGATCGGCCAGGTCCGCGACCTCACGCTCCAGCTCGGCCAGTTCGACGTACCGCGAAGCCGCGATCTCGATCGCCGGCAGCAGGTCCGTCTTGGAGAACGGCTTCACCAGGTAGGCCATCGCGCCCGCGTCCCGCGCCCGCTCGACCAGTTCCCGCTGCGAGAACGCCGTCAGCATCAGCACCGGGGCGATCCGCTCCCCCGCGATCTTCTCCGCCGCGCTGATGCCGTCCAGCTTCGGCATCTTCACGTCCAGGATCACCAGATCGGGCCGAAGCTCCGTCGCCAGCCGAATGGCCTCCTCGCCGTCCCCGGCCTGCCCGACGACGTCATAGCCCTCTTCAGCCAGCATCTCCGCCAGGTCCATCCGGATCAGCGCCTCGTCCTCGGCGATCACCACTCGCTTCCCAGTCACACCCCCACCCTATCGACCCACCACCCCGCGCCAGCGCACCACTAGCTCTTCGGGCCCACAAACCGATCCAGCGCCGCCACCGCCTCCTTCCGGCTGACCGCGATCGCGTTCCGTCGCGGCCTGCGCCACGCGATCCCCAACTGATCCAACGCGTTGGTCAAAATGCCGACGATGTCCTCGGATTCGTTGGAGAACATGTACCGCGTGTATTCGTAGCGCTTCACCGCTCCACCGATCGGCTTCTCGGTCCAGTTGGTGAACCGGCAGCCGTCCGAATGAAAGAGTCCGCGTAGCAGCTGCTCCGGGTACTTCCTGGCGATCTCCTGCTGCCAACCAGCCAACTCGATCTTCCTGAGATGCTTTCGCCCAGGGCCGTGCTGCGGGAAGAGGCAGGGCCAATGCTTCCAGCGCACCTCGACACGAATGGCCGGTCCGCTGCGCATACAGGGACTTCCGGTCGGTTTGACCCGCCGCATGATGCCAGCGATTTCCTCGTTCAGCCTTGGGTACTTCGCGTCGTTGGCGATCGACAAGACGTAGACGCCGCGGGGCGCGAGGACGATATGACCGTCGCCCAGATACCAGCCGAGAAGCTGTGCGTAGGCGGCCTCATCCAGCTCCGCACCATCGCACCGCGGACACGGCGTCGCCGGGAACGCCTGTCCTCTCGGCAACCCGAGCTCGCGATACTGCCGTCGCCACCGGCGGATCGTCTTGATCGCCACGCCGTGGATATCAGCGTTGGCGCGATCGCTCACGCCGTTGTCAGACATCCGCAGCGCGGAGTCGACAGTCTCCTGTGAACGAATGTGCGCCATGCGAGATGATCCCTCGCGGCACCGACAATTTTGTGCCGGGTGTGGGATTCGAACCCACAAGCCCTTGCGGGCAATGGTGTTTGAGACCATCGCGTATGCCGTTCCGCCAACCCGGCCAGGTTGCAGGGAAAACTGTAGCGCGTCCCGCCGGTCAGTCCGAACCGGGGCTCACCCGAAGGTGCTCAGCCAAGGCTAGGGGTTGGGGCGGCGGTGGCGGAGTAGGGCGGTGGTGAGGGTCCAGAGGAGGTCGATGGTGAAGATGATGAGCCAGATGCGGCCGATGTTGGTTAGGGCGTTGGTGGAGCGGGTGTTATTGCCGCCGAGCCAGTTCCACCAGCGCCCGCCCGCGGGCGGGCCGTGCTGGATGGTGTCGAGTAGCCAGGAGTGGCCGATCAGGATCAGGGCCAGTTGGGCGAGGGTGAAGATGCCGGCGTGGGAGGCCAGCCGGCGGAGGTCCTTGCGCGTCTTTTCGGCCGGACTCAGCTCCGCCGCTTCGGTCTCGGCCTGAGCCGGCGCGTCGGTCGCAGCCTGAACCGGCGCTTCGGTTGAGGGCTGGGATTTGGGCAGGGCCTCGGTGGAGGCGGCTGGATCGCCGGTGAGGGCTTGAGCCGGTGGCTTGCTGGCCGTGGGAGTAGGTGGGGCTGGGGCGGGGTGGTTGGGGGTGTTGGTGGCGCGGAGGGCGGGGCGGACGAAGGCGGCGGTGAGTAGCAGGAGGGCGGCCGCGGCCAGGGAGGCGGTTTGCCAGCCGTTGCCGGTTTGATAGAGAAAGCCCGCGGTGACGGCGCCGATGGTTGCCCCTAGCAACGTGGCGCTCTCGTAGATGCCCATCGCGCGGCCGAGCCCGAGGCCCGCGGCGTCGGCGACGATGGCCTGCTCGGTCGGGATGGCCACGGCGTACGAGGCGGCCGAGAGGATCCACAGGCCCGCGATCACGATCCGCCCGCGGTCGTAGCGATCGGCCAGCACCCTTCCCCAGTAGGGGCAGAAAACCGCCCTCCCCCAATCAGGGAGAGGGCGGTTCAGCGAAGAGAAAATCAGCTGCGATAGGCGGGCGCCACACCGGCGATGGCGTCGCCCATGCGGTGGATCCGCAGGGCGTTGGTGGAACCGGGAATGCTGGGCGGGCTGCCGGCCACGATGACGACCAGGTCCCCCTCCTGCAGCTTGCCGAGCTCCAGCAGGCGCTGGTCGACCTGGCGGACCATGTCGTCGGTGTGATCGACCGTCGGCACGATGAAGGTCTCGATACCCCAGACCACGCTCAGCCAGGACCGAACCTCCGGCACCGGCGTGAACGCGAGCACCGGGATCTCGGTGCGGTACCGGGCCAGCCGCAGCGCGGTGTCACCGCTCTGCGTGAAAGCGACCAGGTACTTCGCCTCCATCGCCTCGGCCACGTCGGCCGCGGCCTTCGCGATCACGCCGCCCTTGGTACGCGGCTCCCAGTCGATCTCGGCGACCCGGCCGAGCCCGTGCTTCTCGGTCGAGGCGACGATCCGCGCCATCGTCTTGACCGTCTCGATCGGGTACCGGCCGACGCTGGTCTCACCGGACAGCATCACCGCGTCGGCGCCGTCGAGAACCGCGTTCGCGACGTCGGACGCCTCGGCCCGGGTCGGGCGCGGCGCCGAGATCATCGACTCGAGCATCTGGGTGGCGACGATGACCGGCTTCGCGTTCAGCCGGGCCTGGTCGATGATCAGCTTCTGGACCAGCGGCACGTCCTCGAGCGGCAGTTCGACGCCGAGGTCGCCACGGGCCACCATGAAGCCGTCGAAGGCCTCGATGATCTCGTCCAGGTTGGCGACCGCCTGCGGCTTCTCGATCTTGGCGATGACGGGGAGCCGGAGCCCCTCCTCGTCCATGATCTTGTGCACCAGCTGGATGTCCGAACCGTCGCGCACGAACGACAGCGCGATCATGTCGGCCGGCAGGTGCAGCGCCCAGCGCAGGTCCTCGATGTCCTTCTCGGACATCGCGGGCACGCTGACGGCGACACCGGGCAGGTTGATGCCCTTGTGGTTCGAGATCGGCCCGCCGACGGTGACGCGGCAGACCACGTCGGTCTCGGTCACCTCCTCGGCGACCAGGGCCACCCGGCCGTCGTCGATCAGCAGCGGATCGCCCGGGTTGACGTCACCCGGCAGGCCCTCGTACGTCGTACCGCAGATGGTGACGTCACCAGGGACTTCCCGGGTGGTGATGGTGAAGCGTTCGCCATAGGTCAAGGTCACCTTGCCCTCGGCGAACTCGGCCAGGCGGATCTTCGGGCCTTGCAGGTCGACGAGGATGCCGACACTGTTCCCGGTCTCCTCCGCTGCGGCTCGGATCCGGTGATAGATACGTTCGTGCTCAGCGTGGGCACCGTGGCTGAGGTTCAGCCTAGCGACGTCCATGCCGGCTTGGACGAGTTCCAGGACACGCTCGGGGGCGGCAGTAGCCGGGCCGAGGGTACAAACGATCTTTGCGCGACGCACGTCACAAAACCCTACTCCTACAAGACCACTGGCCCGGTGGTCCGCCCCCTCCTTACCGGCGGGTCACAAACTGCCGATCGGCCGGTACGACCCGATCGTGAGCTCTCCGGTGAGCTCGAACGTCACCGGTTGCATGCCCACCGGCACCCCGTCCTCGTACGTGATCAGGGTGACCTGGGCCTGCCTGCGCAAGGTGTAGCCGAGGGCAAAGGCGTACGCCGCGCCGCCGGTGGTTCCGTTGGTGAAGGTGGTGGTCTGACGGCCCTCGATCTCCTTGGTTTCGGGCCCGATCTGCCGGTGCATGTGGCCCGAGACCACGAGCGTCGCGCAGCCCCGGTTGGCCGTCTCCGTGCCGGATCCCGGGTCGTGCACCACCATCGTCGAGATGCGCTGGTCCTCGTCCTGCTCGCAGGCCACCTGGGCCAGCCGCTCGGACTGTTCCGCCACCGTTTCCTTGCCCGGCGTGTCGCTGCTGCCGAGGCCCGTGCTGGTCGGGTCGTTGTCGCCGAGGAAGCGAATACCCTCCACCTCAACGGGTTTGCCCTCGAGCACGGTGAAACCGTTCGCCTTCATCGCCGAGGTGACGTAGCCACCCGCATCGTGATTACCGGCGACGGCAACAACTTTCAGATCGCGGAACTGCTGGGCCAGCGAGTTGATGCTGAAGGCCTCCCACCGCTCCCCCGCGGACGTGTCGTCGCCCGCGTCGATCAGCACCTTCGCCCGCGCGACCCGGGCCACCTCGCCGATCACCGGGTCCATACCGATGTTGTTGTGCCGGTCGGACACCAGCAGCGCGACGGTCTCGTCGGGCGCGGGCTGGCGGATCCGGCCGCCCGAGCGAACCACCTTCTCCTTCAGAGCGCCGTAGAACTTGGTGGATTTCTCGTACGTCTCGACGGCCGTGCGGATCAGGCCGATGCCACCCGTGGTGGAGAAGCCGGTCGCCACCTCGATACCGCGCAGGCGTTCGTCGAAACGGACCTCGGGCAGCAGTTCGCCCAAGGGCCGCCACTCGGTCGGTTCGACCTCAGGCGTACGGACCAGGCCGGGCAGGACGACCGCGGCAGTGGTTGTTGCCATCGCCAACAACAGCACCAGGGCACGTCGTTCCACCCGGTGCTCGTCGTGGTGCAGCAGTGCCAGCAGTTCACGGCGGCGGCGCGCGCCGAGCATGCCCCACGTCGTACTGACGACCACAACGGCGAGCAGGCCCGCACCGGCACCGGCGATCGCGTTGTCCAGGGCCATCTGCTCGACCACCTGGCGAACGCGGGCGATCTCACCGTCCGGCTGGCTCGCGATCAGGGCGTCGCGGGTGATCAGATCGTTCAGATCGCGGGCGTCGGTCTCCTGCACGTCGACGTTGACGCCGATGCCGAGTGGCAGATCCATCCGCAACCGCAGCCGGGGCAGTATGGCGCCGAGGTCGAGCGTGGCGGCGCCGTCGAACGTCGGCGAGACGCGCGTGGTGTGCGCGCCGATCGTGACCGGCTCGCTGTCGTTGGCGAACGCCATCAGGCCGACGGAGGCCGAGACGACGAACCAGAGCAGGGTCAGACCCGCCCACGGCGCGGCGGCCTTCAGACGGGCGTTCGTCAACAGTCGACGGGCCATACGCCCTAACCTACCGACGTAGGCCAGCCGTCCGGAAACGACTGGCCCACGAACCTCAGACCACCAGTGGGCGGGCCGTCGGTGGGATCGGGGTGGGCAGGGTTGACGAGCCGGTGAGGAAGGCGTCCACGCCGGCGGCGCAGGAACGGCCTTCGGCGATGGCCCAGACGATCAGGGACTGACCACGGCCCGCGTCACCACAGGCGAACACGCCGGGCACGCTGGTCTGGTAGGCCTTGTCGCGCTTGACGTTGCCTCGCTCATCGAGTTCGACCTCAAGCTGCTCCAGGAAGCCCGCGCGCTCCGGGCCGGTGAAGCCCATCGCGAGCAGCACCAGCTGGGCCGGGATCTCCCGCTCGCTGCCCTCGACCGGGGTGAACTGGCCGTCGACCAGCTCGACCTCGACCAGCTTCAGCCCCGAAACGTTGCCCTCGGCATCGGCGACGAACTCGTTGGTGGAGACCGAGTAGACCCGCTCGCCACCTTCCTCGTGTGCCGAGGCGACCCGGTAGATCATCGGGTACGTCGGCCAGGGCTGACCGGCCGGACGCTCGTCGGTCGGCCGCGGCATGATCTCCAGCTGGGTGATCGAGCGAGCACCCTGGCGGATCGCCGTACCAAGGCAGTCCGCGCCGGTGTCACCGCCACCGATGATGATCACGTCCTTGCCGGTGGCAACGATCTGGTTGTCGACGGTTTCGCCGAGCGCGATCCGGTTGGCCTGCGGCAGGTACTCCATCGCCTGGTGGATACCGCCGAACTCGCGTCCCGGCACCGGCAGATCCCGCGCCGCGGTGGCGCCGGTGGCGATCACCACGGCGTCGTACCGCTGCTTGAGCTGGGTCCCGGTGACGTCCGCGCCGACGTTCACGCCGGAACGGAAGACCGTGCCCTCTTCCTTCATCTGCTGGATCCGGCGCTCGACCTGGATCTTCTCCATCTTGAACTCGGGAATGCCGTAGCGCAGCAGACCACCGGGCGCGTCGGCCCGCTCGTACACCGCGACGGTGTGACCCGCGCGGGTCAGCTGCTGGGCGACGGCCAGACCGGCCGGGCCGGAACCGACCACGGCAATGGTCTTACCGGTGAGCCACTCCGGCGGCTGGGGCCGGACGTCACCGGCTTCCCAGGCCTTGTCGATGATGGCGACCTCGACGTTTTTGATCGTGACCGGCTGCTGGTTGATCCCGAGCACGCAGGCCGGTTCGCACGGCGCCGGGCACAGCCGCCCGGTGAACTCCGGGAAGTTGTTGGTCGCGTGCAACCGCTCGATCGCGCCGGTCCAGTCGTCGCGCCAGACCAGGTCGTTCCACTCCGGGATCAGGTTGCCCAGCGGGCAGCCCGAGTGGCAGAACGGAATACCGCAGTCCATGCATCGGCCGGCCTGCTTGCCGATGATCGGCAGCAGTGCCTTGCCCGCGCCACCGGGATAGACCTCTTTCCAGTCGTTCACCCGCTCGCCGACCGGGCGGCGATCCGCGACCTCGCGCGGGGTGGTCAGGAATCCCTTCGGGTCAGCCATCAGATGGCCTCCATCATCGCTTTGGTGGTGGCGGCCTCGTCCAGCCCGTCCCGCTCCGCTGCGGCTTTGGCGGCGAGCACCCGTGCGTAGTCGCGGGGCATCACGGTGGTGAACCGGCCCGCGGTGGCGGTCCAGTCGGTGAGCAGCTCGGCCGCGCGCGGCGAACCGGTCTCCTCGTGGTGGCGACGGACCAGGTCGTGCAGCAGTTCGCTCTCGTGCTCGGTCAGCGGCAGCAGGTCCACCAGTTCGGGGTTGACCAGGGTCTGCTCGAGGTCGAGCACGTGCGCCGTACCACCGGACATACCGGCGGCGAAGTTGCGTCCGGTCGGCCCGAGCACGACCACGCGGCCACCCGTCATGTACTCGCAGGCGTGGTCACCCACGCCCTCGACGACGGCGGTGGCACCCGAGTTGCGCACGCAGAACCGCTGGCCCGCGCCGCCGTTGATGAACAGCTCGCCACCGGTCGCGCCGTACGCGATGACGTTGCCGGCGATGATCTGCTCGGCCGCGGCGAAGGTCGCCGAACGGTCGGGGCGGATCACCACCCGGCCGCCGGACAGGCCCTTGCCGACGTAGTCGTTCGCGTCACCCTCCAGGCGCAGTGTCACGCCCTTCGGTACGAACGCCGCGAACGAGTTACCCGCCGACCCGGTGAAGGTCAGGTCGATCGTGCCGTCGGGCAGGCCTTCACCCTTGTAGCGCTTGGTGATCTCGTGCCCGAGCATCGTGCCGACGGTCCGGTTCACGTTCCGGATCGCCAGTTGCGCGCGCACGGGTTCACCGCGTTCGAGCGCCGGCTGGGAGATCCGGATCAGCTCGTTGTCGAGGGCCTTGTCGAGACCGTGGTCCTGCTCGGTGGTCCGGTGCAGCGCCGCGCCCGCGGGCAGGTCCGGCACGTGCAGGATCGGCGACAGGTCGAGCCCGTCGGCCTTCCAGTGGTTCACCGCGCGGGTGATGTCGAGGACCTCGGCGTGACCGATCGCCTCGTCCAGCGTGCGGAAACCGAGCTCGGCCAGGTACTCGCGGACCTCTTCGGCGATGAACTCGAAGAAGTTCACCACGAACTCGGGCTTACCGCTGAAGCGCTCGCGCAGCACCGGGTTCTGGGTGGCGACGCCGACCGGGCAGGTGTCCAGGTGGCAGACCCGCATCATGATGCAGCCCGACACCACCAGCGGCGCGGTGGCGAAACCGTACTCCTCGGCGCCGAGCAGCGCCGCGATGACAACGTCCCGGCCGGTCTTCAGCTGGCCGTCGGTCTGTACGACGATCCGGTCGCGCAGGCCGTTCAGCAACAGGGTCTGCTGGGTCTCGGCCAGGCCGAGTTCCCACGGGCCACCCGCGTGCTTGAGCGAGGTGAGCGGCGAGGCGCCCGTACCACCGTCGTGACCCGAGATGAGTACGACGTCCGCGTGCGCCTTCGAAACGCCGGCGGCGATCGTACCGACGCCGACCTCGCTGACCAGCTTCACGTGGATGCGGGCCGACGGGTTCGCGTTCTTCAGGTCGTGGATCAGCTGGGCCAGATCCTCGATCGAGTAGATGTCGTGGTGCGGCGGCGGCGAGATCAGGCCGACACCCGGCGTCGAGTGCCGGGTCTTGGCCACCCACGGGTAGACCTTGTGGCCCGGCAGCTGGCCACCTTCGCCGGGCTTCGCGCCCTGGGCCATCTTGATCTGGATGTCGTCGGAGTTCGTCAGGTATTCCGAGGTGACACCGAACCGGCCGGACGCGACCTGCTTGATCGAGCTGCGCAGCTCCGGGTCGTGCAAGCGCTCCGGGTCCTCGCCACCCTCACCGGTGTTCGACTTGGCGCCGAGCCGGTTCATCGCGATCGCGAGGGTCTGGTGCGACTCGGCGCTGATCGAGCCGTAGCTCATCGCGCCGGTGGAGAACCGCTTGACGATCTCCGAAACCGGCTCGACCTCTTCGATCGGGATGGACTGCCGTCCCGGCTTGAAGGCGAACATGCCGCGCAGCGTCATCAGGCGCTCGGACTGCTCGTCCACGCGCGAGGTGTACTGCTTGAAGATGTCGTAGCGCCCGGTCCGGGTGGAGTGCTGCAACCGGAAGACCGTCTCGGGATCGAACAAGTGCGGCTCGCCCTCGCGACGCCACTGGTACTCGCCACCGACCTCGAGCGTCCGGTGCGCCGGCAGGATGCCGTCGGCCGGGTAGGCCTTGAGGTGCCGCTGGCGGACCTCTTCCGCGATGACGTCGAGGCCGACGCCACCGAGCTTGGACGACGTACCGGTGAAGTAGCGGTCGACCAGCTCCGGGGACAGACCGGTGGCCTCGAAGATCTGGGCACCGGTGTACGACGCGACGGTGGAGACGCCCATCTTGGACATCACCTTGAGCACGCCCTTGCCGAGCGACTTCACCAGGTTCTTCACGGCGTTCGCGGGCTCGATGCCGGGCAGGTACGTTCCGCGCCGGGCGAGGTCCTCGGCGGACTCGAGCGCCAGGTACGGGTTGACGGCGGCAGCGCCGTACCCGATCAGCAGCGCGACGTGGTGCACCTCGCGAACGTCACCGGCCTCGACGACCAGACCGACCTGGGTGCGGGTCTTCTCGCGGACCAGGTGATGGTGGACCGCAGCGGTGAGCAGCAGCGACGGGATCGGCGCCTTCTCCGCGGTGGCGTGCCGATCGGACAGCACGATGATGCGCGCGCCGTCCGCGATGGCGGCCGAGGCCTCCGCGCAGATCTCGTCCAGCCGGGTCGCGAGCGCGTCTCCCCCGCCCTCGACCTCGTACAGGCCGCGCAGCACGGTGGTCGCGAGGCCGGGCAGATCGCCGTCCAGGTTGATGTGCCGGATCTTGGCCAGCTCGTCGTTGGTCAGCACCGGGAACGGCAGTACCAGCTGACGGCACGAGGCCGGGCCCGGGTTGAGCAGGTTCGCCTCCGGCCCGAGCGACGAGGACAGCGAGGTCACCAGTTCCTCACGGATCGCGTCCAGCGGCGGGTTGGTGACCTGGGCGAACAGCTGCGCGAAGTAGTCGAACAGCAGTCGCGGCCGCTCGCTCAGCACCGCGATCGGGGTGTCGGTACCCATCGACCCGATCGGCTCGGTCCCCAGCTTCGCCATCGGCGTGACCAGGACGCGCAGCTCTTCCTCGGTGTAACCGAAGACCTGCTGACGTCGAGCCACCGAGGCGTGGCTGTGAACCACGTGCTCGCGCTCGTGCAGGTCCTCGAACCGGATCAGGCCGGCGTGCAGCCATTCGTCGTACGGGTGCTGGGCGGCGAGCTCGGACTTGACCTCGTCATCGGTGACGACGCGGTGTTCCTCGACGTCGACCAGGAAGATCTTGCCGGGCTCGAGCCGGCCCTTCTGGACCACCTTGGCCGGGTCGATGTCGAGCACGCCCGCCTCGGAGGCCAGGACGACCAGGCCGTCGTCGGTGACCCAGTACCGCGAGGGGCGAAGGCCGTTGCGGTCCAGTACGGCGCCAACCTGGGTACCGTCGCTGAACACCACCGACGCGGGCCCGTCCCACGGCTCCATCAGGGTGGAGTGGAACTCGTAGAAGGCCCGGCGCTTCGGGTCCATCGTGGTGGCGTTCTCCCAGGCCTCCGGGATCATCATCAGCATCGCGTGCGGCAACGAGCGGCCGCCCAGGTGCAGCAGCTCCAGTACCTCGTCGAACGACGCCGAGTCCGATGCGTCCGGCGTACAGATCGGGAAGACCTGCTCCAGATCGCCCGGGATCACGTCACTGGCCAGCAGCGCCTCGCGGGCCCGCATCCAGTTCCGGTTGCCCTGCACGGTGTTGATCTCGCCGTTGTGCGCGATGTACCGGTACGGGTGGGCCAGCGGCCAGGACGGGAACGTGTTCGTGGAGAACCGCGAGTGCACGATGCCGATCGCCGAGGCGAGATCCGGATCGGTCAGCTCGGGAAAGAACTTGTCCACCTGGTCGGTGGTCAGCATGCCCTTGTAGATGATGGTCCGGCTCGACAGCGACGGGAAGTACGTGCCGGTCTCGCGCTCGATCCGCTTGCGCAGCCGGAACGCCATCCGCTCCAGCGCGATGCCCAGCACCCGGCCGGTCGCGGCGGTCACGAACAGCTGGCGGAACTGCGGCATCACCGAGCGGGCGGTGCTGCCGAGCAGCTCGGGCGTGGTCGGAACCTCGCGCCACCCGACGACGCGCAGGTCCTCCTCGGCGGCCAGTTCCTCGATCCGCGCGACGGCCTTGGCGGCGTCCTCGGCGTCTTGGGGCAGGAACGCCATACCGGCGGCATACGCCCGGGCGACGGGCAGCTCGAAATCGCAGACCTTGCGGAAGAACTTGTCCGGGATCTGCAGCAGAATGCCCGCACCGTCACCGGAGTCGGGCTCGGCGCCCGAGGCGCCTCGGTGCTCGAGATTACGCAGTGCGGTGAGCGCCTTCGCGACGATGTCGTGGCTGGGCTCGCCGGTCAAAGTGGCGACGAACGCGACACCACAGGCGTCGTGCTCGTGCTTTCCGTCGTAGAGACCCTCACGCGGCAGGGGACCAAACATTCAGGGGGCTCCCGTCGTCCTACGGTCAACAACTGGCCGCGGGACAACATTGGCCCAAGCCGGGAGTACTGAGATTACCCCATACCGCCCAACCCGTGGACTGCCATCCCACCCCAGCCCTCCGCGCCGTACCCCTCAGTAACCCTTTCCGCACCGCTGTTCTGCGCCGTCTTGGTGAGTTCACTGGACATTCTTCCGGCCGAATTATGTCCAGTGGGCTCACCAAGACGCCTCGAATCCCGGCGGCGCGACGCGCCAGCGGATCGGAGGGCCTGTGCGGCGGAGGCCGCGAGCGAACGCCTGCCGAAGGCGGCGGACCAGGTCTGCCGGTTCATGAACTGCGTCCTCCCAGCCGAAGCGCACGAGTTCCGCGCCGTGGGCGGCAAGGCGCTGTTCACGGACGAAGGCGGCCCGGTGCAATCGCCTACGCTCCGCCGGGGTCGCCGCCTCGAACTTGGCCAGGCCATCCGCCTCCGCGTGCGTCCGGAACTGCGGCCACCAGAAGTCGGTACGCTCCGGCGTCCACCGTTCGCCGTCGAAGAACTGCGCTTGCAGCACCGGCGCGGGCAGACCCGCCTCGGCGAACACCGCCCGCGCGATCGACTCCAGCACCGACTCCGACTGCGGATCCCCTAGACCGATGGCCTGCCTGGCCGCTTGCACGCCCGGCCAGCCGCATTGCCGGTCGAGAACGTTCTCGAGTTCGTCACGGCCGACCATGAGAGCAAGCGCATGGTCGACCGTGACCAGCGCTTCGGCCAGCGGGAGCTGCCTGGCGAGGTCCACGACGGTCCGGGCTGGAGCGGTCATCGGCGCGCCGTCCAGACAGGCCAGCGGGTCGTCCGGACCGGCAACGCGGAACCGCCTGAGGTCGCCGAGATCCAGGCGAGCGACTCGAAGCGCCAGGTCCGGACCGTGGCTACGGCGTCCGAAACGCCGGGTTCGGGTGAGGCAGACCGGCTTTTCGCTTGTGTCGTGCCTCGTCCAGGTGCGGAGTCCGGCCAGCCGTGCGGCGGTGAAGTGGCTGAGCACCGCGCCGGGGTAAGAGCTCAATGCGCAGAGAACCCGCGCGGCTTCGGGGTCGAACGTGCCGTCGACGTACCACTTCCAGAAACGTTGCAGGGTGCGATTCCGCACCAGCCGCTTGAGGTCACCATCGGTCAGCCCTAGCCGCAGTAGATCGTCGCGGCGCCGCGGGCGGTTGATTCCGGCGAGGAGGCGCTCGCGAACCGCCGGTTCCAGCCGTCGCATCCCTGAATTCTCGCCGCTCCACCTCCCCGCCGCAGCTCGCTGCAGTCCCCCTGTGGACAACCTCGCCTTGGTGAGTCCACTGGACATTTTCGCGGACGATTTTTGTCCAGTGGGCTCACCAAGACGGCGTTAGCCGAGGGTGGTGCCGGCTAGGGAGCCGATGGCGTAGGTGACGGCGGCTGCGGCGCCGCCCAGGAGAAGCTGGCGCAGGCCGGAGTACCACCAGGAGCGGGTGGTCACGCGGCTGACGAGGGCGCCGCAGCCGAACAGGGCCAGCAGGGAGACGATCATCGCGGGGATCACGTCGCCCGCGCCGAGCAGGTACGGCAGCAACGGCAGGAAGGCGCCTACGGCGAAGCAGATGAACGACGATGCCGCCGCGACGACCGGATTCGGCAGGTCGTTGGGATTGATGCCGAGTTCCTCGCGGACGTGTTCCTCGAGGGCCTGGTCCGGGTTCGCGTGGAACTGGTGCGCGACCTCGCCCGCCAGCGCGGGGTCCAGGCCTTTCGCCTCGTAGGTTTCGGCGAGTTCGCGTTCCTCGTAGGTCGGGTGGTTGCGGATCTCGCGGCGTTCGACCTCGATCTCGGCCCGGGCCAGTTCGCGCTGGCTCGCGACCGACGTGTACTCCCCCGCCGCCATCGAGAACGCGCCCGCGACCAGACCCGCGAGTCCGGCCAGCACGACCACCTTCGAGCCCGGGCTGGTACCGCCGTCCATGCCCGCGATCAGCGCGAAATTCGAGACCAGCCCGTCCATCGCGCCGAAAACCGCGGGCCGCAGCCACCCACCGTTCACATCGCGGTGGGTATGCCCCTCGGTATCGCGATCAGGCACGAGCCCCATCGCCCGGCGCCTTCACATCCCCGCCATCGGCTTTCGGATCGGCGGGTACGTCGGCCTGGGGCTCTGCGGAGTTGTCGGCCTCAGTGGCGTCGGCGGAGGCCGGGGCGGTGGCGGGCTTTTCCATGTCCGTGGCGGCCTCGGTGTCGTCGGCGGCGGCGGACGCAGAGGTGTCGTCGTCTGCGGAGGTCGCCGTCTCGGCGTCAGCGTCAGCATCAGCATCGGCCGCGGTTGCGGCTGCGCTTCCGGAGCCGGAATCACCGTCGGGGAGGGCGGTGAGGTCTTCCTGGCCGGGGCGGCGGCGGAGGCTGATGACGAAGTAGGCGATGGCGGCGATGAAGAGAATGATCGAGGTCCACACGTTCAGGCGCAGGCCGAAGACGTGGTTGACCGTGTCGATGCGCATGTACTCGATCCAGCCGCGGCCCAGCGTGTAGCCCGCGACGTACAACGCGAACGCGCGGCCATGCCCGAGCTTGTAACGACGGTCCACCAGAATCACCAGCGCGACCACGCCGAGGTTCCAGAGGAATTCGTACAGGAACGTCGGGTGGAACGTCGCGAACTGCTCGTAGCCCTCGGGCCGGTGGGCCAGGTCGATCTCCAGGCCCCACGGCTGGGTGGTCGGGCCACCGAAGAGCTCCTGGTTGAACCAGTTGCCCCAGCGGCCGATCGCCTGAGCGAGCGCGACGCCCGGCGCGAAGGCGTCGGCCATCGCGAGGAACGGGACGCCGTGGCGGCGGCAGGCGATCCAGGCGCCGAGCGCGCCGAAGGCCACGCCGCCCCAGATACCGAGCCCGCCGTTCCAGATCTTCAGCGCGTCGACCGGGTTCCGGCCGTCACCGAAGTAGAGCTGGTAGTCGGTCAGCACGTGGTAGATCCGCGCGCCGACCAGGCCGAACGGCACCGCCCACATGACCATGTCACCGGCCACCTCGGCTTTGCCGCCGCGAGCGACCCATCGGCGCTTGCCGAGCAGATAACCGGCGAAGATGCCGAGCAGGATGCACAGGGCATAACCGCGCAGCGGCAGCGGGCCGAGCTCCCACACGCCTTGGCTTGGACTGGGAATGAAGGCCGGAACAAGCACGGCGGTCAGCTGAGTAGACATGGCAGCAGGAACGCTACTCGACCACGATTCCACCTGACCACCGAATCGTGGTCACGATGGGGACTCGAGATCAGGACGCGGCCGCGACGGCGACCTGGAGGGCTTGTGCGCTGGCGTCGATCTTCTTGCCGTTGACAAAGACCGTCGGGGTGGACTCGATGCCACGCTGCTGGGAGGCGGTCTGGATCGACTCGATCCACTTGGCCTGGCCATTCTCGGTGACGCACTTGTTGAAGTCGGCGTTGTCGATCTTCAGCGCCTTGCCGAGCGCGAGCAGCTGCTCCTCGGTCCAGGACTTCTCGAAGCTGCGGAAGATCTCGTCGCTGTAGCTGCGGGCCTTGCCCTGGGCGGCGGCGCAACCCCAGGCGTTCGCGATCCGGGGCGAGTTGTCCTTGCTGACGAAGTCCATCGGCCAGTAGGTGACCTTGGCGCGGCCCTCGTCGATGTACTTGTTGATGGCCTCGCCGGCCTCGTCCTCGAACTCCTTGCAGTGCGGGCAGCGGAAGTCGAGGTACACCTCGATCGTGGTCTTCGCGTCGGCCTTCCCGAAGGTGACGCCCTGGCCATCGGTGCCCGGCCCCGTGATCACGGCGGGTTCCGGCGCGTCCGCGTTCTCGACGGAGACGCCCGAGTTGCTGCGCCAGTACTGCACGCCGACACCGCCGGCCAGCACGAGCAACAGCACGACCAGCACCACCACACCCGGCGTGATCCGCCGCTTCTTCGGCGGAGTCAGCAGTTCGGCTTTACGGGACTTGCTCACGGCGTTCCTTCTCCTGTCGAGGCAACAAAATTACTCAGCGGTCCGGGGGTCCAGCGAGAACCGGCTACGCGGGCGGAACCACAACCAGACCGCCAGCGCCAGCAGACCAAGGTCGCGCAGGATCTCCTGCAGGTACTTGGTCTGGCCGGGTGCGACCTTTCCGCCGCCGCCGAAGCAGCCGCAGTCGATCGCCAGACCGCGAGCCCAGGCGGAGGCCACCGCGGCGATGAACACCACCATCAGTACAGCACTCACCGCCGCCGCCGCCCGGGTGCCATACCCGACGATCAGCAACAATCCGATCGCGACCTCAACAAACGGCAGGCCCCAGCCGATCGGCTGTTCGAGTGCCTTGGGCAACAACTCGTAGGCGGCGACGGCCAGCCGGCTCTGCTCGGGATCACCGATTTTCAGCGCGCCCGCGACCAGCATCACCGCGCCGAGCACCAACCTGGCCAGTGTGGAGAACCACGGCTGCCAGCCGAATCGAGCCGTCATCGGTTCCGTTCCACGAGTTGGCCGAGATCATGGGACAGATCACCGATCGCGGCGTTCGACAGCCACAGCACCGAGGCCTTGTCGTCCTTGCCGAAGCCGAGGGTCTGCGCGCCGTGGCCGACCTCGTAACCGCCCGACGGCAGTTTCTTCATGCCCTCGACCGGTACGCCGATCTTCTGCGCGATCGTTTTGATCTTGTCCAGCGAGCCGGTCAGCCCGACGAACGACGGATCGAACCGGTCCAGGTATTTGCGAATGGCCGGGCCGTCGTCGCGGGCCGGATCGGTGGTGATGAAGATCATCTGCACCTGGTCCCGCACGGAGTCGTCGAGCTTGGTCAGCGCGGAGGCGATATCGGCCAGCACGGTGTTGCAGACGTCCGGGCAGTTCGTATAACCGAAGAACACCAGCGTGACCGGCTTCTTCGTCGAAGTGACCAGGTTGAACTCGTTGCCGGCTGTATCGGTGAGCGAGCTGGCCGGCATCACATACGGCCGGTCCAGCGTCGCTCCGCGCAAGCCGTTCGGGTCGGACTTCGGGGTACGGATCACCGCTCCGCCGGGGTTGTCGGCGGATTGACCGCCGCCGCCCCCGCACCCGGCGAGGGCAAGCAGCGTCACCGCGGCCAGTAGGACGACCGCACTCCTGGTTCGACTCACGACGCGTCTAACGTGCGGCCGTGGTCCTGGGTTCCCGGCGAACGCCCTCCGCCAGGCTCTCCGTGAGCGATCGCACACCGGCCGGGCCCGCACCGGCCTCCAGCACCTTCACGAACGCCGAGCCGACGATGACCGCATCGGCGTACGACGCGATCTGGGCGGCCTGGTCCGCGTTGGAAACGCCGAGGCCGACGCCCACCGGAAGATCGGTGGTCGCCTTGGTCCGGGCCACCAGTACCGGGGCCAGTTCCGAGGTGACCTCGCGCGCTCCGGTGACACCCATCACGGCCGTGGCGTAAACGAAACCACGGCAGGCCTGGGTGGTGAGGGCGATCCGCTTGTCGGTGGACGACGGCGAGACCAGGTAGACCTTGTCCAGGTTCTCCTTGTCGGCGGCCGCGTTCCACTCGGCGTCCTCGTCCGGGATCAGGTCGGGCGTGATCAGGCCGGCTCCCCCGGCGGCGGCCAGATCGCGCGCGAACGCGTGGGCGCCGTACCGCTCGATGGGGTTCCAGTACGTCATCACCAGGGTCGGAATACCGGTGGCCGCGACGGCCTCGACCGTGCGCAGCACGTCCTTGGTACGCAGGCCGTTGGCGCGGGCCTTCTCGGTGGCCCGTTGCACGGTCACGCCGTCCATCACCGGATCGCTGTACGGCAGGCCGATCTCGATCACGTCGGCGCCACCGTCGACCAGCGCCTTCAGCGCGTCCACGCCACCGTCGTACGTCGGGTAGCCGGCCGGTAGATACGCCACCAGCGCGGCGCGGCCTTCGTCGTTCGCCTTGCGGATCGCGGCCCCGGCGTTGCCCAGGGCAATCATGTCGCTCATACCTGGGACGCTCCTACCTGGTCGGCCTTGGCTGCTGCGGCGTCGATCAGGCCGAACCACTCGCCGGCCGTGTCCATGTCCTTGTCGCCACGACCGGACAGGTTCACCAGAATGGTTGCCTGCGGCCCCAGCTCCTTGGCGATCTCCAGCGCGCCGGCGATCGCGTGCGCCGACTCGATCGCGGGAATGATGCCCTCGGTCCGCGCCAGCAGGCGGAACGCCTCCATCGCGGCAGCATCCGTCACCGGCCGGTACGACGCCCGGCCGGTCTCCGCCAGCCACGCGTGCTCCGGGCCGACGCCGGGATAGTCCAGTCCGGCCGAGATCGAGTGCGACTCGATGGTCTGGCCGTCCTCGTCCTGCAGCAGGTACGAACGGGCGCCGTGCAGTACGCCGACCTGGCCCGCCGTGATCGTGGCGGCGTGCCGGCCGGTGTCGTACCCGTCGCCGCCGGCCTCGATGCCGTACAGCTTGACCTCGGTGTCGGGAACGAACGCCGCGAACAGGCCGATCGCGTTGGATCCGCCGCCTACACAGGCGACGGCCGCGTCGGGCAACTTGCCGAGCAGTTCGAGCGACTGCGCCCGGGCTTCGTCGCCGATACCGCGGACGAAGTCACGGACCATCGCCGGGAACGGATGGCCGCCGGCCGCCGTACCGAGCAGGTAGTGGGTGTCGTCGACGCTGGCGACCCAGTCGCGCAGGGCCTCGTTGATCGCGTCCTTCAGCGTGCGGCTACCGGTCTTCACCGGGATGACCTCGGCGCCGAGCAGCTTCATCCGGGCCACGTTCAGGGCCTGGCGCTCGGTGTCGACCTCGCCCATGTAAACCACGCATTCGAGGTCCAGATAGGCGCAGGCCGTCGCGGTGGCGACGCCGTGCTGGCCGGCGCCGGTCTCGGCGATCACGCGGGTCTTGCCCATGCGCTTGGTGAGCAGCGCCTGGCCGAGCACGTTGCGCACCTTGTGCGCGCCGGTGTGGTTGAGGTCCTCGCGCTTGAGCAGGATCCGCGCGCCGGCCACCTGCGACAGCCGGGTGGCGTCGTACAGCAGGCTGGGGGTGCCGGCGTACTCGCGCAGCATGCGCTCGAACTCGTCGGTGAAGGCCTTGTCGGCCATCGCCTCCTGCCACGCCTGTGTCAGTTCATCGAGCGGCCCGATCAGGGCCTCCGGCATGAACCTGCCGCCGAAGCGGCCGAAGTGCCCGAGCTGATCGGGCAAGACAGCAGTCATCGTGGTTCGCCTTCCAGTGGACCCCTGTCCCAGCAGGGCAGGGGTCCTACGTCGTCTTAGTGACGCTGCTGGATGGCGGGGTGCGATCCCGCAGCGACGAGATCGGCGACCGAGGCGCGAGGATCGCGGCCGGTCACCAGGGTTTCACCGACGAGGACGACATCGGCCCCGGCGCGCGCGAATTCGATTACATCATGCGGCCCGCGCACACCCGACTCCGCCACCCGGACCAGGTTCGACGGGATCAGCGGTGCCAGCCGGCCGAACGTGGAGCGGTCGACGTCGAGCGTCTTCAGGTTGCGGTTGTTCACGCCGATCAGGACCGCGCCGGCGTCCACCGCACGCCGGGTCTCCTCCTCGTCGTGCACCTCGACCAGCGGGGTGAGCCCGATCGAGACGGCCCGCTCGATCAGCGAGACGAGCGCCTCCTGCTCGAGCGCGGCCGCGATCAGCAGCGCCATGTCGGCACCGGCCGCGCGGGCCTCCCACAGCTGGTAGGAGGACACGATGAAATCCTTGCGCAGCACCGGTACGTCGACCCGGCCGCGCACCTGGCGCAGGTCGTCCAGGCTGCCACCGAAGCGCCGTCCTTCGGTCAGCACGCTGATCGCGGCGGCACCGCCGGCGGCGTACTCCCCCGCCAGCGCGGCCGGATCGGCGATGTCGGCCAGCGCGCCCTTGGACGGGCTCGACCGCTTCACCTCGGCGATGATCGAGATTCCGTCGCCCCGGAACGCGGGCATCGGGTCCTTCGCGTCGGGCATCCGGTGCGCCTGGGCCTTCAGGTCATCAAGACTGACCTTCGCCTGACGCTCCTCGAGGTCCTCGCGGACCCCGGCCATGATCTCGTCGAGAACGCTCATCTGGTCCCCAGTCCTCAATGCCTGCTCGTGCCGAAGCCGAGTAGCTGCAGCACCTTGCCGATCAGCGCGCCGACAGCAGCCAGCGCCACGGAGGCCCAGAACAGCACCCAGTTCGGTCCGAGCACGATCGCGATCGCGCCCAGGGTGAAGGCGATCAGCAAGATGACCACGGCGGTCCAGGCCGCGGGCGTGTTGCCGTGGTGGTCATGTGCGTCTTCGGTGGGCGTGCTAGCCGGGGTAGTCACTGTCTGCTCCGCTGCCTTGTCCATCGTGGCCTGCTCCTCGTGGTCGTCCCGACCTATTGTGGCGGTAGTGCTCTTCGTTCAGGCAGTCGGGTCCTCACCCGCGTCGATCGCCTTCCACTGATCGGCCGGTGTCCCGCCTGCGACGCCGTCACCTGGACGCTCGTAACGCGCCGTCGGTCCTCGCCAACGGTGCGCGGTCAGCACTCCGAGCATGCCCGCCACAACGAGCGCGACACCTCCGGCCAGTGCCGGCCAGGGCGCCGCTCCCGTACTCACGGTGACGTGATCGGTGACGACTTCGCTGAGCGCCGGACGTAGCCGGGCCAGCTCCGCGGACGACGGCCGCACCTGGGTCGCGACCAGAATCGCCGCCGCGCCAAGGACCGCGACGAGCCCGGACAGAATCCGGCGCATCGCTGTACCGGCCAGGCGAACGACGACCAGCGCCACCACCGATGCCAGCGCGATCGTGATCGGCGCCTTGGTGACGTCCTTCCCGGCCAGGGTGACAACCTCACGGCCGTTGCCGGGATCGGCCGTGGTCCAGGTCAGATAGGCCGCCAAGGCGAGCAAGGCGGCTCCAACGAGGACCAACAGGTCGACCAGGCGTTGCGACTTCATAGGGACGTGAAGGTGCCGGCGACCGCGACGGCGTTGAGCACCGCTGCCGCCTTGTTCCGGCATTCGGCGTCCTCGGCGGCCGGGTCGGAGTCCGCCACGATGCCCGCACCCGCCTGCACGTACGCCGTACCGCCGCGCAGCACGGCTGTACGAATCGCGATAGCCGTGTCGACGTCACCGGCGAAGTCGAGATAGCCGACCACACCGCCGTAGACGCCGCGGCGGCTGACCTCGAGCTTGTCGATGATCTGCATGGCCCGCGGCTTCGGAGCGCCCGACAGCGTTCCGGCCGGGAAGGCCGCGCACAACGCGTCGAAGCTGGTCTTGTCGGCGGCCAGCCGGCCCGTCACGGTCGATTCCAGGTGCATCACGTGGCTGTAGCGCCGTACGTCCATGAAGTCGACCACCTCGACCGTACCGGGCGCGCAGACCCGGCCTACGTCGTTGCGGCCGAGGTCGACCAGCATGAGGTGCTCGGCGCGTTCCTTCGCGTCGGCCTTGAGCTCTTCCTCGAGCTCGTGATCCTCTTCCGGATCGGCGCCGCGCGGCCGGGTTCCCGCGATCGGGTGCAGGATCACCTTGTTGCCGGTCACCTTCACCAGGGCCTCGGGGCTGGACCCGACGATATCGAAACCGTCCAGCCGGACCAGGTACATGTACGGACTCGGGTTCGATCTGCGCAGCACACGGTAGATGTCCAGCGCGGAGGCACTCGTGGCCAGCTCGAACCGCTGCGACACGACGATCTGGAAGGCCTCGCCCGCGCGGATCTCCTCCTTCGCGTGCTCCACCGCCTCGCGGTACTCGGCGCTGGTGCGCTGCCGGTGCGGATCGGCCTGCCGGTCGCGATCGGCCTGTACGACGTACGACGGGGTGGGCTGGGCGAGATCGGCCTGCATCGCGTCGAGCCGGCTGACGGC
This sequence comes from Kribbella deserti, assembly GCF_042434725.1. Classification (NCBI taxonomy): domain Bacteria; kingdom Bacillati; phylum Actinomycetota; class Actinomycetes; order Propionibacteriales; family Kribbellaceae; genus Kribbella; species Kribbella deserti. Next base: position 127,425 of record NZ_JBHLTC010000018.1, on the reverse strand, counting down.
GTCCGCGTAGGACTCGTCCACCCGCTCGTCGGAGTCGTCCCAGTTGATGGCGTTCGCGATCAGCCAGATCTCGCCGGTCTCGTGGTCCAGTGCCGCGAGGTCGGTCGCGAGCAGGAAGGTCAGCTCGGGCAAGCCGAGGTCGTCGGTTGTTGTATCCGGCAACTTCTCCAGCCGGCGGACCGCGTCGTACCCGAGGAAGCCGACCATGCCACCGGTCAACGGCGGCAGACCTGGCAGACGTGGCGTGTGCAGCACCTCGAGGGTCTCTCGAAGCACCTGCAGCGGATCGCCGGTTTCGGGCAGGCCGACGGGCGGGTTGCCGGTCCAGCGGGCCTGGCCGTCGCGTTCGGTCAACGTGGCGGCGGATCGCACGCCGATGAACGAGTACCGCGACCACAGGCCGTGCTCGGCCGACTCCAGCAGGAACGTGCCCTGGCGCTCGGCCGCGAGCTTGCCGTAAACGCCGATCGGGGTCTCCGCGTCGGCGAGCAGCCGCCTGATCACCGGAATGACCCGGCGGTCCTTCGCATACTCGCGGAAGGTGTCCAGGTCGGGGGTAACGGGTCCTGCCGTGGTGGTCATGCGGTCACCTTGATCTCGCCGTGCTCGAAACAACTGTGGGTGCCGGTGTGGCAGGCCGGGCCGACTTGATCCACCAGGACCAGCAGGGTGTCGGCGTCGCAATCCACCAGCACCTGCTGCACGTGCTGGTGATGACCGCTGGTCTCACCCTTGACCCAGTACTCCTGACGGCTGCGCGACCAGAACGTGGTGCGACCGGTGGCCGCGGTACGGCGCACGGCCTCCGCGTCCATCCAGCCGACCATCAGCACCTCGCGGGTGTCGAACTGCTGGATCACCGCGGGGATCAGCCCGGCGGCGTCGAAGCGCAATCGATCAAAGCCATCTGGAGAACTCACCGTGACATTGTCGCCGATCACCGGGCCCTGGCCCGCCGCCGGGTCTCACCACGCGGCCAACCCAACCCCTGAGTCGCCGGGTCTCGCCACGCCACCGTTCGCCGCCGGTGACAGGATGGGCCGGTGACGAGTGAGCGGATCAGCCGGCTGTTGCGGGATCACCCCTTGGTCGACGGGCACAACGATTTGCCGATCGCGATGTACGAGCTGTGCGGGTACGACCTCGACAAGATCGATCTCGGTGGCGACGTACCGGGGCTGAACACCGATCTGCCCAGGCTGGCCGCGGGTCAGGTCGGCGCCCAGTTCTGGTCGTTGTGGGTGCCACCGAAACCGCAGGCCGAGGCGGTGCACCGGACGCTGGAGCAGATCGACTTCGTCTACCGGCTGGTCGAGCGGTTCCCGGACCGGCTGCGGCTGGCCGTCAGCGCGGACGACGTCGAGACGGCCTTCCGCGCGGGCCAGGTCGCGTCGCTGATGGGCATGGAGGGCGGCCAGTCGATCGACGGTTCGCTCGGCGTGCTGCGGATGATGCGCACGCTCGGCGTTCGGTACATGACGCTCACCCACAACGACAACCTGCCCTGGGCCGACTCCGCCACCGACGAGCCCGTGCTCGGTGGACTGAGCGAGTTCGGCGAGCAGGTGGTGGCCGAGATGAACCGGATCGGCATGCTGGTCGACCTGTCGCACGTGTCGGCGGACGTGATGCGGCACGCGCTGCGCGTGACCAGCAAACCCGTCATCTTCAGCCATTCGTCGGCCCGGGCGATCTGCGACGTACCGCGCAACGTGCCCGATGACGTGCTGACCTCCCTGGCGGCGAACGACGGTGTCTGCATGGTGACGTTCGTGCCGATGTTCGTCTCGCAGCGACTGGTGGACTGGGTCGCGGAGATGACCGGCAGCGACGCGGCGCCACCGCCGACCTCGATGGCGGCGTTGCGGGAGAAGTTCGGCGTCGAACCGCCGGCCGCGACGCTCGACGAGGTGGTTCGGCATGTGGAGCACGTCCGCGAGGTGGCCGGCATCGACCATGTCGGTGTCGGCGGTGACTACGACGGCTGCCCGGACTTCCCGCCGGAGTTGCCCGATGTCGCGTCGTACCCGGTGCTGTTCGAGGCGCTGGCGGAGCGGAAGTGGTCCGACGCCGATCTGGCCAAACTCGCCGGAGGCAACGTACTGCGGGCACTGCGCGCCGCTGACGACTGAGGTCTAACCGCAACGCCGTTCGGTTAAGGGTTTCGGTTCGCGCGCAAGTGCCGGTGTTCGGCTGGTGTGATGGGCGCGGGCCGTTGTGGAGGTGTCCGGTGCGCCAAGCCTGGTCACCTCCACCAACTGCGTCGAGTCGATTCGGATCGGGTCGCGGCGGCTGGGAGTTCTGTTCAGTCTGACGAAGGGCCTACGGCGCGTCTTATTGAGCTTGTCCACAGGCCCGGGGGTTGTTGTGCCGGGCCTGCGTGGGATCGGTACCTTCTCCGCAGGGAGCACTCTGCCTGCGTGACGCGAGGGCGTTTCGCCTTGTAAATAAGGCCTTTCCGGTTTGGTGTCGAACATGTGTTCGAGTAGAATCAGCCGCATGTTCGCCGAGTTGGTACGCCTTCCACCTGACGAGATCCTGTCCGTCGGAGATGAGTCGTGCACGGTGCGGGATCTGGCCGATGCACGGTTCCTGGCGGCGGTATCGGCTTATGCCCATCACCACACCGAACTCGACCCTCCCGCCAGCGGCGCAGGTGGTGGCGGGTTGCCGGAGACGGTGGTGGCCTCGGAGCGGTTGAAGGTGTACGGCGGTGAGGGATGCCCGGGGGTGGGCGAGTTCGCGGTGCTGGAGCTGGGGTGCCGTTTCGGGTTGTCACCGGGGACTGCGTCGGATCTGGTCGGTGAAGTGTTGTCGTTGCAGTACCGGTTGCCGCGCACCTGGGCGCGGGTGATGGCCGGGGAAGCGGTGCCATGGCGGGCGCGGCGGATCGCACGAGCCTGCATGTCACTGTCGGTGGAAGCAGCCGCGGTAGTGGATGCACGAGTGGAATCGCTGGTGAACTCACTAACACCACGACGCCTGATGAGACTGGTGCGGGCCGCGGTCATGGAAGCCGACCCAGAACTGGCGAAGACGGCCGCAGAGGTGGCGGCACGGTCGCGCGGAGTATGGATCGGCCGGTCCGACAACCACGGTACGAAAACCGCCGCGGTGCGCGCCTCAGCCGGCGACATCGCACGTTTCGACGCCGCGATCCAAGACATCGCCGAGACCCTGGCCGTATTGGGCGACCCGGACGGCCTGGACGAGCGCCGCGCCAAAGCACTGGGCTGGCTCGCCGACCCCCGAGCCGTCCTGGAACTACGCAAACACCGCCGCCACCCCACCCGCTCCCGACTCCACGCCGGACAGGGACCCCGACCTGGATCCCGAGACCTACCCCGACCGCGACCTCGGGGCTGACCTCGGGGCTGACCTCGGGGCTGACCTCGGGGCTGGACCCGGTCCCGGCTCCGATCCTGGTGTTCACCCCGACACTTACCCTGACCTCGACCTCGCCACGGGTCACGACGGCGACCCCGGTCCCGGTCCTGATTCCGGGCGGGCCCGCGGGGCTGATTCCGGACGCGGGACTGTCCCGCCCCCACCGCCGTCGCCTGGGACTGGGCCTTCGCCGGTGGGTGGGCGAGGGCCGGTGAGTGCGGATGACTTGGCGCAGCGGTTGGCCGAGGTGAAGGAGCGGGCCCGGGCACAGGATCGCGCCGCAGCGCGCGCCGATCGCACCACCACCACCGCCACCACCACCGGCAGCTCCCGCAGCTCCGGCATTACCGGCGGCTCCGGGAGTGGCGGCGCGGGCGGGGTTCACCATGTCTACGTGTTCTTGAGTGATCAGACCTTGGCAACAGGACAAGGCGTGGTCCGGGTGGAGGGTTACGAGCCGATGCTGGCCACACAAATGCGCGAGTTGCTCGGCCACGACAAAGTGATCGTGAAACCAGTGATCGATCTACGCCACAACGTCAGCGTGGACCAATACGAGATCCCGCAACGGATCCGCGAACGGGTCCGATTGATGTATCCAGTAAGCCCGTTCCCGTGGTCGAACGCGGAAACGACACTGCGCACCGACCTGGACCACATCCAGCCTTACGACAACAACGGTCCACCCGGCCAAACCAGCCTGGCCAACCTCGGCCCGTTACCCCGCACGCCACACCGGGCGAAAACCTTCGGCGGATGGCGGTACCAGCGCCTGCCCGACGGCGCCATCCAATGGGTCACCCGCAACGGCACCGTGTACCGCGTCGACCACAACGGCACACACCGCATCAGCACGCCCCAAACGAACCAGGCACCCGCACCCGACCCCGCACCCGGCGCCGACACCCGGCGCCGACACCGGCACCAGTGACGAACCGCGCCGCACCAAAGGGCGCCGGTCCCGCGCCGGAGACACCAGCTCCGCACCGGAGACCGCCCGACCTACGGCGGAAACCTCGAACCGGCCGGACGAAGCTACCGAAACGTCGCAGGATGCCGCAGCGGTCGCCTAGTCGCTAGGCGCCCCACCCACCCACCCACCACCATCCACGTCACGATCTGAGCCCTTGCCACTACAAACCCGGCGGCCTAGCCGAATGGCGTTGAGGCTAACCGAGTTGCTTTGCCGGGCGGTGATTGGTGGGATCGGCCCATGGCGATCGAATGCAGTACGCCGGGGGTCGACGACCTGCCCGGGCTTTCCACGATCTTGGCCGGCTGGCAGCGCACGGGTGAACCCGCGCAACTGCACTCCGGCGACGTGGGCTGGTTCTGGCGGTTCGGCCCGGAGCGGACGGCGAACGCCCTGCGGGTCTGGCGGCGCGACGGCCAGGTGGTCGCGATGGGCCTGCTGGACGAACCGGAGTACCTGCGTCTCGCGATCGATCCCGAGCTACAAGGTGACGCCGTACTGGCCGAGGCGCTGGCCGCCGGATCCGCTGAGGCGGTGAGCCCGGGCGAGGCCTTCGTGGACGTACCGGAGGGTTCGCCCGTGCGGGAGATCCTGCTCGCGCTGGACGGCTGGGAGCTGGACGAACCGTGGCAGCCGCTCGTGCGGGATCTAACCGAGCCGGTGGAAGACTCGGGTCTTTCGATCGAGGTGGTGACGGTTGAGACGGCCGCGGAGCGTACGGCGGTTCAGCGCTCTGCCTTCGACGGTTCCACCTTCACCGATGAACGATGGCACGCGATGGCCGCCGGTGCGCCGTACGGCGATGCGCGCTGTCTGCTCGGACGCGATGGCGCGGGTCATGCCGTGGCGGCGGTGACGGTTTGGGCGGCTGGTCCGGGCCGGCCCGGCATTCTGGAGCCGATGGGCGTGCATCGGGATTTCCGTGGGGTGGGATACGGCCAGGCGATCACGGTTGCGGCCGCGGCGGCGCTTCGCGAACTCGGTGCGTCCGAGGCCACCGTGCACACGCCGAGCTTCAACACCGGCGCGGTCGCCACGTACCAGTCGGCCGGTTTCACGGCGTTGCCGCAGATGCGCGCGATCCGGCGCCTCCCGACGGCCTGAACGCTGTGAATTGAGGCTGAACAGGCGAAGGACCCTTGCGCTCGGTGGGCACAAGGGTCCTTCGGGTCAAGCTTTTACGGGTTCGAGCTTCGGGTCTGGGTCAGACCGGGGCTACGCCGTTCTCACGGCCCTGGCCCGGCTGCGGCACCAGCAGGAATTCGACGCCGCCCTGCTCGTCGACCGCCGCGTCGAGCACCTTGTCATCCAAGGTCTGCGCGGCGACCTCCTCGAGAAAGACCCGGGCGCCGTTGTCCTCGACCACCTGGTCCCCCGGCTGCGGGGCCTCGGTCGTGGTGATGGCAAGCGCCTGGCTGGCCGGACTGTCCTGGGAGATGCGAACCCCCGCACCGTCCGGCGCACTGTCGATGCCGGTGATGCTCTTGATGACCAGGGTGGCGTTCTCCGTCAGGGTAAGCACGAGTAACTCCTCGTCTCGATTACGGTGAGCCACCCCCGTGCCCGACCCTCGAGGTCCTAAACCCCGCACGTCTCACCAAATGTCAGCCGGTCGCGGTCAGGCCTTGCGGAGGCGGGCGATCGCGCCGTCGATGTCCGCTGCCAGTAGGTGCGGGCGGACGAAGTGACCACCGGGCTCTTCGTGCCACTCGTGGTGAATGCCGGCGCGACCGAGGGCGGCCCGGAACTCGCGCTGACCGGCCAGCACCTGGGTCTCGTTCGCGGTGTCGAACCAGTTGATCGGGTCGGGACTCGTGCCGGCGACCAGGAAGACGCGCTTGTTGCGGTAGCTCTCGATGCGCTGCACCGGGTTGTCGGCGGTGACGCGGTTCTCGTCCCAGAACGGCACGCCGTAGACCGAACCGCCGCCTAGGTCGAGCGCGGCCGAGCTGACGTTGGCCCAGTGCACGACCAGGCCGTTGTCGCGGCGCAGGCTGGCCGGGCCCGAGTGCGAGCTGACCGACGCGAAGTGGCCCCAGTACTTCGCGGCGTACTTGAGGGCGCCGAATCCGCCCATCGAGAAACCGGCTACCGCGCGGCCGTCGTACTCCGCGAAGGTCCGGAAGTTGGCCTCGATCCACGGCAGCAACTGCTGGATGTGGAACGTCTCCCAGTCACGGGGACCGGTGTTGGAGTGCACGGGGTTGGAGTACCAGCCGGCGTGGCCGCCGTCCGGCATCACCACGATGATCGGCTTACCCGCGGTCAGCTGGCGAATACCGAGGCGGTCGAAGGTGATGAAGTCCTGATCGGTGCCACCGCCGTGGAACAGGTAGAGCACGGGATACCGGCGGCCACTGTCGTACCCGTCGGGCAGCAGGACGTTGACGCCCGGGTCCCACTCGATCGCGTCGGTGGCGAAGCGGTAGTACTTCATCCGCGGATCGCTTTCGTTGCGGTCGACGATCCGCAGGCCAAAACCATCGCCGGCGGCGCTCGCGGTCGCGGTGGTCGCCAGCAGGCTGCCTCCGCTCAGACCGAGGGCGGCGGTGACTCCGCCGGCGGCCTTCAGCACACTTCTCCGGGTAGGGCGGCGATCAGTCACGAGAATGACCTCCAAAGGTCGATAGGTGACAAAACGTGGGCCGCTGGTGACGGTCCGTCTAAGTTAATACCCTAACTTAGGGTCAAAGCGGGAAAGAGGACGAGTGGCAGACAAGTCAGGGCGGCCGCGAACCGGCGGTCGGCGGGCTCAGATCTCGCTGGACGACATCCTTCGCGAAGGCCGGCGGCTCGGGCTGGCCGCGCTCACGGTGAACGGCGTGGCCGATGCGCTCGGGGTCTCACCGACGGCGTTGTACCGGCACATCGACGGCAAGCTCGGCCTCGAGCGATTGGTGGGCGAATCGGTACTCGCCGAACTGCACATCACGGACGACCCGACGGCCAGTACGGCGCGGTACCTGCTGTCACTCGCCCAGCAGGTACGGGCCTTCACGCTCGACCATCCGGGGCTGGCGGCGTACATGCAGTCGTTGTTTCCGCGGGACCGGTCCGGCGTACGGCTGCAGCGGGAGTCGATCGAGGCGCTGGGGCGGCGCGGTTACAGCCCGGAGGTGGCAGTGATGCTGTCGGGCACGGTGGCCATGCTCGGGATCAGCCTGACGGCGGCGGAGGAACGCCATCGTCCGTACATCGACGGACCGTTCCGGCGCGAGCTGGAACACGCGTATGGGTTGATGGCGGCCGACGAGGTACTCACCGCGGCGCAGGCCGGCCTGCCGCCGGTCGATGGTGGGACGTACTTCCAGCTGGTGATGACCGCCTACATCCGTGGCCTCACCGCGGTCGCGCCGCCTGGCCGGCCCGCCGCGGAGGTGCTGGCCGACCTCGGCGACCTAGACGCTCTGGGCGGGCACGCCGGCTAAGGCAGGCGGTCAGCCGGCGTCGCGTTGGGAGATCCAGCTGGTGTGCAGGCCGGCGTAGACGCCTCCGGCCGCGACCAGTTCGGCGTGCGAGCCGCGCTCGACGATGCGGCCGTCGGCGAAGACCAGGATCAGATCGGCGGCCTCGGCGGTCGACATCCGGTGGGCGATCGTGACCGAGGTCCGGCCGGTCATCAGCCGTTCGAGGGCGGCGTTGATGCGCATCTCCGTGCCCGGGTCGACGGCCGAGGTGGCCTCGTCGAGCACAAGCAGATCCGGATCCGCGATGTTGGCGCGGACCAGGGCGACAAGCTGGCGCTCACCGGCGGACAGCGATTCACCGCGCTGGCCGACCGGCGAGTCCAGACCGTCCGGCAGCGATTCGAGCCAGTCGCCCAGACCGAGATCGGCGAAGGCCGCGAGCAGCTGCGCGTCGGTCACCTCCGGACGGCCGAAGCGCACGTTCTCCGCCAGCGACGCGTCGAAGAGATACCCGTCCTGCGGCACCATCACGACCCGCTCGCGCAAGGACGCGAACGCGATCTGCCGGGCGTCGACACCGTCGAGCAGCACTTCACCCGAACTCGGATCCATCAACCGGGTCAGCAGCTTGGCGAAGGTCGTCTTACCGGAACCGGTCTCCCCCACCACCGCGACCCGCTGGTGCGGCGCGATCCGCACATTGACGTCGCGCAGTACAAGATCGCCCTCGGGATAACCGAAGTCGACCGCGGCGAACTCCACCGTGACCGGCCCGCGGGCCTGATGTACGCCGGACTCGCCCGGGTCCACCACATCGGCCGGGGTGGCGATGACGCCGAGCACGCGGCGCCAGCCGGCCAGCGCGCTCTGGGCGTCGGTCAGCACCTGGGTGGCGAGCTGGACCGGGTCCGAGAAAAGCGCCACCAGGAACATGAACGCGAGCACCTCGCCCATCGTGACCTGGCCGTCGACGCCGAGCAGCACGCCCGCCGCGAGCACACCCGCGTTGGCCAGACCGGCCGCGATACCGCCGATGGAGAACGTCACGCCGGTCAGCGTCTGCGCCTTGGTCGCGGTCTTGCGATAGGCCTCGATGGAGTTGTCGATGCGCTGCTGGGTGCGGTTCTCGATCGCGTACGAGCGCACGACCTGAGCGCCGACGACCGGCTCGGCCACGGCGGACAGCATCTCGCCGACCTTGGCCCGGACCACGCCGTACGCCCGGGACATCAGCTTCTGCAGGTAGTTCAGGCTGAAGAACAGCGGCGCGAAGCAGATCAGCACCACCAAGGCGAGCTGCCACGAGTAGACGAACATCACGACCGTTGCCAGCAGCATCTGCCCGATGCTGACCAGGAACATGAAGCCGCCGAACTGCAGGAACTGCGACACCGTGTCCACGTCGGAGGTGACCCGGCTGACCAGGGCGCCCCGACGCTCGGTGTTCTGCGTGAGCACCGGCAGGTCGTGCACGTGCCGGAAGGCCTTCAGCCGCAGCGTGGCGAGACCGCGCTCGGAGTTGCGGGCCAGCCGCACGGTCGTCAGGTACGACGCGTAGCCGGTCAGCAGGATGCCGGCGGCGCACGCGAGGCACATCCAGGCGACATACGACAGGTCGGGACCGCCCGGGCCGGACAGGCCGTTGTCGATGGACTTCTGCACGGCGATCGGGATGACGATCCGGCCGGCCGTCATCAGCAGCGCGAGCAGCCCGGTGATCCACCAGCCCTCGGAGAGCTCTGGCGAAACGCGCAGTCCCTGGCGCAGGGTGGCGAAACCGCCCGCCGCGTCTCCGGCGTCGACTCTGCTGGCCTCGTGCGGAGTGGCGCTCATGCCGACTCCTCCTCGTCCTCGATCGCCTGGGCGGCCTCTTCCGCGCGTCTGGCGGCGTCCTTCTCGTAGGCGTCCACGAGATCGCGGTACGCCTCGGAACGCTGTTGCAGCTCGGCATGCGTGCCTTGATCCGCGATCTGGCCGTCCGCCATGAACAGCACCTCGTCGGCCAGGCCGATCGTGGCCTTGCGATACGCGATCACCAGCACGGTGGTGTCCGCGCCGCCGGCGTCGCCCTCGCCTTGTCCGTTTTGCGCGGTTTGTACGGCGCTGCGCAGGCCGGCGAGGATCCGCGCCTCGACGGCAGGGTCGATCGCGCTGGTGGCGTCGTCCAGGATCAACAGGCGCGGTCGCCGGACCAGGGCGCGGGCCAGCGCGATGCGTTGGCGCTGGCCACCCGACAGCGTCGTACCGCGCTCGCCGACGGTGGTGTCCAGGCCTTCCGGCAGGGACTTCACGAACGCGTCCGCCTGGGCGATGCGCAACGCGTCCCAGATGTCCTCGTCGCCGAAGTCCTGGCCGAGCGTGATGTTGCCGCGGATCGAGTCGTCGAACAGGAAGGCCGTCTGGCCCACCATCGCGACCGACCCGGCCAAGTCGTCCCGGGCCAGCTCGCGCACGTCGATACCGTCCACCCGGACCGCGCCCTCGTCGGGATCGACCAGGCGGGTCAGCAAGGTGGTCAGCGTGGACTTGCCTGAGCCGGTCGGACCGACCACGGCGACGGTCTTGCCCGCGTCGATGCCGAACTCCACCCCGGTGAGCACGTCCCGGTCGGGGAGATATCCGTAGCGCAGCTTCTCGACCTCGACCCGGGCGGCGCCGGACTTGGGCAGGTGCCGGTCGCCGTACTCCATGCCGCCGGTGGCGGTCAGCACGCGCTGGACCCGGTCCCAGCCGACCACGCTGCGCGGGAGTTCACCAAGCACCCAGCCGAGGGCCCGGATCGGGAATCCGATCAGCGTGAACAGGAACGCGACCTGCACCACGTCACCGGCGTCGGCCGAGCCGCTGCGAACCCGGCCGACACCGACCAGCAGCACGGCCAGTACGCCGACCCGGGGCAGGCCCTCGATGAACGGGTCGAACATGCCGCGGGCCTTCATCACGGCGACGTTCGCCTCGCGCAGCGCGTGGGTCGGCTTGCGGAAGCGCTCGGTCTCGGCGGCCTCGCGGCCCAGCGTCTTCACCACCAGCGCGCCGTCGAACGACTCGTGCGCCACCTCGGACACGTCGGCCCGCAGCTGCTGGGCACGGGTGGCAAGCGGCTGCAGCGTGCGCTGGAAGACCACGTTGGCCAGGAAGACGAGCGGAAAGACCAGGCAGCCGACCAACGCCAGAATCGGATCGGCGGCGAACATCGCCACGGTCGCGAAGGCCAGCATCGCGATCACGCCGACCGCCATCGGCAGCGGCGCGATCACGAACCAGATCGACTCGACGTCGGCGTTCGCGTTGGACAGCAGCTGACCGGTCGGATTGCGGTGGTGCCAGGACAGCGGGAGCGTCAGGTACTGCCGGGTGACGCGACGGCGGTACGTCGCCTGCAGGCGGTACTGCATGATGCCGGCGCCGATCCGGCGGCCGACCACGCCGATGGCCCGCAGGATCGCGATCCCCAGGAAGAGTGCGACCAGCGACAGCAGCGCGCCCTTGGTGGTCTCACCGCGCTCGAACGCGGGCCGGATCACGTGATCTGTGGCCCAGCCGAGCGCCCAGCCGTCGGCCACCGTCATCGCGCCGTACAGCACGCTGGCGGCGACCGAGAAGGCGAACACCCAGGGCTCTTCGTAGATGGCGACCCGCAGGACCGCGAACCCGCGCCGGGTCACGCTCCCGGCGGCGGGGACGGTGGGTGGCCGCACGATCAGGCACTCCTCGGTTGGAACGAACGAGCTGGCACGAACAAGCAGGAGTCAGGGGTGAACGATTTCCTAGAACCTGACAACGATCGCCATTCTGCCACCACCGACCGACAACTACGATTCGTTTCGTGACCGACTACAGCCGGACCGAACGACGCGCGCTCTGTGACCTGTTCGATCAGGTGGGGCCGGATCAAGCCACGCTTTGCGAGGGGTGGACCACGCACGATCTCGCGGTGCACCTGTACGTGCGGGAGGCCGATCCGGTCGCCGGGCCGGGCATCATGATCTCCGCGCTGGCCGATACCACGGCCAAGCGTTCGGCCCAGGTGAAGGAACGGTGGACGTTCACCGAACTGGTCGACAAGGTCCGCAACGGGCCGCCGACGTTCTCGATCTACTCGCTGCCGGTGCTGGGCAGCAAGCTGAACGTGATCGAGTACTTCGTGCACCACGAGGACGTTCGCCGGATCGACGCCGAGGCCGGTCCGCGCGAGCTGGAGCCGGCCCATCAGAACGAGATGTGGGGGCAGTTGCGGCTGAGCGTGCGCCCGATGGTGCGCAACGCGCCGACCGGAGTGGTACTGCGCCGGCCGGATGGTGCCGAGGTGGTCGCCCACAAGCCAACCGCCGCCGGCTCGGTCACGGTGACGGGCCATCCGGCCGAGCTGGTGCTCTTCTGCTTCGGCCGAGGCGCCGTCGCCGACGTCACCTTCGACGGCCCCGAACCCGCCGTAGAGGCCCTCCGCACCGCCAACTTCGGCACCTAGGCCCCCACAACGTGTCCCCAGTCCAGCGGCCCGTCGCCCGAGCCGGAACGCCGCAAGGCGGCGCAGCACACCCCATCCCGACCTGCCCCACCCGTCCCCGCGGGTGGAGCGGTGGGTCAGACTTCGGCGGGGGTTTCAGCCGGGGCTGGTGGGGGTGGGTTGTGGGCGCGACGGCGGGATTGCAGCCAGCTGCTGATGATGGTGGTGAGGGCGACGAGGACCACCGCGGCGACGATGCCTTCCCACGGTTCGTCGAACAGGACCGAGCCGAGTAACCCGATCGCCATGTAGACGGCTGCCCACAGCACCGAGGCGGACAGGTCGACCACGGCGAAGCGATGCCACGGATACCCCGCGAGCCCGGCCGACAACAACACCGGTACGCGACCACCCGGAACCAGCCGCGACGTGAGCAGCACGCTCACCTCATGCTCGGCCAGCCTCTCGCGGAGCGCCGCCAGCGAAGCGCTGTTGCGGAGCCAGCCGACGCGACGGGCCAGGCGCTCGCCACCGGCGCGGCAGGCGGCGTACACCACGAGGTCACCCAGATACGCGCCACCCGCGCCCGCGATCAGTACGCCGACCAAGCCGATCGGGGACGAGTGCATCGCCAGCACGGCACCTGCGGACACGGCCGCTCCCGTCGGCACCACCGGCACCACCGCGCCGAGGAAGACGGCGCCCGCGAGTGCCACCAGGTACCAAAGACCGAAGTCCGTCACGCGTGCAGCACCTCCGTGGTATCCCCTGGTTCCAGCAGATCGACCCGCACCTGCGGATCGAGCTCGGCCATCGCCGTGACGAACCGTTCGCCCGGTGGCAGGAACAACTCCGGGCGCAACCAATCGCATCCCACCGGCCAGAACGTGCCGAAATGGATCGGTACGGCGGCGCGGGCGCCCACCCGCTGAACGGCCTCGGCCGCCCGGACCGGGTCGAGGTGGCCCGGACCGAGGTTCGGACCCCAGCCGCCGACGGGAACCAGAGCCAGGTCCACCGGTCCGATCTGGCTATTGAGCTCCTCGAACAAGTCGGTATCGCCCGCGAACCAGACGCTGGGCGAACCGTCCACGCGATAGCCGAGCGCCGGAGCCCGCAACGCGGCCCACGGATGGCGGCGGCCGTCGTGATGCGCGGGCACGGCCGTGATGTCGAGGTCGTTGATCCGCACCTTCTCCCCCGCGGTGACCTCCACGCAACGCTCGCCGTACGACGGACCGCACACCTGACTGATCAACCGGGCGGCACCGCGCGGCACCACAAACGTCGCCTTCGGTGAGACCAGCCGCAACGACGGCAGGTGCAGATGATCGGAATGCAGATGCGAGATCAGTACAGCGTCGCAATGACCCGCCGCCGGCACCGGCACCGGCCCTCGCCGCCGCCGAAGATGCGCCAGCCGGTAGGTGAGCACGGGATCGGTGAGCAGGCGCGTGCCGTCGACGTCGATCGTGGTGGTCGCGTGGCCCCACCAGCTCAGCTTCACGACACCACCCCGGCTTCGACCGGCTCGATCTCGGGCTCAGCGGGATCAGCTTGGGCGGGATCAGCTTGAGCGGGATCAGTGGCGGCACCAGCGGAGTCGACGCGCTGGCCGAGCTCCGCCAGCCAGCCGACCAGCACCTCGTGCACGGCGTCGGAGCCGACCAGCGGTTTGTCGATGGTCCAGCGGCTCGGGTGCACCAGCACGGCCTGGGTCTGCCAGCCGCCAACGCCACCGTGGCAGCCGACCAGCTCCTCGAACGCGGCCACCTCGTTGGTGTGCTGGTCCATCCTGCTGATCACGACGACATCGCCGACGTGCGGAATGGCCGACTGCTTCAGCAACGACGGCACCAGCTCCGGGTCGTCGTACACGGCGAGTGGGTCTTTGCCCTCGATCCGCCCGGACTTCAGCACGTGCACCCCGGCGCGGCCGATCGCGACCGGGCCGTCGGCCAGCGTGTCCACCACGACGAACCCGACGCCTGGGTGCTGCGCCAGGCCTGGCACGAGCCTCGGCTGCAGCTCAGCCAGTTCCTCCAGCGGAATCCGGCCCGGACGATCCGCCAGATAGACCATCGCGAGATTGCCCGAAGCGATCACGACGGCCTGGTCATCGACGGGGAGACGCCCTTCGCATTCGGCCGGGCCGAGTTCGATGTCGCCGTCCGACGCGCTGCGCAGCGCCCGGCGGGTGACCGAGCCGGCCACCGAACCGCGCGTGCACAGCTCGGTGAGGAAGCCGTTGACCGGTCCCCAGTCCTCCGCCCGGCTGGTCGCGCCGACCGGCTCGACGTTGCCCTCGAGCAGTTCGTCCACGACGGCGGTCAGGGTCCGGCCGTAGCGCTGCTGGAACGTCGCGCCCTGGCTCTGGCCATGGTCGGACAGGATCACGATCTCGTAGTCGTGCGGCAGCATGTCGATGATGCGTTGCAGCCCACCGACGACGCGGTCCAGCCCTTCGAGGGCCTGCAGCGACTCGGGCCTGGTCGGACCGGCGTGATGCGCGACCTCGTCGTAGTCGATGAAGTCGCAGTAGATCACCGGCGTGCCCTTGACCAGTTGCTCAGTGATGAGCGAAACGTTCAGATCGCGCAGTAGCACGTTGCTGACCGCCCGCAGCAGCACATAGGCCCCGCCGCGATGCACGCGTGGCCAGATTTTCAGGCGTTTCTGCCGCCGGGCCTGGTGCAGCTCTTTCACCATCTCGGCGATGGTCAGCACCAGTCCGCGGGCGAATCCCTGCGGGCTGGAGAAGAACGTCACGTAACCGCGGGTGCGCCCGGTCGGCAGGGCGGCCCGGCTGAACGTCAGCAGCGAGGTCGGCGCATCGCCGGAGAACACGTTGCTGATACTCGCGCCACCGTCGGCGAGGAGGCCCCGGCCGTTGCTGATCCGGGTCTCGATGTCGGCGGCGTCGCGGGGCCGGTTCGTCACGATGATCCGGCCGGAGTCCTTCTCGTACCACCGGAAGGCTGGGATCTGGCCCGAACCGCCATGCAGGATGCCGGCCTGGCTGGCAGGAGTCGTGGACGGGATGCCGGTATGCCAGGGCACGAGCGAATGGCTGCCGGTACGGATCCAGCCGCCGAGATGTGGAAGGTTGCCCGACATCACCATCCAGTTCAGCAACGGCGCGGACAGGCCGTCGAGCTGGATGATCAGCAGGCCGGTTCGCGGCGCCGGCGGGAGACGGCGGCCGGAGCGCCGGGCGCTGCGCAGCATCTCGTTCAGATAAGCGTCCTCGCTGCCGGCGTACGCGATCCAGGCGACCAGGGCGCTGATCGACGACATCACGATCGACACCACGACCGCCACCTCGACACCACCGGTGAGCCGGATGCCCGGGTCGAGCCGGATGCCGAGGTACACCACCGCGAACTGCGACAGCACCCCGCCGATCAGCACGCCGACCGAGCCGATCAGCATCGCGACACCGGTCAGCACCCAGCGCATCAGCAAGCCGATCAGCGCGAAGATGACCACCAGCCGGAGCAGCGGCAGCGCGCCCTCGCTGCTGACCTGCGGCAGGATCCAGAACGTGAGCGCGAGCACGATCAGCGAGGCCAGGCCACCGGTCAGCATCGACCGCAGACCTGCCAGACCGCGCCACCACCAAGGGCGGCGCGGTCTCAGGCGCTTCGGTCGGCGCGCAGGTGGTCCCTGCGGCTTGTCACTGTGGTTCGGCATGGCTCCCCGTTGGCAGACGTCCCAGCACTGCTACCGAGAGTACGAGGCGCCACCGACGATTTTCTCGACGCACGCCGGTCACTGGATTTCGACGTAGTCCAGCTCGGCCGGCGTACTGGCTGTCGCGACGCCGACGCACTGCTTGCCGGCGGCCCCTGCGCTTAGGCGGTGTACGTCAGCGGGACGTGCCGTCGACTTTCGGCTCCACATCCGGCGCCCAGTTCCGACCGCCCTCGGCCCATTCGGCACTGGGACTATCCGGCATGGCGCCCGTACCGGTCGTCCAGGTTCCATCCGGCGAGGCAGTGGAGGCCGTCGGCACGCGCTGTCCCCGCAAGGTCTATCGCCATCACGCCTGCCCCGAACCCTTCCACCTGCTGGCATCCCCGTTCCCTGCCCCTTCCCGGCCATGCCCCGCCGACGCGGGGAGCTTGCCGCGCGGAGCCACCTCCAGAACGGCGTACCCGCGCTCGGCCCAGTAGTTCGGGATCACCGGCTCCGAGATGTACCCGGGAATCGTGACCAGGGCGGGGTACGGCGTGGGGCGATCCGGGGTACGGCGTACCACCCGGCGATGCGCAGGCCGCCGTACGAGGTGTTTTGCACGTCGAAGCTGGCACCGGCGATTGTGACAAGCCGATCGCTGGACGAGCGGGGCGCGGGGGTGTTGAGTTGAATTCTGCCCGAGTTTGAGGAGTCGTCGTGAAATTCTTCCGCCGTCATGTCGGGGTGGCCGTCTTGGTCGCCATGGGAGCCGTTACCGGGATCACCGGCGTTACAGCCGGCAGTGACTCGACAGAGCTGCAGCAGCGGCTCGACGGATTACTGGCGGACAGCCGGTACCAAGGTTCACAGGTGGCACTTGTAGTGCGCGACGCCACTACTGGCGAGGTCTTGTACGACCGGAACAGTGGGAACCGCGTACTGCCCGCCTCCAACACGAAGTTGTTCACGTCGGCAGCAGCGCTCGAAACGCTGGGAGCCGACTTCCGCTTCCACACCGACGTACTGACGACTGGCAAGACGTACGGCGGCGTGCTGGCGGGTCCGCTCTACCTGAAGGGGTACGGCGATCCGACGTCGCTGGAATCGGATTACCGGGCGCTGGCGCGTCAGGTGGCTGCAACCGGGATCCGCCGGGTAGTCGGAGATCTGGTTGCCGATGACACCTTCTTCGACAACAGGCGGCTGGGCAACGGCTGGTCCTGGGATGACGAGTCGTTCTACTACTCGGCTCAGACCTCGGCACTGACCGTCGCGCCCGACACCGACTACGACTCGGGCACGGTCATCGTCGAGAGCGCCCCGGGCGCCACTGTCGGCGCACCCGCACAACTGAAGCTCATACCCCAGACAAGTGCCGTACAGCTGGTGAACACGTCCAAGACGGGACCGGCCGGTTCGGCGTACACGTTGAACATCGAGCGGGACCACGGCAGCAACGTCGTACGGATCACCGGCTCGATCCCGGCGGACGACACGGGCGGCCAGGACTGGGTCGCGGTCTGGGAACCGGCCAACTACGCCGCGGACATCTTCCGGCGCGCACTGGCCGCCGAGGGCGTGCAGGTGCTCGGCAAGATCCGCACGGGCGCTACGCCGGCCACGTCACGGCGGTTGGCGCATGACGAGTCGATGACCATGGCCGAGCTGATGGTGCCGTTCATGAAGCTGTCGAACAACATGCACGGCGAGGCCCTGCTGAAGCGAATGGGCAACGGCGACTGGGATCGCGGTCTGGCCGTCACCCGGTCGTACCTGCAGAGCAACGGCGTCGACGTGGCCGCGATGCGCATGGTGGACGGCTCCGGCCTGTCCCGGATGAACAACCTGACCGCCGACGGCATCGCCGATCTCCTGGTGGCGGCACAACGCGAGCCCTGGTTCGGCGCCTGGTACGCGTCCCTGCCGATCGCGGGCAACGCGGATCGTGCGATCGGCGGCACGCTGCGCAACCGGATGCGCAACACGGCCGCGGCCAACAACGTGCACGCCAAGACCGGCACCCTCACCGGCGTGACCGCGCTGTCCGGTTACGTCACCAACGCCGACGGCCGGAAGCTCGTTTTCTCCTTTGTCTCCAACAACTTCATGGTCAGTCCGCGCCCGATCGAGGACGCCGTCGCGATCACGCTGGCGTCGTGGTCGGACCGTGCGGATGTGCCGACGATCACGCCGAACGGCCAGCGTGTCGCCCCGGCTGAGGCGGAGCTGGAGTGTTCGAAGCAAAAGGACTGCTGAACACTCGGCCAATTGACTCGACAGGCGGGCGGCGGGGCCTCACCATGACCTCATGGAGATGACCGCCGCTCCGCCGGCCGGGTATACCGTGCGGCGGCCGCGGCCGACCGACGCCGCAGACATCCTCGAGGTCGTGTCGGCTTACAACACCCGGGTGGTCGGCTATCCCGACTGCACTCTGGACGACATTTTCGACAACATGGCCGAGCCGGGTTTCGATCCCGAGACCGACGGCTGGCTGGTGCATACCGAGGCCGGTGAGGCCGCGGGTTATGCGTGGGTCTACGGCACCAGCGGCGCGGACCAGGTCGATATCGACGTGGTGGCCGACGATCCGGTGCTGTCGCGCTGGTTGTTCACCCAGGCCACCGAACGCGGCCGGGTGATCGCCCGCAACAGCGGCCACGATCACGTCGTACTCGACGCCGGGATCTACCGCGGTGACCAGGCTCTGCGCGATCTCGCCTCGGGCCGCGGTTTCAGCCCGAGTACGACGTACCACCGGATGCGGGTGGACCACGGCGCCGGTACGCCCGAACCGCGATTGCCCGCAGGCGCGGTCCTGCGCCGCGGTGCGCACGACGAGGCCTCGCGGCGCACGGCGTACGAGGTGATGACGCGCTCGTTCGCCGATCAGGAGGACGTGACGGTTCGCCCGTTCAAGGAGTGGGTGGAGGTGCGCGAGGCGCGGCCGACGTTCTCCTGGTCGCAGCTGTCGGTGCTGGCGGTCGACGGCCGTCCGGTCGCGGTGTGCGAGTCGAACGACCAGTTCGTCGAGGACGAGAACTGCGGGTACATCACCCGGCTCGGGGTGCTGCCGGGCGATCGCGGCAAGGGCTACGCCAAGTACCTGCTGTCACAGACCTTCGCCGAGAACGCGGCCGCCGGACTCGACGGCACGATCCTGCACGTCGACACCAGCAACCCGACGCCCGCGCTCGGTCTCTACCTCTCGGTCGGCATGCAGCCAGTGCTCGTCATCGACGTCTGGCGCCAAGTCCTCTCGACCAACTGACCGCCGGTTACCCAAGACTGTCAGGGTGCGCCGAGGTCGGCCCAACCGGTCCAGCCGCTGCCTGCGCCGGTCTGCCAGGCCGTGCGAACGCGCCCGTCGAGACCCAGGCCGAACAGGCTCACCGCACCGGCCGCGCTGTCCACCGCGGCCGGTGCACCGCCCGCGCCGGTGAACGCCTCGACCACCGTGGCCCAGTGCGACCAGTTGTCGCCCGCGTGCTTTTGCCAGGCGGTCCAGATCCGCCTGTCGCTACCGAGCACGTAGGCCTGGATGGCACCGTTGTTGCCCACGACAACCTCCGGCGGACCGGTCATGGTGATACCGCCGATCGCCACGAAAGCGTGCCACGGACCGTCGTACGAGGTCTGCCAGCTGGTCTGCAACCGCCCGTCGGTCCCCCGGATGAAGACGCTGTAACCGCCGTCGTACGTCGCGGCCAGGCGCGGGTTGTCCACCGTGCTGCCGCCCAGCGGGATCCAGCCGATCCAGTCCGTGCCGGGGCCGCGCTGCTTGTTCACCCAGACCTGGTTGTCGCTGCCCCGCACCACGGCGGTCATCACACCGTTCTGGCCGACCACGACCTCAGGCTTGCCCAGCATGGTGATCCCCGGCAGCGGCACCAGCGAACTCCAGCCATCGGCCAGCTGCCAAACCGTCCACAGTTGCCCGTTCGCACCACGGGCGAACACGCTGAACCCGCCGTCGTCGGCCTGCACCACTGTCGGGCTGTCCGTCACAACGCCCTCGCTGATCTTGCTCCAGGCGCCCCACGCGGTGCCGGCGGAATTCTGCCGGGCCATCCACAACCGGTCATCGCTGCCGCGAACGAACGCGGCCATCAGCCCGGCCCGATCGGCCAGCACCTCAGGCTGTCCGTGCATGGTGATGCCGGCCAGGTCGGTGAACGGCTCCCAGTTCGAGCCCGTCGTGCGCTGCCACGCCGTGCGCAACCGGCCGTTCGACCCGCGCGCGAAGATCGACATCGCGCCGCTGTCATGCCGGATCACGGGCGCACCACGGGGCGCGGCCATCAGATCGGTCAGCTCGTCGAACACCCCCGGCGTCACCACCCGGCCGAACTTGTTGCCTTGGGCAAGGGCCAGGCCCATCGCCCGTCGTTCCGCCCGGTACGTCGCCAGGTCACCCGCCGCTTTCGCCCGCAGACCCCGTACGACGTGCTCGGCCGCGGTGGCTCGTCCTTCGAGCGCGACGAACCAGCCTTCGGAGTCGCGCAAGAACGACGGATTGGCGAGCGTCTCTCGCAACTGCTGGGGTGCCACCTTGACCTTGGCGAGTTCGGCCAGCAGGGCATCGCCGGAAGGGCCGAGATCACCACCGGTACGCCAGGCCTGCTGGAAAGCCTTCGCCAGTGGCGCGATCGGCGCGCTTTCGGGATGCAGCGGCGAGGCGGTAGAGGCCTCGGCGTACGTGCGCAGGGCCGGGTACGCCGTACCGCCGAACTCCTGCAATGATCGGGCCCACGAGGCCTGCGCGTCGTACGCCGACGGGTTCCAGGCGTAGTCGGCCACGGTGTAGAGGCTGAGCAGCGAGGCCTCGGCCTCCTGCATCTCGTTGGCCAGAATGCCGAGGGCGCTGCCGGCCAGCGCCGGATCGCGGCCGACGAGCGGACCGAGGTGCTGCTGGGTCGGCGCGAAGTCGTTCACCGGGTAGTTGTCGAAGATCAGCAGCTTCCGCCCACCGAAAGCCTGTTCGGCCTGGGCCAGCTCGGCCGCGGTGATCGTCGGCGACACCACCTCCCGGCCGGTCCAGAAGATCGGCACGTCCGCCGGCACCTGCTCGGCGAACCGCGTCCGGTACGGCGACGAGCCAGTCCCCCAGTATTCGGTCGGAACCGTCACGAGCTTCGCGCCGGGCCGCTGGGTGATGAAATGCGAGTAGACGTGCTTGAGCACGCTGGTCTGCGCGTCCGCGAGAGCGGTCGGCCCGGTCCCGAAGGTCTGGATGTCGAGATCGCAGACGAACCGCCCGTTCACGTCGTCCCAGCCGATCGAAAACGTCCGCTCGCCCACGTCGTACAACTGCTGGTACCGCGCGACGAGCTTGTCGAGGTCGGACCGCGACGCGTGGCAGATGCCGTGCTGCGGGGAGACGTTCGACTCGGGATTGATCCGGTAGATGAACTCGACGTGGTTCTGCCTGGCCCGCGCGATGGCCTCCTCGAACCGCGCCAGCTCGGCCGCCGGATACGGGTCGCGCCAGCGAACGTCCGAGGTGTGCGGGTCGCCACTGACCGTGTACTGGAAGGCGTTCATCCGGTGGGCGCCGAGCCAGTCGAGGTGGCGCAGCAGGTCGGCCTGGCTCCACGGAGTGCCGTAGAACGACTCCATTCCACCGCGTAGCCCGAAGGCCGGGAAGTCGCGAATCACCAAGCCTGGCACGCTTTTCGCTTGCTGCAGCTGGCGCAGGGTTTGCTGCGCGTAGAACGTTCCAGCGGCGTCGACACCGTCGATCGCGATGATCTTGCGACCGGCCGTTTCGCCGATCGTGAGGACATACCCGCCGGGCGGCAGACCCGCGGGCCCGTCGACCCGGAGATCGCGCAAGGCCTGCGCGGCCTCGGGCCCATCGACGTACGTCACGAAATCGTCGGCCAGGCTGAATCCGCTCGACGGCGAGATCGAGGTCGCGCGCATGGATTGCGGCGCGGGCACGATCGCGGGCAGGCCTGGTGGTGAACTGATCGGAGGTGGTTCCGCCTGGGCGGGAGGGCTGTAGGGAAGCAGGACGAGCAACGCCGACGCGAGTCTGAGCACCGGGACCTCCAAGGTGAGGAATCCGGTCTATACCAGCCGCCTCTGCCGGGCCTGTCAATCAACCTTCGATCACGGTGGAATCAGCTCGGCGGAGGCTGGTCTGCCGGCTGGAGGGCGACCGTACGACGCAGTGGCGCTTCGTGGATGAAGAGCACCGCCACCAGGCTGATCACCGCGATCACGGCGGCGATCGCGAAGATGCGACCGGTGGCGTCCGCGTACGCCTGGCGAACGAGATCGGCCAGTTGCGGCGGGAGGTGCTTCAGGTCGAGCAGGCTGGTACCGCCTGCTTCGGCCTTGCGAGCCGCCTGTTCGCCGCGCGGGCCGAGGGCGAGCAGGCTTTCGAGCAGCAGCGTCTTGACCCGGCTCGCGAGTACCGCGCCGAGAACCGAGACGCCGACCGCGCCACCGAGGCTGCGGAAGAACGCGACCGAGGCGCTGGCGGCACCGATCTGCGACACGTCGACGGTGTTCTGGACCGCGAGCACGAGGTTCTGCATCAGCATGCCCATACCGAGACCCATCAGCAGCATGCCGACTCCGACAAACCAGTACGGCGTGGTGTGGTCGATCATGCCGAGCATGCCCAGCCCCGCGATCAGCAGGATCGACCCGCCGACCAGGAATCGCTTCCACTTGCCGAACCGCGAAATCAGCTGGCCCGCACCGACCGACCCGATCAACGAGCCGAGCATCATCGGGATCGTCAGCAGGCCCGCCTCGGTCGGGCTGTAGCCACGAGCCACCTGGAAGTACTGCCCGAGGAATACCGCACTACCGAACATCGCGACACCAACGGCCAGGCTCGCCATGATCGCCAGGGCGGTCGTACGCTCGCGAACCACCTTCAGCGGCACGAGCGGCTCGGCGGCGCGGGACTCGACCACGACCGCGAGTACGGCGAGCAGGATCGTGCCGCCGACGTACAAGCCGGACTGCCAGGAGATCCACGCGAAGTCGTGACCGGCGAAGGAGACCCAGATCAACGGCAGACTTGCGGCCCCGCTGATCAGGATGGCGCCGAGGTAGTCCATCCGCACCTTGCGCCGGATCACCGGGAGGTGCAGGTACTTCTGCAACACGATCAGGCTGATCACGGCCAACGGCACGCACACGTAGAAACACCAGCGCCAGCCGAGCCACGAGGTGTCGACGATGACGCCACCGATCAGCGGACCACTCACCGTCGCGACGGCGACCACCGCGCCCATGTAGCCGGAGTACCGACCGCGATCCCGGGGCGGAATCGCCGCGCCGATGATCGCCTGGACCAGGGCCATCAGACCGCCCATCGCGAGGCCCTGCAACACCCGCGCGCCGATCAGGAACGGCACGTTGTGCGCCATGCCGGCCAACGCGGATCCCAGTACGAACAGGCTGATCGCCAACTGGACAAGCAACTTCTTGCTCATCAAGTCGGCCAGTTTGCCCCAGATCGGCGTCGTCACGGTGGTCGCCAGCAGGCTCGCGGTGACCACCCAGGTGTACTGGGTCTGGCTACCATTGAGGTCCGCGATGATCGTCGGCAGCGCATTGCTCACGATGGTGGAGCTCAGCATCGCGGTGAACAACGCGGCCAGCAGGCCGATCAGGATCTCGAGGATCTCCCGATGAGTCAGCGCCGCCTCCGCGCCCCGAACTCCCTGCAGCTGCTGCGACTCAACGACAGCCATCCCACTCCAATCAAAATCAGGCTTTCTCCCGCCGGCTGCTTACGTCCGGCCGCTTACGTCCGGGTTGTTGCCGCCTGCTGCTATGTGGCCGGGTTTTACGGCCGGCCGGTGGCGATCGTTTCGGTCATCCGGGAAATGACCGCGTTCGCCACCTCCAGTTCGGCGTCACTCCAGCCCGCCAAGGCGGCACGAAGCCGGGCGGCAAAGCTGCCGAAGATCTCCTCCAGCTTCACCCGGCCGCGATCGCTCAACGCCAACAGGGAAACGCGCGCATCAGCCGGATCCGGGCGCCGGATCACCAGGCCATCCGCCTCCAGCGCGGCGAGCTGGCGGCTGACCACCGAGGCGTCGACACCGAGCTTGGCCGCCACATCCCCACTACGGAGCTCGCCTGCCCGGGCCAGTACACGCAACACACTCAAGTCAGCCCGCCGTACGCCGAACTCCGGCCAAAGCTGCCGATGATCCGCACACCGAACAGCCCGAACCAGCCCACTGACCCCCTCAATCAACTCCAGCGCCGCCCCATCCACCCCACCACGACCAAACCGGTCGCGCTCGAGCTGATCAACCCCAGGCGCGGGCCGAGCCATCGAAGCTGACTCCCCCGACTGATCTAGTTGCATAACCCAACCATATTCCAACTAGTTGGCTTCCGCAACCATCCACCCGCCCCACCTGGTATCCCGTTCATCGGGCGCTTGTGACCCGGCGCGTCGCCGTTCATCGGACCCTTCTGACCACTCGTCGGCGTGTCGTCGGACCCTTTGAACGCTCTCCGGGCGGGCCGGGCTGGGCGACCGGGGCGGGTGGCTGGTTGGGGTGTGATTGACGGGGGTGGTGGGGTTGGGTAGCGTCTGCGGGGCGTGGTTGGGGCTGCGCCGAGACTCGCCGGAAGGCTGGAAGCCACCTCTGTTGGGAATAGCCGTGTGGAGTCAGCGCTCCCGTTGGCCCGTGCGAGTCCGGGCTCGAGAGGACGCGCTATGAGATTTCTGCCTGACAAGCCCAGCCTTGAGTTCCTGCGCAAAGAGGCCAAGGACCTCCTTGCGGCACTTCGGGAATCCCACCCGAAGGCGACGCTGGCCACCGCCCAGCAGGCCCTCGCGATTCAGTACGGCATGCGCGATTGGCCCGAATTGAAGTCCGAGGCGGTACGACGCGCGACCGCGACACCTTCCGCGCCCGCCAACCTCGCCGACGAACTGGCGACCGTCTTCGGCCTAGGCAACGTGGTCGCCGACGCGTCGCCGGTGTCGTTCACGCCGATGGGCCGGTGCTGGTCGATCAGCACGGATCGCGGCCGCTGGCTCGCGGTCACGGTCCATCCCTGGATCACCGAAGCGCAGGCCGAAGAAGGCGCGCGCCTTCGTACCGCGGCCGCCGAAGCCGGGATCACCGCGCCAACCCCGGTCCGCAGTCCCGAGGGACGCCTGATCGAGACCGTGCGGGGCGAAAGCTGGCGCGTGCGCGAGTGGATCGAGGTCGGCCCATCCCCGGTGAGCCCGACTCCGGCCGGCATCGCGCGGCGGATCGGCGCGACGTACGGCACGTTGCACAGCCTGGCCATCCCCTCGGACGCGCCGGTCAATCCGTACCTGACCGCGCGAAGGTCCCCCGCCGATTGGGAACAACTCGTCGATCGCGCCCACGCCGCGGGCAAACCCTGGGCGGATCGGCTGAAGCAAACCCTTCCGGAGCTGTACGACACGGCCGAGGCGGAGATCGATCCGGCCCAGGTCATTCTGTGCAACTGCAACCTCATCCCCGAGCACGTTCGCGCGGGCCATTCCGACGAGCTGATCGTCACCGAGTGGGACTTCGCCGGATCGCTCACCCCGGCGCTCGAACTCGGCTCGGCCCTTACGCACTGGGCGTGGCGGCCGTCGATCAATCGCCCGGCCGTCGCGGCGTTCCGGGCCGGCTACGTCGAGGCAGCGGGTTCGTGGCCGGAGCTCGACCTGTCGTCGTTCGGTGTCGCCGTGACCGGGTGGCTCAACTGGACGTACAACACGATCTGCGCGGCGATCGACCCGGCCGACGCCGATCGGGCCGCGTTCGCCGAGCGCGAGACGGTCGACCTGCTCAACCGGCCGATGACCCGCGCCGCCCTCGAAGAACTCCTAGCGGCAACCAACGAACTTCCGACTCAGGACACTAGGAGAAGTCGGCGTTCAGCCGGGTGAGCAACGTGGCGAGGGCCGAGAGGTCCTCGCCACGCCAGCGGCTGAGGATGCCCTCGAACTCCGCACGGCGTTGGCGGCGGATCGCGCCGAACCGCTCGGCTCCAGTCGCGGTCAGGCGGAGCAACCGGGCCCGGCCGTCGTTCGGGTCGCTGATCCGTTCGACCAGGCCGAGGCCTTCCAGCTGGGTGATGCCGCGGCTGACCGTCGACTTGTCCAGGCCGAGGGCCAGCGCGACGTCGGAGGCCCGTACGCCGGCCCGGCCGGACGCCGTACCGAGATCGATCTGGGACACCAGCGCATAACCCGCCGCGTCCATGTCCGGGTGGACCTTGCGGGCCAGCGACATCGAAGTGGATCGGGACCGGCGCAGCAGCAACGACAGCTCCTGCTCGATCAATCCGACCAGCTCGGCACTCTCCCCCGCCACCGCCCCAGCAGCAGAAGCCCCGGAAGAAGGAGATCCGGTCATCGGACCTCGATACCCGCTTCGCGCAGGACCTTCTTCACGTCAGCGATCCGGAAGTCGCCGAAGTGGAAAACGCTCGCGGCGAGCAACGCGTCCGCGCCGGCCTCGACCGCGGGCGGGAAGTGCTCGGGCGCACCCGCTCCCCCGCTGGCGATCAACGGCACCGAGACGACGGCCCGGACCGCCCGGATCAGTTCCAGGTCGAAGCCCTGTTTGGTGCCGTCGGCATCCATCGAGTTGAGCAGTACCTCACCGGCACCGAGCTCGACGGCCTTGCGGGCCCACTCGATCGCATCCAGTCCGGCGGAACGACGGCCGCCGTGAGTGGTCACCTCGAAGCCCGAGGGCTGGTCGGCCGCGCGCCGGGCGTCGACCGACAGCACCAGCACCTGGTTGCCGAAGCGCTGCGCGATCTCGCCGATCACCTCCGGGCGGGCGATCGCCCCGGTGTTGATACCGACCTTGTCGGCGCCCGCGCGCAGCAGCCGGTCCACGTCGGCCACCTCGCGCACGCCACCGCCGACCGTCAGCGGAATGAAGACCTGCTCCGCGGTCCGCCGAACCACCTCGTAGGTCGTCTCGCGGGATCCGGACGACGCGGTGATGTCGAGAAAGGTCAGCTCGTCGGCGCCCTCCGCGTCGTACACCTTGGCCATCTCGACCGGATCACCCGCGTCCCGCAGGTCGGTGAAATTGACGCCCTTGACCACCCGGCCGGCGTCGACGTCCAGGCAGGGAATGACTCGTACGGCGAGGCTCACCCGGCAAATCCTACCGAGCCCGGCGCAGTTCGCTTCGATCCTGCTCAAAAGGCGGCGCGACGGGCTCGAAGAGCGGCGCGAAGGGCCCCTCATCGGGTTGAGTAGGAGTATCCGCCCAGATGATCGGAGTATTCGGTGAAGCAGCGTTCCCTGAGTCGGCTGGCCGTCGGCTCGGCCTCGATTCTGGCCCTCACGGCATCCGTGCTGATCGGGCCCTCGGCCAGTGCCAGCGAGACCGGCCCCGCCGGATCACCCGGTGCGCCCGGCGTCGGCGACACGGTCTATCCGAACCTCGGCAACGGCGGCTACCAGGTCGAGCGGTACCTGATCGACATGACGTACGACGCCACCACCCAGCTGGTCGCCTCGAAGGTGAAGGCCTTCGCCGTCGCCGATCAGGCGCTCTCGCGATTCAACCTGGACTCGTTCGGGCTGGATATCGCCTCGGTGCGCGTCAACGGCAGGCCCGCCACTTTCGTTCAAGAGGGCGAGGAACTCGTCATCACCCCCGCCCGGGTCATCCGCCACGGCAGCGCGTTCGTGGTCGAGGTGGCGTACTCGGCCGATCCGCGCCGGATCAAACCGCCCGCGGGCGGCTGGGTGGCGACACCCGACGGGTTCGCGCTGGCTCCGCAGCCGAGCGGCGCGCATACGGTCTTCCCGGGCAACGACCATCCGTCGGACAAGGCCCAGTACACGTTCCGGGTGACCGCGCCGAAGGGCACGATCGGCGTGGCCTCGGGCGTTCATGTCGCGGATGTCGGCAATCCCGATGGCAGCACCACCTCGACGTACGTGACCCGGCATCCGGTCGCCACCGAGGTGGTCCAGATCTCCGTCGGCGACTACACGATCGTGGAGCGCGGCACCGTCGACGGCGCGCGGATGCGGGACGTCGTACCGACCGCGCGGCTGCCGAAGGTCGAAGCGGCGCTGCAGCTGACGGCGGGCCAGCTGAGCTGGATCAAGCAGTACCTCGGCAGCTTCCCGCTCGAGGCGTACGGCATCCTGCCCGCGAACAACGACGCCCCCGACGCGTTCGACTTCACCGGGCTGGAGACGCAGACGCTGACGTTGTACAAGCCGAACTACCTCAGCCAGACCGAGGACAAGATCGGCTCGCACATGATGCACGAACTGGTGCACAACTGGTTCGGCAACAGCGTCACCCCGGCGGACTGGGGCGATCTGTGGATCAACGAGGGCCATGCCGACTTCTACGGGCTGCTCTACCGGTACGAGCGCGGCTGGCCGGACAGCCGCGGCTTCACCACGATGGTGGACCGGATGAAGTGGACCTACAGCCAGGGCGATCTGTGGCGGGTCAGCTCGGGACCCGTGGCCCGGCCGAACGCGCAGAACCTGTTCGACAACCAGCGCTACACCGGCGGCGTACTGGTGCTCTACGCCTTGCGGGAGAAGGTGGGCGCGGCCAAGTTCGCCGAGATCGAGCAGCGGGTGCTGGCCACTTACAAGAACAAGAACGTCAGCACCGAGCAGTTCATCCAGCTCGCGACCGATGTCTCGGCTGATACCAGCGTGCGCCCGTTCCTGACCGACTGGCTGTACGGCACGAAGACCCCGCCGATGCCGAACCACCCGGACTGGACGGTCATTCCCCCGACCACAACCCGCCTCGCCGCGGTCGACACCCGCTCCGACCTGCGGGACCACTGACCAGTGCGCTAGCGCCAGGCGAAGGCGAAGAGCAGGCCCGCGATTCCGCAGGCGACGGCGATGCCGAGGAAGACGGGCAGGTGGAAGTGACCCGTGCGGGGTGCACCCGGCACGGGTGGCAGGCCGAAGTGGTTGGTGATGCGCTGGGGGAGCACCACGCCGCGCTGACCGGCCTCCAGTAGGGCCTGTCGCAGCGCCGCCGTCACAGGTCGGTCCACCGGTAACGGCAGGGCCAGCGTCGTGACGGGATCGGACAGCAGCAGTACGCGACTGCCTGCGCGGCCAGTCTGAATACCTGCTCGCCGGATGGCGGTCAGGTCCAGCGACTGCCGTCCGAGCACGGTTCCGGCCTCGAGGTACCGGCCTCGGACGCGGGGCCGAAATCCCACGCACATGATCGCGAGGGTTCCGAAGAGCAGGGCCGCTACCAGCCCAGCCAAGAGGCAGACCTCCGCCAGCACCGACGAACCGCGAGCGACACCGGTGATCAGCGCGGTGAGTACGGTCATCGGCGCCAGCCCGATCGCGACGCGTGGACCCCACGCCAGGCGGCGTGGGGCCGGCTCGTTGTCGCGCATCACTTCCAGGCGCGGCGTTTGCTTCCGGCCGGGGTGACCGGGGCGGTGGATTCCCAGACCCGGCGCCAGCGGGCCGCGTCGGGTCCGGACTGCGAAGGGGACGTCCCGGCGGCGGCGCGACGACGCGCGTCCCACCAGGTCGAGGACTCCTCGTCGAGCAGAGCAGAAACCGCCGCCGCGATGCGCGGAGCGAAGTCGCGAGCGCTCTCCCCCTCGGCCGGCCGCAGCGCGTCGCCGTACCGAACGGCCACGGACGGACGACCGGGAACGGGCCAGCCGCGGCCGCGCGGCATCGCGGCGAACGAACCCTTGATGCCCACCGGAATCACCGGCACGCCGTGCTCGACGGCGAGATAGGCCGCACCCATGCGGAAGCGTTCCATCCAGCCGTCCTGCGAGCGGGTGCCCTCGGGAAAGACCACAACGTTCCAGCCGTCGGCGAGCAGGTCGCCCGGGGTGGAGCTGAGCTTGCCACTGCGGCGCTCGATCGGGAACGTGTTGAACACGATCGCCGAGGCCGTCGCGCGCCACCAGGTGTCGAAGAAGTAGTCCGCTGCCGCGGCCACGGCCGTCTTGCGCCGCCACGCGTCGGGCAGCGTGCAGAGGATCAACGGCGTGTCCAGATGCGACGAGTGGTTCGCCACGATCAGGCACGGGCCGTCGATCTTCGTCAGCGCGTCCAGACCGCTGACCTGCGGGTTGACCTCGTACCGCAGGACGGTGTTCAGCGCGCCCTTCTGCACGACCTCGCGCAGCGCGATGGCGGCCGGCGTACGCGCCCAGCGGGTCGAGAAGACCGAGGTCTCCTTGGGAATGACATACGGCTCGGCCGAGCGCGGCACCTGCGGGCGACGGCCCCAGCGCCAGCCGCGCGCGACCTGCTTGACGTCACGCACGGTGTCTCGGGAGAACTTGACCAGGCTCGTCCCCATCAGCGCACGTCCGCGAGCAGATGCGGCGGGTTGTGCAGGTAGGTGATCGACGGCGAACGGCCGACCGAGTGGCTCACCATCTCCAGCGCGTCCTGCAGCGTCGACGCGGACCGGAAGCCCATCCGCTCGACGGACTTGCGGTTCGCACCAACCCAGACGATGTCGCCGCAGTGGTCCAGCGCGTGGCTGATCCAGTACCACATGTAGAACGGGTGCACGCCGTGGTACGCGTTCGAGGTCCGGTACAGGTGGATGTACCACGGGTCCTCGGCGTACTGCTTCTCGAACTTCGCCTCGATCGTGGCCGGGTCGGTCGACTCGGACAGGACCTCCTCGAAGAAGTCCACGTATGACGGGTGGTGCAGCTGGCTGAACTCGTAGTCGACCGGGTGATACAGGATCACCGCGCCGTCCTTGCGAACGATCGGCTGGCCGATGTAGGAGTTGAAGTAGTACCCGAGGCCCATGCAGGCGGCCAGGATCGGGTTCATCACCGAGTTCACGTTGTACGGGCCGACAAACGGCACGCCCATGATCGCGACATCGGCCTGGCCCTGGACCTCGACCTTGTGCTGGTTGTGCACGGCCTCGATGGTCTTGTCGTGCACCGGCTCGATCTTGCCGGCGTTGATACCGGTCAGGCCGTAGTTCGCCCGCACGTCCTGGAAGATCTTGCGCCGGACCCGGGTCGGGGCCAGGTCGATGCCGCGCTTGGCGGCGAGCATCGAGGCCTGGTCCTTGATCGACCACTCCCACTCACGCTTCTGCAGGAACTCCAGCGGGCCACCGAAGATGTCGTTGTTCAGCGTGGTCTCGATCTGGAAGACCCGCACGTGCGACGTCAGCACCTCGCCCATCCGCCAGGCGGAGTGGTGCATCTTCGAGACCTTGTGGTCCATGAACGACCGCGAGTGGATCATCGTGTGGCTGTTGTGGTGGTGCTTCAGCGACTTGTACGACGCGAGGCCGATCGACGTCGACTTGTGGCCGCCGTCCATCGCCACCAGGTTCACGTTCACGTAGACCAGCAGGTCGGACTCGGCCGCCCGCTTGGAGATCTCGACGTCCTCGCCGTGCTTGGTCTGGCCCAGGTGGGTCAGGTTCGCGGCGTCCTCGGCGTCGAAGTTGTACAGCTTGCCGTCGGGGTAGAACGACCGGAACACCCGCTCGCCGACGATGTCGCGCAGCTCGTTCGGCGTGAGCCGGCGGTGCAGCGCGTTGGCCGAGATCAGCTCGACGTCGTCCACACCGGCGTCGGCCGCCATCGTCAGCACGGCCTCGATGATGCGCTGCCGGATGTCCGGCTTCTTCATCGGCGGCAGCGGCAGGGAGATGTCGTCGAACGCGATCGTCAACCGCATGCCCGGGCGCAGCAGCTCCGGCAGCGGCTCGGACTCCAGCGGGTTCAGCAGCGCGTTCTGGATGGCCTCCTCGACGTCGCGCACCGGGGGCAGGGCCTCCGGTGGGTACACCACGCGAGTGCCGAGCGGGAACCGCTCCAGCTTGAATCCCTCACCGTTGTGCACGAGCAGCGGCGGTGTGCGGTCATCGACCTCAAGCACGAATCCAGGCCGGGACATGTCAGATCTCCTCTTTGATACGGGCGTTCGTCATACCGACCTCAAAGTTCATGCCGACCTCACATCGAAGGCGACCTTCACGGTACCGAGACGACCGGCGGACTGGGCGTGGTCAAGGGCCTCGCGCCAGCGGTAGAGCGGGTAGGTCGCGCCGACCACGCCGTCGAGCGGGGCCTTCGCGGCCAGTTCGAGCGCGGTCTCGAAGGCGGGTCTGCCGTTCGGCTCGTCGCGGGCCGAGGCATACGTCCCGGTCAGCTCCAGTTCACGGAACCACACCGGAGACAGATCCGCACCGGTTGACGGCATGCCACTGAGCACCACCCGGCCACCGGCCTTGGTCACCCGCAGCACGGTGTCGATCGAGTCCTTGCTGCCGACGGCGTCCACCGCGACGTCCACGCCGCCGAGCAGGAACTCGCGGCCGAGCTCGGGCTTCAGCCGGAAGGCGCCGGTGGCGCGTCGTACGCCGCGGAAGACCTCGTCCGGGGCGACCACGTCGCTGGCGCCGAAGGCCCGGGCCAGTTCGCGCTGCTTCGCGTGCTTCGCAACCACGGTGATCCGGCCGGCCTGGGTCAGCTCCCGCAGGGCCAGGGTCGCGAACAACCCGACCGCGCCGGCGCCGCTGACCAGCACGGACTGGCCCGGCTCGATCTTGGCGCGCAGGGCGGTGTGCACCGCGCAGGCCAGCGGCTCGGAGAGCACGGCCCGCTCGTTCGACATGCCGTCGGGTACGACGTACAGCTGGCTGCGATGCGCGACCATCACGTTGCCCCAGCCGCCACCGGTGTCCTGGCAGAACCCGGTCTGCAGCCCGGGCGCGACATGGCCGACGGTGATGCGGTCGCAGCGGTTGGTATCACCCGAGCTGCAGCCGTCGCAGGCCTCGACGCCACGGGCGGCGCAGGTCAGGACCGAGTCCATCACCACGCGGGTGCCCTTCGGCAGGTCCTCGCAGTCGTCCAGCAGTTCGCCGACGATCTCGTGGCCTGGCACGAACGGCATCGAGACCATCGCGGAGAAGTAGAGCTTGGTGTGGCCCGTGACCATGCCGAGGTCGGAGCCGCAGATGCCGGACAGGATCGGCCGGATCCGGGCCCAGCCGTCGCGATCGGCCTTCGGCTCGGCGATCGTCACCAGCCGCAGCGGTGCCGCCGGTCCGGTCAGGATGGCCGGAATGCGGCCGCCGACGGCCTTGGCCGCCAGGTAGCGGGCCGGCGAGCGGTACATCTCGAGCGCGAGCATCATCGGGCGTTCACCCCGGGAATCTCCAGACGGGACGAGGTGGCCGGGGTCTTCCAGTCGACGATCTGCCAGCGGCCCGCGCGGGCGGCCCGGTACAGCGAGACGTCGGGCGAGACCGCGACCGGGTTGCCGACCGTGGTCAGCATCGGCAGGTCGGAGTGGCTGTCGGCGTAGGCATACGACTTCGACAGGTCGATGTCGGTGCCGCGGGCGCGGTGCTTGATCCAGGCCGCGCGGGACTCACCGACCAGCGGCGGCCCGGTGAGGAATCCGGTGCAGCGGCCACGGTCGTCGACCGCGAGGTCCGCCGCGATGATCTCGTCGAACAACGGCTCCAGCGGCCGGGTCAACGGCCGGACCGCGCCGGTGATCAGGATCGTGCGGTGACCGGCCGCCTTGTGCTCCCGGATCCGCCGCACGGCCGCGCCGCTGAGGCGCTCCAGCACGTGCTCGGCCAGCACCTCGTCGACGATGTGGTTCAGCTGTTCGAGGTCGGCACCCTGGTAGCGACGGTAGATCGTGCGCAGGAAGGTGCCGCGGTCCTTGCGCTCGGCCGAGACCAGCTTCGGCAGCTTGCGCAGCATCGCGCCGATCTCACCGGCACGCTGGTGCGAGTCGAGCTCGGGCAGCCGCATCCACAGGTACGTCTCGATCACGTTCGACGACAGCAGCGTGCCGTCCATGTCGAACGCGGCGATGATCGAGGAGTCGCCCGGCGCCAGCTTCTTCAGCGCGCCACCGGACTCCGCGAGGGCCTTGTTGCGCTTCTTGCGAACGACGTCCAGGCGGCGCAGCGAGTCGGTGACACTCGGGCAGTGCACCTCCTGCAGGTAGTGCTGCCAGTCGACGATCGCGGAGTCACACCAGAACTTCTCCCGGTCGTCGCCTTCGAGCGCGTTGTGCAGCGCGAGCACGTTGTCGTCGATGAACTGCAGCTCGGCCTGGGCGTATTCGGAGTACAGGTCCATGTAGCGGCGCAGGAAGTCGAGCCGCCGCTTCTGTACGTCGAGCTCGCGTGCGTACTTCAGCGTCTTCTCGCCGCGCGGGATGTGCGTGATGATCTGGTCGGCGATCTTGTGCGCGCGCTCGCCGTACCGCAGCAGGCTCTCGACCGAGTCGCCGCCGGGGAACTTCCACACCGGCAGCCGGACCGCGCCACGCTCACCGAGATCGAACGGGTGCTTCTGGAAGTACGCGCGCACACCGGCGTACAGCTGCTCGAAGGTCAGCGGGTTCCGGGCGCCGGAGCTGACGTGGTAGTACTCGGGCTTGTTCAGCTCGGGCTCGGTCGCCATCACCGCGCAGATCGCGCCGACGACGTGGTCCACCGGGATGATCTCGACGACGGAGTCGGGGCTCGCCGGGAACTCCGGCAGCTCGCCACGGCCGTAGGCCAAGATGAGCGGCTCGGCCATCTTGAAGCCCTCGATCCAGCCCGGGAACGGGCTCTGGACCGCGGACTCGATGATCGCCGGACGCACGATCGACGTCGGCAGGGTACCGGCGAACTCCTCGACCACGCGCTCACCGAGGGCCTTGGTGAAGGTGTAGCAGTCGGTCCAGCCGAGGCTGCGGGCGCGCTCCGTACCGGTCTCGACCAGCTTCTTCGCGACCCACTCGGTACGGCGCCGCTCGGTGTCGGCCGCCGCGGTCAGGTGGCCGGCGCGGCGGTGCAGCTTCTCGGCCTCCTTGCGGAACTTGGTCAGCATCGCGGCGCTGCGCGACTCCTCCTCGACCCGGTCCTTCATCGCCATACCAGCCTTGGCCTCCACCCGCCAGTCGACGTTGTGGTCGACCGGGGCCTCGGGAATCGCGCCCCGGCGGCGGCCCGCGGTGTAGGCGGTGGAGATGTGCACGTAATGGACCGGCCGCTGGGTCTCCACGATCCGCTCAAGCAGGCTCTTCGTGCCGAGCACGTTGGTGGTGAAGGCGTCGTGGATCGGCGGGTCGAAGCTCACGTCACCGGCGCAGTGCACCACGATGTCGAGATCCGTCGGCAGCGCCGGTACGTCGGACAGATCGCCCTCGACGACCTGCACCCGGGCCGCGGTCAGCGCGTCCGCGTCGGCGAACGGCGTGCCCTCGCCGTAGAACGGCTTGAAGATGTCCTTCTTCAGCAGCTGCGCCATCCGGGCGGAGCCGGTCAGCGAGCCCTTCGGCCGGATGATCGCGACCACGGTGGTGTCCGGCAGGTCGCCGATCATCCGGTGCAGCAGCGCCTCACCGACAAAGCCGGTGATGCCGGTGACCAGGACCTTTTTGCCGGCCAGCTTTTCGGCCAGACTCACTGATTGCCTCCACGGGTGAGTTCGAGTGCCTCGGTCAGGGTGAACGCCCCCGCGTACAAGGCCTTTCCGACAATGACGCCCTCCACCCCGTCGGCGACCAGCGTGCTCAGCGCGCGCAGGTCGTCCAGGCTGGAAACGCCGCCGCTGGCGACGATGGGCTTGTCGGTCCGGGCACACAGGTCGGAGTAGAGCTCCAGGTTGGGCCCCTGCAGCATGCCGTCCTTGGTGACGTCGGTGACGACGTACCGCTCGCAGCCGGCCCGTTCGAGCCGCTCGAGCACCTCGTAGAGGTCGCCGCCCTCCTTGGTCCAGCCGCGCGCCGCGAGCGTGCGCCCGCGCACGTCCAGGCCGATCGCGACCCGGTCGCCATACTCCGCGACGATCCGGTCGCACCACTCCGGGTTCTCCAAGGCGGCGGTGCCGATGTTCACTCGGGCCGCGCCGGTGGCCAGCGCGTTCGTCAGCGACTCGTCGTCGCGAATACCGCCGGACAGCTCGACCTTCACGTCGAGTTTGCCGGTCACCTCCGCGAGCAGCTCGCGATTGCTGCCACGCCCGAAGGCGGCATCCAGATCGACCAGGTGGATCCAGTCGGCGCCGGCGTTCTGCCAGGCCATCGCCGCCGCGAGCGGGTCGCCGTACGACGTCTCGCTGCCGGCCTCGCCCTGCACCAGCCGGACGGCCTGACCGTCGGCCACGTCGACGGCAGGCAGCAGCACCAGGTTCTCAGACATGGGGCACACCCTAAAGGTCGGCACCCCCCGTTCCGTAACCCACTGGCCCGCTGAGTCGTTCCCTCTCGATCTGTCTCAGCAGTACCAGCGGGTGCACTGGTTCCGGTTTTCAGGCCTTCCTACGCCACCCAACGGAGGGCCTCGGGTCGGCCGTCGGCCAGGGGTTCTGCGCGGTGCGGAAGTAGAGCACGGCCAGTCCGGCCGAGAGCGCGGCCGAGGCGACGAGCCCGCCGCCCAGATCCACCTCGTCGTTGCGTCCGACGCTGATCGCCAGGAGTACGAGGGCCGCGCTCAACCCGATCGCGACCCAGCCGAGCACCTGGCCGACCCAGCCGCCGATCTCGGCTGGCGGCAGGAGGATCCCGCCGACCACTACCGCCAGGACTAGCGGAAG
Source organism: Kribbella deserti (assembly GCF_042434725.1). NCBI lineage: Bacteria > Bacillati > Actinomycetota > Actinomycetes > Propionibacteriales > Kribbellaceae > Kribbella > Kribbella deserti. The sequence continues at coordinate 90,980 of NZ_JBHLTC010000018.1, read as the reverse complement.
GAGGAACGCCAGGTACGGCGAGAGGGCGTACTCGCCGGGTTCGGCGCCGGAGGTGTCGAGGAAGGTGACCAGGCCCCAGCCGCTGTACTCGTGGTCTGTGCCGGTATTGGCGGCGGCTTTGGTGTCGTGGATCCATCGGCTCGACGCCGAAACCGCCAGCAGCACACTCGCCGCCACCAGCAAGATCCGCTCGTGCACCTGGTCCCGTGTCACTCCGAGATCACTCACCTCCAGAGCGTAATCCCCCACCAGGGTCCCCGTCGGGCTTCCCGGAGGGTCGCGGACACTGGGTGGATGCAGAACGTTGAGGTGTCGACCGGCGAACTCGAGCAGGACCCGCACGCGGCGCTCGCGGCGATGCGTACCGCTGGGCCGGTCGCCTGGGTGGAGTCGCTCGGCGCCTGGGTGGTCACGACGCGGGAAATGGCGATGCGGGTGATGCGGGATCCGGAGACCTTCACCGTCGACGACCCGCGCTTCTCGACCGCCCAGGTGGTCGGCCCGTCGATGCTCTCGCTGGACCACGCGGACCACGCCCGGCACCGCGATCCGTTCGAGGCCCCGTTCGGTCTGGCCCAGACCCGCGAACGCTTCACCGCCTTCGTCGAGGCCGAAACCGACCGCCTGGTCTCAGCCATCGAACCGCTCGGCCGCGCGGATCTCCGCCGTGCCGTCGCCGGGCCGTTGTCCGTCGCCGTGGTCGCCGACTCACTCGGCCTGCCGGGAACCGATCCCGCGACCGTGCTCGACTGGTACGACGCGATCTCCGCCTCCGTCACGGGTGTCTCGGCGGGCTGCCCGGTCACCGCGGCCGGCGGCGAGGCCTTCGACCTGCTGTACGCCCACGTCGCCAAAGCCATCGCCACCGGTAAGGTCGATTCGTCGCTGGTCGCGCACGCCGCCCAGGCCGGTCTCGACACCGACGCGGTGGTCGCGAATGCCGCCGTGCTGATGTTCGGCGGCATCGAAACGACCGAAGGCATGATCACCAACGCCCTCTGGCACCTCCTGACGAACCAGGACCAGCTCGAGCTCGTACGGGCCGATCCAGAGCTCCTCGCCAACGCCATCGAGGAATCCCTCCGCCTCGAACCAGCCGCCGCCACGGTCGATCGCTACGCCACCCGCGACGTCGAACTCGGCGGCGCGACCATCCGCCAGGGCGATCTCGTCACGGTTTCCCTGGCCGGGGCCAACCGCGATCCCGCGGTCTTCCCATCGCCGGACTCCTACGACGTACGCCGCCCCAACGCCCGCCGCCACCTGGCCTTCGCCAGCGGCCCGCACATCTGCCTAGGCATGCACCTGGCCCGCCTGGAAGCCCAAACCGCCCTCCGCCACCTCCTGACCCGCCTCCCCGACCTCCGCCTGGACCCGTCCGGCCCCTCCCCCGCCCCCCACGGCCTCGTCTTCCGCAAACCCCGCACCATCCCCGCCCTCTGGTCCCACCCCAGCCCCCACCGGCCCAAGCCCTAGCGTTCATTCGCCAACAGGTGCCCCCGGCCCTCCCGACGCGACGCGCGTGTCGCCGTTCATCGGACCCTCGTGACGCGGCGTGTCGCCGTTCATCGGACGCTTGTGACCGGGCGTGTCGCCGTTGATCGGACCCTTGTGACCGGGCTTGTGCGCGGAGATTCCGTGCGACGGCCGAAGTGGTTCGGAGCCGGTCTATGCGCGGTCCGCCGCTCCGCTGCCGAGTTGTTGCGCGACTACCCGGCTGCAACCAGGTAGTCGCCACAAAAACCGGCAGCCAGCCACCTCAATCCCGGTAGCCGCGCCAAACCCCGGTATCTGCCCGCCCTGAATAACCGCGCGCCCTGCATGGCCAGCCGCCCGTGGTCACAAGCGTCCAATGAACGGCGACACGCCCGGTCACAAGCGTCCGATGAACCGCGACACGCCGGGGCGCGCGGGGGTGGGGTTAGCCGCGGACTACGGAGAGCAGGTGGTCTACGAGGTCGGCGACGGGGACGTTGGAGCGTTCGCCGGAGCGGCGGTCCTTGACCTCGATGACGCCGTCGGTGAGGCCCTTGCCGACCACGGCGATGGTCGGTACCCCGATCAGCTCGGCGTCCTTGAACTTCACGCCGGGTGACACCTTCTCGCGGTCGTCGTACAGCACGGTCAGACCGCGGGCCTCGAGCTCGGCGGCGATGGCGGCGGCCTTCTCGAAGACCTCCGCGTCCTTGCCGGTGGCGACCAGGTGCACGTCGGCCGGCGCGATCTCGCGGGGCCAGACCAGGCCGAACTCGTCATGGTTGCCTTCGGCAATGGCCGCGACGGCGCGGGTGACGCCGACACCGTACGAGCCCATGGTGACGGTGACGAGCTTGCCGTTCTGGTCGAGCACCTTGAGATCGAGGGCCTCGGCGTACTTCTTGCCGAGCTGGAAGATGTGCCCCATCTCGATGCCGCGGGCCGATGACAGCGGACCCGAACCGTCCGGGGCCTCGTCACCGTCGCGCACCTCGGCGGCCTGGATCGTGCCGTCGGCGGTGAAGTCGCGGCCGTACACCAGGTTGATGACGTGGAAGCCGGTCTTGTCCGCGCCCGTCACCCAGGCCGAGCCCTCGGCGATCCGGGGGTCGAGCAGGTAGCGGATCCCCGAGGTGTTGTCCTTGCCGAGCACGCCCGGGCCGATGTAGCCCTTGGCCAGCGCGGGGTTCTTCGCGAAGTCGGCCTCCTCGAAGGGCACCACCTCGGCAGGCTCGACCTGGGCGCCGAGGCGCTTCTCGTCGATCGCGCGGTCGCCGGGCACGCCGATGGCCAGCGGCTCGCGCTTACCGTCGGGGTGCACGAGCATGACCAGCACGTTCTTCAACGTGTCGGCCGCGGTCCAGGGGCGATCCGCGCGGGCGTGCTTCGCGTTCAGCGCGTCGACCAGGGTGTCGATCGTGGGTGTGTCCGGGGTGTCGACCACCTCGGCGGCGGGCACGCCCGAGGCGTCCACGGGCGCGGCCTGGGGCACCACGACGGCCTCGACGTTCGCCGCGTAACCACCGGGGCTGCGGACGAAGGTGTCCTCACCGTTCTCCGCGATGGCGAGGAACTCCTCCGAGGCCGAGCCACCCATCGCGCCCGACATCGCCTTGACGATCACGTACTCGAAGCCGAGGCGGTTGAAGATGTTGATGTACGCCTGGCGGTGCAGGTCGTACGACGCCTGCAGACCGTCCTGGTCGATGTCGAACGAGTACGAGTCCTTCATCACGAACTCGCGCCCACGCAGCACACCGGCGCGCGGCCGGGCCTCGTCGCGGTACTTGTTCTGGATCTGGTAGATCGACAGCGGCAAGTCCTTGTACGACGAGTAGAGGTCCTTCACCACCAGGGTGAACATCTCCTCGTGGGTGGGACCGAGCAGGTAGTCGGCGCCCTTGCGGTCGGTGAGCCGGAACAGGTTCGGGCCGTACTCCGTCCAGCGGCCGGTGGCCTCGTAGGGCTCGCGGGGCAGCAGCGCGGGGAAGGTGAGTTCCTGCGCGCCGATCGCGTCCATCTCCTCGCGGACGATGGTCTCGACGTTGCGCAGCACCTTCAGCCCCAGCGGCAGCCAGGTGTAGATACCGGGCGCGGCCCGCCGGATGTAGCCCGCGCGGACCAGCAGCCGGTGGCTCGGGACCTCCGCGTCCGCCGGGTCCTCGCGAAGGGTTCGGAGGAACAGCGACGACATACGCAAAATCACGGGAGTCTCCAAGCAAACCGGAAAAAGGTGGAACAACTGACCGCAAGAGGATATCCGTCTCGGACCAGTGCTCTCACCCGACTTTCCGGACCTGGGGATAACCGGGCCGCCGGGCTGTGGAAACAACGCGCCGGGTCAGTCCTCGCGAGCGGCTTTCAGCGCGGCACGGATGAGCGGCAGTTGCAGTGGCAGCCGCGCGAATCCGATCGCCTTGGCCCGGGGCGAGCCCTTGCGGTTCAGGTCGAGCGCCATCTGCACGTTCGCCGGGAAAACGGCCGCCAGCAGGCCCGCCGACGCCAGCCCGGCCGCCCGCCGCGTCCGCGGGTGCAGCAACCCGGCCGCGCAGACCACCTCGGCGACACCGGACGCGTAGACCAGCTCCTTCTTCCGGGGCAGCTGCCGCGGCACGATCCGCTCGAACGGCTCCGGCTTCACGAAATGCAGCACGCCCATCAAACCGAGCAACGCCGCCAGCCCCGTCGTACTCCTGCTTCTCGCCATGCCCGCACCTTACCCGCGAGTAATGACCCGGCGCTACGGCAGGGAAAGGCGATCGGCCCGGAGCCGCTCATGCGCCAGAGCGGTTTCGGGCCGATCGCGGTTCAGGGGTACGGCGTACCGGGTCAGGACCCCGGCAGCGCGCCGTACGGATTGGCGGCGGCCTTCGCGGCGTAGATGAAGGCGCCCTTGTTCTTGGGCCAGAAGGTCGAGTCCATACACGTGTACGGCGGCAGGAATCCGGCGCACGCGCCACTGCCCGGACCGACCTCGAAGGTGTACGCCGGCAGGCCGCGCGTTCCGTACGCCCAGTCGTCCGTGGCGCCGGGCGCGAAGTACCCGACGCCGCCGTCGCCGGTGGTCACGGGATAACCGTTGAACGCGGACATCTTCTTGCCCAGGGCAACAAGCGCGGCCCGGTTCGGCGCCGGGTTGTTCGTATAACCCCACGGCGCCAAGATGTCGTTCCCGTAACTGTGCAAGGTGATGAACAGCGCCCGGGTATCAGCTGTCGCCGGGTCGTTCACGTCACCCTTGGTGTCGCGCGTGATCCGATTGACCAGCCCCTCGATGGCAAGGGTCTCCGGCTCCGACGCCGGCCCGGCCCCCGGGTTGGTCTCGTCACACGGACCACCCTCGTTGGGATCCCACTGGAAACTCGAGTTCCGGTTCAGGTCCACCCCGGTCGAACCGAGACCACAGTCACTGGTGTTGTTCGCGTTCTTGCGCTGCAGAACGGGCTTGCTCGGGTTGGACGCGACGATGTCGACACCATCCGGGTTCGCCATCGGCACCACCCACAGTTCCCGCGAGTCCACCAGCGCCGTGATGTCGGCGTCCTTGCCGTACGAGTTGACCAGCAGATCGATCCACCGATACGCCAACTCCCCCGTAGCCACCTCCCGCGCGTGGATCTGCGCGTGCAAGATGAACTTCGGCTTCTTTCCCGTCGCGTTCAGCTGACAATCGCCGGCCTGCCGCTTGGTAATACAAAGGGCCTGAATATCATGCCCACCCAGCCCCTTGCTCTTCTTCCACGAGTCACCGATATCGAACAGACTCACCAACTCCGGAAACGCCTTCGCCACCGCCGCGTTGTGCTGCTCATGCCCCAACGCCGTGTGATACCCCCCGTAATAAGCCGACCCATCCGCAGCCTTGGCAACTCGCCCCGCCGGAATCGGCTGATAAACCTCCCCCACCTTGCCCAACTCAACCCCCAGCCCCCGCAACCGCTCAACCTCCCCCGCGGTAGCCACCACCACCGGCCGCGCCCCATGCCCATGCCCCACATCAAAACCAAGCCGCCCCAAAGCCCCCACCCCAAGCCCAAGAGGCAACCGCATGGAGTAGTAGGCCGGGTCACCATCACCGGCCGGAACACTCGGCGCAACGGTCCGCGGCTCAACCACAAACCCACTAACAGCCAAGGCAACAACAGCCAAACCAGCAAGACTCTTAAGTCGCTTACGCATAGAGATTCCTTCCGCCGGGCGGTGCGGACCAGTTTCGAACGGGAGCTCCACCCAACCGCACGAACCCCGCCGGCTCCATCACGGAACCCGCTCAATCTCCCCACGGTTCATCTCGCCACGACCGAACGACAAAGGGCGGTCAAAAACGCCTAAAAAAGTACCGTGGCGAAGGTTTGGGTGGTGTGGAAGCCGACGCGTTCGTAGGCGGCGCGGGCCGGGGTGTTGAACGCGTTGACGTAAAGCGTCACCACCGGCGCAATTGTGCGGGCGAGTTCCACCACGGCCGCCATCGCGGGCGCGGCAATCCCCTGTCCCCGGCGCGAGGGCTCCACCCAAACCCCCTGGATCTGGCAAACCCCCGTCCCCACCGCGCCGATCTCCGCCTTGAATACGACCTGCCCGTCCTCGATCCAAGCGAACGCCCGCCCGGTCCGGATCAACTCCGCCACCCGCGACCGGTAGAACGTGCCATCCGGCCCGGTCTGCGGCGGGACTCCGACCTCCTCGGTGTACATCGCCACACACGCCGGATACAACGCGGGCAGTTCCACCGGCTCGACCCGCCGTACGCGCGGATCCGGCTCGATCGCGGGCGGCCCGTCGATCACCATGAACGGCTGGTCCGGCCGGATCTCCCGCGGCGGTCCCCACTGCCGCTCGACGAGCGACCAGAACAGCTGAACCGCCCGGGCCGGTCCCACGATCTGGAAGCAGTTCCGCCCGCGCCGCAACGCGTACGCGGCGAACTGGCGGATCGCGATGTCGTCGGCCTCGACCGGTACGAGGTTGCCGCCGGCGTGGCAGAGGGACTGCAGTTCGCCGCGGTCGACGTATCCCCAGACCTCGGCGCCGCGGCGCGGATCCAGCCCGGAGGACTGGATCAGGCTGTCCACGAAGACGTTGATCACCGGGTCCCGGGCGATGACGGCCCTGGCGGCTGAGAGGTCGCGAGGACCGAGTACCCGAACACCCACGCGCAGAACCTAGCCCACCAATAGGCGATTCGCCCGCCTTCCACCCAAAAGTTATGCAGGCGCGTCGGCAGGCTGCTCGCGTCCGGCGGCGATGGCCGGCAACGGTGACAGCCAGGCGAAGGCCGCCGCGAGGAAACCAACCGCCGCCATCGCGACCATCGCGGGCCGGATTCCGAACTGCCCGGCGGCCACTCCCCCAAGCGTCGCGCCCGCCGTCCAGCCGACGCCCCACGACAGCATCCGGCCCGCGGTGTTGACCCGGCCGAGCAGGTCCTCGGGCGTCACCTGCTGGCGGTACGAGATCGAGTTGACGATGACCAGCACGTACGCCGAACCCCAGGACAGCAAGGCGATCGCGGCCAGCGGCCAGGTCGGCGCGAAGGCCGTCACCACTCCGAGCACGGCCGACGCGGGTACGGCGTACAGGGTGATCCGGGCCGGCGGCATCCGCTTCAGCAGCCGGGGCAGGCCGATCGACGCGACCAGACCGCCGATACCCCAGGAACCGAAGACGAGGCCGAAGCGAAGACCGGAGGTGCCGATGTCGAGCACCCGGTCACACCAGACCACCATCAACGCGACGAACCCGCCACCGCCGAACGACTGCAACGTGCCGATCACCGTCATGCTGCGCACCCCGCCATGCCGGACCAGGAAGCGCAGCCCGGCCGCGATATCCCGGTAGATCACGGCGGGCCGCAACGGCAGCTGGCCCTCGCGCGGCAGCGAGAGCGCCCGGGTGATGCCTCGGATCGCGAGGGCGGACGCGAGGAAGCTCAGGGCATCCAGCGCGAGCAGCGAGGCGGGATGCATCACGGCCATCGCGATACCAGCGATCGCCGGGATGATCAGCTCGATCAGGCTCGACACGGACCAGACGGCGGCGTTCGCCTGGCCGACCCGGTCGCGGCCGACCAGGACTGGCAGGGCCCCGAAGTTGGCGCCGTCGAAGAAGGTGAAGACGAGTTGTACGACGAAGGCGGCGACCAGTACGTGCGCGACCGTCAACACGTCGAAGAGGTAGGCGATCGGCACGGAACCGACAACCGCCGCGTTGATCAGATCGGCCGAGACCATCACCCGGCGGCGGTTCCACCGGTCCGACAGCGCACCGGCGAGCAGACCGAAGATCAGATACGGCGCGGCCTCCAGCGCGGTCACCAAAGCGGTCAGGAACGGTGAACCGCTGAGCCGGTAGACCAGCACGGGCATCGCCACATACGTGACCATCGACCCGATCACCGAAAGCACCCGGGCCAGCCAGTACCGCCGGAAGTCCGGGTCGTCCCGCAGCCTCATCCGCGCACCGGCACGATGCACCCATCCGGATCCCGCACAACAAATCCAGCCGCGCGGTCGTCGACCGCCGGTCCCGCCTCGACCGCCTCCACCACGAAACCGGCTTCGCTGAGACGAGCCTCGACCGCGTCGAGCCCCTCCGTGGTACGGAACCCGAGCTGTACGTCGTACGCCGGGCCGGGGTCGATCTTGATCAGCCCACCGTCTCCCTGCCCGAAGTGGCGCAAGAGCGACCGCCAGCCGTCGGGATCGTCCGTGGTGAGCACAAGCCGGACGGACCAGCGGTCATCCGGCTCGGACTTGTGCAGGCGATACCCGTAGAGGTCGTCGCTGCGCTCGTCCACCCACACGCTGACCGCGCCGGGCCCCTCGACCCGCAGCACCCGGCCGTACGCCTCGTCCCAAACGGTGGCGTCCTCGTGGCCCGCGGCGCGGAGGCGCTCGGCCAGTTCGTCGATGTCGTCGGCCTCGAACGAGAGAGTGGTTTGTCCCGGGCGGCCGCCCGTGGAACTGGTCGCCGCGTCGTGCAGTGCGACCATGCCCGCGCCGGCCGGCATGTCGATCCAGCCGCCGCGCTCCAACTCGATCCGCGAACGCAGCCCGAGCAACTCCAAGAACCGGCGCATCGCCTCGACGTCGTCGCTGAACCGCAGAGGCCGCAATACGATCGCGTTCATCCTCGGGCCTCCCCGTTGCGCTGCAGGTATTCCTCCAGGGCGCGTTCCACCAACGCGGACAGGCTCGCGCCGTCGTCGATCGCCTTGTGTTTCACCCGGCGGATCAATTCCGGCGGCAGATACACGTTGAACTGCGCCTTCTTGGCAGCCGCTTCGGTCATGGCTATGTTGCTAGCATCCTAGATCGATAGCTGTCAAAGGAGGCCGTATGCCCATCCGGTTCGACCATCTGGGAATCGTCAATCCGCAAGCCGACATCGAAGCGATCCGCGCCCGCGGCGGCACCATCGCCCTCGAACCCGTATAAACCGACTGAGGCACCACCTCCGCCTACGTGGCAGGTCCTCACAGCCTGCTAGTTGAGCTCTACCGCTTCACTGAAACCATTTAGCGGCCGTTGGACCCAGCCGCACGGCCTTGCCGTCTAGTCGGCTGGGAGCGAGACCAAGTGCAGCCCCGCCGATGGCCACGACGTACGGATTCCCTGCCAGGTAAGGAAAACAGTGGGTACAGCGAACAGCCTCCGTGCCCGACCGGCGACACGAAGGCTGTTGCTTATCCAGGTTTGCGTGGTCAGCGAGTGGCCGGCGTAAGTAAGGCGGCAAGGGCCTTGTCGAGGTCGGTGAGCAGGCGCGCCTTGGGACGGGCGCCTACGGTGGTCCACACCGGCTCGCCATGGTCGAAGAGGATCAGCGTCGGCAAGGCCATCACCCGGAAGTTCGAGGCGGTGACGGGATTCTCGTCGGCGTTCAGCTTGACGATCGTGAGGCGGTCGGCGCGTTCGTCGGCGATCTCGGCCAGCACACGCTCGAGCTGGTGGCACGGTCCACACCACTGCGCCCAGAAGTCGACCAGCACCGGGCCGTCCGCGGCCAGGACGACCTCGGCGAAGTTCTGCTCGTTCACCGCAGCCAGTTGAGACATCATTTCCTCGTTTCCATCGTCGGTACGCCGGAGCCGCGTTTGCGCCAGCTCTCGGCATCGGCGAGGAGATCGGTCAGCTTCGCCCGCAGATCGCTCAGCTCCGCGATCCGCGCGTCCACCTCGGCGATCCGCGCCCGGTACGCCGTGAGCGACGCCGGGCAGACGTCCGCCCGGTCGTTCCCGGCCCGCAGACACTCGATGAACGGGTAGGTCTGCTCAGCGGTCAGCCCGAGCGACAGCAGGGCCTTGATCTCCCGGACCACGACGACATCGTGCTCGCCGTACGTCCGGTAGCCGTTGGCCTCCCGCGCGGGTTTGAGCAACCCCTGCGACTCGTAATACCGAACCGCCTTGACCGTCACCCCAGCCCGCGCGGCCAGATCACCGATATGCATGCCGCCTCCTCGTCCCGACGCTAAACCCTGCCCCCAGGGTCAAGGTCAAGTCTCCCCCACACCCCGCGCCGTGCCATCCCCTTTCACGAGTGGTCGCGTCATAACGCGACCACTCGTGGGGTGGATGGCGGGTGGGATGGTGTGGGAGGTGGCCGTACCTCGGCGTGGTCAGGTGAGGTTGGCCTTGGCCCAGTCGGCGAGGGCGTGGGCGCTTCGGTCCACCAGGGCGGGCCAGTCGACGGACGACTCGTCGGCGTTGTCGGAGACGTGCTTCACGAGGCGAAGCGGTACGTCGTACTGGCGGCAGGCATACGCGATGCCGTAGGCCTCCATGTCGACGAGGTGGGCCCGTTCGGCCAGGCGGGCGCGGATCACCGGGTCGGTGACGAAGGTGTCGCCGCTGGCCAGGACCGTGCCGTCGCCGCCCTCGATCGGCAGTACGTCGGCCGGGTCGTAGCCGAGCGCGCGAATGGCGTCCGCGTTCATGTCGTGGTTGATCACGCTGCTCGGCAGGTAGACGCCGTCGAGGCCGTCGCGCAGGGCGCCCGTACTGCCGAGATTGATGACGACCAGGTCCCGGCGGTCGCGGTCGGACAGGGCCTGGGCGGTGATCACGGCGGCCGCGGTTTTGCCGATGCCGGTGATGACGACGGGCAGGTGCCCGGGCAGATACTTCACCTCTGCCCGGGTCGCGGCCACGACCAGGTAGTTGTTGACCACTGGTTCAGCTGACGGTGACGGTCGGCTCACCGGTGACGGTCTCGCCGGATTCGCCCATCTCCTCGGCGATGCGCATCGCCTCTTCGATCAGGGTCTCGACGATCTTCGACTCGGGCACGGTCTTGATCACCTCGCCCTTGACGAAGATCTGGCCCTTGCCGTTGCCCGAGGCAACACCGAGGTCGGCCTCGCGGGCCTCGCCCGGGCCGTTCACGACACAGCCCATGACGGCCACGCGCAGCGGGACCTCCATGCCCTCGAGGCCCGCCGTCACCTGCTCGGCCAGCGTGTAGACGTCCACCTGAGCGCGGCCACACGACGGGCAGGAGACGATCTCGAGCTTGCGCTCGCGCAGGTTCAGCGACTGCAGGATCTGCAGGCCGACCTTGACCTCTTCGACCGGCGGTGCCGACAGCGAGACGCGGATCGTATCGCCGATACCGCGCGACAGCAGCGAACCGAAGGCGACGGCCGACTTGATCGTGCCCTGGAACGCCGGACCGGCCTCGGTCACACCCAGGTGCAACGGCCAGTCACCCCGCTCGGACAGCATCTCGTAGGCCTTGACCATGACCACCGGGTCGTTGTGCTTGACCGAGATCTTGAAGTCGTGGAAGTCGTGCTCCTCGAACAGCGAGGCTTCCCAGACCGCGGACTCGACCAGGGCCTCCGGCGTGGCCTTGCCGTACTTCTCCAGCAGGCGCGGATCCAGCGAACCGGCGTTCACGCCGATCCGGATCGACGTGCCATGGTCCTTCGCGGCGGCGGCGATCTGCTTGACCTGGTCGTCGAACTTGCGGATGTTGCCCGGGTTGACCCGGACTGCGGCACAGCCCGCCTCGATCGCGGCGTACACGTACTTCGGCTGAAAGTGGATGTCCGCGATCACCGGGATCTGCGAATGCCGCGCGATCTCCGGCAGCGCGTCCGCGTCGTCCTGGGACGGGCAGGCCACCCGCACGATGTCGCAGCCCGCGGCGGTCAGCTCGGCGATCTGCTGCAGCGTGGTGTTCACGTCGGAGGTGAGCGTGGTCGTCATCGACTGCACCGAGATGGGCGCGTCACCACCCACCAGCACCTTGCCGACCTTGATCTGGCGGGTCTTGCGGCGGGGTGCCAGCACGGGCGGAGGCAACGGAGGCATGCCCAGATTGATGGTCATTCGGTGCTTCGATTCCTAACCGTTGAGTCTGATCGGGTTCACCACATCGGCGACGACGAGCAAGACGCCCATCACTACGAAGATACTGGCCATCACATAAGCCACCGGCAGCAGCTTGCCCACGTCCACGTGACCGGGGTCCGGGCGGCCGGTCAGCTTGGCGAATCCGCGCTTGATGCCCTCCCAGATCGCGCCGACCATGTGACCGCCGTCCAGCGGCAGCAGCGGCACGAAGTTGAACAGGGCAAGGAACAGGTTCACCGAGGCCAGCAGCGAGATCAGGAACGCGAACCGCGCCTCACCGGTGATGGACTGGTCGGAGGCGACCTCACCCGCGACCCGGCCGGCGCCGACCACGCTCATCGGGCCGTTCTGGTCGCGCTCACCGCCGACGATGGCCTTGGCCACCCCGACCAGCTTCTCCGGGAAGCGCAGCAGCGCGTGGAAGGTCGCCTCGGTGATGACGCCCATCTGCGTGACCGTGTAGCCGAGGTCCTGGCGAACGATCTTCGTCTCCGGGGAAACGCCCAGGAAGCCGACGTTCACCACCTTCTCGGAGCCGGCCTTCTCGACCACCTGGTTCAGGATGGTGTTGGTCTTCATCGGCGGCAGCACCTTGCCGTCCCGCTCGACCACGATCGTCGCGGGCTTGTCGGTGTTGGCCCGGATCAGCGGGGTGAGCTGCTCCCACTCGGTGATCTGAACGCCGTTGAACGAGACGATCCGGTCGCCCGGCAAGATCCCCGCGGCCCGCGCGGGCGAGGGCTTGTCCTTGGTCTCGTCGCACTCGCGGGTCGGCGTGGCTTCGTTGGCCGGGATCACGCACTTGCTGACGGTTTTCACCGTGGTCTGCAACTCGGAGGCGCCGTACAACATGAACAGGCCGCCGAAGAGCAGGAACGCGATCACCACGTTCACCAGCGGTCCCGAGGCCATCACGATCAGCTTCTGCCACCACGGCTTCTGGTAGAACAGCCGCCCGTTGTCCGCCGGGTCGATCGTCTCGTACTCCGCGGCGCGGGCGTTGTCGACCAGCGACTGGAACGGACCGGTACTGGCGGCCCGGACCGTGGACGGGTCCTGGTCCTTGCCCGGCGGCAGCATGCCGATGATGCGCACGAACCCGCCGAACGGGATCGCCTTGATGCCGTACTCGGTCTCACCGCGCTTGAACGACCAGATCGTGCGGCCGAAGCCGAAGAAGAACTGCGTCACCTTCATGCCGAACTTCTTCGCCGGAATCATGTGACCGGCCTCGTGCAGCGAGACCGAGATGACCATGCCGATCGCGAAGACCAGGACGCCGAGAATGGTGAGCAATGCGGTCATACCTGTGTCGTCTCCTGTACGCCGATCAGCTGGCGGGCGCGGGTTCTCGCCCAGGACTCCGCCGCGAGCACGTCCTCGACGGAGAGGTCCACGTACGAGGGTACGTCGTGATCGGTCACTACCCGGGCCACGGTGTCGACGATCGCCAGGAACGGCAGCCGCCCGTCGCGGAAGGCCGCCACGCACTCCTCGTTCGCCGCGTTGAACACGGCCGGCGCCGTACCGCCCCTGATCCCGGCCTCCCGCGCCAGCTGGACCGACGGAAAGGCCTCGTTGTCCAGGGGCAGGAACTCCCACGTGCTCGCCTCGGACCAGCTCCACGGCGTGGCGGCGTCCGGAACCCGGTCGGGCCAGCTCATCCCGAGAGCGATCGGCAGGGTCATCGTCGGAATGCCGACCTGGGCGATGGTGGACCCGTCGACGAACTCCACCATCGAGTGCACGGCCTGCTGCGGGTGCACGACCACCTCGACCGACTCCAGCGGTACGCCGAACAGCAGGTGGGCCTCGATCAGCTCGAGACCCTTGTTCACCAAGGTGGCCGAGTTGATCGTCACCACGGGACCCATCGCGAAGTTCGGGTGTTCCAGCGCCTGCGCGGGCGTCACCCGGGCCAGTTCGCGCCGCGGCCGACCGCGGAACGGCCCGCCGCTCGCGGTGAGAATGAGCTTGCGCACCTCCCGCTCGGACCCGCTGCGCAGGCACTGGGCGATCGCGCTGTGCTCGGAGTCCACCGGCACGATCTGACCGGGTTTGACCCGCTTGGTGACCAGCGGACCACCGACGACCAGGGATTCCTTGTTGGCCAGGGCCAGCGTCGTACCCGCGTCGAGCGCGGCGAGGGTGGGACCGAGGCCGACCGAACCGGTGATGCCGTTGAGAACGACGTCACACGGCAGGCCCGCGAGCTCGGTGGCCGCCTCGGGCCCGGCGATGATCTTGGGGATGCGGAACTCGCCCTGCGCGTACCCCTGGCGCTGCGCCTCGGCGTAGAACGCGAGCTGCAGGTCCTGGACCGCGGTGGCCTTCGCGACCGCGACCACCTCGACCTCAAACTCGAGCGCCTGTTGCGCGAGCAGGCCGACGTTGTCGCCGCCCGCCGAGATCGCCAGCACCCGGAACCGGTCGCGATTGCGCCCGATCAGCTCGAGCGCCTGAGTACCGATCGAGCCGGTCGAACCGAGGATGACGACATCGCGGGAATTCACCGGGCCATTGTCCCAGGTCTGGCGGCCTGCTTTGTCCCCGCTCGGCGCTACGGTTGGCCTCATGACTCCGGAGTTCACGCCCGCGCCTCGCGCCTCTGAACCACCAGCACCGCGCGCGTCGGACCAGGACCGGGAGCGAGCCGCCGCGCAGGTCCAGGAGGCCCATGGCGACGGCCGGCTCGACCTGGAGGAACTGGACGAGCGTTTGACGCGGATCTACCAGGCGAAAACCCGGCAGGAGCTGGTCCACGTGACCGCCGATCTGGTCCCGGCCGAGCCGGATGGACCAGTCGGGCACGGTGGCCAGTCCGACGTACTGGCCCTGCGGGTCAAGCACTCGGCCGAGAAACGGGTGGGCAAGTGGCAGGTGCCGCCGCGGATCACCGCCCGCATCGAGCACTCCAGCATCAAGCTCGACTTCAGCGAGGCCGTGCTGCGATCGCCGCAGGTGCGGGTCGAGGCCGAGGTCAAGCACGGGTCGTTGCTGATGATCGTGCCGCCGGGCTGGATCATCGACGTCGACCAGATCGAGTCGACCGGCGGCGCGGTTGAGAACAAGGCGGGCGAGCCGAAGGCCGGGGCACCGCGCCTGCAGGTGGTCGGCACCGCGAAGTACAGCAGCATCACCGTGCGGCATCCCCGACGGCAGCGCTGGTGGTGGCCGTGGCGATAGTCACTGCGCCGGTGGTGGCCGCAGCACTCTGAGTTGTCGGTCCGGGCGGTTAGGTTTGTCCGCATGACCGCTGCGCTGGACCTCATCGATGTCGACTCGCTGCTCAGCTCCGAGGAGCTGGCGATCCGGACGACCGCGCGCCGCTTCGCCGACGAGCGCCTGCGGCCGCAGCTGCCCGAGTGGTTCGAGACGGGCCAGATCCCCGCGCGCGAGCTGGCCAAGGAGCTCGGCTCACTCGGTCTGCTCGGCATGCACCTGACGGGATACGGCTGCGCCGGCGTCGGCTCAGTGGCCTACGGGCTGGCGTGTCTGGAGATCGAGGCCGCCGATTCCGGCATGCGCTCGCTGGTCAGCGTGCAGGGCTCCCTCGCGATGTATGCGCTGTGGAAGTACGGCAGCGATGAGCAGAAGGACGAGTGGCTGCCGCGCATGGCGGCGGGCGAGGCCATCGGCTGCTTCGGCCTGACCGAGCCGGACTTCGGCTCCAACCCGGCGGGCATGCGGACGAACGCGCGGCGCTACGGCTCGGACTGGGTGCTGAACGGCTCGAAGATGTGGATCACCAACGGCTCGATCGCCGATATCGCCGTGGTCTGGGCCCGGACCGACGAAGGCGTGCGCGGTTTCGCCGTACCGACCGACACCCCAGGGTTTTCCGCGCCCGAGATCAAGAACAAGCTGTCGCTGCGCGCGTCGGTGACGTCCGAGCTCGTGCTGGACGACGTACGGCTGCCCGCCGCCGCGATGCTGCCGGAGGCCAAGGGGCTGTCGGGTCCGCTGGGGTGCCTGAACGAGGCGCGGTTCGGCATCATCTTCGGCGCGATGGGCGCGGCCCGGGACTGCCTGGAGACCGCGATCGCCTACGCGCAGGACCGCCAGGTGTTCGACAAGTCGCTGGCCGCCTACCAACTCACCCAGGCGAAGCTCGCCGATATGGCCGTCGAGCTGAACAAGGGCCTCCTGCTCGCGGTCCACCTCGGCCGCCTCAAGGAGAGTGGCTCGCTGCGCCCGGAGCAGGTCAGCGTGGGCAAGCTCAACAACGTGCGCGAGGCCATCGCCATCGCCCGCGAATGCCGAACCATCCTCGGCGCCAACGGCATCAGCGGCGAGTACCCGATCATGCGGCACGCCAACAACCTCGAGTCCGTTCTCACCTACGAAGGCACCTCCGAAGTCCACCAACTAGTGATCGGCCAAGCCCTAACCGGCCACCCCGCCTTCCGCTGACAGCAACGACATGAAGGCACTGAGGCGAGCGCGCGCCACCATGCCCGGCCACCACGGTCCGGACGAGTGTGACCCGCTCCCGACTGGACGCGTGGTCGCGGCCTGGCATGGGCTGGCGCCGGAGTGAACCCCTGGGCGGCCGACCCGGACACGAGTGCCGCGGGTTTTGCGCGGCTACCCGGTTGTGGCGCCACCACTGCCGAGTTGTTTGACCGCTACCTGGTTGCAACCAGGTAGCCGGGCCAAAAGTCGGCAGCCGACCCGTGCAAACCACCGGCCGGCATCACCGCCTGCCCATGGCCACGACCCAACCCGACACAACCCACGGCCGCCACTGGCGACCCGCGTGCCTTGAAGTGCGCGCGGGCCCGGGTACACCTGACCGGCCGCCTTCCCTCCCGCCGCCTCGGCCCAACCGCCTCTGCCCGAGCGCGACCGCAGACCCGATTCCGAGGGTCGACGGTCGGAACTCGGGCCAACGCCGGGGTCCGCGGCCAGATTCCGAGGGTCGACGGTCGGAATAGGGGGTAGACGGTCGAGATTGCGGACGTTGACGCCCGAGTTTCAAGGTCGACCTGTCAACCCCAGGCGGCGAGAGGCGGCTCGATCCGCAGCCGGGGGCAAACTCCGCGCGACGAGAGGCGGCTCGATCCGCAGCCGGGGGCAAACTCCGCGCGGCGAGAGGCGGCTCGATCCGCAGCCGGGGAGAGCTCCGCGCGCGAGTGGCTGGCCATTGCCAGCGTGGGTTACCCACCGGGGGATCCGAGGTGGTAACCCCTCCGCCGGTGAGCTAGCCACTCGCAGACAAGCAAAGCGCACAACGGGACTCCTCGGCTGATCCCCGTGCCGCGAGTGGACTCGTTATGACGCGTCCACTCGCGACCGACTGGCGGCGGGGTGACCAACGGAGGCGGGGTGACCGGGAACGGTTCAGACGCGACCACTCGCGGGGGAAGGTAAGGCTGCCGGCCCGCGAGAGGAGGGCGTGGGCTCGCTGCCAGGCGCGGACGGCCGCGCGGATGGTGGCGGGTGGGGTTAGGCGCTGCCGCGGAGTTCTAGGCGGGTGTCGACGATTACTTGGCCTTGGGCGGCTTTTTCGCCAGCTAGCTGGGCCAGCAGGAGGCGGGTCATTTCGCGGCCCATCTCCTCGGTGGGCTGGAAGACCGAGGTGAGGGGCGGGTCGGAGTTGCGTCCGGCCGGCGAACCGTCGAAACCAATGACCGCCACGTCCTCCGGGATGCGCCGCCCGGCTGCCTTGAGGACCCGCATGGCGCCGAAGGCCATCGGGTCCGACGCGGCGAAGACCGCATCCAGTGCCGGGTCGCGATCCAGCAGGGCGGCCATGGCCTTGGCGCCGCTTTCCTCGCTGAAGTCGCCGACCTCGGCCAAGGCGTCATCGCCCGCGACCTCGCGGAACCCCTGCAACCGGGCAAGGCCCGCCGACATGTCCTGCGGCCCGGCGATACAGGCGATCCGGCTTCGGCCCTGGTCGGCCAGGTGCTGCACGGCGAGGCGGGCGCCGGTGAAGTTGTCGGCGTCGACGTACTGCAAGGACTCCGTCTCCGGCGATTCCTTCAATGGCCGTCCACACAGCACCAGCGGTAGACCGCTCGCCTGGACCCGTGCCGGCAGCGGATCGTTCGCGTGCTGGGACAGCATCAGTACGCCGTCCACGTGTTCCCGGGTGAGGAAGCGGCCCGCGCGTTCGCGTTCCGCCGTACTCTGCACCATCGAGAGCCATAGTTGCAGCTGGGTCTGGGCCATCGCCGAGCTGATCCCGCGGACGATGCCGGCGAAGTACGGTTCGGTGAACAGCCGCTCGCCTGGTTCGGAGATCACCAACGCGACGCAGTCGGTTCGCCGGGTGACCAGGTTGCGGGCGGCCCGGTTCGGCACGTAGCCGAGTTCCTCGATCGCCTTCATCACCGCGGCGCGCGCGGCCGGGCTGACCTGGGATGAACCGTTCACCACGCGCGAGGCGGTGCCCCGCCCCACCCCCGCCCTGGCTGCGACGGTCTCGATGGTGGGACGGGGATCGGTCATACCGCTACCCTGCCTCGGATCAGATCGGAGTACCAATAGGCGCTGCTTTTCGGAGTTCGTGTCTGCGTCTCGTAGTCGACATAAACGAGTCCGAACCGCCGCGAGTATCCCCAGGACCACTCGAAGTTGTCGAACAACGACCAGCAGAAGTACCCCTTCAACGGTACGCCCGCGTCGATCGCACTGCGGCAGGCCCGCAGGTGTCCGTCGAGATAGCCGATCCGATCGGGGTCACGAACCAGCCCGTCGGCGTCCGGCTCGTCCGGGAAGGCCGCGCCGTTCTCAGTGACGTAGAGCGGTACGGACGGATACTCCCGGGCCACTCGTTCGAGCACGCGGGTGAGACCGTCGGCGTGGATCTCCCAGCCCATCGCGGTCAGGGGCAACTCCCCCTTGAGGAAGCCGACGTGCTCGCTACCCGGCCAAGGCGAGCCCTCGCCGCCGGCACCACCGTGGCCGTCATCGCCGTTTGCCGGATCACCGGTGACCACGTGACGGGTGTAGTAGTTGACACCCAGGATGTCCAGCGGGGTGGAGATGACCGCGAGATCGCCCTCGCGTACGTGCGAGAAGTCCGTCACGTCGGCGAGGTCCGCGATCACATCTTCCGGGTACGACCCGAGCAGTACCGGATCGAGGAAGAACCGGTTCTGCAGGCCGTCGATCCGCCTCGCGGCCTCCAGGTCGATCTCGCGCTCGCTGGCCGGTACGACGTCGTACAGGTTGATCGTGACGCCGACCTTGTGGCCCGCCGACCGGATCAGGTTCGCCGCCATACCGTGGCCGAGCATCAGGTGATGTCCGGCGCGTACGGCGGCCGCGGGGTCCTGGCGGCCCGGGGCGTGCACGCCCGAGCCGTAGCCGAGGAAGGCCGAGCACCACGGTTCGTTCAAGGTCGTCCATTGGCCGACCCGATCGCCCAGCACGCTGGTGATCGCGCCCGCGTAGTCGGCGAACCGCTCGGCTGTCGCCCGCTCGGGCCAACCGCCCGCGTCCTCGAGCGGTTGCGGCAGGTCCCAGTGGTACAGCGTGGGCCACGGCTCGATCCCGGCCGCGAGCAGTTCGTCGACCAGGCGCGAGTAGAAGTCCACGCCCGCCTGATTGAGCGGGCCGCGGCCGTCCGGCTGGACTCGCGACCACGAGATCGAGAACCGGTAGGCCTGCAGGCCGAGCTCGGCCATCAGCGCGACATCCTCGCGGAACCGGTGGTAGTGCTCCACCGCGACGTCACCGGTCTCACCGCCGAGCACTCGCCCGGGCTCATGCGAGAAGGTGTCCCAGATCGACGGACCGCGTCCGTCGGTGCCGGCCGCGCCCTCGATCTGGTACGCCGCGGTGGCGGCCCCGAACAGGAACCCGGTCGGCAACTCCAGCACGGAGTTCGGCTCAACCTGCCCGCTGGTCTCGCCGGGCGCCAGGCTGCTGGCCGGGTTAAGGGCCTGGCTGCTCGCCTGGCTTGGGGCCGGGCTGCTCGCTGGGCTTGGGGCCGGGCTGGGGGCCTGGCTTTCGGTCGTCACGACTTGATCGCACCTTCCATGATGCCGCCGATGATCTGACGGCCGAACAAGATGAACACCGCGAGCAGGGGCAGCGTGGCCAGGGCCGTCGCCGCGAAGACCTGCGCGTAGTCGGTGTAGTACGCCGTCGCCAGCAGGGCGAGCGACAGCTGGACCGTCGGGGTGTTCGCGTCGAGCACCGCATACGGCCAGATGAACTCGTTCCAGGTCTGCATGAACGTCAGCAGGCCGAGAATCGCCGCCGCGGGCCGCAGCACCGGCAGTACGACGTTCCAGTAGATCCGGAAGGTCGAGCAGCCGTCGACGCGAGCCGCCTCGACCAGTTCGTCGGAGATCGCCTCGGCGGCGTACTGGCGCATCATGAACACGCCGAAACCGCTGACCAGGAACGGCACGATGACCGCTTGCAGGGTTCCGTTCCAGCCGATCTTGACCATCAGCATGTAGAGCGGGATCAGGCCGAGTTGTACCGGCACCATCATCGTGCCGATGATGACCAGCAGCAGCCCGTTGCGGCCGCGGAACCGCAGCTTGGCGAAGGCGAAACCGGCCAGCGTCGAGAAGAAGACCACCGACACGGTGACCACGCTGGACACCACCAGCGAGTTCACCAGCCCGTAGGCGAACGCCGCGTGCTCGTTGGCGAACACCCGGCCGACGTTCGCGCCGAGCTCGGAACCGGGCAGCAGCGGCGGCGGTACGTCGTTGATGGCGTCGTTCGACCGGGTGGCGATGACGAACATCCAGTAGATCGGGAACAGCGAGAGCAGACAGCCGACCACGAGCGCCAGGTACGTCGCGGGGCTGGCCTTCCAGAGGCGAACCGAAGCGGCCTTCATCGGGCCCACCTCGCAGCCCGCTTGACGATCAGCAGGTTGACCAGCGAGATCAGCACGATCAAGCCGAACAGGGCCCACGCGATGGCCGCGCCGTAGCCGTACTGGAAGCGCTGGAAGGCGGTTTCGTACATGTACATGGTGATGGTCTGGAACTGGCCGAGCGTGCCGCCGAGCATCTTGCCGTTGCCGAAGATCACCGGCTCGGTGAAGAGCTGCAGGCCGCCGATCGTGGAGATGATGACAACAAAAACGAGGGTCGGGCGCAGCAGCGGAACAGTTATCCGCCAGAACTGCTGCCACGGAGCCGCGCCATCGAGCGAGGCCGACTCGTACAGGTCCTTGGGGATCGCCTGCATGGCGCCCAGCAGGATCAGCGTGTTGTAACCGGTCCACCGCCAGTCGACCATCACGGCGATCGCGATCCAGCTCGACCAGGTGTTGGCCTGCCAGTCCACGGCGTCCAGTCCGACGCTGGTGACCAGGTAGTTCACCAGGCCGACGTCACGGGCGAACAACTGCCCGAAGACGATGCCCACGGCCGCCACGGAGGTGACGTTCGGAATCAGCACGCCCATCCGGAAGAAGGTGCGGGCGCGGATCTTGCGGTTCAGCAGGTTCGCGATGGCCAGGGCCATGAACAACTGCGGCACGGTCGCGATCACGAAGATGCCGACGGTGTTGGTCAGCGAGTTCCAGAACGCCGGGTCGCCGAACAACGCCGTGTAGTTGCCGAAACCGACGAAGGTGTGTTCGCCGATCAGATGCCAGTCGTGCAGCGACACCCAGCCGGTGTACAGCAGTGGGAACGCCCCGAAGATCGCGAACAACACGAAGAACGGCGTAATGAAGACGTACGGCGCGAACCTCACGTCCGCGCGAGTCAGCCGGGAGCGCCAGGGGGCCCGGTCGCCGGCGGCACGCGCTGCCGCCGACGACCGGACGACGCCGGTAAAGGTCACTTCGCCTCTTTGGCAGTGCTGGTGAGCGCCTGCTGCCAAGCCTTGTCGGGAGTGAGCTTGCCCTGCTCGACGGCCTGCATGGCCGGCTCGAAGGCCCGCTCCTTGATCGCCTGGTGCTTCGGGCCGAGGACCAGCGGCTTCAGCGCCTTGGCGCCGGTACCGAAGATCTGGCCGACCGGGGCGTTCGAGAAGTAGTCGTTCTTCAGAGCCTGGAAGGCCGGGTCGTCAAGCGCCTTCGGCGAGGACGGCAGCGGGCCGGCCTCCTTGAAGGCCTCGATCTGGCTGGCCGGGCTGGTCAGGAACTTCGCCAGCTCGTAGGCCTCCTTCGGGTGCTTGCTCTGCGCCGGCACCGTCAGCCACGAACCGCCCCAGTTGCCACCGCCACCAGGCACCGCGGCAACATCCCACTTGCCGGCGTTGGCCGGGCCGGAGTTGGTCTTGATGATGCCGAGCATCCACGACGGGCACATGCTGACCGCGAAGCTGCCGTTCTTGAAGCCGGCCTCCCAGTCCTTCGACCAGGTCGGCACCTTGGCGCTGATGTCGACCATTCTCATCGAGGTGTCCCAGGCCAGCCGCACGGCCGGGTTGGAGTCGGCGATGACCTTGTTGTCGCGGTCGTAGAAGTTGGTCTCACCGGCCTGCGAGAGCATCGCGCTGAAGCTGGTGGTGACGGAGTCGACGAAGCCCTTGGCGCCGGTGTTCGCGGCGTTGAACTTGGCGCCGGTGTTGATGAACTCGTCCCAGGTCGGCCACAGCTTCGAGACGGCCTCGCGATCGGTCGGCAGCTTCGCCTTGCCGAACAGGTCCTTGCGGTAGCAGACCGCCAGGCCGCCGACGTCGGTACCGAGACCGAGCAGGGCGCCGTCGCCGGACTTGCCGAGTTCCCACTTCCAGGGCAGGAAGCTGGACTCGAGCTCAGCGCCGCCGTGGTCCAGCAGGTTGACGAAGTTCTGCGGCTGGGTCTTGAACTCGTTGAGGATGCCCTCTTCGAGCGCCACCACGTCGCCGGCGCCGGAACCGGCGGCGAGCCACTGGGTCAGCTTCGGCTTGTAGTCGTCGAGCTTCTGCGTGCTGCGCAGCTCGACCTTGATGTTCGGGTGATCCTTCTCGTACTGCGCCGCCAGCGCCTTGTAACCGAAGTCCCCGAACGTATCCACCACCAGCTTGATCTGGCCGTCCGCCGCCGGTGCTCCGCCCTCGGTGTTCTTGCTGCATGCCCCGACCATGCCCAGGGCTGTGATGGCAGCCGCCGTCACAACCAGGAACCGCTTCGTCTGGCTCATCGCCCGACCCCTCCTAGGTATTCTGACACTCCATCTGGGAGCGCTCCCATGAGAGCATCGGGGCACGGCGAGGCGCTGTCAAGAGTTCAGTGGGAGCGTTCCCAGATTGAGTCCGGGCCGAGTCCGGGCCGTTTCTCACCCTTGAGCAGGCTGACCGCTCGGGCAGGGGGAATTCACCTGGAATTGGTTGACCTGACCGGCGGGCCGCGCAAGCGTTGGGATATGGACAGATCCGATGAAGACCGGGCCATCACCGAGGTCGTCGATCGGCTGACGAAGCAGTTCCCGGAGGTGCCGGCGGACCGGGTCGTGGAGGTTGTCGCGGACAGCCGAAGCGAGTTCGAGCCGCAGCCGATTCGCGACTTCGTCCCGCTGTTCGTGGAGCGAACCGCCAAGGGCAGACTCCGCCAGCTGGTCAACGCACACTAGCCCGCACCCCGTCTCCGGGGCACGAGCTAGGGCTGCCTGAGCACGCCGTTCGGTCGCTGAGCGCGCGGTTGGGTCGCGTAGGCTGTGCAGGCTTGCGGGTGGTCAGCTGAGGCGGTCGAGGAATTCCAGCGTGCGGCTCAGCAGCAGCGAGGCCGCCTCCTGGTCGTACGACGGCAACGAGGAGTCGGCGAACAGGTGCTCCTTGCCCGGGTAGAGGAACAACTCGGCCTCGTCGGCGGACTCGGCCAAGGCCCGCGCCTCGACCAGGTCTTCCTCCGCGAAGAACGGGTCGGACTCCATGCCGTGGATCTGCACGGGAACACCCGCCGGCCAGGCCTCACCGAACTCCGAAACCGGCAAGCACGAGTAGTAGAACAACGCTCCCTTGGCGCCCGGACGGGTTTGCGCGAGCTGCTGCGCCGGCACCACCCCGAGCGAGAAACCGGCGTACACCAAGGAATCCCCAAGGCCTTCGGCAGCGGCGACCCCGCGTTCCGCGATGGCGCCGAAGCCGACCGAGCGCGCGTAGTCGAGGCCCTCCTCCAGCGTGGCGAAGGTGTTGCCGTCGTACAGGTCCGGCACGTGCACCGTGTGTCCGGCGCTGACCAACTGGCCCGCGAAGACCTGCACTCCGGAAGTCAGCCCTTGGGCATGGTGGAACAGCACTACCTCGGCCATCGTTCGCTCGCTTTCACCGTGAATGATCCAAATTTGTGGAACGTTTGGCGATGTTAGTCTGATCCGCTATGGCGATCAATAGTCCGGTGCCGGACTACGAGCTCGAGGAGACGGTCGAGCTCACCTCGGCCGAGCAGGTGCGAGCGATCAGCAATCCCCTGCGAACGACGATCCTCGGCCTGTTGCACGAGCGCGCCGCCACCGTCACGGAGCTGGCCGCCGCGGTGAAGCGGCCCAAGAGCACGGTGGCGCACCACGTCAACGTGCTGGCCACGGCCGGTCTGCTGCGCGTCGTACGGACCCGGCGGGTGCGGGCGATCGACGAGCGCTACTACGGCCGGACGGGGCGGATGTTCTACGTCGGGCTCGGCCGGCAGTCCGACGGCGTGGACCTGCCGCTGGACTTCAACGACTTCGAGGTCGCGGCGAAGGAATCCACCGCCGCGTACGAGGCCGGGCAGATGCGATCGTTCATCCGGCACGCCCGGATCCCGGAGGAACGCGCGGCCGAGTTCTGGCAGCACGTCGACAAGCTGATCCACGACTTCGACCGGCTCCCCCGGGCCGGCGACACCACGTACGGGTTCGTCGTCGGGCTCTATCCGACGTCCGACTACCCGACGCTGCCGGCTCCTCCGGACGAGGCCTGAGCGTTTGCCGTCTCGGTTAGGTAGGCGGTCGCCTCCGGCTGCTTGAACCACTGCGCCCAGCCGAGCGGGGTCGCGTGGAACTCGGGATCTTCGATCGTCAGGTCAGCGCCATGTTCGACCAGGAGGCGCAGTACGTCGACTTGGCCCGTCCCAGCCGCTAGGTGGGCCGCGGTCCGGCCGAGGTGGTCACGGGCGTTGAGGTCGAACCCGAGCTCCACCAGCGCCGGAACCGCTTGCCACCGCTTGGCCGCGGCAGCCTCCGCGATCAACGCGGGCCGCTGCTCGCGGACGCGATCGATCACGCCGGTCTCCGCGGTTGTTTCGCCACGGAGCAGCGCCGCGACCAGGGGATCCTCGGGCTGCTCCGCCCGGTAGAGGTCGCGTAAGACGCCAACTTCCGCGCCGTGGTGGATGAGCTCGTCGAGGATGTGCAACGCGAAGGCCAACCCGTCGTACTCGGCGTATGGCCCGGCTATCTCGCCCATGGGCCGGTCGAAATCGTCCTGGCTCACCGCGGCAAGGCGTCCGCGCCACACGTCGTACGCGTGCTCCAGCGCTTGCACGGCCTCCGCGGCACTACCCGGTACGGGCGGTTCGCCATCGTCCGCGCCGGGTTTGTGGCCGAACCAGGTCGCGGTTCGTTCCTCCTGCAGGATGTCGATGATGTGCGTGATCCGCCAGGCGAGCGTCGTGAACGGAGGCGGATCCGGCGGGATCGGATCGTCGTCGGCCCGGAACGAGCCGTCCGGCGTCTTGCGGACACTCCAGCAGCCTGCGAACGGCTCCCAGAAGTACTCCTCGTCAGTGATTCCTTCGACGCGCGGACGGAGTCGTTGCCACGCGAAGTCGGACAGATCCAGCAAGTTCTCCTTGAGCTTCGTCATGGCCTCCACGCTAGAACGCTTCGCGGACAGTAGTTGTCCGCGAAGTTGAGATAGTGGGCTTATGGATACTGCGGCCCGCCTACTCCGGCTGCTCTCGCTGCTGCAGGCGCGCCCGCATTGGGAAAGCGCTGACCTCGCTGACCGCCTTGGCGTCACCACCAGGACGGTACGGCGAGACGTGGCCCGCCTTCGGTCGCTCGGGTATCCGGTGGAGGCCGACGCGGGCCACGGCGGCGGGTACCACCTAGGCCGAGGTGGCCGCCTGCCGCCGTTGCTGCTCGACGATGACGAGGCCGTGGCGATCGCTGTTGGTTTACGCGTCGCCACGACCACGACGGTGTCCGGAGTCGAGGAAGCCGCCGTGGCCGCGTTGGCCAAGCTCCACCAGGTCCTACCGACCAGACTGCGCGAACGGGTCTCCGCGATCGCCGGGAGCACGATCCAGCTGCCGCGAGGCGATCTGCCGCCTGTAGACGCAGAGGTACTGGTAGTACTCGCGGCCGGGTGTCGCCGTACCGAGGGCCTGAGGTTCGTTTACCGGGATCACGCGGGCCGAGAGAGCCGGCGCTGGGTTGAGCCGTTCCACATCGTTCACACCGGTCGGCGCTGGTACCTGGTGGCGCGGGATCGGGAGCGCGAGGCGTGGCGGACGTTCCGGGTGGACCGTATTGCCGATCCAACGCTCACCGGCCAGCGGTACCACTTCGACAGCCCGCCGGACCCTGTAGCGCTTGTAGCCGAGGGAACCGGCGTGGTCCCGTGGGAGATCAAGGCGCGCGTCTTGATCTCCGCGAGTGCGGAAGAGGTCGCGCGCGTCGTACCTGCGGGTGACGGCGTGGTGGAGGTTGTCGACGAGCGTTCTTGCGTACTGCGGTTCGGGGCGAATGACCTGGCCCCGTTGATCTCCTACACCTCCCGCATCCCCTGCGACTTCGACGTACTAGAACCGCCCGAACTCCGCGAAGCCATCCACAACCTAGGCAAACGCCTACTCCGCGGTTCGTCGCCTTCACCCGACCGGCCAGTCCCCTAATGCCTCAACGGGTTACGACCCGTGTCGGCTGGTTAGGCGTGGCGGCCGAAGGCGTCCAGCAGACGGGCTTGCACCGAGGTTGCCGATGATGTTGTCGCGCCTTTGCCGAAGGTGCCCATCTGGCGCATGTCCTCCACGTGCGGCTCGACCATCGCCCACAGCCCTGCCACGACGGACGCGTCGAGCGCCGGGTCCAGCCCGGCACCAACCGCCACGTCCCACCCATGTACGACGAGCTCTCCCAGGCGGAAACGTACGAAGGTCTCGAAGGAGATGTCGCGGCTGGGGTGGTGAAGTGGGCGGCTCTGATCCGCTGAAGCGAACGCGGCCACCTGGTGTTCGCAGGAGGTGGTCACCGCCGCTAGCGGATCCTCGCCGAGGTAGTCGCCGTCCAGACCTGCAGTGGCGTCCGCTGCCGACGCACCAGCCAGAAGCCGTACCGCGAAGATGTTGCCGGCAACGACGTGGTTCACGACCTCGTGGATCGTGAGGTCGCACGGCGTACTAGTGCTCCAGGCGTCGGCTGGAACCGCCGCAACGATTCGTACGAGTTGAGCACTCGCCGGCTTCAGGAAGTCCACCTGGCGTTATCCGGCTGCCAGCCAGGCGCGGGCCTCTTGGCCGAGCCACGTGTCTAGGCAGCCCCGGATGGCGGGCGCGGCGGGTTCGCCGATTGTGCGAAGCATCGTCCACGCCAGGTCTCGGGCGGGATCGGTCAGCCAGGGCATCGCGTCGATGAGGCGGTCGGCAAGCTGTGGCGGATTCGCGTGTGCCAGCCAGACCTCGGGGAACGTCTGGGGAGCATCGATACTGGCCCTCTTGTCGGCGACGGCGTTCAGCACTGCGACCACATCCGCCTGGACCAGAGTGTCGCTCCACGACGGGATGAGCAGCGCTCCCGGAGGCGAGCCGCCCGTCCAGTCGGCGAGTTGGGGCAAGCCCGCGTAGCCAAGGGTGGTCAGCGTGAGCGTGTCGTCATCGACCGTCACGGCGCCAAGTGCCTGAAGCCGGTCGACCAGTAGCCGAAGCCTTGCCGGATCCATCCCCTCGTACGGCATTCCCGTGGCGTCCTGGATCCGTGCCCGCCCGTCCGCGCGGGCCGCGATCAACGTGTTGAGAAGGGCATTGGTGGTTGCGGGGTACGCCTCGTCACTGAGCCCTGGGGCGGGCTGGAACGCCATGCACTGGAACGCGCGGGACCAGACTCGCACCCTGAGTTCTGGGCGGCCCGAATCCCATTGGCGCAGAGAGGGGCCGGGAAACGGCTGGCCCGCCAGTAGTCGTGGATCGCCCACTAAGGCCTGTACAACGACCTGACGCCAGATCCAGTCCTCCACGCCGTCCGGACGCTGCCCGGTCGACGCCGCCTCCCGGGCGACGGCAATGAACTGGGCCATCAGGTCCGACTCCTCGGCGAGCCTGGCGAGAACGGAAGGCACCGGCACAGGCGTGGCAGGGCCGAGAAGCTCGCTGGCTGGAACACGCGCGCCGACATTGCCCTGACCCGGGTTGCTCTCGCTGGGCTTGCTCTCGTGGGCGTGGCTGGTCTTCAAGGTGGCCGGCGCGAGGGTCGGGCCGGCCAGCGCCTCCAGTTCGGCCCAGGACAGCGTTTCGGCGTCGTCGTACCGGTCTGGCGCATTCACCAACAACCGGCCGAGCAGTGCCGCTGCGGACGGGTGCTTCGGGTGCAAATCGGCCGGGAAAGCCGCCGCGAACCCGGCCCGAGCGCCAGCCAGCTCCTCGCCCGTGACGACCGCCGTGTCCAAGGTCGCGAGGTAGTCGAAGAACAGGGGCATCGCCCGCCGCACCGCGTGCAGCCAGTCGCCCTCGACAGCCACCATGTACAACCCGCATCGAAGCAGTTCTTCGGTCGCGGCACCCAGCCAGAACCGGGGGTCGGGCTCGGTCAGCACCCCTGCCTCGATCATGGCCTGGTCGAGCAAGATCGCCTTGACGTCGCACAAGTCGGCCACCACGTTCAGATCCACCGGACGGCGCCCGCTGGATTCCACCCAGCTGGCGAAGTCTTCGAGCACGGTTCGGGTCAGCTCGTTCATGGACACCCTTCGAGGCTTTCGTCACGACCACTCGGCCAGACCCTAACGACCCCACAGGGCCAGACCTCATCACTTGCGCTCGTGGCGATGTTCTGGACTCGCTGAGACCGCCAATCGGACCGGCGGGCGTGGTACGAAGGCGAGAGGCTTGTGCCGTTCGGACGACCTTGCGAAGGAGAGTCGTGGAAGAGCAGACCCAACCAGAGCTAGCGAGTCCCGAGGTGCAGAAGCGCATCCGGGACAGCTTCGATCGCCAAGGCCTGATGGGACATCTGGGCGCCTACCTGAGCGTTATCGCGCCGGGGCGGGTGCACATCCTGCTGCCGAGCCGCCCCGAGGTCACTCAGCAGCACGGGTATTTCCATGCTGGAGCGACCAGTGCCATCGCAGACAGCGCGGGCGGCTATGCGGGCTTCACGCTGTTCCCCGAGAACACGTCGGTGCTCACGGTCGAGTACAAGATCAACCTGCTGGCGCCTGCCGAGGGCGAACACCTTGAAGCCATCGGCACGGTTCTCCGATCCGGGCGCACGTTGACGGTATGCCAGCTGGAGGTGTTCGGGGTCCAGGGCTCACGGCGGACCCTGGTGGCGGCAGGCCAGCAAACCCTGATCTGCATCGACCCTCGACCGGAACGCTGATGGCGGCGAGACCAGCCAGCCGGCCCGCCACCACCTCGACCTACAGGAAGTTGCTTGGAGCAACGTCCCGTGGCGACGGCTACTTGGCGACCTCGGTAGCGCGGGACTCGCGTACGACGGTGACGCGGATCTGTCCCGGATAGGTGAGCTCTTCCTCAACCTGCTTGGCGATGTCGCGCGCCATCACCTGCGCCGCGATGTCGTCGACGGCGTCGGGCATCACCATCACCCGGATCTCGCGACCGGCCTGCATCGCGAAGACCTTCTCCACGCCGTCGTGGAACATCGCGATCTCCTCGAGCCGTTCGAGCCGCTGCACGTACGCCTCCAGCGATTCGCGCCGCGCCCCGGGCCGACCACCGCTGACGGCATCGGCCGCCTGGGTCAGCACCGCCTCGACCGTACGTACCTCGACCTCGTTGTGGTGCGCCTCGATACAGTGCACCACGTCATCATCCTCGCCGTACTTGCGGGCAAGCTCGGCACCGACGATCGCGTGGCTGCCCTCGGACTCGTGTGTGAGGGCCTTGCCGATGTCGTGCAGGAACGCGCCGCGCTTGCACCGCTTGACGTCCAGCCCGAGCTCCGCCGCCATCATGCCGGCCAGATGCGCCGACTCGATGAGGTGCTTCAGCACGTTCTGCCCGTACGACGTGCGGTAGCGCAGCAGACCCATCGTACGAATCAGCTCGGGGTGCAACTCGGTGATGCCGACCTCCGCCATCGCGTCCTCGGCGGCACGCTGGCACAACTCGGCGACCTCGCCGCGACTGCGCTCGTACACCTCCTCGATCCGGCTCGGGTGGATCCGCCCGTCCAGCACGAGCGAGTCGAGCGTCAACCGGGCGGTCTCGCGGCGCACCGGGTCGAAGCAGGACAACAGCACGGCCTCGGGGGTGTCGTCGATGATCAGGTTGACACCGGTGGTCTGCTCGAAGGACCGGATGTTGCGGCCCTCGCGCCCGATGATGCGGCCCTTCATGTCGTCGCTGGGCAGATGCACGACGGAAACGACCGATTCACTGGTCTGCTCCGAGGCGAGCCGCTGCACCGCGCCGGTGATGATCTTGCGCGCCCGGGTCTCGCCCTCGTCCTGCGCCTGGCGCTCGATATCCCGCACGATGGTATGCGCGTGCCGCTTGGCCTCGGCCTCGATCTCGGCGACCAGCTCGGCCTTGGCCTGCTCGGCGGTGAGGTTCGCGACGCCTTCGAGAATGCGGCGGCGCTCCTCTTCCAGGTTCCGGATCTCCGCACGCTTCTGATCCAGTTCGGCCAGCTGGGTGGTGATCTCGTTCTGGCGTTCCTCGATACCGCGGTGCTGCTCGTCGAGCCGTTCTTCGCGTTCGGTCAGCCGGTTCTCGCGCCGCTCGATCTCCAGACGCTGCTCGCGCAGGTCCTCCCGGATCGACTGCG
Organism: Kribbella deserti; assembly: GCF_042434725.1. Classification (NCBI taxonomy): domain Bacteria; kingdom Bacillati; phylum Actinomycetota; class Actinomycetes; order Propionibacteriales; family Kribbellaceae; genus Kribbella; species Kribbella deserti. The sequence continues at coordinate 60,308 of NZ_JBHLTC010000018.1, read as the reverse complement.
CCTCGGCTTCGGCCTCCCGCCGTACGTCGATCGCCCGCTGCTCCGCCTCGCGCCGGACATCCTCGGCCTCACGCCGAACATCTTCGGCGCGGTGCTCGGCCTCCCGGCGCGCCTCGATCGACAGCCGCTCGACCTCCTCGGCCCGGCCACGAATGGTGAACGCCTCCTCCTCCGCACGAGCACGGATCGCGGAAGCGTCATCCTCGGCCTGCCGCCGGATCTGGTCCACCTGGCTCGCCGCCTCCGCCCGGGCGGTAGCCAGCTCCAGGTCGGACTTGGCCTTCGCCGTGGCGGTCATGTCAGCCACCTTGCGGCGCGACAGCGAAAGCCCGATCCACGCCAGCAGCGCGACGATCAGCACGCCGATCAGGACAAGACCCATGGATGCCGCGTCCGGCATAGCCAAAGCCACCATCGGCCTCTCCCCTCTGTGTGCCGCGCCCGCAGGCGTGACGAGCTTCGTTTGGAAGGGATGACCCGGCGAAGACAAGCGATCGGACGGTACGACAAGTACGCCGGTACGACGAATGGCACCGTCGGACTCGGCGGTGCCCAACCACCCGGCGAACCGGGTCCGTTGCTATCCGGCAACAACCACTCGTGGTCGCGCCATCCGTCTCAGCTCGGTTGAGCGTTGGTGTTCTCGTCCCATCCAGCGGCGTCACCAGCGCGCCGCCGAATGTTCGTCATTCGCCCAGCCTGCTGAACAACCGGCCGGACGTTGCTATATACGCCATCAATCGGTGGAGTGATCCCTTACTGATTCCGAGGCTAGGCGTGGCCAACCACACGGTCAAGACGAACACCCGTCCACCAGAAGGACGACCGAAATCGATACCAAATTCCACCCCCACCCCGCCCCTCAAACCCCCCAATCTTCAACACAGAGTCAACACCCGATCACACCGGCTCCCCGTTCGCCCCTCCAGCCGTTCCTGGCCTGCCGGCCTCCCTGCCCTTCCGGGCTGTTCCGGTCTTCCTGACCCTTACGGACCCTCCGGCTCGTCCCGGTCTTCGCGGCCCTCCCAGCTCGTCCGAGCCCTCGCGGCCCTCCCAGCTCGTCCGAGCCTTCGCGGTCCCCTGTCCTTCTGGCCCTTCGGTTCTGCTGGCCCTACGTGTCACTCGGCCGCTCCGGACGAAGGCCGACCGCCTCTTATGTCCCCTCGGCACTCGTCGCTCCATGCCGAGTCGATCCGGCCGTCTGGGCGGCACAAGCGAACCGTCCCGACGCCGGCAGACATCAGCGGGCGCATCGGCTGACGCTCCGCCAGCCGCGACGCATCAAGCAGTCATCTCCGCGACACCCCCATCAGGCCTAGTCGGCGGCAGGCGCGTCATCGCTGACAACGCTGTCGCCGACCAGGCTTGAGGTGTCTTACTCGCTTGTGGTCCTCAGTCGTTGCCCGAGGCACCGGTCGCGGTGGAACCGGTGGCGGTGTTCGAGGGATCCGATCCGGCCGAACGGCTGGGGTTCTCCTCAACGTTCGGCGGCGTACCGCCAACCACATCACCAACAGCATCCTCCGGCGCCACGGCCGGCTCATCCTTCACCTCTTCAGCCGACTCGTCCCCGGCAGCCTGCTCCCCCGAGTCGTCAGCGGACGCCGTACCGGCCGGAGCATCGCTCGAACCACCCGACTGCGACTTCGCCTCAGGAGCCCCATCCCCACCGCCGGTCGTCAATCCGCCCGACTGCGCCTCCCCACCAGACTCGCCATTCCCCGAAGACGCCGCCCCACCAGCCGATTCCGCCGACCCGGTCGACTCAGCGCCGCGTGCGTCAGCGTCACCGGTCGATCCCGCGCCAGTCGCATCGGAACCGTCGGTGGACTCCGTACCACCAGCCGATTCCGCGCTGCTGCTGTCGGCCGAGTTCGAACCGCTGCTGGTCTCCCCAGCGGCCGTGGACTCCGCGCCACTGGTCGAGTCCGCACCACCCGCGGATTCCGACCTGTCGGCTGATTCCGCATTGCCCGCGGACTCCGTGCTGCCGGCGGACGCCGTGCTGCCGGTGGATTCCGTGCTGTTGGTCGGCTCGGCGTCGCCAGCGGACTCGGCGCTGCCAGCGGACTCGGCGCTGCTGGCGCCCTCGCTGCCACCAGTGGCCTCGCTGTTGGCGGTCGGCTCCGTACTGCTGGTTGGCTCGGTGGTCGGTTGCGTGTTGCTGGTGGGCTCGGTGGTGGCGGTTGGCTCGGTGGTGGATTCGGGCTGGCTGGGTTGGGCGGTATCCGCGGGCGCTTCCTGCTGGCCGGTCTGGTTCGTCTGACCGGAACGGGAGTCGACGTAGTCGCCGAGCTTGTCCTGAACGGTGTCGACCTTTTCCGCGTACTTGCCGCCGGTCTGCTTGTCGATCAAGTCACCGGCCTTCTCCAGGCCCTCTTTGATCGTGTCGGGATGTTCCTTGATGGCCTTCTCAAGGAAGTCCTTGGCCTGGTTCTGGAAATCGCTCATTCCACACTCCCGAAGATGAGGGCCGGTCATCGGCAACGACGACTGCTCACGCTGCGGATCGGCACGAACCGATCCCGTGACCGGATCACACACCTTCCGCCCGGATCACGTCAACGTTGCCGCCGGCAACACGCCGTGAATTCTCAACCCGTGCTGGCCGAACTCTGTTTCGACCCTCGTACCCTTCCTTACTCATCACCCACCACCACTCACCCCGCAGTGGCTCCGAGGCGCAGCCCGACGACTCGAATACCACTACCCGCGCCGGAACCGCCGCGATGCCTTTGGCCTCCGCGGGACGCCGATCGCCCCTCAGGGCGGACACCCCGGTACGCCCAGGGCGGTTTCGCAGTCCGCGACTTCACCGACTCCGCATGGCGAGAACCATGGGCACGACCTGCAGCGCAGCCGTCGGCCGCAATTCACTGCCCGCTGCTTCGAACTACAAACGGGCGCGAATGCCGTCGATAGCCCAATTCAGTGTCGGCGCGAGAGATTCCGGCGGAGACCAGCCGTTCACGACGGCGAGCAATTCGAGATAACGCTCGCGCCGTGGATCTCTCGCCGCCAGCAGGCGATCCACCAGCGCATTCGCTTGATCCCGCTGAACCTTTCGTCCTCGCGGATCCTCGCCCTCGACCGCCAGAACGTCTCCACCGTGCATGGCGGACGGTCCGCCGTTCGTGGCGGACAGCCCAGCGTTCGTGGCGGAAGGTCCGAGACTCTTGGCGGACGGTGCCGGGTTCTTGGCAAACGGTCCGGCGTTGCTGGCGGAAGAACCGGCGTTGCTCGAGGACAAACCGTCGTTGTTGGCGGACGAACCGGCGCTCGTGAACGAACCGGCGTTATCGGTGGGCCGCCCGGCGAAGTCGCGCTCGTACGCGGTCAACAACGTCGCCACGACACCATCAGCAGCAGGCGAGGCGGGATCCATGCCGTCCTGCAACGCCGGCCGAACCAGATCGCGCACCGTCGCGACGAGGTCCCGCCGGATCCAGGACTTCAGTCCACCTCCACGCCCTCGAAGTCGCACACCACCGAGACCGAGACCGACGTCGTTGCCGCCGTCGCTGTGACTGTGGCTATCGCTGTCAGGCTCGGACGCCGATTCATGCTTGGAGTCAGCCTGGTACTGGCGGGCCAGCTCCTGCAGGGAGGCCCGAAAGTCCAAGTCGAACGTGAGCTCGGCAAGTTCGATCCAGGCTTCGACCTGCTCCGGTGAAGGGTCATCCGGCAGCTCAGGCGTCATCGAACGCCGAGCCGCCGCCCACTCCAACTCAGGAGCCCCGGGACCGGAAGCCGACCCTCCGAAGCTGGAGCCGTCACCGGAGTCGGTGCTGGAGTCGGTGCCGGAGTCGGTGCCGAAGCCGGCGTGCGAGAAGGAGCCCCGCTCGGTGTCGGAGAACGTGAGAGGGTCCGTGTCGGACTGGCCGAAGATGCTGTCGAGGAAGTTCTCGATCAGGCGGTGGCGGTCTTGTTCGGAGAGCTTGGCGAACTTGTGCATCAGGTCCATCTCCTCTGGGGTAGACCCGCGCTTGGCCACTGCCGTGAGCACCGCGCGTCGTCTCGCCAGGATGCGGAGCTGCACCGCGAGCGCCTCGGCGTGCGCGGTGGCGACCTCGGCCAGCGAAAGCTCGCGGTCGAGCACCTTTTGAATGGTGGCGAGGTCGAGTCCGAGTTCGCGCAACGTACGCACGAGGTCGAGGCGAGCGACGGCGTCGGTGCCGTAGCGGCGGTAGCCGGCCGGGCTGCGGTCGAGCGGTTCCACGATGCCTCGATCGGAGTAGAACCGCACGGTCTTCACCGTCAGCCCGGTACGCCGAGCCAGTTCACCGATCGAGTAGAGCGTGTCGCCGTTCATGCCCTCACCTTCACGTCTCCCCCAACTGGAGACTCAAGCCCGGCGCGCGTACGACGTACAGGACCAGCTATTCGGCTTCGAGGCCGGAGTCGTTGAGGAGAGGTAGTTCCTCGTCGGAGGCGGCCATCTCCTCCTTGATGATCGACATCGCCAGACCACCGGGATATCCCTTGCGAGCGAGCATGCCGAGTAGGCGGCGCATCGCGACCTGGCGCTCCAGGTTCCGCATCGACGGCAGCTTGCGCCGAACCAGCGCCCGGGCGGTATCGGCCTCTTGCTCCGGCTCCAACTCACCCAGCGCATCACGAGCGAGATCGTCGTCGACACCCTTGCGGCGAAGTTCCTGCGCCAAAGCCCGACGGGCCAACCCACGGCCACGGTGGCGGGATTCGACCCAGGCGCTGGCGAACGCGGCATCGTCGATCAGGCCGACCTCCCCGAAACGGTCCAGCACCTTGGCGGCAACCTCGTCCGGGATGTCCCGCGCCGCGAGGAAGTCCGCAAGCTCCGCCCGCGTGCGTGGCTGGGCGGAGAGCTTGTCGAGCAGGATTGTGCGGGCCACCGACTCCGGATCCGAAGGTCCGTCGAGGGCCGGATCCACTGGCTCGCGCCGGGGAGCCGGGCCGGACCCGAACCGGCGTTGCCGCCGGCCCGAGCCCCTCAGGCCGTCAGAAGTCGACATCGACCGGCTCAGCGGCGGCGGCCGGCTGGTCCACCACCGGCCCGATGCCCATCTTCTCCTTGATCTTCTTCTCCAGCTCGTTGGCCAGATCGGGGTTGTCGCGCAGGAAGTTCCGCGCGTTCTCCCGGCCCTGGCCGAGCTGGTCGCTGTCATACGTGAACCAGGCACCGGCCTTGCGCACGAAGCCCTGCTCGACACCGAGGTCCAGCAGGCTGCCCTCGCGGCTGATGCCCTGGCCGTAGATGATGTCGAACTCGGCCTGCTTGAACGGCGGGGCCACCTTGTTCTTCACGACCTTCACCCGGGTCCGGTTGCCAACGAAGTCGGTACCGTCCTTGAGCGACTCGATACGGCGCACGTCCAGCCGGACCGACGCGTAGAACTTCAGCGCCTTACCACCGGTGGTGGTCTCCGGCGAACCGAACATCACGCCGATCTTCTCGCGCAGCTGGTTGATGAAGATCGCGGTCGTGTTGGTCCCGCTGACCGCACCGGTCATCTTTCGCAGCGCCTGGCTCATCAGCCGGGCCTGCAGACCGACGTGGCTGTCACCCATCTCGCCCTCGATCTCGGCGCGGGGCACCAGCGCGGCCACCGAGTCGATCACGACGATGTCGATCGCGCCGGAGCGGATCAGCATGTCGGCGATCTCCAGCGCCTGCTCACCGGAGTCCGGCTGCGAGACCAGCAGGGCGTCGGTGTCGACACCCAGCTTCTGCGCGTAGTCGGGGTCGAGCGCGTGCTCCGCGTCGATGAACGCGGCGATACCGCCGGCCCGCTGGGCGTTGGCGACCGCGTGCAACGCGACCGTTGTCTTACCGGAGGATTCCGGCCCGTAGATCTCGACCACCCGGCCGCGGGGCAGACCGCCGATACCGAGCGCCACGTCCAGGGCGATCGAACCGGTCGGGATCACGTCGATCGGTGCGCGGCCGTGCTCGCCGAGCCGCATGACCGCGCCCTTGCCGCACTGACGCTCGATCTGCGTCAGCGCCGTCGCCAGAGCCTTCTCGCGGTCCGCGGCCGCCCGCTCCGCCTTCGCTGCACCAGCCATCTGACTGCCACCTAACCCATCTGAATCGGGGCCACCGTCGCAGCGACCCGGAGGAATTCTTTGTCACCGGAGAGGTTATGAGCCCGCACCGACATTTTCCGGCTCGGTGGCGAATCTGTGGAGAACCGGACCGAGTGGGACCTGAACCTCTGACTCACAAACTATCCCGAACACCTGTTCGAATCACAAATGACACGCCGGGATCAGCCGAATCCGGATCCAGGTCCGGCGGAGCAGGCTCACGCCATCACCCGTACCGCGCCGCGAGGGCCGCTGGGACCCCGGACACAATACGCTGACGCCCGTGACCGACCGTCCTGACATTCCCGATTCCGCCGTCGTACTGGCGCTCAGCAAGGTGGAGTTCGGCCTCGACGCCGTACTCGACTCGCTGCGAACGCAAGACCCGTTCGGCATCCGCACCACCCTCGCCGAGTACTCCGCCCAGGAGCGGCCCAATCTGGCCGAGAAGGGCCTGATCCTCGCGATCGACCGGTTGCTGCGGATGCGGGTCCCCGGCCACGCCGAATGGCCGACGCTGCCGCTGGCTGAGCGCTGCGACTGGTGGGTCGACCGGCTGGGTGGATTCGCCGCGGTGATCGCCGGCCTGCCGCGGATCAGCGGTGCCGCCGCGGACCGGCTGCCGATTCAGGACACCCTGGGCGCCACCGTCCAGGCGATGGTGATCGGCGCGATCTGCCGGGAGTACGGCGTGGAGGCGCACGCCGATCGCACGGCCGTGATCGCCCGCGTACTGACCAACCGGCCCATCACCCCGGACATCGTGCTCGAGTTCGACGACCCGACCGCCGCCGGCAAGAACGTCGCCAAGGAACTCGGCCTCGGTCAGAAGACCGACGACGAGGGCGGCCTACGGCACGGCATCAAGTTGATCTGGCGGATCAGCAAGATGTTCGGCGGGATCAGCGAGCTGTTCGAGGACCGCCCCCGCGGCAGCCTGGGCGCCCGCGCGCTCGGCAAACTCCCTGGCGTCGGGATGGTGGGTGGCTTCTTCGACGAACGCAAGGGCATCCGTAAGGCCGCCTACGCCGCCGCGGACCTGCTCACCACCGGGGCTTTCCGAGGCCCTCAGCCGCCAGTGACGGGTACGCCGCCGCAGACGGTCTGACCAGTACGACGATGCGCCCGGGCCTTCCAGCGAAGGCCCGGGCGCATCGTCGTACAGAGATCAGGTCAGCGGTCGCGCGGCGGTAGTTGCAGATGTGCCCAGACGGCTCGCCAAACCGTTTTGGCGTGCTCGCCGGAAGCGAGCGCCTCCTGGACCGTCTGGCCGTTCAACTCGGGCAGTGCCTGGGTCTCCGCCCAGGTGCGCGAGTAGGCCGGACCGAGGTGACGGTCCATTCGGTCCCAGAATTCGGTGAGCCTCATACCTTCCTCAGGATTGCGGGTACTTCAGGGGGCGCCACCAGTCCTCGTTCGCACGGAACCAGGCGATGGTGTCGGCCAGACCCGACTCGAAGTCGTGGCGCGGCTGGTAGCCCAGTTCGTCGCGGATCTTGCTCCAGTCCACCGAGTAGCGCCGATCATGGCCCTTGCGGTCCTCGACGTAGCGAATGCTCTCCTCGCCCTTGCCGAAGGCCCCGACCAGGCGGTCCGTCAGCTCGCGGTTGGTGAGTTCGGTACCACCGCCGATGTTGTAGACCTCACCCGCACGTCCACCGCGCAGGACCTTCTCGATGCCCTGGCAGTGGTCGTCGACGTGCAGCCAGTCGCGCACGTTCAGGCCGTCGCCGTACAGCGGGACCTGCTCGCCCTCGACCAGGTTGGTGACGAAGAGCGGGATGACCTTCTCCGGGTACTGGTACGGCCCGTAATTGTTCGAGCAGCGCGTGACCCGCACGTCCAGCCCGTGGGTCCGGTGGTACGACAGCGCCACCAGATCGCTCGAGGCCTTCGAGGCAGCGTACGGCGAGTTGGGCTGCAGAGGATCCGTCTCGGGCCAGGAGCCTTCGGCGATCGAACCGTAGACCTCATCGGTCGAGACGTGCACAAACGGCCCGACGCCGTGCCGCAGCGCGGCCTCGAGCAGCACCTGGGTACCGAGCACGTTCGTCACCACGAACTGGGTGGCGCCCGAGATCGAGCGGTCCACGTGGGACTCGGCCGCGAAGTGCACGACCGCGTCGTGGCCCGCCATCGTGGCGTTGACCTGGTCCAGATCGGTGATGTCGCCCTTGACGAACTCGAAGCCCGGCTGGTCCTTCACCGGGTCGAGGTTCGCCAGATTACCCGCGTACGTGAGCGAGTCGAACACCGTGACGGCCACGTCCGCGCCCAGCTCGGGATCCCCCCCGGACAGCGCCGTACGGACGAAGTGGGAGCCGATGAAACCGGCACCACCGGTGACGAAGATCTTCACACCGCTCCTCAGGACTGCTGGCCGGGACCGTCAGAGCCGGGACCCTGCGGCGGCTGGGTCCACTGACCGGGCTGGCCCTGCGGCGGCTGACCGGGCTGACCGTACTGCCCCGGCTGACCTTGCGGCGGCTGACCCCACTGGCCGGGCTGCGGCTGGCCGGACTGGCCGGGACCGGGCTGACCCCACTGACCAGGCTGGCCCTGCGGCGGCTGGCCCTGGCCGGGCTGACCGTACTGCCCCGGCTGACCCGGGTACGGCTGGCCGGGCTGGCCCTGCTGCCCCGGACCGGGCTGACCCCACTGGCCGGGCTGACCCTGCTGCGGCTGGCCCTGCTGGCCCGGGTACTGACCAGGGCCCTGCTGACCCGGACCCGGCTGACCCGGGTACTGCCCAGGCTGACCGTACTGACCGGGCCCAGGCTGTCCGTACTGCTGCTGGCCCCACTGGCCCTGCGGGTACTGCTGGCCCGGGAACGGCTGGTTGCCACCGCTGCGACGGCCCTTGAGCAGGAAGAACGCAACCGCGCCGATGGCCGCGAGAACCACCAGGACCAGCAGGATGATCAGCCAGACCGGGAAGCCGCCGTCGGCGGTGGAGACCAGACGCACGGAGTTCAGCTTGGAGGCGTCGGTGTAGGTCGCCGTCCGGCCGCTCACCTCGGCGCCGTCGTCGTGCTCGGTGATCTTGCCCGGCATGGTGATCTTGAACTTCACGTCCGGCGTGCTGCCCGGCGGGATCTGAGTGTCCTTGCCGCTCGAGGTGACGACGAAGTTCTCGCCCTCTTTCTTGAACTCCACGCCACCGACGGAGCTGCTCGACATCTTGTCGAACGGCACGTTGTCCAGGCTGCACTCGGTGCCGATGTACTTGTCGTCGTCATAGGCCTTGCACTCGACGCCCTCGGTCGCCGTCTGTTTCAGCGACTTCTCGATCTCTTTCCGGGCCGTTTCCAGCGACTGACCGGTGGATTGCAGTAGCTGTTTGTCGACACCCAGCAACATCTTGCCGGAGATCGTCTCGTTCGAATTGACCTTGAGGTCGGCATCGACCTTCATGCAGCCGGTCAGGGCGACTACGCAAGCGACCACCAAGAGGGTGGCCCGGGCACGGATCTTCATGCCGCAGATCATCGCAGACGGTGGGGACCAAAATCGCTTCGCCTCACTTTGTCGGTGGCGACGTGCAAGATGGATCCGTGACCAGATCCAGCGCGCTCGACCGATTCTCGCCCGCCGCCCGGGCGTGGTTCGGCGACGTCTTCGACTCCGCGACCCCGGCTCAGCTCGGCGCCTGGGACGCGATCAGCGCCGGCCGGGACGCGCTCGTGGTCGCCCCGACCGGCTCCGGCAAGACGCTGGCGGCGTTCCTGTGGGCGCTGGACCGGCTGGCCACGACACCACCGCCCGACGACCCGAAACTGCGCTGCCGGGTGCTGTACGTGTCGCCGCTGAAGGCGCTCGCGGTCGACGTCGAGCGCAACCTGCGCGCGCCGCTGATCGGGATCCGCGAGACCGCCCGGCGGCTGGGTGAGGCGCCGATGGACGTGGAGGTGGCCGTTCGCTCGGGCGACACGCCGGCTGCGGAGCGGCGGCGGTTCGCGACCAAACCGGCCGATGTGCTGATCACCACGCCCGAGTCGTTGTTCCTGCTGCTCACCTCGCAGGCGCGCGACTCGCTGCGCGGGGTGGAGACCGTGATCGTGGACGAGGTGCACGCCGTCGCCGGGACCAAGCGTGGCGCCCATCTCGCCCTGACGCTCGAGCGGCTGGACGCGCTGCTGCCCAAACCGGCGCAACGAATCGGCCTGTCCGCGACCGTGCGGCCGGTGGAGGAGGTCGCGCGCTTCCTCGGCGGCGAGCACCCGGTCGACGTGGTTCAGCCCGCGTTCGAGAAGCAGTGGGATTTGAGCGTTGTCGTGCCGGTGGAGGACATGGCCGCGCTCGGCGATACCGAGATCCAGGTTTCCGGCTCGGCCGCGGGCCCACCTCGGCACGCGTCGATCTGGCCGCATGTCGAGGAGCACGTCGCCGATCTCATCGCGGCGCACAACTCCACCATCGTGTTCGCCAACTCGCGCCGCCTGGCCGAGCGCCTCACCGCCCGGCTGAACGAGATCGCCGCCGAGCGGGCCGGCCTCGACCTGCCCGACGAGGGCTCACCCGCACAGGTGATGGCTCAGTCCGGCGCCTCCCTGGCCGCTCCCCCGCTGGTCGCGAAGGCGCACCACGGCTCGGTCAGCAAGGAGCAACGCGCCCTGATCGAGGCCGACCTGAAGTCCGGGCGGCTGCCGTGCGTCGTGGCGACCAGCAGCCTTGAGCTCGGCATCGACATGGGCGCGGTCGACCTGGTCATCCAGGTGGAGGCGCCGCCCTCGGTGGCGAGCGGCCTGCAACGGGTTGGCCGCGCCGGGCACCAGGTCGGCGCGATCTCGAGAGGTGTGCTGTTCCCGAAGTTCCGGGGCGACCTGATCGACACGGCCGTGGTCGTGCAGCGGATGCGCGACGGCCAGATCGAGAGCCTGCACATCCCGGCCAACCCGCTGGACGTGCTGGCCCAGCAGATCGTCTCGATCGTGAGCCTCGAGGCGATCGACGTCGAGCAGCTCTTCACGTTGGTACGGCGTGCCGCGCCGTTCACCGCCTTGCCGCGATCGGCCTTCGACGGGGTGCTCGACATGCTGTCCGGGCGGTATCCGTCCGACGAGTTCGCCGAGCTCCGGCCGCGGATCGTGTTCGACCGGGTCAGCGGCGAGATCACAGGTCGGCCCGGAGCCCAGCGCCTCGCCGTGACAAGCGGCGGCACGATCCCCGACCGAGGCCTGTTCGGCGTGTTCCTGGTGGGCGAATCGACCAATCACCGAGTCGGCGAGCTGGACGAGGAGATGGTCTACGAATCACGCGTCGGTGACGTTTTCACACTCGGCGCCTCCAGCTGGCGGATCGAGGACATCACCCACGACCGAGTGCTCGTCTCCCCCGCTCCCGGCCAGCCCGGGCGGCTACCGTTCTGGAAGGGCGACGCCGTCGGCAGACCGGCCGAGCTCGGCGCGGCGACCGGCGCCTTCGTGCGCACGATGGCCGCGCTGCCGAAAGCGAAGGCGATCAAACGCGCGCGCGACGGCGGTCTGGACGAGTTCGCCGCCGACAACCTGGTTTCGTATCTGGCCGAGCAACGTGAAGCCACCGGGCGCGTGCCGGACGACGTCACCATCGTGGTCGAGCGCTTCCGCGACGAACTCGGCGACTGGCGCGTCTGCGTGCACTCGCCGTACGGCGGCCAGGTGCACGGGCCATGGGCCCTCGCGATCGCGGCGCGCCTACGCGAGCGGTATGGCATGGACGCCCAATCCGTCTCGGGTGATGACGGCATCGTGCTGCGCCTGCCCGAGACCGATGAGGCGCCACCCGGGGCCGAGCTGGTGTTGTTCGACCCGGCGGAGATCGAGGACCTGATCACCACGGAGGTGGGTGGTTCGGCCTTGTTCGCCTCGCGTTTCCGGGAGTGCGCGGCGCGGGCGTTGCTACTGCCACGGCGTAACCCGGGCCGACGTTCACCCTTGTGGCAGCAACGGCAACGATCCGCCCAGCTGCTCAGTGTCGCCTCGAAGTACGGGTCCTTCCCGATCGTGCTGGAGGCGTTGCGGGAGTGCCTGCAGGACGTCTACGACATCAACGCGCTGAAGGACCTGCTCACCGGGATCGGCGAGCGCCGGATCTCCGTGGTCGAGGTCGAAACCCCGGAGGCGTCGCCGTTCGCGAAGTCCCTGCTGTTCGGATATGTCGGCGCCTTTATGTACGAAGGCGATACGCCGTTGGCGGAGAAGCGCGCGGCGGCCTTGTCTTTGGACCAGTCGTTGCTCGCGGAACTGCTCGGCCGGACGGAACTGCGCGAACTGCTCGACGCAGAGGTGGTGCTGCGGACCGAGGCCGAGCTGCAACGGCTTGCGGAGGACCGTCGCGCCCGCGACGCGGAAGGCCTGTTCGACGTACTGCGCCTGGTGGGGCCTTTGTCCGTGGAAGCAGCGTCGCAGCGATCGGTGGACGGTTCGGACGCGGAGGCGTGGCTGACGGAACTGGCCGCGGCGCGTCGGGTGGTCCGGATACGGATGGCCGGCGAGCACCGATGGGCCGTCGTCGAGGATGTCGCGCGGTTGCGGGACGGCCTTGGCGTTCCGGTTCCACCAGGGGTGGCGGAGGCCCACGCGGAGCCGGTGGCCGATCCGCTCGGCGACCTCGTCTCGCGGTATGCCCGCACGCATGGCCCGTTCCGCGCGGCGGATCTCGCCACGCATCTCGGTACGGGTGTCGCGGTGGTTTCGGAGACCCTGCGCCGGCTGGCTGCCGCGGGGCGTGTGGTCGAGGGCGAGTTCCTGCCTGGCGGTGTGGCGATGGAGTGGTGCGACAGCGAGGTGCTGCGCCTGCTGCGACGCCGTTCGCTCGCGGCGCTGCGCAAGGAGGTCGAGCCGGTCGACCCGAGCGCGCTGGCGAGGTTCCTGCCCGCGTGGCAAGGGATTACCAGCAGCCGCGGCCGGGGGTACGACGTACTGCTCGCCGCGGTGGAACAGCTCGCGGGGTGTGCCGTGCCGGCGTCGGCCCTGGAGTCGATCGTGCTGCCTTCGCGTGTCCCTGGGTACAACCCCGCCATGCTGGATGAGCTGACCGCCACGGGCGAGATCGTGTGGTCCGGGGCCGGGTCGTTGCCGGGCACGGATGGCTGGGTGTCCCTGCATCTTGCGGACAACTGCGAGCTGACCTTGCCTGACGTGGATCCGGCCTTCGAGATAGGCGAGACCCATCAGGCGGTGCTCGACGCGCTTGGTGGAGGTGGCGCGTTCTTCTTCCGGCAGCTGAGCGATGCGGTGGGATCGTCCGTCGGGGTGGTGGATGACCAGACGCTGACGACAGTCCTTTGGGACCTGGTCTGGGCCGGTCTGCTGACGAACGACACCCTCGCGCCGGTCCGTGCGCTCGTCGGGGCCGGTCGTGGTTCGCATCGCACGCGTCGACCGGCGCCACGCGCTCGTCCCGGCCGTCCAGGTCGTGCGGCCATGCCCGCGCGGAGCGGTCCACCGACGGCTGGCGGGCGATGGTCGCTGCTGCCCGAGCGGAGTACGGACGCGACCCGCCGGGCTCACGCAGCGGCAGAGACCCTGCTCGATCGGTACGGCATCGTCACGCGTGGGTCGGTCATGACCGAGCGGACTCCGGGCGGTTTCGCCGCCGTGTACAAGGTGCTGAGCGCGTTCGAGGAGTCTGGGCGCTGCCGCCGCGGGTACTTCGTAGCCGGTCTGGGCGCGGCGCAGTTCGCCCTGCCGGGCGCGGTGGATCGCCTTCGCGCGCTGGCGGATATCCCGGATGCGCCGATCATCTCGCAATCCCAGCCAGGCCCGAGCATGCCTGGCTCAGGCTCCTTGTCGGGCTACGGATCCGCTGGCGGTTTCCCATCTAGCGCGGGTGGGGTTGCCGGGCCCGGCCCGGGTGGGCCGCGAGCGGGTGGAGGGCGCACGCGATCGGGAGCCGCCCGCAGGGACGAGGTGACGGCTCGGGCGATCGTGCTCGCGGCGACAGACCCCGCCAACCCGTACGGCGCTGCCCTGCCCTGGCCCGACCGTGAGAACGCGGGCGGCCATCGGCCAGGGCGGAAGGCCGGTGCCTTGGTGATGCTGGTCGACGGCAAACTCGTGGTGTACGTCGAACGCGGCGGCCGGACCGTCCTCAGCTTCACCGACGACCCGGACCTGCTTCAACCGGCCGTGGATGCCCTCGCATTGGCGATCCGCGACGGTCATCTCGGCAAACTGAGCGTGGAAACGGCAGACGGCGAGCAGGTCCGCCATACGGCCTTCGGCGACGCGCTCGCCAAAGCCGGATTCCACGCCACCCCTCGCGGCCTCCGGCTCCGCGCATGATCGCCATCGCGACCACGGCCCTCCCATCTTGCCTCTCGTCGTCCGTCGCGCGTGTGCCGCTGTCCATGAGGCACGTCCCGACGCCGATCGGCCGCGTGCCGACGTCCCCCAGACACCTTCCCGCGTCCACCCAGCGCGGGATGCCGTCTATGGGGCACGTGGCGGCGACCGTTGGGCGCGTGGCGGCGGGTGGGAGGTGGTTGGGTGCCTGAGGGCGACACTGTTTGGCGGGCCACTAAGCACCTGCACCAGGCTCTTGCCGGACAGGTGCTGGAGCAGACGGATTTCCGCGTGCCCAGCCTGGCGACGACCGACTTCAGCGGCCAGACGGTCGAGGAGGTCGTACCGCGCGGCAAACATCTGCTGATGCGTCTCTCCGGCGGCGTGACGATTCACAGCCATCTCCGGATGGACGGTTCGTGGCATCTCTACCGCCCTGGCGAGAAGTGGCGCGGAGGGCCGGACTTCCAGGTTCGGGTCGTGCTCGTGACGGCCAAATGGGTCGCCGTTGGCTATCGCTTGCCTGTGCTGGAAGTGGTCCCCACCGCGGCTGAGGACAGCGTGGTCGGTCATCTTGGGCCGGATCTGCTCTCACGGGATTTCGATCGAGCTCAGGCGATCGCCAATCTCGAGGCACAACCGGAACGCACGATCAGCGAGGCCCTGCTGGACCAACGCAATCTCGCCGGCATCGGCAACATCTACCGAACCGAGGTCTGCTTCCTGCTCGGCCTCCACCCCTGGCGCCCGGCTGGAACGGTGGACCTCGGAGCAGCCGTCGACCTCAGCCGCCGAATGCTGAAGGCCAACCTGCGCAACGTCGCCCAGGTCACCACCGGTATAGACCGCCCAGGCAAACGCACCTGGGTCTTCGAACGCGCCGGACGCCCCTGCCTCCGCTGCGGCACAATCATCCGCACGGCCCCCATCGGCGAACCACCCCGCGAACGCATCAGCTACTGGTGCCCCACCTGCCAACCCGAACTCCCGTAACCCGCCAGTTGCCAACCGCAACAGCCCGCCGACCGGCTGCGTAAGCGACACCCGGCTAGACGTGCACTTCTCATGCTGGCGGCGATGTAGCGCCCTCGTACCGGCGCAGGTCACGCCGAACCATCCAGTTCGGTGTTGAACCGGAAAAATCCTTGTGGACAACGGCGAATCGAGGTCCAGAAAGCCGTATCTTCTCCGGCGAGTCGAACATTAGTTCGAACGCGAGCCAAGGAGGAGTCGATGTGCGGAATGTGTGGCGGGGAGAAGATCGCGGCGACCTGGCGGCGGATCTGTGACGGGATCCTGAGCGTCGGCTGGTCGCTGGTGACGGTGTCCGGAAATGGCATCCGGGAACCGTCATTCGCCTACACGATGGGGCTCAGCGAGTGCGGCCATCCCGAGTTCATCGTGTTCGGACTCGGAGACTTCGAGAGCCACGCCGCGATCGCGCCACTTGCACAGGCGGCGCTGGGCGGCGCCTGCTTCGACGAGGGTGACAACCTCACGGACTTGTATCCACCGGGCGTTTCACCGCCTCGACTCTTACGGTTTCCGGACTCCACCACACACCTGCTTTGGGCCAACGACATGTACCGGGGAGCCGACGACCTACCGATCCCCGCGCTACAAGTCGTCTGGATCTCCGAGTCGGACGACCCGGGCCGGAGGTTGATCCGATGCTTGCCCTAGCTCACCCCGTAGCTGGCGCCGGGCAGGTCTATCTCAGGCCTCACGCGGCGCGCCACCGAAGCGCCGCTGTTGGACAGCCGCGGTCCGAGGCCGCAGCCCCCGATGGAAGCTATGTGGTCACGGCGGTTATCGGGCGGGATGAAGGGCGCGCCGAGGCGACCCGGCCGCGTCGGAGACGTGCCCGCGCTCTACTCGCCGCCACCCTCCGCAGCCTCCTCGGCCGGACCGGCGTCGAATCCCTGTCCAGATGGCGGCTCAGGCTGGCGGCACGACTGCTTCGTTCGCCATGGAGCGAGTGCGCGGCGGTGGTAGCAGGGCTGGTCGCGAAGCTGCGTACCAGTCCTGCTGGGATCGGCGGGTTAGGCCGCGGAGGCGACAACCTCGGACTCGATGGCGGGGTGCGCCAGGACCAGCGCCTCTTCGCGAGCCAGGTCTTCGCTGACCTCGGCGAAGATCGCGGACAGCGGCACGTCGAGGGCGGTGCAGATGGCGGCGAGCAGTTCGCTCGAGGCCTCTTTCTGGCCACGTTCGACCTCAGAGAGGTACCCGAGGCTCACCCGGGCGTCGGCGGACACCTCGCGCAGCGTACGTCCCTGCCGCAGGCGTCGACGCCGCAATACGTCGCCGAGCAGGCCACGAACCAGCACCATGAGGTTTCTCCCTTCCGCCTGTCGCACCGAACCTACTCGAACGGTAGACCCAGCGTGGCCACCAACGGTACCCGTTGCCGGGTCACTACTTATCGCAACGTCCAAGAACGGTGTGCCGCGCCGTGTCGGACTCCCTGTCTCCATGGTGGTCCTAACGCGCGGACGGCTCCGGTTCTTCCTCCAACAGTTCTACCGCGAGGGAGAGTACCGCCTCCACACTGCCCCGCCGAACAGCCAGTCTGTCTCCCGCGAGTGACAGGCGCTGGACCTTCACCTCGGCCGGACCCGCGACCGCGACATAGACCGTGCCGGCCTGGATCCCGTCCTGTGGGTCGGGCCCCGCCACACCGGTCGTCGCCAGCCCGTAGGTGGCGCCTAAGCGTTCGCGGACGCCCTTGGCCATCGCGACTGCGGTATTGGCGTGTACCGGCCCGTCAGCAGTCAGCTGATCGGCCGGTACGGCGGCCAGGGTGGACTTCAGGTCGGTCGCGTACACGATGACGCCGCCTCGATAGACGGCAGAAACGCCCGCGATATCGGTGAAAGCCGCGCCGACGAGCCCACCTGTCAGCGACTCAGCCGTGGCCACGGTCGCTCCCGCGTCCCGGAGCAACTTCACCAACTGCTCGACCGCAGGCGACGTTTCCCCCTGCTGCGACCCACCAACGACCTGACCGGTCAACTCTGCCTGCCTCTCAGCCTCACCCGACTACACCCTTGCAAGAACAACTCGCCGGCCACGCTGTGGCCGCCGGCTACAGCGTTCGACCGCCGTCCCCTCGGCACCGTACGCCTGTCCGGCGCGCCCGGTGCCCATTCCCCCGCTACCTACACCAGCTTCGACGACATCACGCCTATCCCCGCGGCGCCAGCCCCTGCACCGTGGCCGACAACACTTCCGTCTCCCTAGAACTTCGCCCCGAAGTCACCAGCCCTGCCATGGACGACCCGGCGGTCCCCGCGGGACCGACCTTTCCTGCGATGGCCAAGGGCGCCTCGGCGGGAGGCAGCGTGATCATGGGCCGCGTCAGGGGATCGGGTGTTTGGCCGCGGCGCGGAGGCGGACGGCACGGCCTACGTAGTCGAGGCCGGTCACGACTGTCACCAGGACGGCGATACCCATCACGATGACGGCGGTCCAGTGCAGGAGCGCGAAGGACTGCCACGGAAGGAGGTACAACCCCAGTGCGATGGCCTGCAGCACCGTTTTCAACTTGCCGCCACGGCTCGCGGGCATCACGCCGTGCCGGATCACCCAGAACCGCAGGACCGTCACGCCCCACTCACGGACGAGCACGACCACGGTCACCCACCAAGGGAGGTCCCCCAGTATGGACAGACCGATGAACGCCGCACCCGTGAGCGCCTTGTCCGCGATCGGGTCCGCGATTTTGCCGAAGTCGGTGACGAGGTTCCAGCGCCGGGCGATGTCGCCGTCGAACCGGTCGGTGATGATCGCGACGAGGAACACCCCGCCCGCGAGCAGCCTGGTGCCCGTCTCGGCGCCGGCGTCGCGAAGCAGCAACCAAACGAACAGCGGCACCATCAGGAGCCGGAGCACGGTCAGCGCGTTCGCCACGTTCCACGCACTGGGCGCACTGATCTGGCCGGCACCGGCGGTACGCGGTACCGGGTTCGTCGGGGGCATCGTCACGCGGTCAGGTTAGCGGCCACAGGCGCACCCGTCGCCGCCTCGCCGACCGTTGAGTTCGCCACGCCACGCGGGGCGGGTCCAGCCGAGTCGCGCGCAGACGACTCAGCCACGTCCGACGCAGAGGTACCGGTCGCATTCTGCGCGGAGGCACCGGTCGCGTCGGCCGGGGTCGACGTGGTGAGAGGACTAGACGGTGCGGGACGGGTTGGCGCCGTGACAGCGGTGAACTCGGCGATCAGATCGACGCCCTCGGTGTCGACGACCGTGGCGGTGACGAGGTCGCCGATGGCAACGGTGTCCGGGATGCCGGTGAGCGTGGTGCTGCCGTCGACCTCCGGGCCCTGGTGGGCGGCGCGGCCTTCGGCGGTGCCGTCGTCGTCGAGGGACTCGATGAGGACCTCAACGGTCTCCCCCAGGCGCGCCTCGGCACGCTCAGCGGTGACCTCCTCGGCCAGCCGGCTGACCCGGTCGAGCCGGGCGGCGATGGTGTCCTCGTCAAGCTTGTTCTCGTAGGTCTCGGCCTCGGTGCCGTCCTCGTCGGAGTAGCCGAACACGCCAATGGCGTCGAGGCCCGCCCGGGTGAGGAAGTCGCAGAGGATCTCGACGTCTTCCTCGGTCTCGCCCGGGAATCCGACGATGACGTTGCTGCGGATACCCGCGGTCGGGGCCGCGGCACGGACCTGCGCGATCAGTTCGAGGAAGCGTTCGGCGTCACCGAAACGGCGCATCCGGCGCAGCAAGGGGCCGGATGCGTGCTGGAAGGAGAGATCGAAGTACGGAACGACGCCCGGTGTCGTGGTCATCGCCTTGATCAGGGTGGGGCGCATTTCAGCCGGCTGCAGGTACGAGACACGCACCCGGGTCAGACCTGGCACGCTCGCGATCTCGCCGATCAAGGTTTCCAGTAGGCGGAGGTCGCCGAGGTCCTTGCCGTAGGAGGTCGAGTTCTCGCTGACCAGGAAAACTTCGCGGACGCCGTTCTCACCCAGCCAGACGGCCTCGCCGAGCACCTCAGTCGGTCGCCGGGACACGAAGGCGCCACGGAAGGCCGGGATCGCGCAGAACGCGCAGCGGCGGTCACAACCCGAGGCCAGCTTGAGCGGTGCGACGGGACCGCCGTCGAGCCTGCGACGTACCACTCGCGGGCCGGAGGCGGGCGCCTTCAGGAGATCCGGGGCCTCGATGGTGAGATCGGCCCGGGCGTTGGCAAGAAGGGCCTCGCGGGCCTCCTGGGAGCTGCTCTCCTCGCTCGTCAGGGGCATCGCCTTGCCCTGACCCGGCGACACGTCACCAGCCGTCACGGCGGACGCGGCGGCGGTGGCCCCCGACTGCGCAGCGGCCGTCGTGGAGCCGTCGGCCGTGGCGTTGGCGTTGGCGTCAGGAGCGTGCGGGTTTCCGTGGCCGGGAATGGCTACGCCTGCAGCGCCCGCGCGGTCGGCAGGGGCCAGCGGGAGGAGCTTGCGGCGGTCGCGCGGCGCGTGGGAGACGTGCTGCTCGCCGGCCAGGATCGACCGGAGCCGGTCGGAGATGTCGGCATAGTCGTCGAAACCCAGTACCGCGTCGGTCTCGGGCAGGGCCTCGGCCAACTGCTCGCCGTACCGCTCCGCGAGGCAGCCGACCGCGACGACGGCCTGGGTGCGGCCGCCGTTCTTGTAGTCGGAGGCCGCGAGCAGGGTGTCGACGGAGTCCTTCTTCGCGGCCTCGACGAAGCCGCAGGTGTTGACCACCACGGTGTCGGCATCGGCGGCGTCGTCGACGAGCTGGAAACCGCCCGCCTCCAGGCGGCCGGCCAGTTCCTCGGAGTCGACGTCATTACGGGCACAGCCCAGCGTGACCAGGGCGACGGTGGTGGGAGTGGTAGTCATCGCTCCCGAGTATGACTGCTCACGCTCCGCCAGCCCAACCCGAACGACCCCAACGGCACACCCCGTGACCCCACGGCGCGCCCGGATAACACGCCCGCGCCCGCGGGCACACGCAGACCCGACCACTCGCGACCCCCGCGCCCGCCCGCGCACACGTACGCGCGCTCAACCCCGACCACTCGTGGCAGAGCCGAACCCGGGCACCGACAAGTCGGCGACACGACCCTGTACGCCGGCCGACGTACAGGGGCACGAGATCGCGAGGACCAGCACCAACGAGTAGCGGCGCTCGACGCAAGGCCCGAAGACCGGCGCGAGTGTCGAGGTGGCTACAGGTGGAAGCGCGGACGAGCGTCGAGAGGCGACAGGTAGACGAGGCTGGGCTGGACGCGTCCTGCGGTGGCGGGCCCAGCTTGGCGACAGGGCTGTCTCGGCGACTGGCCAACTCGGTGCTGGGGCCGGCTCCCAACTCGGTGGTGGGGCCGGCTCTGTGACGGAGCCGACTCGGTGAAAGGCCTGGGTGATGGGTCTGGGTGGTGGCCTGGGGTGGTTAAGGGCGGGCTTCGATTTTGCCGGTCAGGGTTACCAGGTAGCGGGGAACTTTGGGGTTTACCAGGCGGCCGTTGACGTAGACGCGCACGTTTTTGGGGAGGGCGATGTCTACGCGGATGGCGCCGCCGTACGTCATCGACTGGGTTGAGCCCGAGCGCAGGATGCCGTCGAAGAGGCGTCCCTTCTTGATGTTGCGCAGTGAGACGTAACTGCCCTCGCCCATTCCGGTCAGCGTCACCCGCACGGTCTTGGGCGCGACCGGCTTGGTCGCGGTCTTGCGGACCGTCGGCTTCGTGACCGGCTTTTTCGGGATCACCTTCGTCACCACGGCCGGACCAGGCGTGTTCTTGGAGGCGTTGGCCTCGACGTCGTTCGGCAGCGTGAACAAGCGGACCATGCCCCAGCCGAGCAGGCCGACCAGGATGGCGCCGAGTACGACGGCCCAGCGCGGGCGGGCCGGATGCACCGTGGGCGGCTTGGCGTCGGCGCGTTCCTCGCGGCGGCTGCGATCCACCTCCGGCTCGGCCTGTTGCGCGTTGAACGACTCGATCAGCGGCGCGGGATCCGTGTTGAGCACCTTGGCGATCGACCGGATGTGCCCGCGGGCGTAGAAGTTGCCGCCGCAGCGGACGAAGTCGTCCGCCTCCATGGCGGTGAGCAGACCGGGTCTGATCCGCGTTGCCGCGCTCAGCTCCTCGATCGTCAGCCCAGCCCGTACGCGGGCCGCCGTGAGCTCCTCACCGACGCTCACGTCCCCACCTTCCTCTCCACCGTCAGGACGGTGTGCCCCCGCTCAGAGCTGCTCCCTGATCGGGCAGCGGCCATCGGCCAGGTGGCGCAGAACCGCGAGCACGTCCCCGTCCGACGGCCTAGCCGTCAGACCGAACGGTACCGCGAGTGACGATCCGGTCAACCGACGGTTAGCATCCGCGAGCTTGTGGGCCCTGCCGGTGAAGCCCGCCACGACCGGTCCCGGGTCCTCCAGATGCAGCGCGATCCGGCCGTCGTCGAGCACATTGCGGCGCGGCAGCACGGTCACTTCCTCAAGTTCCTCCCAGCGTGCGCCGATCCACTGGTCACCGGCGCGCAGGCGGATGCCGACCTCGTCCGCGACCAGCAGCGCGCTCACCAGCAAGGCACGGCCGGCGACCAGCGCGAGCGCCGCGAAGGCCGCCGCCGCGATCCAGCGCAGTACGCCGCCGGGAGTGGCAGAGGCGGTCATGACGAACCCGATGGTGACCAGGACGCCGCCACCCGCGATCAGCCCGTGCAGCAGGTACGACGAGCGCACGGTGAACTCGTACGCCGTGGGCTCGGCCACGGGTACACCCGGGGAAGGGATCGCGACCGGACTGGAAGTAGGAGCGGACATCACAGCATCACATCCCTCGCAGAGTGGCGATGAAATCCTCTAACTCGTCCGGCTTGACCAGTACGTCGCGGGCCTTGGAGCCTTCGCTCGGCCCGACCACGCCCCGGCTTTCCAGAATGTCCATCAGCCGCCCGGCCTTCGCGAAGCCGACCCGGAGCTTGCGCTGCAGCATCGAGGTTGAGCCGAACTGCGTCGACACGATCAGCTCGGCCGCCTGGCAGACCAGGTCGAGATCGTCGCCGATCTCGTCGTCCAGTTCCTTGGCCGGGCCCGTCGGCGCCGTCAGGTCCTCGCGGTAGGTCGGCTGCAGTTGTTCCTTGCAGTGCTCGACGACCGCGCGGATCTCGTTCTCGGTGACCCAGGCGCCCTGGATACGCATCGGCTTGCTCGCGCCCATCGGCAGGAACAAACCGTCACCCTGGCCGACCAGCTTCTCCGCGCCCGGCTGGTCCAGGATGACCCGGCTGTCGGCCAGCGACGAGGTGGCGAACGCCAGTCGCGACGGCACGTTGGCCTTGATCAGGCCGGTGACCACGTCGACCGAGGGTCGCTGGGTGGCCAGCACCAGGTGGATACCGGCGGCCCGGGCCAGCTGGGTGATACGCACGATCGAGTCCTCGACGTCGCGCGGCGCGACCATCATCAGGTCGGCCAGCTCGTCCACGATCACCAGCAGATACGGATACGGCGTGAGCACGCGCTCGCTGCCCGCGGGCGGATGCACCTTGCCGCCGCGCACCGCCTTGTTGAAGTCGTCGACGTGCCGGAATCCGAAGGCCGCGAGGTCGTCGTACCGCATGTCCATCTCGCGCACGACCCACTGCAGCGCCTCGGCCGCCTTCTTGGCGCTGGTGATGATCGGCGTGATCAGGTGCGGAATGCCCTCGTAGTTGTTGAGCTCCACCCGCTTGGGGTCGACCAGCACCATCCGGACCTCGTCCGGCGTGGCCCGCATCAGGATCGAGGTGATCAGCGAGTTCACGAACGACGACTTACCCGAGCCGGTGGCACCGGCGACGAGCAGGTGCGGCATCTTCGCCATGTTCGCGACGACAAAACCGCCTTCGACGTCCTTGCCCAGCCCGGCCACCATCGGGTGGTGGTCATTGCGCGCCGTTGCGCTGCGAATGACGTCGCCGAGGCTGACGATCTCCTTGTCGGTGTTCGGGATCTCGATACCGATCGCGGACTTGCCTGGGATCGGCGACAGGATCCGCACATCGGCCGAGGCGACCGCGTACGCGATGTTCTTGCTGAGCGCGGTGACCTTCTCGACCTTGACCGCGGAGCCCAGCTCGACCTCGTACCGGGTGACTGTCGGGCCACGGGTGTACGCCGTGACCTGCGCGTCGATGCCGAACTGCTCGAACACCTCGCTCAGCTTGCCCACGACGGCGTCCGACGCCTTGGTCCGCGGCTTGTGCACCGAACCCGGCTTCAGCATCTGGCCGTCGGGCAGCGTGTAGGTGATGTCGCCGGACAGGCTGAGCTGCTCGACCCGCTGCGGCAACGGCGTATGCGGCGGCGGCTCGGCCTTCGCCGAGTCCTTCTTGCCGCCGGAGCCGCCGGAGCCGCCCGAGCCACTCGCACCGCCGAAAGGTGCCGAGCCGATCGGCCCAGAGCCCATCGGGTTGATCTCGGTATCCGCGTCCAGGTCGTCGGCCAGCGGCTCGATCGGCTCGGCCGCCGCCTTGGACTTCTTGCCGCGCTTGAAGATCTCGCGACCCTCCAGCACCGGCGACTCGTACGGCTTGTCGCCAACGAACTCGTCGTCCTCGTCGAGCTTCGCCCGCTTGGACTTCCGGCTGGGCTTGCCCGTCTCGGCCCGCTCCGCCTCGTCCGCGGCGAGTGTCTCGGCTGGGATCTCGGTCCGGCCGAGCAGTACGTCCATCGCGGCGCGGACGCGCAACGGAATGGCGTGCACGGGAGTGCCTACCACCACCAGCGTGCCGAAGATCGTCAGTAGAACCAGCAGCGGCGCCGCGACGTACTGCGTGAGCAGGTCGGACAGGAAGGACGAGACGAAGTACCCGATGCCGCCACCGGCCTCGGCGAGCGTGCCCTCGGAACTCGGCGCGCCAGGGCGGGGAATGCCGTTGGCGATGTGGACCAGCCCGAGCACGCCCAGCGAGACCGACACCCAGCCGATCACCTGGCGGCCGGCGGGCCCGTTCCGGTCGGGATGGCGCAGCGTGCGCCACGCGACCAAGACCAGCATCAGCGGAATGGCCCAGCCGAGCAGGCCGACGCTGCCGCTGACCACGGTCCGGATCACGTCGCCGACCTTGCCCGGCAGTTCCCACCAGACGGAGGCGGCGACCACCACGGCCAGGCCGATCAGGGTCAGGCCGACGCCATCGCGGCGGTGCGCGGGATCGAGGTCACGGGCGCCTTGGCCGACGCCGCGCACGATGCCACCGATCAGATGCGCAAAACCGAGCCAGCAGCGGATCAGGAACCGGCCCAGGCCGAGCATCGCGGCCGCGAAGGGACCTGCGCCGGACTTGGGCGCGGCCGTACGCGCGGCAGGGGTACTACCGCGCTTCGAGCTCTGCCCACGCTTCTGGGCGCCGGACGGTCGAGCGCGTCCACCAGCGGCCGCTGTCCCGGTGGTACTCGGGCGCCGAGCCGTCGACTTCCGCGCCCGCGCCGGGGAAGACGTGCGGGTCGCCATGTCTAGCAGGCTACCCCGACAACCACTGCAGTCCCATGTGTCACACGCCGATCACACGGTCCCATCCGTACCGTCACGACGCCGCAGCAGCGCGTACCTGCAGCTCCGACAGGCCCACGTTGGCGCCTCTCCCGTCGGTCACCTGGAACCGCATCCAGCTGACCGTCTTGGCGGGGAACTTCACGCTCAAGCCGTCCCCGTCGGCCGGTATCCCCGTCACCGGGACCGAGGTGCCGTCACTGAAAGTCAGCGTGCCCGCCCGCGCGTCGTCGAACGGGTTGTTCCGGTCGAACAGCACCACCTCGCCGATGGTCCGCGCGGCCGGCCAGTCCAGCCGCACCCACGGGTTGGATTCACCCTTCGAGGCCCATTCGCCGTTCTGCCACTCGTTGGTAACGTCGTCCCTTACCTTGGCGGCCGCGTACTGCGCGGAGTATTCGGACGAGGCGCTGGCGGTTGCGTCCTTCGCGAGATTGCCCGTCAGCTGGGTGAACTTCAGCCAGTTGACGTTCATCGAGCCGGTGTAGCGGACGTAGACCTTGTGTACGCCGGCGGGAGCCGTCAGCGTCACTCGGTTGGTCGCGAACGTCTGCCAGCCACCGGTATTCGCAGCAGCCACCGAAGCGAGCACGGGTCCCGTCGGGCTATCGAGTCGCAGCTCGACGCCAGTTCCGTTCCAGACGGTTCCCGCCCGCAGATCGAAGCGGACCGAGCCACCGGCGCCGAAGTCCACACGGTCGTAGGAGATCTCGTCGCCGATACCGCCGCCACCAACGTGCTGCCCCCGGCCGAGGTCGCTGGTGTCCTCACGCCAGACTCCACGCTGGCTACTGAAGTTCTCCGCCTCGATCGTGTCGTAAGCGCTGATGGTCTTGTCGGCGACTGCCTGGCCTGCGGCGGCCCTGACGAGCTGGTCGTGCTTGTCCGCGAGGTACGACGTATCCACGGGCGGGTTACCGGCGACCCGGTCCTGGGCGGCATCACCGGCCGTCGGCGCCACCGCTTCCACGAGCTTCGCCGCTAGCGCGGGATCGCGCTTCTTGAGGATGGCCAGCAGTTCGTACTCCTCGGCACCGTCGCGCATCGCGTCGTGCCGCAGGGTTCCGATGAAGGTGTTGTTGGCCGCGTCGGGATAGACCACTGAGGTGTCCCCCGGCGTCGCCCACTCCGCAACCGGCTCTTTCCAGTTGCTGTACGCCCAATAGAGGGTGCCCGTCACGCCGTTGGCGAAGTTGAACCAGTTCATGAAGCGCATGCGCGGCAGCGGCATGTCGATGAACCTGTTGTAGAACTGCCCGCGCGGAACCGTGCAGATGTACGTCCACACCTCGTCCCCCTTGGCCTGCCGGCCCTGGTAGAACTCGCGGTCGGCGACGTACTGGTTGAGCACCGGTACGTAGACGTTGAGCCGGTCTTCGAAGGTCCCGGTGGACAGGCTCGGCGGGTAGTTCAGCGTGGTCGTGATCTTCACCCCTGCCAGGTGGACCTTCACCAGCTCGTCGTACGCCCTGCGCCAGGTGTCGTACATGCCCGTCGTATCGGGTTCATCGCTCATCGTCTGGTACCACCGGCTCAGCCAGCCCTTCTCGACCAGGTGAGCCCGCAACGCGGTGAGGTACTGCCTGCTGAAGTTCTTCGCCTCAGCCGTCTCGTAGTCCAGGATCTGCTTCACGGTCGTACCACCGGAGTTGCGAAGGCCCCAGATCCCGTAGCGGCCTCCACCCGGCTTGAGCAATAGGTTCTCGCCGATGAGCGTTTTGACCACTCCTGCATCCAGGAGCATCTGAACGACCTCATCGAACCTTTCCCAGCGGAAAGTCACCGTGCCGTCTGCGGCGACCTTGGAGCCGCCATCCGACAACAAGTCGATAGTCGGGATCCACTGGCCGTTGGTTCGGTGCTCTTTCAGATCGGCCAGGAACTTCTGCATCAAGGCACGCCATTCAGGGCTGTACTGGACGACGCCTGGGTAGTACATCGGGATCTGGTCACCGGTGCCTTCGAAACCGAACAACTGGGTGTAGTTCGCATAGGTGAGCGCCGAGTCGGCTGGCTCGGGCAGAGTCACGTCTGCGACCTCAACCCGAATCGGCACCCGTACGTCGCCTGCGCTGGTCGAAACCGTCGCGGTGCCCTGGTAGATCCCGGGCGCGGTCTCGGCCGGCACGAATACCGTGACCGAGATGGCCTGCGTGGTGTTGCCGGGAACGGCCCGACTGCGATCGTTCAGCAGGAACTCTGGGAAGTACCCGGGCGCCTGGCGGCTCGGATTCGCGGTGTAGTGCGAGTTATGGGTCAGATAGATGTAGTCGACGAACTTCGAGCGCAGGTTGGCGGCCGCGATTCGCTGGCTACCGGCCACGAGGTCGGGCAGGGTCACCGACTGGATGTCGAAGGCACCGGCCGAGCGCATCGCGATCTGGCCGAACTCGTACTCGTTGCGCGCCGCAACAAGATTGATCGCCCGGCCCGATTGCGGGGTCGCGGTCGAGTCCTTGAAAACACTCGCCATCGATCCCTCGGTCCAGGTTGCGGGTAGCCCGGGCGCGAGCGCCACCAGGCTCAGGTCGTCGCCGTAGGCCGTGTTGCCCACCGAATGCTTGAAGAAATAGATGATCGCCGAGGTCGAGGCCGGACCGGTCGTGAAAATGACGTCACCGCGGGTGTATTCGGCCGAGGTGAACTTCGTGTTCGCCTCGGTTCCACCGTAATTCTTGACGCCGATCCATACCTCTTGGGCATCCGTTTTGGCATAACCGCTCAGCCGGTATTTGGTGTTCGCGCGCAAACCGGTCACCGTCTGCTCGAACGTACCCTCGCCGCCACTGATGCGGGCCGCCTTCGCGCCCGACCTGGCATTGCCGGCGACCACGTCCGAGTTGTTGGTACCCCACCCGTCGATGCCGTTCTCGAAACCACCGTTCGTGGCGAGCTCGTCCGGGCGCGGCTGGCTCTGCACGAGCTCGAAGTCGTCCCCATAGGCGGTGTTGCCGGTCGTCGCCTTGAAGAAGTAGACGATCGCCGTCCGCTGGCCGTCGCCCGTGGTGAAGGTGACGCCGCCGCGGCTGTACGACGCGGACGTCATCCGGGCGTTGACCTCCGGCCTTCCCGCGCCGTAGTTCTTCACGCCCAGCCACGCCTCCTGCGAGTCCGTCTTCACATAGCCGGAGAACACGTAGGTGGTATTGGGCAGCAGGTCGTAGACCACCTGCTCGAACCCGGCTTCACCGCCGGCGAGACGGGCCGCCTTCGTACCGCTCCGGGCGTTGCCCTGTTCGACCGTGCCGTTGAACGTCGACCAGGTGAGCGCACCGGACTCGAATCCGCCGTTACGGACCGCGGCACCGCTCGGCACCGCGACCGCCGTGGGGCCAGGCATGAGCAGGAGGCACAGCAACAGCGCGAGCAGCAGGGCTAGGAACCGTTTCATGGCAAGGACTCCGGTCTGGCGGATGGCGAGTGCTACGAGCATTGCCGGGGCCGAGCCACTGAACTAGCAGCGCATCATCGTGTACTTGTAAATTCTTGATGTGACCATCGCCCTGCGTTACGAATTGACATCGTTCGGGCGGCCTTTCCACGCAGCTCGAAACTGGTACGGCCCACACGCAAGGGATTCCGTGCCCCACACGCACGCGAATTTCCACGAACTGATGGGTGTCACCGGCGGCCGCGGCAAGCACCTTCTCGGCGCTGGCAAGGCCGTTCCACTGGAACGCGGCGACATCGTCCTGGTCCGGTCCCGGGACAGCCACAGCCACACCGGGGCGGGTTCGGAAGGCCTCGAGTTCGTCAATGTGTCGTTCCCGAGTTCGGTTTGGCACGGCTTTCTCGACCTGACCCGGACGGACCCGACGGGCTCCTGGGAAGCAGCGCCGGAACCGGTCATGTGGCGTGCCCTGGTCGGCCGCGAGGAACAGGCCCTTGGGTTGTTCGAGACTTTGGTGGAGCGGTTCGACGAGCTGCCGACGACGTACGACCTGCTGCGGTTCTGGATCGACCTCCTCCCCCTGCTGGCGCAATCAGGTGTGCCTGAACGAGGTGGTGACGACACCACCCGGCCTGCCTGGCTCGTCAGTACCTGCGCCGCGATGCGCAGCGAGGCCAACCTGCGCGGCGGCGTACCGAGAATGCTGGAGCTGGCCAACGTCAGCCCGGCGCACCTGTCCCGGTCGATGCGGTCGCACTACCAGACAACGCCGGTGAAGTTCGTCGCAGCTCTCCGGATGGAGCACGCGGCGGCCCTGCTCCGGACCACCTCCGCCCCGGTCGCGGCGATCGCCGAACGTTGCGGATTCGCCAGCCAGTCGTACTTCGCGAAGGTCTTCGCCGAGACCCACTTCGTCTCACCCCGCGAGTTCCGCCGCCTGGCGCAACTCCCCGGCGTCCCCGGCCCCGGCTGAACCCGCGGCCTAGCCGGAGGCCCGCGCTGTACGGGATGAACGCGGCGCCGCGGATCGTGGCGGCGCCGCGCGCATGCCGTCGCGGACGCGACCCAGCACCTCGGTGAGTACGGCGAGATCGTCGGCCGACAAGTGGTCCAGGAACAGCTCGCGCACCACATCGATATGCCCAGGCAGGACCCGGAGCAGCAGCGCCCGGCCCTCTTCGGTGATGGTCACGGTGGTACTGCGCTCGTCATCCGTGGAAGGACTCCGGCTGACCAACCCGGCTTTCTCCAGCACGCCCGCCTGATACGTGAGACCACTGCGGCTGTACACAACACCATCCGCCAGATCGGTCATCCGCTGCTGCCCGCCGGGTGCGTCGTTCAGCCTTGCCAGGATCTGGAACTGCACCCAGCTCAGCCCGCCGTCCACGCGCAAGTGCTGCTCGACGGCGTGCTGCAACAGGCTGCTGACCTCCATCAGGGCGAAGTACCCGGCCAGCTGAGCCGGATCCAGCGGTCCGCCTTTGCGCGTCATGACCAGCACCCTACTTGCTTCGAATTCAAAGCGTGCTACCGTCGTTCATGTGCTTCGAATTCGAAGCAACTTCCGCCAAGCAAGGAGACCGCATCATGAAGGCAGTGCGCTACCACCAGTACGGCGACAGCGAGGTCCTGCGATACGAAGAGGCCGACCGGCCGACGCCTGGACCGGGCCAGGTGCTGATCCAGGTCGCCGGGATGGCGTTCAACCCGGTCGATGCGGGCATTCGCGGCGGTTACCTGCGGCAGGTGTTCCCGCTGGAGTTCCCGCACATCCCCGGTCACGACGTGGCGGGCACGATCGCGGAGCTCGGCCCGGGCGTCGTGGGATACCGGGTCGGCGATCCGGTCATCGGGTTCCTCCCGATGACCGCGAGCGGCGCCGCCGCCGAGTTCGCGCTAGCCCAAGTCGAGGCGTTGACCGCCGCGCCGGGCAAGGTCGATCTCGCGGACGCCGCGGCCCTGCCGTCTACCGGATTGACCGCATGGCAGGCGCTGTTCGAGCACGCGGGACTGCAGGCGGGACAACGGATCCTCATCAACGGCGCGAGTGGAGCAGTCGGCGGCTTCGCCGTACAGCTGGCCAAACAGGCGGGCGCGGTCGTCATCGCGACGGCAGGCCCGCGCGGCCTCGAGAAGGCCCGCGCCCATGGTGCCGACGAGGTCCTCGACTACACCTCGGCGTCGGTACCGGCCGCGATCACCGAACCGGTCGACGCCGTTCTCAATCTGGCACGGCTCGACCAACCGCAGCTACACGAACTCCTGGATCGCGTGCGTCCTGGCGGCGTTTTCGTCACGACGGTTCCGCCCGGGCTGGAGAGCGTCGAGGGCGACGTTCGCGCGGTGACCATGTTCGTTCGCAGCGACGTCGGTCAGCTCGCCGGGCTGGTCGCGAAGGTCGACGCGGGCGAGCTACGGATCGACGTCAGCGCGCGCTACCCGCTGGCCGAACTCGCCAGGGTGCACCAGCTGAGCGACGCGGGCAAGCTCCCCGGCAAGGTCGTCGTCACACCTGCCTAGACCCTGAATGCATTAAGCCCCGGTGACGCCGTCGAGGCGCTCGCGGACCATGTCGGCGTGGCCGCAGTGGCGGGCGTACTCCCCGATCATGTGCAGGTAGATCATCCGCAGCGACGCCTCCTCCCCCTTCAGGTCGAAGCGCTCGTCCAGGTCATATCCCGCCGCGGCCTCGTCCGACAGCCGCCATTCTTCGATCAACTGCTCGTACTCGGCTTGGGCGCGGGACGCGTCGAGCAGTTCGAAGTCCGCATCCTTGCCGAGTTCCGGGTCGAACAGCGGCTCGGCCGGCTCGAATCGCCCGGCGGCGAAGTTGCGGCGGAACCAGATTCGCTCCACCTTCGCGAGGTGCCGGATCAGGCCCAGCAGCGACAACGTCGACGGCGACGCGGGTCGCTCGGCCAGCTGTTCGGCCGTCAGCCCGGCGCATTTGTAGAGCAACGTCGTGCGGTAGAAGTCGAGATAACCCGCCATCAGCTCGCGCTCCCCCGCGACGAGGGAGCCTTCCGGCCGGGTGATTTCGGGCGCTGTCCAGGTCATCCGCGCATCCTCTCCGCCACGTCGAGCCGGCGCCAGCGAGATTCGCCCGCACGCGTGACGTCTCACGATACGGAGGTAAATCCCAACTAGTGAGATTGTCACTGGCGCGATCCCGGGGCGATTCGTTACCGTCTTCGGCAGGTCATGAGCGCCAGCGTCAAGCCCCGGCTCGCTGGCCGGCAACCCTCCTCCGCGGTGGGGTGCCCCGGGTGAGGACCAGGCCGTCCGGACACCCCGGTCGGCAAGCGCGGACCACCGGGAGGTCTCCATGTCCATCCTCTCCATCCTCGAACCGTCGCAGACCGCTGCGGCCCGTCCGGCCGTCACCCGCCGCTTCACCGGCGGCATTCCCGCCACGGTCGCGACGGATCTGCTCGTGCCGCTGGCCGACGGCCGCGTCACGGATTACGCGAACTTCGACCATGGCGCGAGTGCCCCCTGTCTGGAGTCGGTGCGAGCCGCGGTCGAGGCAGCCCTGCCGTCGTACGCGTCGGTGCATCGCGGCAACGGCTACGCCTCGCGCATCACCACCCAGTGGTACGAGCGCGCCCGCGCCGAGGTACATGCGTTTGTCGGCGCCCGGTCCGACGACCAGGTGGTGTTCACGCGGCAGACCACCGACGCCCTGAACCTGCTGGCGCGATGCCTGCCGAGCAACGCCACGGTGATCGTGTTCGAGACCGAGCACCACGCGGCGCTGCTGCCCTGGCCGGCCGAGCGTACGGTCCGACTGGCCGCGCCGGACTCCCCCGCTTCCGCGGTCAGCGCCGTCGCCAACGCCCTTCGCGAGGCGCCGGAGGGTCCCCGGCTTGTAGTCGTCACAGGCGCCTCGAACGTGACCGGCGAGATCTTCCCGGTAGCCGAGATCGCCGCCGTCGCGAAGGCCCATGGCGCGCGGATCTGCCTCGACGCGGCGCAGCTGGCTCCGCACCGCGTAGTGGACATTGCCGCGCTTGAGGTCGATTGGGTCGCACTGTCCGGTCACAAGCTCTACGCCCCGTACGGCGCTGGCGCCCTCGTCGGCCGGGCCGACTGGCTCAACGCGGCCAACCCGTACCTGGCGGGTGGCGGCGCCACCTCGGCCGTTACGGGCGACACGACCGTTTGGAACGAAGGGCCGTCCCGCCACGAGGGTGGCTCGCCCAACGTCATCGGCGCGATCGCGCTCGCTGCAGCGTGTGCGGCGATCTCGAAGCACCGCGACGCGATCGAGCAGCACGAGCAGTTCTTGCTCGGCCGGTTGCGCGACGGCCTTGCCAACATCCCAGGCGTCAAGACCTACTCGCTGTTCGGGCACGACGCCGACCGCGTCGGAACGGTCACCTTCACGATCGAAGGCCTGACGTCCACTCTGGTGTCGGCAGCGCTCTCCGCGGAGTACGGGATCGGCGTACGGGACGGCAAGTTCTGCGCCCATCTCCTGACGGGCCACCTGCTCGCAGGTGATCCGACAAGTTCCACGGCCGTTCGCGCCAGCCTCGGCCTCGGTGTCACCCGCGAGCACGTCGAGCGCCTTATCGAGGCGATTCGCACCCTTGCCACGAAGGGCCCGAAGTCGGCGTACCTGGAGTCGGCGGAAGGCTGTCAGCCCGTCACCGACCCGCGCGATCTCACCGCCCCGCAGATCTGGTAAGTCCCGCTACCGCCTTCGCCGCAGACTCGACCTCAATCGTGCGCGCGGGGAAGACCGCGCGGGAACCGCGTTAGGCCTCCGTCGGCCGCAGACCCGTATAACCAGCCGCGAAGGCCAAGAGGTCTGCCCACTCGGAAGCAACCATCGCCAGCGGTTTGCCCATGCCATGTCCGGCGTCGACCTCGATGCGCGCGATCACCGGGTTGTCGCCGGCTTGGGCGTGCTGTAGCGCCGCGGTGAACTTGTGGCTGTGCAGCGGCACCACGCGATCATCGTGGTCCGCTGTCATCACCAGCGTCGGTGGGTACGACGTACCGGGCTCAAGATTGTGCAGCGGCGAGTAGGCCAGCGCCGTACGGAAATCCGCCTCGTCGTCGGGCCGGCCGTAGTCGGATGCCCAGGCCGCTCCGATCGTGAATTTGTGGAAGCGCAGCAGGTCCATCACCCCCACGCACGGCAGGGCCGCCGCGAACAACTCGGGCCGCTGCGTCATCACCGCGCCCACGAGCAGGCCACCGTTGCTGCGACCATGAATCGCCAACTGGGCGGCGGTGGTGACACCTGTGCGCTGCAGCTCCTCGGCTACACCGATGAAGTCGTCGAAGACGTTCTGCTTCCGGTCGAGCCTGCCCGCGTCGTACCACTCGCTGCCGAACTCACCGCCTCCCCGCAGGTTGGCCAGGACGAGCACACCACCTGCGGCAAGCCAGGCGGACCAGCCCGGGCGGTAGTCCGGGACCAGCGGGACCTTGAACCCGCCATAGCCGTACAAGAGCGTCGGCCGCGGCTCGGCGTAGTCCAGGTCGGCCCGAGTCACCAGGAAGTACGGGACGGGCGTGCCGTCCTTGCTCGGCGCCGACGCCCTCGTGACGGTGATCTCGGGTGGTACGAAGTCGGTCGAGGTGGTCGGCACCAGCTCGGGCAACCGCCTCACCTCGCCAGTGGTCGCGCTAACGACCGAGGCCTCTACCGGCGCCGTGAGCGACGACAGGCCGACGAAGACCTCGTCCACACCAGGCTTGGCGTTGATGCCGACCAGCGCCCCGCCCGCTACGTCGATCCGGCGGCTGTTCGAACCGTCCAGCGCATGCAATTCCACCACCGGCAGAGCGTCATCGAGTGACACGGTGACCAGGCCGTCCCCGGCGCCGAGCGCGAACTGCAACTGGCTCTCCCCTTCCGGCACCACCTGCTCGAATACCACCGGGCCGTCGGTGATCAGGCACGACACCAACCGCCTGCGCGGCGCGTCCAGATCGGTGCTGAGAATGGCGCGACCCCCAGCCATGCGGACAAAGGTCGTCTCCGCAACGGGCTCGTCGATCGTCTTCACCGGCTCACCGAGCGAGCTACGGCCGTTCACCGTCGTAATCGGGTAGAACCACAGCCGGTTGCTGTGCGCGGTTCCTTCGGCGATGTGCACCACGACGTACCGATCGTCGTCCGAGACCTTCGGAAACATCACCAGCTGAGGGTTCTCCGGGAACTCCAGAACGAGCTCATCGTCCGCCTGCGGCGTTCCAACGCGGTGCAGCTTCAGTTGCGCGCCGGACAGCTTCGAGGTGTCCGTGCCTTCCGCAAGACCCGTGGTCGGGTAGTACAGGTACAAGTAGGACGAGCTGTCCGGAAGCCAGGTGGCCGCGCTGAACTTCGTCTCGGTGATCTTGTCGTCCAACTCGTCACCAGTCGTCAGATCGACCAGCTGCAGCCTGTTCCAGTCGCTACCACTCTCGCTGATTCCGTAGACCACGTAGCGCCCGTCGTCGCTGACCGAGTAGCTGCTGAGTGAATCGGTTCCATCCTCCGACAACTCGTTCGGGTCGATCAGGACCCGTCCACCGGCCAGAAGTTCCTCCAGCGACTCCGCGACGTACAAGGTGTCCTGGGCCTTCGTGCCGTCGTTGCGGCTGACGAAGTACCAGCCCGCCTTGTACGCCGGTACGCCCGCGCGAGGGCGGCTCACGATGGCCGACATGGCCTGATGGAACCACTCGCGCGCGGGCAGTTTCGCCAGCACTGCCGAGGAAAACTCGTTCTGGCGGCGGACCCAGTCCCGGGTCTCGTCCGAGTCCGGATCCTCCAGCCAGCGGTACGGATCGGCGATCTTGTGACCGTGTAGGTCCTCGACTACATCAGCGCGGCGGCTCTCCGGGTACATGGTCCTAACTTAGTGGTCTGCACAATGAGCGCCGAAGAAATTACGGCGCAGACCACTTAGTCACCGGGAGGGTTGCAGGTCCTTCTGCCAGAGCACGGCGCCGGCCATGTCCCGCAGTGAGGCCTGGAACACCTTGCTGTACGGGTCGATCCGCACGTGCCCGAAGAACTGACGGCCGTCGCTCGGCGGCTGGTTCGCGTACTCGGCGGCCCGGACGAACTCCACCTTCGGCCCGAAGGTCGGGTCGAGCTGGTTCGGCCCGAAGGTGCCTGCGTTGATCGGACCGGCCACAAGTTCCCAGAACGGGTCGAACGCCGTGTACGCGGCCCGGGCCGGGTCGTAATGGTGTGCCGCGCAGTAGTGCACATCCGCCGTCAGCCAGACGGTGTTCCGTACGTGCCGGCGCTGGAACTGCGTAAGCACCCAGGCGATCTCGGTCTCGCGCCCACCGGGTGAACCACCTAGACCGTTCGCAACGCCCTCGATCTCCGTGCCGTCCGGGACGAGCAGTCCGATCGGCATATCGCTCGCGATGACCTTCCAGGTGGCCCGGGATCGCGAGACCTCGCGTACGAGCCACTCGGCCTGCTCGGCGCCAAGGATCGGAGTAGCGCCTGCAGTCGGCGACGGGTTCTTCTCGCGGTACGTGCGCATGTCGAGGCAGAACACGTCCAGCAGCGGGCCGTAGCTCACCTTGCGGTAAAGGCGGTTCCGCCCGGCCGAGTGGTCGATCGGCAGGTACTCGTCGAACGCCTGCCTCGCCCGGGTGGCAAGCACATCCACCCGCTTCTCGGTGTAACGCGGGTCAGTGAGGATCTCGCCCGGGTACCAGTTGTTGGTGGTCTCGTGATCGTCCCACTGGCTGACGATCGGCACCTCGGCGTTCATCGCCCGTACGTTCTCGTCCAGCAGGTTGTAGCGGTAGCGGCCGCGGTACTCGTTGAGGGTTTCGGCCACCTTCGAGACCTCTTCGGTCACCAGGTTCCGCCAGACAGTGCCGTCGGACAAAGGCACTTCGGCCTGGATCGGGCCGTCGGCGTAGATGTTGTCGCCGGAGTGCAGGAAGAAGTCGGGCGCGGTGCGATGCATCGTCCGGTACGCCGTCATGCCACCGCGATCCGGGTTGATCCCCCAGCCCTGGCCGGCGGTGTCCCCGGTCCAGACGAAGCTCACGGGCCGGCGCGGACCGGGCGTCTGGAAGTGGCCCTCGACAAGTTCGCCCCGGCGGCCCCGCTCGTCCTCGAAAGCGATCCGGAAGTCGTACCGCTGGCCGGCCCGCAGACCCCGCAATGGCAACTGGGCGGTGAAATCGGCGTTCGGCCCGGTCACAGGGCCACGCAGGCGAATCGCCCGGTCGAACCGCCCGTGGCTGGTCAGGTCCACCAGCATTCGCGCCCGCCGATCGGTGCGCGACCACAACACCGCCGAGTGCGGCGTCACATCACCTGATGCCACGCCGAACGGCACACGGGGCAGATCCCGTCGTACGACGGCAGCGGTCCTCGCAACCGCACCGGCGGTGAGGCAAGGAACGGTCAGGGCGGCACCAAGGGCGGCGGATCCGGTCAGCAACCGGCGGCGACTCAAGTTCATGACCAAAACCTGACCCGTCAGCATGACCACCGGGTGAACAGCGATCG
This sequence comes from Kribbella deserti, assembly GCF_042434725.1. Taxonomy (NCBI): domain Bacteria; kingdom Bacillati; phylum Actinomycetota; class Actinomycetes; order Propionibacteriales; family Kribbellaceae; genus Kribbella; species Kribbella deserti. The sequence goes on along the minus strand of NZ_JBHLTC010000018.1, from coordinate 23,601 downwards.
ACCTTTGCGCTGGTAACACTGCCCACCGGGACACGCTGGCCGAAGCACGGAAACACACGGCGGAATTCGCTACGCTGAGTGATTGTGACGATCGAAGCCGTGACCACTCCGGAGACCACCCGAAGCCCCGAGCAACTGGCTCGCGACGAGATGGTGGGCGACCTGGTCAAGCTGGCCTACCGGATGCATACCCGCCGTCCCGGCAGCCTCGGACAACGCCTGGCCGTTCGCAAGTTCCGCCGCAAGCTGCGGGTGGCGATGGTGCGGATGCAGTTCGCCGAGCGGCCCGAAATGGTTCAGGCGGTTCGGGCCCAGCTCGACGCGCTCTACCGCTGCGTGCACGGCACCAGCGAAACGGCCGTCGCCAAGATCCAGGTCTGGCCTCGGCCGCAACGTCCTCTCGACTCGGTGCAGGTGACCCGGTCGCGCAAGCGCGTCACACGTCGCGTTCGCAGTGACCAGGAGGTCCTCGACCAGTACGGCGAGCAGCTGCTCAACGAACTACGCGAGTCCGGCACGTTGAGCCGCTACCGCGTCGAGAAGGTCTGCCAGGTCACCCACCGCCAGGCCGAACGCGTCCGCACCTCGGTCCGCGCCAAGCTGCTGCTCCAGGACTCCGAACAACTCGTCTGAAGGTCAGCCAGGCGCGGAGCCGCTTCAGGCGGGCGGGGGGATCTCGCCGGAGCCGCGGATGGTCAGTTTGACCGGGACACGAACGGTACGGCTGGGGCGGTGCGGTTCGGGTAGACGCTCGGTCATCAGCTGGATCGCCGTACGCGCCATCACGTCGGCCGACTGGGCCACCGCGGTCAGGCCCGGGCTGAGCAGATCGCCGAGAGCCAGGTCATCGAAGGACACCAGGGCGACCTGATCGCGACGCCCGGCCAGACCGCGCAGAACCTCGGCCGTGGTCATGTTGTTCGCGCTCAGGATGGCCGTCGCCGGTTCCGGCCGGTCGAGTACGGCGGACAGGGTGATGCCGATGCCCTCGGTGGTCGGCTCGGACAGGTGGACCAGGTCCTCGTCGACGTCGATCCGGTGCCGGGCCATCGCCGCGCGATAGGCCACCACCCGCTCGCGGGCGGTGAAGATGCGCTCGTCGTCACCGAGGTACGCGATCCGCCGGTGGCCCTGCCGGACCAGGTGGTCGATCGCCTGGTCGATACCGCCCGCGTTGTCCGCGAGTACGGCGTCGGCCTCGATGCCGTGCGCGGGCCGGTCGATCGTGACCACGGCCATACCGGCGTCGACGTGCGGCGCGAGGTACTCCTGGGTCTCACCGATCGGCGCCATGATCAACGCGTCGGGCCGCCGCGCCACAAATTCCAGGCAGACGTCACGCTCGCGCTCGGGGTCTTCGTCGGTGAGGCCGATCATCACCACCGAACCACTGCCCCGGGCCCACATCTCGACGGCCCGGCCGAGCGAGGCGAAAAACGGGTCGCCGATATCGCGAATCACCACCGCGATCGTGCCGGTCCGCCCACGCCGCAGCATCCGGGCGCTCTCGTTCGGCGTGTAGTTGAGCTCCTTGATCGCGGCCTGCACCTTGGCGGTCAGCTCCGGGCTGACGTTCGGCTCCTCGTTGACCACGCGCGAGACGGTCTTGAGGGCCACGCCGGCCCGGGCCGCGACCTCTTTCATGGTGGGCCGACGTTGCCCCGCCACCCCGTTCGGTCCACCCATGCTCATGGCGCCCTCAGCTCTCTACGACAACCGGGATGATCATCGGACGGCGGCGGTGGGTATCACTGACCCACTTGCCGACAACCCGCCGAATCAACTGCTGCAACTGGTACATGTCGTCCACGCCGGTACCGATGGCGCGCTCGATCTCGGCCTCGATCCGCGGCTTGAGGCCATCGAAGATCGCGTCGTCCTCGGCGAAGCCGCGAGCATGGATCTCCGGTCCCGCGGCCAGTTTGCCGGTCACGGAGTCCATCACCGCGATGACCGAGATGAAACCCTCGTCACCGAGAATGCGGCGGTCCTTCAGCGAACTCTCGGTGATGTCACCGACGCTGGAGCCGTCCACGAACACGTAACCGCAGTCGACCTTGCCGGCCACCACGGCCGTGCCGTCGACCAGGTCGACCACCACGCCGTCCTCGACCACGACCACGTTCTCCGCCGGTACGCCGGTCTGCCGGGCGAGCTCGGCGTTCGCATGCAGGTGCCGGATCTCACCGTGCACGGGCATCACGTTGCGCGGCTTGACGATGTTGTAGCAGTACAGCAACTCCCCCGCGCTCGCGTGCCCGGAGACGTGCACAAGCGCGTTGCCCTTGTGTACGACGTGCGCGCCGTGGCGGGTGAGGCCGTTGATGACGCGGTAGACCGAGTTCTCGTTACCGGGGATCAGTGAGGACGCCAGCACGATGGTGTCGCCCTTCTGGATCTCCACCACGTGATGGTCCTTCGCCGCGATCCGCGACAGCGCGGACATCGGCTCGCCCTGGGACCCGGTCGAAACCAGTACAACCTGGTTCGGCGGATAGTTCTCCAGGTCGCGCATGTCGATCAACGTATCGCCCGGGACATGCAGATATCCGAGGTCACGAGCGACGCCCATGTTGCGAACCATCGAGCGGCCGACATACGCCACCTTGCGGCGGTGTTTCACCGCGGCGTCCAGCACCTGCTGGACCCGGTGCACGTGCGAGGCGAAACAGGCCACGATGATGCGCTGGTTCTTGGCGGTGGTGAAGACCCGGTCCAGCACCGGCGCGATATCGCGCTCATGGGTGGTGAAACCCGGCACCTCGGAGTTCGTCGAGTCGGTCATGAACAGGTCGACACCCTCCTCCCCCAACCGGGCGAAGGCGCGCAGATCGGTGATCCGGTTGTCCAGCGGCAACTGGTCCATCTTGAAGTCGCCGGTGTGCAGCACCATGCCCGCGGGCGTGCGGATCGCGACCGCCAGCGCGTCCGGGATCGAGTGGTTCACCGCGACGAACTCGCACTCGAACGGCCCGAACCGCACGATCTCGTTCTCGACGACCACCTGCTGCGGCACATTGCGGTGGCGGTGCTCCTTGAGCTTGCCCTCCAGCAGTGCCAGCGTCAGCTTCGAGCCGACCACCGGGATGTCGCCGCGCTCCCGCAGCAGGTACGGCAGACCGCCGATGTGGTCCTCGTGCCCGTGGGTGAGCACAACGGCCTCGATGTCGTCGAGACGATCCCGGATCGGCTGGAAGTCCGGCAGGATCAGGTCCACACCGGGCTGGTTCTCGTCCGGGAACAGCACACCGCAGTCCACGATCAGCAACTTGCCGTCGAACTCGAAGACGGTCATGTTGCGGCCGACCTCACCGAGGCCGCCGAGCGGAATGACACGCAGGCCGTTCGGCGCCAGCGGTCCGGGTTCGCTCAGTTCGGGATGCGGGTGGCTCATGCAATCAGTCCTGCCGTTTTGAGGTCGGTGGTCAGCCAGTTGATCTGCTCGTCGGTCGCCTCGATCAGCGGCGCGCGCAAGCTGGAGTGCTCGAGTACGCCCTGCAGCTTCAGCGCCGCCTTCACCATGATGGCGCCCTGGGTGCGGGTCATGATGGCGTCCACGGCGGGGATCAGCCGCCGGTCGATCTCGCGCGCCTTCGCCAGGTCGCCGGCGTCCACCGCCGCGATCATCTCGGCGTACTGCGCGGCGGCGACGTGGCCGACCACGCTGGCGATACCGATCGCGCCGATCGACAGCCAGGCCAGGTTCAGCTCGTCGGCACCGCAGTAGTAGTAGAGATCGGTGTTGGCCAGCACCTTCGTGGTGGCGGCGACGTCGTACTTCGCGTCCTTCACGGCGACGATGCGCGGGTGCTCCGCGAGGGCCAGCAACGTATCGGTCTCGATCGGTACGCCGGCGCGGCCGGGAATGTCGTACGCCATCACGGGCAGGCCGGTGGCGTCGGCGATCGCGGTGAAGTGCGCCTTGATCCCGGCCTGCGGCGGCTTGTTGTAGTACGGCGTGACGACCAGCAGGCCATCCGCGCCGGCGGCCTCGGCGGCCCGGGCCGATTCGATGCTGTGCGCGGTGTTGTTCGATCCGGCGCCGGCCACGATCTTCGCGCGATCCCCGACCGCGGCCACGACCGCACGCAGCAACTCGGCCTTCTCGGCATCGCTGGTGGTCGGCGCTTCACCGGTGGTACCGCTGATGATCAGGCCGTCGTTGCCCTGGTCGACCAGGTGGTTCGCGACCTTCTGCGCAGCGTCGAGATCGAGCGAGCCGTCGGGCCGGAACGGGGTGATCATCGCCGTCGTCACCCGGCCGAATGGCGGGCTCGCTGGGGCGGAAGTTGCTGCAGAGGACATAGGCGAAGGTTACCGCTCCACGGCCTCGGGAAATGAGTAGGCCTGGTAGCTGTCCGCTCGGGGGTCCGGGCAGCTACCAGGCTCACTCGTCCTATCGGGACAGCCCCCAGAGGCGTTACAGCTTCAGAGAAAAAAGTTTGAAATTTCTCCGACTTTCACAATGGGTGATCGACTGCTCACATCTGGTGGGGAAAGTGGTGATCGCGTCAGCTATCGCCTGTGGGATCGGCGGGGTGCTCGTGTCCCGAGGACCCGACTGGTCGTTCAGCCGGACCGGCTGGTCGTTGAGCCGGCCCGGCTGCCGGGTTTTGGTAGGGCTACCTGGTTGCAACCGGGTAGTGGTCAAACAACTCGGTAGTGGACGTGCCGAAACCCGGCAGTCGCGCGAAAAGCCGGGAGTCGTACGGCGCGGCGAGGTCAGGCGTCGAAGTCGAGGGTGACCTTGGGGGTGGTCGGGTGGGACTGGCAGGTCAGGACGTAGCCGGCGCGGATCTCGTCTTGTTCGAGGGCCCAGTTCGTGTCCATCCGGACCTCGCCGTCGATGACCTTGGCTCGGCAGGTACCGCAGACGCCGCCCTTGCAAGCGAACGGCGCGTCGGTGCGTACGGCCAAGGTGGCGTCCAGGACGGGGCGGTCGTGCTCGGCCAGAGCGAAGGTGGAACGCCGGCCGTCGAGAATGACCGTCACCTCAGCGGCATCCTCGTCGACGACCTTCTCCTCGATCCGGGCGACGGGCGCCTCGTCGCCGACGTGGAAGAGCTCGGCGTGGATCTGGTCACGGGGTACGCCCTGGTTCAGCAGTAGCTCCTGCGCGCCGACGACCATCGCGTACGGACCGCAGAGGAACCACTCGTCGACCGACTGGACCGGCAGGATCGTCTTCAGCATGCGCTCAAGGCGTTCGGCGTCGATGCGGCCACTGAACAGTTCTACCTCGGTCGACTCGCGGGAGAGCACGTGTACGAGGTGGAAGCGCTCGGCGTACCGGTCTTTGAGGTCGGCGAGTTCCTCCGCGAACATCACCGAGGTGGCGGTGCGGTTGCCGTACAGCAGGGTGACGCGGCTCGACGGCTCGACCGCGAGGGTGGTCGAGACCAGCGAAAGCACCGGCGTGATGCCGCTGCCCGCCGCGACAAACGCATAGTGCTTGGCGTTGGCCGAATCCAGCGGGGTGCTGAACCGCCCGAGCGGCGTCATCACCTCCACCGTGTCGCCGACGGCCAGACTCTCCGCGGCGTACGACGAGAACTCCCCGCCGGGGATCCGCTTGACCGCGATGCGCAGTACGCCGGAACCGGCCGGCGAGCAGATCGAGTAGCTGCGGCGGACGTCCTCCCCCGGTCGCCGTACGGTCAGGTGCTGCCCGGCGGTGAACGCGTACTCCTCGGCGAGCTCGAGCGGCACCGCGAAGGTGATCGCGACCGAGTCGTCCGTGATCAGCTCGATCGCCGCGACCTTGAGCGGGTGGAACGTCGCCCGCCGCCGAGGTGCCGTCGTGGTGGTCGTCATCAGATCGCCTTGAAGTGGTCGAACGGCTCGCGGCAGGCGTTGCAACGCCAAAGCGACTTGCAGGAGGTCGAGCCGAACCGGCTCAGCTCGGTGGTGTCCGGCGAACCGCACAACGGGCAGCGCAGCGTCAGCGACAGCAGCACCGGACCGCCAACGGCCTGCCGCCCGGTTGGCGGCGCGATGCCGTACTCCACCAGCTTCTGCTTGCCGGAATCGCTCATCCAGTCGGTCGTCCAGGCCGGGGACAGCACGGTCTCGACCCGGTGGTTCGCGATCTCGAGGCGGTCCAGCGCCTGGCCGATCTCGGTACGGATCATGTCCATCGCGGGACAGCCCGAGTACGTCGGCGTGATCACCACCACGACCTCGTCATCGTCCAGCCGTACGTCGCGCAGTACGCCGAGGTCCTCGATCGTCAGCACCGGCACCTCCGGGTCCGGCACCTCGCCCACGACCCGGCGGATCTCGCTGACGTCCGGCTTGACGGCCATCACCAGGACGCTCCCGGGTGAGACCTCGCGACGTGCTGCAGTTCGGCCAGCAGGTAGCCGAGGTGCTCGGTGTGACGGCCTTCGCGACCGCCGGAGTGCTGGTACGACGACTCCGGCCGGGTGCAGGTGGACGCGTCGATGACCTCGGTCACCCGGCGCAGCCACTCCTGCTCCAGCGTCGCCGGATCCACTGCCACGGGCAGTCGCTTGACCAGGTCGTCCGAGGCGAACATCTCCGCCGTGTACGGCCAGAGCGCGTCGAGGGCCGCCTGCATCCGGCGATGGCTCTCGTCGGTACCGTCGCCGAGGCGCAAGACCCACTGGCTGGCGTGGTCGACGTGGTACGCGACCTCCTTCACGGCCTTACCGGCGACACCCGCGAGGGTCTCGTCGGACGACTCGCGCAGTACGTCGTACAGCAGGTGCTGGTAGGTCGCGAAGTACAGCAACCGGGCCATCGCGTGGGCGAAATCGCCATTCGGCAGTTCGCACAGCTGCAGGTTGGTGAACTCGCGCTCGTCGCGGAAGTACGCCAGGTCGTCCTCGGTCTTGCCGACCAGGGAACCGGCGTAGGCCAGCAGCGTGCGGGCCTGCCCGAGCTGGTCGAGGCCGATGTTGCCGAGGGCAACGTCTTCCTCGAGCTGGGGAGCCGCCGCGATCCACTCGGCGGTGCGCTGCGCCGCGATCAGCGCGTCGTCGCCGAGGCGCAGCACGTACGCGTAGAGGTCACTCACAGGTGCTCCACACCATCGGGAATGTCGTAGAAGGTCGGGTGGCGGTAGACCTTGTCACCGGCCGGGTCGAAGAACTCGTCCTTCTCGTCCGGGCTGGAAGCGGTGATGGTCGAGGCCGGTACGACCCAGATCGAGACACCCTCCTGCCTGCGGGTGTAGACATCGCGGGCATTGCGCAGGGCCATCTGCGCGTCGGGCGCGTGCAGGCTGCCGACGTGAACGTGGGACAGCCCGCGTCGCGAGCGGACGAAGACCTCCCAGAGCGGCTCGATCATGCTGCGCTTCCTTGCTGCTCGTCGCTCTTCTTATCCGACTGCTTCTGGGCCTGCTTCTCGGCGTACGCCGCGGCGGCCTCGCGGACCCAGGCGCCGTCCTCGTGCGCCTTCACGCGATGGGCCAGCCGCTCCTTGTTGCAGGGACCGTTGCCCTTGACCACCTCGTACAACTCGGTGAAGTCCGGCTCGGTGAAGACGTAGTGATCGCCTTCGTTACGCAACCCGTCATCCGGGATACGCAGGCCGAGGATGTCGGCCTGCGGCACGGTCATGTCCACGAAGCGCTGACGCAGTTCGTCGTTGCTGTGCCGCTTGATGCCCCACGCCATCGACTGGGCCGTGTTGGGCGAGTCGGCGTCGGGCGGGCCGAACATCATCAGGCTCGGCCACCACCAGCGATCCAGCGCGTCCTGCGCCATCGCCTTCTGGGCCTCGGTGCCGTTGCACAGCGTGTACAGGATCTCGAAGCCCTGGCGCTGGTGGAACGACTCCTCCTTGCAGACCCGGACCATGGCACGCGCATACGGCCCATAGGAACAGCGGCACAGCGGGACCTGGTTCACGATCGCGGCGCCGTCGACCAGCCAGCCGATCGCGCCGATATCGGCCCACGTCAGCGTCGGGTAGTTGAAGATGCTGGAGTACTTCTGGCGGCCGGTGTGCAGCAGGTCGAGCAGGTCCGCCCGGTCCACGCCGAGCGTCTCGGCCGCGGCATAGAGGTACAGCCCGTGGCCGGCCTCGTCCTGCACCTTCGCCATCAGGATCGCCTTGCGCCGCAACGAGGGGGCCCGGCTGATCCAGTTGCCCTCCGGCTGCATGCCGATGATCTCCGAGTGCGCGTGCTGCGCGATCTGCCGGATCAGCGTCTTGCGATAGCCCGCCGGCATGGCGTCGCGCGGCTCGATCCGCCCGTCGGCGTCGAGCGTGGCCTGAAAACCCGGTACCTCGCTGATTGCGCCAGTCATATCGCCAGCATAGCCCAGTTGTGACACTTCCTGTCCAGATCGACGATGAAGTGTCACAAGCCCGCCCGCTGAGCGGACACCGGCCCGGTCCCCGGTCGTCAGCTGAGCGGACATCAGCCCGGTTTCCGGGCCGCCGTGTGGGCGGTGGATGGGGTGGCGAAGGCCGGTGGAAGGATGAGCACATGAGCAGCGAGCACTCCCACCCGCACAACCCCGCCTCCGCCACCGGCCAGCCGGCCCAAGCGGGACCGGTCGCCGAGACCAGCGTGCGGCTGGCCGTGCCGAACGAGGCCGAGGGCATCGCGGAGGTCCAGGTCGCGGCCTGGCGCCGCAGCTACCGCGGCCTCCTGCCGAACGAGCTGCTGGACCAACTCGAGCCCGAGCAGTTCGCGGCGCAGTGGCGGCAGTCGCTGCTCTCGCCCGGCGAAGCGCGGAACCGGGTCCTGGTAGCCCTGGCCGGCAGGCACCTCGTGGGCTTCGCCGCGCTCACTCCGTCGGACGACCCGGACGCGGATCCGGGCAAGGACGCGCTCGTCGCCGAGTTCTGCATCCACCCCGACGCCACCCGGCTGGGCCACGGCTCGCGCCTGTTGCACGCCATCGTCGACACGATCCAGGCCGACCGCTTCGAGCGCGTGACCTACTGGGTCAACGCCAAGGACGACATCACCCGCGCCTTCTTCACCGACGCCGGCTGGGCCCCCGACGGCGCCTTCCGCGAAATGGGCGAAAACGCCGAAACCCCCGTCCGCATCAAACAGATCCGCCTCCACACCGCCCCCACCCCCACCACCTGACCACACCTGGCGGGCCGCGCCCAGCCTTGCGTTGATTCATCTGAATCCGCTCGCCCCTGACCGCGGCGGATCAGCCATCGGGCAACACAGGCGGGCGAATTCGGACGACTCAACGCCACCCTCCACCCATTCCCACCCGGGCGGTTCGCTGCCCGGGTTGGCGTACGTCTTTAGGGGTTGGGGAACTGAAATGGCGACGGGCCGGGGTGGAAGTGGACCTGGGGCGGTGGGGCGTGACAGATTGCGACGGACCAATCACGCAGTACCGGCAGCCGCACCCTGCATCGGATCCTGCAAGGCCGTCCGTTGGAGGATGTATGAAGTTCCGTGCCCTGGCTGGAAGCCTCGGTGCCGGCGCTCTCGCGCTCACGTTCATTCCGGGTCCGGGTGCCACCGCGGCGTCCGCCGACCTGATCGTCACCGTCCAGCCGACGCGGACCGTGGTGGCCGAACGTTATCTGGAGCAGGAGCCGACCTGGAAGAAGTGCGGGGAGCCGGGCCTGCGTACGCAGTGCGCGATGGTGACCGTGCCCCGCGACTGGAACAACCAGGGCGCCGGCGTCGATCTGGAGGTCGCGGTCAGCCGGGTCGCGCCGAAGAAGGGCAAGCCGAGCCGGATCGTGGTCGGCAATCCCGGTGGTCCCGGCGCGCCCGGCCTGGGCATGGCGCCGTTCCTGGCCAGCCGGCCCGCGCTGGCGAAGGGCCATCTCGCGGTCGGGTTCGACCCGCGTGGCACCGGCAACAGCAGCAACGTCACCTGTGACGGTTCGCCGATGTTCACCATGGACGCGCGCGATCGCGACGAGGAGAACCTCGACCTGATCGCGGATGCGGCGGAACTGACCAGCACGTACTGCGAGCGGCAGTCGCGCGACCTGCTGCCGTTCGTCACCACCGAGCAGACCGTGAAGGACCTCGACCTGATCCGGGAGCTGCTCGGGTTCGACCACCTGGACTTCGTCGGGTACTCCGGTGGCACCTGGCTCGGCGCGTACTACCAGACGTACTTCCCCGAGCACGTCGGCCGGTTCGTGCTCGACTCGAACACCGACTTCACCCAGCCGTGGCAGACGACGTTCGAGGCGCAGCCCGAGGCCTTCGAGCGCCGCTTCCGCGAGGACTTCGCCGGCTGGGCCGCGAAGTACCACGGCCGGCTGCAGCTCGGGCGCACCCCCGCGCAGGTCGTCGCGTACTACGAACGCCTGCGCGCGAAGCTGAAGGCGGAGCCCGCGATCGAGTCGTTCCTCGACGGCATGATCGTCGTGCGCTACGACCAGAACACGCTCGACGGCATGATCGCGAACTCGATGTACTCCAAGCAGGACTTCCAGTCGCTGGCCGAGGACCTGAGGTTCATCAACGACCTGCGCGACACGATGGCCAAGAAGGGCGCGAAGGCCGCTCAGCGCAAGGTGGACGCACTACCGGCTGCCGTGAAGCTGGCACATGCGAAGCGCGGCAAGCAGGCGATGCAGCGCCGGCTCGGTTTCGGGCTGCCGTTGTCCGACGACGCGTCGAACTCGACCTTCTTCGCCATCACCTGCAACGACACGGAGTGGCCACGCGGCCAGGGTTACGCCGACGACCTCTCGGCCGAGCTCGGTCCGCGCTATCCCCTGCTCGGCTGGAGCGCCAACCAGAATCCCTGCTACTACTGGGATCGCCCGAGCCTCGACATGCCCGTGCCGACCGGCGAGGGCCTGCCGACGACGTTGATGGTGCAGTCCGATCACGACCCGGCCACCAACGTGTCACTGGCGATGGACGCCCACGAGCAGTACGCCGGCTCCCGCCTGGTCCGCGTCGCCGGTGAAGGTGACCACGGCATCTACGGCGGTATCAACCAGTGCGTGGACAAGGTGGTCGACGCCTTCCTGACCACCGGCCGCTCCCCCGCGATGGACGTCGTCTGCCAGGGCGAGGGTATTCCCGCGCCGCGTCAGCGTGAGCCGGAACCGGCCACCGCGATGAGTGCGACCGCCAGCACGGGTAGCCCGCTGGCGCGTATCGCGCGGTACAACAAGACCCTCAGCGGCTTCTGACCTCCCGCCTCCGTCCGAAGCTCCTCCAGCTTCGGACGGAGGCGTCTCACGTCCCAACCCGGACCGGCTCAACCGCCCGCCTCGGCAGGTCGAACAGCACGTCGGGCAGGAACCGCCGCAGGTTCAGGCAAAGCCAAACCAGGTACGCCGTCAGTACGACGGGCTCGAACAGCGCGACAACACCCTGTACTCCCGGGCTCGCCGCCGACAGCGGGCCGATCAGCAACGCGTGCGTCAACGCCAGCAACGGCATGTGCAACACGTAGATCGGCAAAGTCCTCCGACCGAGATTCGCCAGGCCGTCCGTCAGCACGGCCGATCGCGTAATCAGGCCGGCCGCGGTCACGCCCAGCCCCACCGCGACCACACTCGCCAACGGCCAAATCCCGAACCAGGTCTTCGCGTCGTACGCCTCGATCACCCCGAGCAGTACGGCGTACGGAACACCTACGAGAGCCAGCCGGGTCCAGCTCGCGTTCGCCGCCAGCCGCTCGATCAGGGCCTTGCCGTAAAGCCCGCCGAGAAAGAACACCAGGTTCTGGTAGACGCCACCCCGATTACCCGGTACCTCGAGTAGTCCAGCGGCCGCGATCGCCGACAACCCGAAGGCGGCTGCCAAAATCAGTGCGGGTGGTATACCCCGAACCAGCTTGGCGATCAGGAAGTACAACGCCAGCGCGTAGAGGTACCAAAGATTCGGCGGCGTGATCGTCAGCTGGGCCAGGAATTCCAGTACGTTACCGGCCCGCTCCGTACCGAAATCGGGCACCGCCGCGAGAACAATCGTATGAATGACCAGCCAGAGCGCATACAGATAACCGAATTTCGCCACCCGGGTCCGGAGCAGGTCCGGCCACGAACGCCGTACGGCGTTGACCGCGAAGAGGCCCGAGATCGTGAAGAACAAGGGCATTCGCAACGGCAGCAGCAGCTCGCTGAGCTTGCCCCAGGCACCTGGTACCGGAGACGAGATCCGCCAGTCGATCTGCAGGTAATGCTTCATGATCACGTGCCAGAGCACGACCAGCAGAATGCAGACGCCTTTTGCGACGTCCGCCCAGGCCACGCGCCGTTCCGTCATCACTCGCCCCGTTTTCCGTCCGCCGGCTCGAACTCTTCGAAGCGTAGGAACGCGCCCCATCCCGACGGCCGCCGTCAGGTATCAATTGGGACTCGCCCGGGCCGCAATCAAGCCGCCGATAACAGCGCAGCAGAAACGGGCGATCACACACCGCTACCGGAAATTCCGGACCTTCGTTGTCAGATCCGGGTTGTCAGGGCAATGTCAGGGTTACGTCCCTGGGAGCAAAGCGCGCCGCCTAGAAGCATTAAGACATCGCGGGAGCGCCAGACGCCGTAGGGGAGGGCCCGACGTCAGGGGCAACGCAGACGAGGTGCGGCCGGTTGTGCGTGGGGGGACTGCCTGGGGGGTCAGACAGGCACAACCGGCCGAGACCCGTTGATGGGGGCATCGACGGGTTCGGTTAAGGCGGTACGGGGCTCCGGCGTCACTGATCGGGCGGATCGGTAGACGCTGGATACCCGTCCGCGACCGAATGAAGAGGCACGGCCCGGCCGGCCGCACGCGCGGTGGCCAGGTCACCTGGATCGAGCTCAGCTTCGACCGCGGCCCGCGTGGCGGCGAGATCGGCCTGTTCGACCAACGGAACCGGAGCCCGGATCACTTCCCGGAGACCACCCGCGGCACCCAGCAGGAAAGCGGCGTACGACGGCCGCCCACGCTGCCTGGCCACCGTGGCGAGTTCCTCCAGAACACTCGCGGAGCGCCAGCGATCCCCCAGGTCCTGGTGCTCCGCGAGGCTTTCGTCCAGCAGGTGCACGGCCCGTTCGGTCCGGCCGCGCCGCCGTTCGACGATGCCGAGCTGGTTCAGCGACCACGCGACACCTTCGCGATAGCCCAGCCGCTGCGACAACGCCAGGCTCTCCCGCAGCAAGGTCTCCGCCCCGGCCAGATCACCCCCGTACTGCGCGATCGCGCCGAGGCTGATCAGCGACCAGGCCAGGCCTTCACCGTCACCGAGGGAGCGGAAGGTCTCCCGCGCCTGCCGGCACCACTCGGCGCCTACGGCCAGATCCCCGCGCAACCAGGCCACGAAGCCCAAGTGGTTCTGGGCCCAGGCCTCGGCCGATCGATCCCCCAGGCTTTCCGCGAGCGTGAGGCTCTGCCGGTGCAACACCTCGGCTTGCTCGTAGTCGCCGCGCTCCCGGGCTACTCCCCCGAGCCGCTGCAGCACCAGCGCCGTACCGGCCTCGTCCGCCAGGTCGCGGTACAACGCGAGCGCGGTCTCCAGCCGTTCCGTCGCCACGTCGTACTCGCACTGAAGGAACGCGAGCATGCCCGCGCCGACCAGCGCCTTGGCCTTGGACGGCGTGAGGTCCTTCTCGTCGCCGGCCTGTTCGGCCAGCTTGAGGGCCTGCTCCAGCCACTCGGCACCTTCGGCGTAGTACCCGCGCAGGTAGCAGAACAGCCAGAGACCGCCCGCGAGCCGCATCGCCTCGGCGGTCGCGCCGGTTCGCAATGCCCAGGTGATCGCGACGCGCAGGTTGTCGAGATCGAGGTCGAGCCGGTTCAGCCAGTCGCCCTGGTTCGGACCGCGCAGATGCGCCTCGGCCTGTTCGACCAGCGCCACGTGGAACGCGGCATGGCGGCGGGCCACCTCGTCGTACCGGCCGGACTGTTCGAGCTGGGACATCGCGAACTCGCGGATCACCGCGAGCATGTCGTACCGCGCGGTGCCGCCGTCGCGGTTGACCCGGACGAGCGACTTGTCGACCAGTCGGCTGGTCAGATCGAGGATCTCGGCGCGCGGCATCGGCCCGGGCTCGGTCTGCCCGGTCGCGACGGCGGCGAGCGCGGCCAGGGTCCACCCACCCGAGAAGGCCGCGCCGGTGGCGAACAGCTCCCGCTCGGGTGGCGTCAGCAGATCGTGGCTCCAGGCGATTGCCGCTCGCAACGACTGCTGGCGTGGCAACGCCGTACTGGAACCACCGGTGAGGATCGCGAAGGAGTCCTCCAGCTCGGAGGCCAACTCGTCAACGGTCAGCACGTTCGTCCGGGCGGCGGCCAGCTCGATCGCGAGCGGCATGCCTTCCAGTCGGCGAACGACCCGGGCGACCTGGCTGAACCGGTCGAGGCCGGGCTGGCCCCGCGCGGCGGCCCGTTCCAGGAACAACTGCACCGCGGGCGAATCCGCCAGGCGTTCCTCGGGCCAGTCCTGCCGCGGGAGCGCGAGCGGCGGTACGACGTGCACCGTCTCGCCCGGGATGCGCAGTAGCTCGCGGCTGGTGGCGAGGATGCTGACGTTCGGGCAGCACTCCAGCAGGGTCGCGCCGGCCAACGCGACCTCGGTCAGGAGGTGCTCGCAGTTGTCGAGTACCAGCAGGAGGTTCCGGCGGCTGAGGTGCTCGGCGGCCTCCTCGATCGCGCGCTCGCCCTCCAATGGCGGCAGGCCGAGCGCGGCGCCGATGGCCGCGACCACGTTCGTCAGGGAGGCCAGCGGAATCCAGCACACGCCTTCCTCGAACCGCGCTGCGACCGCCGCCGCGGTCGCGAGCGCCAGCCGGGTCTTGCCGATGCCGCCCGGGCCGGTGAGCGTGAGCAGCCGCGTTCCGCCTTCACCCAGCAGCCTGCTGGCTTGCGCCAGGTCTGCCGTCCGGCCGACGAGCTCCCCGGCGGGGACAGGCATGGGTCGCAAGGCGGGCCGCTGGCCTTCGCCCTGGCGGTGTGCCACCGAGGTGAGCTGTGCGCGGTCCAGCGGATCGAGGCCCAAGGCATCGAACAGCAGTCGCAGGGTGTGGGCGCGGGGCGCCCGGCGGCGGCCGCGTTCCAGCGCGGCGATCGCATCAACACTCAGCCCGGCTCGCTCGGCAAGCCCCTCCTGCGACAACCCAGCGTCACGCCGGTGCCGTCGGAGCAGATCACCGAACGTCGCGCCATGGGCGTCGTCCATGCCGCGCCGAGACCCGTCTGCCTGCAAGGGAAGGCTCCAGATGTGTCTTAAGACAAACCCAACTCCGAAACCGTAACCCGCACCGCCCCGGTTGTCAGGCGATCCAGCGCGGCGGAGCCTGGATCAGGCGTGTTTGGCGATGGCGGTGCGCATGGCGGAACGGGCCCGCTTACGATCACCGGCCGCGTCGTACGCCGTGGCGAGGCGGAACCACACCCGCCAGTCCTCCGGTGCCGCCTCGGCCTCTTCCTTGTACCGGACGAAGGCCTCATCGGCGGCAGCCCGCACGATCCGGCCGGACGGCCGGCGCGGTAGATCGTCCACCGGCAGACCGCCGGACGCCTCCAGCTCGCCCGCGAGGCGCTCGGTCGCCCGGCCGAACTGGTACTCCCGCCAAACCAGGTAGGCGCCGATGACCGGGATCACCAGTACGGCGAGGCCGAGCAGGATCCCGACCGGTTCGCCGGTTCCGATCAGCAGGATGCCCCGATAGCCGAGCAGCCCCGCGTAAATGAGGAAGACCGCGGCCAGGACAAGAACGACGCGCTTGGCGGTCACGTCAGCGCGCCGCATCCAGGTCGAGGAAGTGCTCGAGGCCCACGGTCAGCCCCTGCGTGCCGCCGATCCGCCGGACGCCGAGCAGGACCCCGGCCATGAACGACTCCCGGTGCAGCGAGTCGTGCCGGATCGTCAGGGTCTCCCCCGTGTCGCCGAACAAGACTTCCTGGTGGGCGATCAACCCGCGCAGCCGCACACCGTGCACGCGAATGCCCTCCACCTCGGCGCCACGCGCGCCAGGCAGTTCCTGGGTGGTGGCGTCCGGCACGGGCGGGCTCCCGGCAATGCGGCGGGCCTCCGCCACCAGTTCCGCCGTACGGCGGGCCGTGCCCGAGGGGGCGTCGACCTTGTCCGGGTGGTGCAGCTCGATGATCTCTACCGACTCGTAGAACCGGGCGGCCTGGGCGGCGAACCGCATCATCAGCACCGCGCCGATGGAGAAGTTGGCCGCGATCAGCACACCGACATCCGGGTTCGACGCGAGCCGGCCGCGCAACGTGTCGAGGCGCTGCTCGTCGAAACCGGTGGTGCCGACGACCGCGGAAATGCCGTGCCCGATGCAGAACTCGAGGTTGTCCATCACAACCTCGGGCCGGGTGAAGTCGACCACCACCTGCGCGCCCGCGTCGACCAGCTGCTGCAGCTCGTCGCCCTGATCCAGCGCGGCGACCAGCTCACAGTCCGCCGCGGCCTCGACCGCCTGGCAGGTCTGGGACCCCATCTTGCCCTTGGCCCCGAGCACGCCCACCTTGATCGTCATTCGCTCCCTCTCCGGCTGACATCGAACCCCCAGTGGGGTGTGTTTGAGGTTATTTGACGGTGAGCGCCGCCAACCGTTGAAGAACCTCAGACCCCCCTACAATCTCACCCGCGAAAAATCCTTGATCAACGGGAGTAGGGCTGGCATCGGCGGGGTAGACCTGATGCCAGGTGGGACTCTCCGGTCGCCTGGTGGCCGAGGGTCCCACCGCCATGCCCGCGTAGGCGTGGTCTTGGCTGCCGCCCGGGTGGATCAGTCGAACGGCAGGGTGTGGGTGTCGTCCAGGTAGAGGGTCTGGCCGGTGGCCCGGGCCTGCAGGGCGGCCTCGAGGCGGAGCTGACCGCGGAACGCATGCCGGCGGATCGCCTCGGCCGGGGGCAGCCAGAAGGTCTCGGTGATCTCGCCCGGCTGGAGCACCAGCGGCGTGTTGCTCGGAATCGGGTCGGTGTCGAAGACATAGAGCGTCACGGCCGGCTGGAACGGATCGGTCCGGTGGTGAACGGCCAGCAGCCGGGTCACGCACACGACCAGGCCAAGCTCCTCCCGGACCTCGCGCTCGGCCGCCTGCGCGGGCGACTCGTCGAACTCGATACCGCCCCCCGGCAGCACCAGGCCCTCACGGTACGGGTTCGAGACCATCAGGATCCGGCCGTGCTCGTCGGTCAGCAGCACGCCGGCGGCGGACAGCGGCCCCGTGACCGAACTGCTCGGTAACGGCTCGACGGTGAAGCGGCTCTGCGTCATCTTCTGTTCATCCCCAGGTAAACAACGATCGGTGCGTCCGTAGATCCCAACGACGGACATCTACCGATGGTTGCATCCCGGCGTCAGATTCTTGCCATCGCCGTGTATCGGGCTTGTGAATCTTCGGCGAAATGACACGCAACCTGCTGACCTGACGGAATCACCCGCAATTCCGGTACCTCGGTCGAACAACGGGCTTCGGCCCGGAGACATCGGGTGTGGAACCGGCAGCCCGGCGGCGGCGCGACCGGCGAAGGCGGATCCCCCGCCAGCACGATCCGGCGACGGCCTGCCCGCGCCAAACCCGGCTCGGCGCTGAGGAGGGCCTGCGTGTACGGATGCGCCGGTACGTCGTACACCTGGGTATCGGCACCAAGCTCCGCCACCCGGCCGAGGTACATCACCGCCACCCGGTCCGACACGTGCCGAACGACGGACAGGTCGTGCGCCACGAAGATGATGCTCAACCCGAGCTCCCGCTGCAGGCGCATCAACAGGTTCACCACCTGCGCCTGCACCGAAAGGTCGAGCGCCGAGACCGGCTCGTCGCACAGCAGCACGTCCGGGTTCAGCGCGATCGCCCGGGCGATACCGATCCGCTGGCGCTGACCACCGGAGAACTGATGCGGGAAACGCGTCTCGTCCTCGGCGCGCAGGCCTACCAATTCGAGTAACTCGCGCACCCGGTTACGAATCTTCAGGCCCTTGGAGACCTCGGGGTGAACCTCCAGCGGTTCGGCCACGATCTCGCCGATCCGCATTCGCGGGTTGAGGCTGGAGTACGGGTCCTGGAACACGACCTGGATCCGGCGCCGCCATTGCCGCAAGGCCTTCGCGCGCAGCTTGTTCACGTCGACGCCGTCGAAGTGCAGTTCGCCGGCGGTCGGCCGTTCCAGCGCGGACAACAGCCGGACCAGGGTGGACTTGCCGCAACCGGACTCGCCCACGATGCCAAGGGATTCGCCCTTGCGCAGGGTCAGATCCACCCCGTCGACGGCCCGGACCACGGTCTTGCGCCCGAACGAGAACGACTCGCTGATGTCGTAGTGCTTGACCAGATTCGTTGCCACCAGCAACTCTTCGCCGCTCATATCGTCTCCTCGACTCTCGGCTCCGGCAAGGACGTACGACGGATACAGGCCGCCTCGCGCCCGGGCGCCACCGCCAGCAGGGGTGGCTGCTCGTCCGCGCACTCGTCGATCGCCAGCGGACACCGCGGGCGGAACGCACAACCCGACGGCATCGCGTGCAACGAAGGCGGCGTACCGGGAATGGTCGGCAACTCCTGCCCCTTCAGCTCGGCCGACGGCATCGAACCGAGCAGGCCCTCGGTGTACGGATGCACCGGCCGTTCGAGCGCCTCGGTCGTCGGAGCCCGCTCGACCACGTGGCCGGCGTACATCACCACGACGTTGTCGGCGACATCCGCGACCACGCCAAGGTCGTGCGTGATCAGCACAACGCCCATCTGCCGTTCGGCCTGCAACTCCGCGATCAGCTCGAGGATCTGCGCCTGCACGGTGACGTCCAGCGCGGTCGTCGGCTCGTCCGCGATCAATACGTCGGGATCGAGCGCGAGGGCCATCGCCAGCATCACCCGCTGGCGCATTCCGCCAGAGAACTCGTGCGGGTAGTCGTTCACCCGCTTGGCCGCCGCCGGAATCCGGACCCGGTCGAGCATCTCGGCCGCGCGCTTCATCGCGTCGCGCTTCGATATGCCCCGGTGGACCTGATAGCACTCGGCAATCTGCCGGCCGACGGACTGAACCGGATTCAGCGCGGACAACGAGTCCTGGAAGACCATCGTGATCCGGTCGCCGACGATCTTGCGCCGCTCCCGCACCGACATCGCGATCAGGTCGTCACCGCGATACTCGGCGGTGCCCGATACGATCCGCCCGGGCGGCATCTCCAGAATCCCGGTCAGCGCCTGGGTCGAAACGCTCTTGCCCGAGCCCGACTCCCCCAAGATCGCGAGCGTCTCACCCGCGCGGACCTGCCAGGACACGTCGTCGACGGCCCGGACCACGCCGCGCGGAGTGTCGAACTCCACGCTCAGGTTGTCCACCTTGAGCAGCACTTCACCTATCGAGGCGGTAGTCATCGCAGCAGCTTCGGGTCGAGGGCGTCGCGGATCGAGTCGCCGATGATCATGAACGAGATCGTCATCGTCGAGATGAACAGCGCCGGCCAGATGAACAGATGCGGGGTGTCGCGGTACGACGCGGCGACACCGAACTGGCTGCCCCACGAGATCGTCGGCGGCTGCAGTCCGACGCCGAGGAAGGTCAGTACCGCCTCCAGGCCGACCATGCCGCCGATGCCGAGCGTGGTCATCGCCAGCAGCGGCGCCATCGCGTTCGGAAAGACGTGCTTGCGCAGGATCCGCAACGGCGGCACTCCGATCGAGCGCGCGGCCAGCACGAACTCCCGGTTCCGCACCGAGAACACGGTGGATCGCATCAGCCGCATGCCATGCGGCCAGCCGATCAGCAGGATGACGCCGACGATCACCCAGATACTGCGGTTCGGCACCGAATTCAGGATCACGATCAGTACGACGATGCCCGGTACGGAGAACAGCACGTCCGCGGTGCGCGAGATCAGGCTGTCCACGAAGCCCGGGAAGTACCCGGCCAGCAGGCCGAGCACCGCCGCGAGTACGAAGACGCCGAAACTGGCGACGATGCTGACCAGCACCGACGGCCGCGCGCCGTACACGACATTGGCGAAGTAGTCGCAGCCCTGGATGTCGAACCCGAACAGATGCCCGGGCTCGCGACCGGCCCGGCTCTTCGACAGGTCGCAGCTGCGCGGATCGACCGAGGTGAACAACCTCGGCACGGCCGCCATCGTGAAGAACACCAGCAACAACAGGCTGCACAGCACGAACTGCGGCTTGCGCAACAGCGCGCGCAGCAAGTCCTTGTTGGACAGCGTTCCGCCGACGTCCTGCGCCTCGGCCCCGACCACCGCCTGAACGTCAGACATGGCGCACCCGCGGATCCAGAATGCCGTACAACGCGTCCACCAAAAGGTTGATCAGGATGAAGGTGACAAAGGCCAGCGTCGACAGCAGTACCACCACACCACCCTCCTTCAGCTTGATCGCCTGGAACATGAACTGGCCGAGCCCGGGCAGGTTGAAGATGCTCTCGGTCAGGATCGCGCCACCGAACATGCCGGCCAGGTCGAGCCCGATGAAGGTGACGACCGGCAGCATCGCGTTCGGCAGGATGTGCCGCCACAACACCCGCTGCTCCCCCAGGCCCTTGGCCCGGGCCGTTTTCACGAAGTCGGCGTTCACCGTTTCCACGATCGACGTACGCATCAACCGGGCCAGCCCGGCAAACCCGAGCAGGCCGATCAGCAAAGCGGGCAGCAGGTACGACATCGGGAACCCGTCCGCCGTCCCCGACACCGGGAACCACTTGAGCTGTACGCCGAACAGGAACTGGCCCGCGAAGAACACCACCAGACCGGGTACGGCGAGAATGACGAGGGTGGCCAGCAACAAGGACCGATCGACCAGGCCGTTGCGCTTGAACCCGGCGTAGATCCCGAACAACAGACCCGCGCCCCACTGGAACACGTTTGACAGCAGGGCCAGTTGCAGCGTCACCGGGATGCGCATCTCCAACTGCTGGGCGATATCCGCGCCGGCGAACGTCGTACCGAAGTTGCCGGTGAAGATGTCGCGCATGGTCAGCAGGTACTGCACGATGAACGGCTCGTCCAGGTGGTACTGCGCCCGCATGGCCGCCATCACCGACTCCGGAATCGGCTTGTCACCGGCGAGTTCCCGCAGGGGGTCTCCGGGCATGGCGAACACCAGCGCGAAGACCCCCAGCGTGACGACGATGCCGATCGGAATCGCGGCCAGCACCCGCCGGAGAATGAAACGGATCACTTGAAGGTCGAGTAGAGCGGCTGCACCCCGAGGAACTTCGAGTTCCGCGGCTGGATCCGCTCCGAGTGCAGGTAGGCGTTCTGCCCGTGCCACAAGGGAATCAGCGGCAGGTCCTGCAGCGCGAGGTCTTCGGCCTGCTGGTAGATCTTGATCGCCTTTTCCTGGTCCGGCTCGGCGTCACCCTTGGCCAGCAGGTCGTCCAGCTTCGGGTTCTTGTAGCCGGCGAAGTTCGCGTCACCGGTCGACTTGAGCATCGGCGTCAGGTAGTCCTCGATCGACGGGTAGTCGTGACCCCAGCCGGACAGGCGCATACCGTCGAGCTTGCGGTCGTCGGCCAGCTTGGTGATCTCCGAGCCCTGCTTGCCGACGTACTTGACCTCGATGCCGAGGTTCTGCCGGATCATGTTGCCGAGCGCCTCGGCGAAGATCTGGCCGGTGGCGCGGGTGGTGTTGTAGTAGATCGACAGCGGGCCGTTGAAACCGCCGGCCTCGGCGAGCAGCCGCTTGGCCTCTGCGACGTCCAGCTTGCAGGTCTTGCAGGCGCCGGGCCGGGCGCCGTTGATGTCGGGCGCGATCAGACCGGTGGCCGGGGTGGCGATACCGACCAGCTTGGCGAACGCCTCCCGGTCGATGGCCATCGAGAAGGCGTGCCGCAGCTTCGGGTTCGCGAAGCGCGGGTCCCAGGTCGGGAAAGCCCAGTAGTTGTTACCGGAGCTCTCGCTCAGCATCCAGCGATCCGGCGCGTCGGTCTTGAACGTCTGGATCTTGGTCGCCGGCACCGAAACGAAGTCGACCGTACCGGCCAGGAACTCGTTGTACGCGGTGTCCTCGTTCGGAATGAACCGGAAGGTGATCGAGTCGGCCTCGGGCGCGTTCGGGCCCTTGTAGCCGTCCCACTTCACCAGCTTGATGTCCTCGCCGGCCTTCCACTCGCCGGTAGCGAGCTTGTACGGGCCGTTGCCGATCTGCTTGCGCTCGTAGGCCTTCGGGTCCTTACGAACCTCCTCGGCCAGCGGCGCGAGTCCCATGTACTGCAGGGTGAGCCCAAACTGCGAGAACGGGTACTTCAGCTTCACCGAGAAGGTGTGCTCGTCCACCAGCTTCAGGCCCGTCATCGCCTTCACCGCGGTCGGCTTGGGCGTCGCGCCCTCGGCGGTCTCCGGGTTCAGCGCGTCGTAGCCCTCGACCTTGGAGAAGAAGCCGTTGTTCTTCCAGGCGTTCGAACCCTGGGCGGTCAGGTTCCAGCTGTCGACGTAGTCCTTGGCGGTCAGCGGCTGACCGTTCTGGAAGGTGTTGCCCTTCTTCAGCTTGATCGTCCAGGTCTGGCTGGTGGCGTCCGGCGTGACCGATTCGGCCAGCACGTTCTGCAGCTTGCCGGTGCTCGCGTCGGTCGTCACCAGCGGCGCGAACATCGCCTGCGCCACCTGAATACCCGGGCTGCCGTTCTCGTTCAGCGGGTTGATCCACTCGATCGGCTCGGCCGACAGCGCGATGGTGACCCCCTTCGCACCGCCGGAGCCCTCACCCTCACCGGAACCGCCACCACAGGCGGTCAGAGCCAGGGCGAGTCCGAGGGTCACCCCCAACAAACGCGTGGAACGAGACAGACGCGGCATCACACACTCCCGAGATCGGCGGACCACCCCACGGGCGGAGTTGTCCGACATCGTGGCCGGTGCAAACTGCGCATGTCAACGTTGTCAGCCGGATTGAGCGTCCACTTAATCAACGCGTTACAAGCTCAGACCTCAGACCACGTCAGGACTTATCGTGGCCTCGGCGCCGCTGTCTGAGCGACGGCGGGGGAAGTTGTCCGATGTCCCAGGATGAAGCAAGCCCTCGATTCGCTGCGCAAAACTGCTCGCTCCACGCATCTAATTGGCGTTCGTCGGTCCGAATCCGCCCTCCAAGCCACTGCGGACCTTGTGCCGGCCGGCGACGGAGGAGGCGGATTCGGACCGAAAAACGCCAGGAACGGGTTTGCCCGGGCCCGTGTTTTGCGACGGGTTCATGCGTCTTCACTCGCGAGTCGGCACGAATGGTCACGAGTCGGCGCGAGTCGGCGCGAGTCGGCGCGAGTCGGCGCGAGTCGGCGCGAGTCGGCGCGAGTCGGCGCGAGTCGGCGCGAGTCGGCGCGAGTCGGCGCGAGTCGGCGCGAGTCGGCGAGTCGGCGAGTCGGCGCGGGCGAGTCGGCGCGGGCGAGTCGGCGCGTGTGGTCGCGTGTGCGCGTGGGGCCGGGGTTTTTCCGTGGTCACCCGTCCCCCTGAGGAGTCGCGAATTGTCAGGCCGGGTCGGCCCGCGTCAAGGGTTGAAAATCGCCTGCGGCGACGCGTGCGCGCCCTTGACCCGGTCCGACCCGGCCAAGGACAGCGGGCTATCAGGGGGACGGGTGAGGTATGGCCGGTCGCCCCGGGTGGTTCCGCACGCTCCGCGCCGGGTCGGCGTCATCGCACCGGGCTCACGCGGCGTGGTGCTGGGCTGGTCAAGTCCTTTGGAGTGGTGTACGACGGTTGGTCCTTCGTTGTTGTGTGTTAGGCGCT